>JAFRWW010000041.1 GCA_017441585.1 Lachnospiraceae bacterium
ATTCGAGATCAATTCAAAGGATTGGGATAATAGCGTGATGACTATAGCAAGGGGAGCGACTTATGATATCTATAAGGCTCTGGTCATCACATCA
Organism: Lachnospiraceae bacterium; assembly: GCA_017441585.1. Classification (GTDB taxonomy): domain Bacteria; phylum Bacillota; class Clostridia; order Lachnospirales; family Lachnospiraceae; genus UBA1753. The sequence goes on from JAFRWW010000041.1 coordinate 95, forward strand.
AAGGACGGCGATGAATTCTACGTAAAGGATGATAAGATATACAGCTCTTTTGAAGGCGCTGACATGATCACCCTTGATATGCTCTTTGATCTCATCGAAGAGGCTGAGTTATATGATACGGCTGATTTCTCGGCTGAAAGCTTTGCGGTACTTAAGAAGGCTTTGGCTGAGGCAAAGACCTATGCTGAAAATATTGAAAAAGAACTCGAGGAAGAGGACGCTGAAAAGACGGCAACACTTTACAATAAATTAAAGGATGCCATAAACGCCCTTAAATACAGCACCGAGGCGGGCATTAACGTAAGGAAGGTGGCCCTCAATGATGACTTCATAACCGGTGCGGACCTGTCCTCCTTCGTTTCAGTACGTCAGTCCGGCGTGGTATTTAAGGCAGACACAAACGGTGACGGTGTGGCAGAGGCCCTTTCCGACCAGCAGTTCTTTAACTATCTTAAGGACGGCGGCACCAACTGGGTGAGGATCCGTATCTGGAACGATCCTTATGATTCCTCAGGAAACGGCTACGGCGGTGGAAATAATGACATCAATAAGGCTGTTATTCTGGCTAAGCTGGCACAGAATGCGGGTATGAAGATCCTCATCGATTTCCATTATTCCGATTTCTGGGCAGATCCCGCCAAGTACAAGGCTCCCAAGGCCTGGGCCGATATGACGAATCAGCAGAAGGCTGATGCTCTTTACAAATTTACATATGAATCTCTTGAAACCCTTCATGATGCGGGCATCAATGATATCTACATGGTACAGGTGGGTAACGAGAGTAACCACGGAATCGCCGGCGAGACTGATAATGACGCCACCATCCTTTACGGATACGGCTGTGAGGCTGTCCATGATGCGGCAGATAAGCTCTACGGACATTACATCGATGCGGCTGTTCACTTTACCGATGTACAGAACGGCGGCGGTACCGTGACAGGCTGCATGGACAGACAGGTAAGAAACAGAAAGTATAAGAGTCATGCTGACGGAACCGAGCAGTATGTGCCTTACGATGCAGTGGGCGTTTCATATTATCCCATGTACAATCACGGCAGCATCTCAAACCTCAAGACGGTACTTAAGGCTCTGAAGTCAGGTTACGGCCCCGGCGGAACACCCACAAAGGTTTATGTGGCCGAGACCTCATGGGCCTGGACATGGCTGGACGGTGACGGCTTCCATAACTCCGGCCCTTCCATATCAGGCGGACAGGATGTGACCAGCTATTCCATATCGGTACAGGGTCAGGCGGATGAATTAAGAGCTGTGGTGGATGCTGTCAACAGCGTGAACGAGGGTAAGGATGATCTGTCAGCCTTTGGTGTGTTCTACTGGGAGAGCGCATGGCTTTCACCTTATCAGGCATGCTATGACGATTACTCATATGATGCGGAGAATTACAAGAAAAATGTGGCAGCCTGGGAAACCTACGGTTCAGGCTGGGCGTCAAAGTATTCCATCGAGTACGATCCCACGGATGCAGGTCTTTATTACGGCGGCGTCGGAGTGGATAACATGGGCTGGTTCAATTTTGACGGAACTGCCCTTGATACAGCACGTATCTTTAAGCTCATAAGAAGCGGCGCTTCTGCGGCAAAGAAAGAGGTAGTGGCAGTACAGGGAAATCAGAAGATCATACTTAATGTGGGTACGGACGCTGAGATAGACGATATCCTTCCCGCTACGGTTCCCGTATACTACAATGATGGCAGCGAAGGCGAGACTTCCGTAGTATGGAACAAAGATGAGAAAAAGAAGATCGATCTGGATGAGGCCGGGATCTATGAGATAAACGGAAAGGCAAAGGCCGAGGGCACAGTCTATGTGGTGAAGCTGACTGTGGAGGTTGTGGCAAACAATTCAATCGGCGCCCTTAAGAACAACGATTTTGAGAACATCCAGTACAACACAAACAATAATGTGAAGTTCTACAACTGGGATGTATACGGCGTAAATGAGGACGGCACCTATGTCACCTACATCACGGATACGGACGGAACAGATAATACCAAGTATTTTAACTGGGGTACCAACAATATCACCATAAACAATGAGAACGCAAAGGGTGATACACAAAAGGGACATGCCCTTAACTTCTGGCATGGCGATGCTCCCATGGATATCCACATCTATCAGAAGATAGGTACGGCCAAGGCAGGCACCGAGTTCATACCCGGCAGCTACACCTTCGGAGGATATCTTGAAGGCGGTTCCGCAGGAAAGTATGACAAGCAGTATGCGGTAGCTTATGTATACGATGATGAGGCAGCCTTTGATAAGGATCTTGAGGCCACAAAGGCAGATCCCGTAAAGCATCCACTGGGAACTGACGCTAAGAGATACAAGGCTTCCACACAGTTTGCAGGCTGGCTCTCATGGCAGGAAGTAAAGACCGAGGATATAAAGGTTGACGCGGGACAGTATCTGGTAGTGGGCTTTGAGATGAACGGCTCCACTGCAGGCGCCTGGGGATCAGTGGATGATACCTATCTCTATGGAACCTATAACATAAACGTTACCGAAAATACCGGAAACGGACAAGGTCTTATAACGGCATCCAGGTATGTTGCCGGAACCTGCGAAAAAGTTAAGCTCACCGCAAAGAGTGAGAGAGGCTCCATGCTCAATACCATTACCGTGACAGGTGAAGGCGTGAATGAGACATACTTTAAGAAGGAATTTGCCAACGGAAAGAGTGCATGGAAGGTAGATGGCAAAAAGGCGGTTTACACAGCCACCGAGGAAGATAATTCACTGGCATCCGCTACCATATACTTCAACATGCCCGAGGGTGATGTGACAGTCACCGGTGATTTTGTAAATCCCTTTGAAAACGGAGCGGTGGATGTAAACGATAAGGAGGTCATCGTAAGCCTGAACGGCATCAGTCCCGATAAGGCAGCCTTCTATCTGAATAGTAAGAGGGTGATGCCCGAGGTTACCGTAAGATACAGGGGTTATACTCTTGCCGAGAAGGATTTCGAGGTTAAATACGGAAAGAATGCATCTGTAGGCGAGGGAACCATTACCGTAACGGGAAAGAAACCTAATTTTACAGGTTCAAAGAATATTACCTTTAAGATAGTGGATGATACCAGGAAGAAGATAGCTTCCGTTGAATTCATAAGACCTGATGTAAATAAGAAAGTTAAGGAGTATTATTACACCGGATCTCCCATAACCTTTGTGGATAAGGCTGAGGATCCCGACAGTATCTACGCCATAGAGGTAAAGGATTCGGATGGAAATACCGTGTCATCCAACGAATATGTGCTGGGATATGAAAAGAACAAAAAGGTAGGAAAGGCTACCTTGTATGTGTCGGCCGTATTGGGCTCTGCAACATATTCAGGAAGCATATCGCAGAAATTCAAGGTTCAGAGAGCCGACATCAGTAAACTCATAATCGAGGGCGATGCCAATTCGAGAATGGTTGTAAATGATACAAACAGGATCGCGGATGTGGAATATGTAAAGGATGGAGCTAAACCCTCCGTACAGATATGGTATGACAAGACAGTCAACCTGCGTAACAAGAAGGATTACAGTGTCACTTATCAGAATAATAAGAAGGTCAGCACTGATACAAAGAAGGCGAAGGTGGTCATCAAAGGAAAAGGAAATTATAAGGGTAAGGCCGTATTGACTCTGAACATTAAGCCCTATGACATAACGGATTCCGATATGATCGTTCAGACCCAGGATATTCTGGAGGGTAAAGCTTTGAAGCCCAAGACCACTCTGATGCTTAAGTCCAGCAACAATAAAAAGATCACTCCCGGTCTTTTCAATGTTTCGGTTTATGAGGTGAGCGCAAATCTGGTGAGTGCAAACTCTGTCAGCGTAAACCAGCTGGGGGCAGAGGTTACCGGTCAGAGGGCGGATGCTTCAAAGAATTATGTGGTCAGGGTAGACGGCAAGAAGGAACTTACCGGAACCGTAATTAAGACTCTGAGAGTGGCTGATAAGGATCACATGGTCACATCAGCATCAGTTAAGTTGGGAGATGTGTTCTATCAGGCAGGAGCTATCCGTCTAGACAAAAACGGAAAAGGCACACTTAAGGTGGATACCACCGGAAATAAAACAATCAGCGCAAATTATATCAGCGTGAAGACGGGAAGCGGCGCCACTATCCTTACTCAGGACCAGTTTGATATCTATCTGTACAAGCAGAAGGCAAAGGATAATATCACCTCTGCCGGCACCGCGGTTATTTACCTGAGAGTTAAGGACGGAGCAAAGGCGGCAGACGGAAAGCTTCTGGCAGGCGATGTGTCAAAGAAATTTAAGGTTAAGACACTTAAGCTGGTTCCCCTTTCAAAGTACAGGACCCTTGTCTCGGCAAACAACGCCATGGGCTATGCAGCCATAAATCATGAGTCGGCAAATACGCCGGTACAGGTTACGGAAAAGACCAACCTCTTTGATGTGATGGATGAGGATACCACCTACGGAAGAGAGCAGTATTACACAGGCTATAAGAAGACTCCGGGATATTCGGGCGCTTCCGCAGACAGTGATGGATTAAGGGTACTAATAAACGGAAATGAAGCCAGCATGCCTTTCATAGACTACAGGCTGAGTTACTCCGATAATGTGAAAGCGTCAAAGCTTACCAGCAGCGGAAACGGAATAACCTACGGCGGACTCAATAAAGAGGATCCCGTACCTTACACATACGCAAAGGGTGAGGGTGTAAAAGCGAAATTCTCTGGCACAACCAATTACACCGGAACTGTCACCTTCTGGGATGCATTCTATATCCGCCCCAGGACTGTGGATGACCTTGAGATAGTTTCCGTCAACTCGGTACAGTTCAGCGGAAAGACCTTGCTTAATGATGTGAAGTATGTAAAGTTCATAGATCCCAGGTACGGAGTAGAGGATTTCATGAAGAGAGGGACCGCATACAATCTTACGGTAAAGAATATCAAGAAGGTGTCGGGTGTATTTGGAAAAACCGTTCCCAATCTTGTATTCACAGCAAAGAATGATCTTAAGGGAACAGGAAACAAGAATATCATTAAGTGGAACTTCGCACTCTCTTCACGTAAACTTACTGAGAGTAACACTGAGATCAAGGAGATAAAGCCTCAGAAGTATAGGAATGGAGAGGCGGTAGAACCGAAGCTTAAGGTTAAGTGCAATAAAAAGACACTGAGACAGAATAAGGATTATGTGCTGGTTTATTCAAATAACCATGACAGATGCTCAACGGCAGATGCGCAAGGCTTTGAGTATGACAGCGCACCCACTGTAAAGATCATCGGTATAGGTAACTATACCGGAGAACTTACAAGGACATTTGTGATACAGTAAAAAGCAGTAAAGTAAACTATGAAATTATGGAGGAAAGAAATGAAAAGAAAGATCTTAGCAGCAATCTTGACAACAGTAATGGCAGGCTCTCTTCTGACAGCCTGCGGTAATCCCGAGGTGGCGGACACCTCAGAGCCGGCACCCGAGGCGCAGACACAGGAACAGGCTCCTGCGGATGGCGCTCCCGCAGCGACAGATGGTACACAGGAGATACAGACTGTGGATACCTCATCCGTAGCATCCGGTGAGGATGCGGTCAACGCTCTTATCGCCAATACCACGGGCCCCGTAGACCTCACTGTCTGGGCAGCCGAGGAAGACCAGGATATGGTAAAGGGCTGGTGTGATGATTTTGCGGCGCAGTATCCTGACGTGAGCTTAAGCTTCAACATCGGCGTTCAGTCAGAGTCCACCGCAAAGGATACCATCCTTACAGACCCTGAGGCTGCGGCAGATGTATTTTCCTTTGCGGGAGATCAGGTGACGGATCTGGTAGCGGCAGGAGCCCTTCAGGAGGTTTCCATCGATACTGACAAGATCATCGAAGATTGCGGAGGCATGGAGGCAGGTGCCGTTCAGGCAGCCGTAAGGGACGGAAAACTCTATGCTTATCCCGCAACTGCGGATAACGGATATTTTATGTTCTATAACAAAGAATATTTCTCAGAGGATGATGTAAAGAGTATGGATGCCATGCTGCAGAAGGCAGCCGATGCCGGAAAGAAGGTTTCCATGCAGTTTGACTCCGGCTGGTACTCCTTGAGCTTCTTTGTAGGCGCAGGTTTCGAGCTTTCAGCCAATCCCGACGGTTCCACCACCATGGACTGGAACGGTACGTCAAAGGACGGGATTAAGGGTACTGAAGTGGTTCAGTCCATGCTTGACATAGCAGCCAATCCGGGCTTCCTTTCCACCAGTGACGCAGAGTTTGTGACAGGACTTACCGATGGCTCCATCATCGCAGGCGTGAATGGTACCTGGAATGCCGAGGTGGCGGCCAATACCTGGGGCGACAACTATGGTGCTACCCATCTTCCCACCTTTACATGTGCAGGTAAGCAGATCCAGATGAGTTCCGTGGCAGGTTACAAGCTTTTCGGTGTGAACCCTCATTCAAAGAATGTGGGCTGGGCTATGCTCCTTGCCGAGTACTTTACAGACTATGATCGTCAGCTTGAAAGATTTACCTTAAGAGGCGCCGGCCCTGCAAACGCAAAGGCTGCAGCTTCCGAAGAGGTTCTTTCCGATCCCGCTATCGCAGCCCTTGCCAGTCAGTCACAGTTCGCTATCCTCGACGGATGCGAGGGCGGAAATTACTGGACTCCCACCGAGACCTTCGGTGCCATCATAGCATCAGGAAACCCCGAGGGTAAGGATCTTCAGGAACTTCTTGACAACCTTGTGGACGGTGTATCACAGCCTGTAGCCGAGTGATCGTTTTTACGGATATGAAAGGCCGGCAAAATTATGAATGTATATGTAAGATATAAGGATCACAATTTTATACAGAAATTCTGGATTGCGCTTAAGGACGGCAATATCTGGACGAAGCTCTCCCTGTTCATCATGGGGGCGGGTTATATGGCTCACCGTCAGATCATAAAGGGCCTTCTGGTCACGGGAATGGAGATACTGTTCATTGCTTACATGTATTTTTTCGGAGTGGGATATCTCGGAAAATTCAAAACCCTTGGCACTGTGCAGTATGAGTCAAAGTTTGACGTGATCACCATGCAGAATGTGGTAAATGATTATGACAATTCATTTATGATACTGCTGTTGGGAGTTATCACCATAGTCCTCATCCTTTTGTTCATAGCCATCTGGATGGTGAACATGACGAGTGTGTATTACATTCAGGATGAGGATGAACAGGGCCATCATATAAATACCTTTATCGAGGATATAAAGGAGATGTTTGACAATAAGTTCCATATAACCCTCCTTTCCCTCCCGGTCACAGGTGTGCTCCTGTTTACCATAGTGCCGCTCATCATCATGATAGCGGTGGCCTTTACCAATTATGACCAGGCGCACATGCCTCCCACGGCACTGTTTACATGGGTGGGCTTTACGAACTTTTCAAAGATCATTTCCTTCGGACAGTCGGCTGAGTTCGCCTATGCCTTCAGGGTGGTCATCGTATGGACTCTGGTGTGGGCGCTGTTTGCTACCTTCACCACCTACATAGGCGGTATACTGCTGGCCATGTTGATAAACAGCCCTGCCACGAAGCTGCCCAAGCTCTGGCGTACCCTTTTTATGGTGACCATAGCGGTGCCTCAGTTTGTGTCGCTTCTTTTGGTCCGTAACTTTTTCGCGGATTCAGGTATTGTGAATTCCATCTGCTCGAATCTGGGGATTACGGCGCTTTTACAGCAGATTGGTCTGGTAAAGGACACCATTACCTATATCCCTTTCCTTACCAGCCCGGGCTGGGCCATGGTGATGATAGTGCTCATAAACATATGGGTGGGCGTGCCTTATCAGATGCTGATAGCCACCGGCGTGCTGATGAATATCCCCTATGAACTGGTGGAGGCGGCAAAGATCGACGGCGCTACAAAATTCCAGATATTTGTCCATATTACCATGCCCTACATGCTCTTTGTCACAGGACCTGCACTCCTTACGGATTTTGTAAGGAATATCAATAACTTTAACGTCATATATCTGCTGACTCAGGACATGTATGTGACCACCAACCAGACTCTGGCGGCGGCTAACGCCAAAGAGGTGGATCTGCTGGTAACGTGGCTGTTCCGGCTGACCTCCGAGTACTATAACTACAAGATGGCTTCGGTCATCGGCTGTGTGGTATTCGTGATCTGTGCCGTGGGTACTCTCATCACTTTCACCAGGATGATGAGAGCCGGAAGAGAGGAGGACTTTAAATAATGAAAGACTTATTGTTATCATTTTTGAGACATCTGCTGCTCTTTGTACTGGCATTCTTCTGGCTCGTTCCCATAGTATGGCTGGTGTGCACCTCATTTTCGGCCTACCCCGGAATAAACATAAGCCATTTCTTCCCGGAGCAGTGGTCCATAGAAAATTACAGGAGCCTGCTCTTTGGGACCGACACCGTGGCCCAGTTCCCCAGATGGTTCTGGAATACCTTTGTCATAGCCTGCTTCACCTGTGTCATCAGCACCACTTTCGTGCTCAGCGTGGCTTATTCCATGTCATGCATGAGGTTCGGTGCCAGGAAGGCTCTGATGAACGTGAGCATAATCCTGGGCATGTTCCCCGGAGTACTGGCCATGATCGCCGTTTACTTTGTGCTCAAAACCTTTGGCCTGACCAATTCCCATCTGGGTCTTATAATGGTGTATTCGGGCTCATCGGGCCTGGGCTATCTGATAGTGAAGGGCTTTTTTGATACCATTCCCGAATCATTGAGGGAAGCGGCCAAACTGGAGGGCGCATCAGAGGCAAAGATATTTACTTCCATAGTGCTGCCACTTTCAAAGCCAATAATCGTGTATACCGTCATAAGCGGATTCCTGGCTCCCTGGATGGATTTTGTCTACGCCAAGATGATCCTGAATTCGGGTATATCCTCTGACTGGACTGCGGCCATCGGACTTTATAATATGCTGGAGAAAACCTTGATCAACTCCTATTTTGCAAGGTTCTGCGCAGGCGGCGTGCTGGTATCCATACCCATCTCTGTTCTTTTCATAATCATGCAGAGATTCTATGTGGAAGGTATCACCGGCGGTGCTACTAAAGGATGATATTCTTTGTCATTCTGAGTATTGTTTGTCATCCTGGGCGAATTTCGTCCTAAGGGGGCGCTAAACGTCCGGGGGACGTTTGTTCAGCGCCGACCGAAGCGGAGCGTAGACACACGAAGTGGTGGATTCCTTAGGACATTAGCGAAGGATCCTGAAAGAGTTTGGCAATCTGAGAAACCAATATGAAAACGATAATTAAAACACATAAAATATTCCCCAAGATCGACGGCATCCTCCACGGCGGAGACTATAACCCCGACCAGTGGCTGGATCGCCCCGACATCTTAAAAGAAGACATAAGGCTGATGAAAAAAGCCGGAATAAACTGTGTGACACTGGGGGTATTTTCCTGGTCCTCCTATGAGAGGCGGGAGGATGAATTCGATTTCTCCTGGCTTAAAAAAGTGATGGATGACCTGTATGAAAACGGCATATATACCATCCTGGCCACACCCTCGGGATCAAAGCCCGCATGGCTTGACAAAAAATATCCCGACGCCATAAGAGTGGATGAGAACGGCATAAAGGCTCATCACGGCATGCGAGAGAATCATTGTATGTCATCACCGAACGTTGAACGGCGCATACGCGTCATCGACCGGAAACTGGCGGAAAATTTTGCCGATCATCCCGGACTTTTGATGTGGCATATATCAAATGAGTATACGGGATATTGCTACTGCGATAACTGTAAGCAGGAGTTCAGACGCTATCTTTCAAAACGTTTTGACGGGGACATAGAAAAGCTTAACCATGCCTGGTGGGCCACCTTCTGGAGCCATACCTACAATGATTTTGACGAGATAGATCCTCCCTTTATGAACGGGGAGAGATCCATCCTGGGCCAGAATCTGGAGTGGCGCAGGTTCAATACATGGAATGTATGCCGGTCCATGAAGATGGAGATCGACACCTTAAGAGAGGTGCGGGCGGATATTCCCGTTACCACCAATTTCATGTGCCTCTTTGAAGATTTTGATTACAGGGTATTGGCAAAGGAACTGGATTATACCAGTTGGGACGCTTATCCCTTCCTTCATAATGATTATGAGTCCCTGTCGGATACCCTGTATGATAATGCTTTTAATCACGTGTTGTACGCCTGCATGAAAAAGGACAGGCCTTTCATGCTGATGGAAAGCGCTCCGGGGCTGGTAAACTGGTCCCCCTACAATAAGTACAAAAGACCCGGCATCCACGCGCTTATGTCTTTTCAGGCTTTATCCTGCGGGTCGGACACGGTGCAGTATTTCCAGATCAGAAAGGGCAGAGGCTGTTCCGAACAGTTCCACGGAGCCCTGATCGATCATCTGGGAACGGACGATACCAGGATCTTTAAGGAAGTGGAAGACCTGGGACAAAAGCTTCTCAGAGTAAAAAATATTCAGGGCAGCGTCAGAAAAAGCGAAGTAGCCGTGATCTTTGAATGGGATGTGCGCTGGGCCGTAAAGGATAGCTGGGCTCTTTCAAACGAGACTAAGAATTATGACCGGACTGTGATGGATAGCTGGAAGGAACTGGCCAAAATGGGAATGGATCCCGACATCATATCTTCGGATGATGATTTTTCGGAGTATAAGATGATAGTCGCTCCCATGCTTTATCTGCTGCACGATGGCGTCGGTGAAAAGATAAAGGAATATGTGGAGGGCGGCGGACAGTTCATCGCCACCTACTTTACAGGCTATGTGGACAAGGACACGCTGTGCTATCTGGGAGGCTTCCCGGGACAGGGACTGTCAGAAGTCTTTGGCATCATAAGCGAAGAGATAGACACTCTCTATCCCAAGGATTCCAATGAGATAACCTTTGTGAAGGACGGCCGGAAGGCTTTGGTAAAAGACTATCAGGAGCTTCTTCGTGTAAAGGATGCAAAAGTTCTGGCCACCTATGAGCAGGATTATCTCAAAGGTACGGCCGCAGTCACAGCCAAAGAACACGGTAAAGGCAATGCCTGGTATGTGGGCTGCAGATTAAGCCCCGAAGATATGCATCACATCTTTGACATGACGCTTGACGCAGCCGGTATCAAAGGCAGATCCATTCCCGAAGGAGTGGAATACCATATCAGATATGCTGATGACAAAAAATATGAATTCTACCTGAACATGAACGCAGAGTCCGTTACCATAGAAAATGTAAGCGGATGGGAACTGCTTTCGGATAAGGAGTGCAACGGAAGTGTTACACTTCAGAAATATGAAATTGCAGTCGTGGATGATAGTGTGTAGTGAAGTGTTTTTGCTGCTCAGACGGGGATGTTCTGAGACGTCCGGTACTTAACAAAAACGAACGAAGTGAAGTTTGAGTTTAGTACCGCTGCGTCGAAGACACATAGCGGCGCAAAACGTCCGGGGGACGTTTGTTATGCGCCGACCGAAGCGAAGCGTAGACAGCGGTGCCCCGTTGAGCAGTGAAAACACTGAACGGATCATAAAATATAAAATAAGGAGAAACCATGGACAAATTTATCGTAAATATAATCCACCGCCCCGAGATGGTTCCGGAATACTCCGCTACCGTCACGGGACAGGGCAAAGAGGAGGATATAGGGGATAAGGCCCTGATCACCGAGTCCCTCGACATATTTAAGACCCAGCAGAGGATAGCTCATGAGAACGGTCTTAAGTGCACCATCCAGATGACCTACGCCTCTCTTTTTAACGAAGAGGCCGTGTCACTGGCAAAGCAGCACCATGAAGAGTTTGGTGATGAGATCGCCCTTTCCCTTCTGGGACTTCCTTGCGAGCAGTTCAGGGAAAAATACAAGACCAAAGATTTCTGTATCTGGATGTTTTCCATGGAAGATAAGAAAGCCATTGTACAGGATGTGTTTGAACTCTTCAAGGAAAAGTTTGGATTTTACCCCGAGTCCACGGGCTCCTATTATATGGATGCCGAGCTGACTAATTATATCAAGGAAACCTATCCGTCGGTAAAATGCGCGGTGGCAACCTGCTGGGAAGAGGGCCCTAAGGCTTATCATACCTGTAATAATTCATGGTACACTCTCTTTGACGGAGGTCCCTGGGCACCCTGGATCCCTTCAAAGCAGAACACCCATGCCCCCGCCGCAAATGAGGCTGAGGACTCCGGCATCGTGGCTATCCCTCATCTTTCCAGAGATCTGATCGCCTGCTATGACGGTAACGGTTCCAATTTCGGCACCCATCCCCAGAATGTGCTCCGCGGTATGATCTATGATACAAAGACCTGGGAATTCCCCTATCTTTATAATCTCATCGATCAGTATCGGAGCCTGGAAAAGTACAACAATGGCTACGCCTACAATATGATGTTTGTGGGACCGGGCTGGATGAACAAGATGGGACGCTGGGAGCAGCCCTATGAGCTGCTTTTAAAGTCATACACCGAAGGCTGTAAGTATTACGGTGACCTGAAGAAACAGGGTAAGCTCATCGATATGACTATGAGCGAGTTTGCAGATCATTACAGAGAAAAGAAACACGTGAACGAGGGCAATTACAATGAGCCCGAGTGCGCCCTCTGGAGGGATATACTTTACGGATCGGACAAGCAGCTGTTCTGGTACTGCGATCCTTACATGAGAGCCTGCGTGAACATGGATCAGGGCGGCGCCATAGTAGACCTTCGTCCTTATGTGGCAAAGCTTAACTGGCCCGTGGGTATCGGCACACCCCATGTGCAGGATGCATCCTATCCTTTCCTCATTCAGGAAAAATACAGGGCCGGCTATTTTACCCATTATGCAGGTGCGGGAACCGTGAGAAGCGCTAAGCTCTCCTGCAACGGAGAGGAAGTGGACCTTTGTCTTTGCCCCACCCATGCACACTTCTTTGAAGAGGAGATCGATGGCAAAAAGAACAGGATACTGACCCTGGATCCCGTGACCATAGAGTTTAACAAGGTCAGCGTGAAGCTTCAGACCAGGGAATATTTTGAAGAAGGATCTTCCAATATAAAGATAGAAAGGACCATCCTTGAGATCACGGATCCCACGGCAGAGATCTTTTTGGATGAATATATCACCGCCTGCTATGGTACCACCGAATATCCCGAGGATATGACCGGCATCATATTAAAGGTGGACGATCAGCAGATCGATTACGCCTATAAGTGCCGCGATGCAAAGCAGGAAGGCGCAAAGGAAGTCAGCGCTATTGTACCTGCAATAGATACCAGAGTTTCCATGACGCCTTCCGATAAGGCGCTCGGATATATAGAAGAGGGCTATGCTTTTTCACCCATGTTCAAACTGGGCTTCAAAAAGCAGATAAAGGAAAAGGAGGTGTTTGCGACATGGCTCAGCTTAGAAAAGGCAAACTGAATTACAGATGTCCTTCATGTTTTATGAGAGATCTGGATATAGATATGTTCCTTGATACGGATACGGGTATTTATTCCTGCATCCGCTGCCAGTTCAGAGGCGATGAGAAAAAGGTGCTGGAGTGGAATGAAAAGGTGAGAGAGCGCTACGGCGATATGATGAAGCGGTTTGATAAATTCGATTTCGATTGAGCGATAGATGTGTAAACCCTGATTATTATAAAGAACAAAGAGTAGATAAGAATATAAAAATGAGAAAATTTATCAAGGGCATGGATATGTCCACCCTGGCCGAGCTGGAAAAGTGCGGCGCAAAATATTATGATCACGGCAAAGAAAAGGATGTCCTTTCCATCATGAAGGAATATGATGTGGATACCATTCGTATCAAACTGTGGAACGATCCCTTCAGCGAGGAGGGGGAGAACTACGGCGCCGGTGGCAATGATCTGGAAACGGACATATATATAGGCAAAAAGGTCACCGCCGCCGGATTGGGCGTGCTTTTAAACTTTCATTATTCCGATTTCTGGGTGGATCCGGGCAAGCAGTATAAGCCAAAGGCCTGGAGAAACTATTCGGTTGACCGGCTGGAGCAGGCGGTTTATGATTTTACAAAAGAATCTCTTGAGAAGATGATCCAAGCCGGCGTCAATATCCGAATGGTACAGGTGGGAAACGAAGTGACGGGAGGGCTACTTTGGCCCGAGGGTCAGCTTCCCGATTATGATAACTGTGCCCGCTTTATAAGCGCGGGCATAAGGGCGGTAAGGGATGTGGATGAACTTATCCCCGTGATGATCCATCTGGACAACGGAGGCAATAATGAGCTCTATCGCAGATGGTTTGACAATTATCTGAAAAGGGGAGAGGATTTTGATGTCATCGGCATGTCATACTATCCCTTCTGGCATGGAAGCCTTAAGGATCTGGAGGACAATATGAATGATATTGCCGTTAGATATCATAAGGATATTTATGTGGCCGAGGTGTCCATGGGATTTACCATGGAGGACTATGCATCGTACGAAAAACTTGCGCCAAAGGAAAGAAAAGGGTATGCTACTAAGGAAGAGCTCGCGTCGAAGGTGGATTACCCCATGACAAAAGAGGGGCAGAAGCTTTTTATTGAGGATTTCCTTGATCGTCTTAAGAATGTGGCGGAGGGAAGAGGCAAAGGCTTCTTTTGGTGGGAACCCGCGTGGATCCCTGTTCCCGGCTCCGGCTGGGCTACACCCGCGTCCCTTAAGTACATGAACGACGATCCCGGCCCCTGCGGCAATGAGTGGGCCAATCAGGCGCTTTTTGACTATGACGGCAATGTGAATCCCGCCCTCGAGGCGATACGCGACTTCATACCTTGAAACTTTTTCTATTGTCATCCTGAGGAGTGTAGCAAAGAAGGATCCTGAAAGAGTGAATCATTAAATAACGTAACCCCGGAGGTAAAAACATGAAAATTTTGGTAACAGGCGGCGCAGGCTACATCGGAAGCCATACCTGCGTGGAGCTTTTAAACAACGGTTATGAGGTGGTCATCCTGGATAACCTTTATAACTCAAACAAAAAGGCAGTGGACCGTATCGAGGAGATCACCGGCAAAAAGACAGCTTTTTATGAGGCGGACATGGCTGACCGCACAGCCCTGGATAAGATATTCACCGAGCATAAGATCGACTGCGTGATCCATTTCGCCGGACTCAAGGCAGTGGGAGAGTCGGTGGTAAAGCCTCTTGAATATTATAAGAACAATATCAGCGGTACCCTCATCCTGGCCGAGGCCATGAGGGATCACGGCTGTAAGAATATCATCTTTTCATCCTCTGCCACGGTTTACGGAGATCCCGCTTTTGTTCCCATAACCGAAGAGTGTCCCAAGGGGACGCCCACCAATCCCTACGGCTGGACAAAGAGCATGCTGGAACAGATCCTTTCTGATTTCCATACTGCCGATAAGGAGTGGAATGTGATACTGCTGCGTTATTTCAATCCCATAGGCGCCCATGAAAGCGGCATGATAGGAGAGGATCCCAAGGGCATTCCCAATAACCTGCTGCCCTATGTGGCTCAGGTGGCCATAGGCAAGCTTTCCTGCGTGGGTGTCTTTGGCAATGATTACGATACCCCCGACGGTACCGGAGTCAGGGACTACATACATGTGGTGGATCTGGCCATAGGTCATGTAAAGGCCATCGATAAGATAAAGGAGAATCCCGGCGTGAAGGTTTATAACCTGGGAACTGGGAACGGCTACAGCGTACTGGATGTGATCAAAGCCTTTTCAAAGGCCTGCGGACATGAGGTTCCCTATGAGATCAAGGACCGCCGCCCCGGCGATATCGCCACTTGTTATGCGGATGCTTCCCTGGCAAAGAAGGAGCTGGGATGGGAGGCTAAGTATAACCTGGATGATATGTGTTCATCATCCTGGAACTGGCAGAGCAAAAATCCCAACGGATATAACGACTGACCTTGAGAGGTTTCATCCTTAAATTCAGATCGTTTACGATAAAGGCACGGACGGACAGTATCTCCGCCCGTGTCTTTTTACCTTATCCGTTGTAAAATGTGAATGGATTTCAATTTACTTGACACACCCTATTTGCCTAGGTATAATTGGGTTTCTTAATGGTTTTAGGAGGCATTCAAAAGTGGCTTTGATCACCGTTCAAAATCTGTCACTGGGATATGATTCCCATGTTATAGTAAAGGACCTTAATTTTTCCGTAAGTGCAGGGGATTATCTTTGCATTGTGGGAGAAAACGGTTCCGGAAAGACTACACTCATGAAGACGCTCCTTCGTTTAAGAGAGCCTGTGGGCGGTCAGATCGTGATCGGAGACGGTCTCAAGGAAACGGAAATAGGATATCTTCCTCAGCAGACCATAGTACAGAAGGATTTTCCGGCATCGGTTAAGGAGATCGTCCTTTCGGGATGTCTGGGACGATGCGGACTGCGTCCTTTTTACAGCAGGGAAGATAAGCGTCTGGCCCGGGAAAATATGGAGCGCATGGGCATATCATCCCTTTCTTCCCGCTCCTACAGGGATCTGTCGGGAGGACAGCAGCAGCGTGTACTTCTGGCCAGAGCTCTGTGTGCCACGGGAAAGGTATTGCTCCTTGATGAACCGGTGGCAGGACTCGATCCCATGGTCACAGTTGAAATGTACGATCTGATAGAGCAGCTGAATAAGGAAGGCATCACCGTGATCATGATCTCCCATGACGTGGCCGCAGCCCTTCGATATGCCAGTCATATCCTTCATATCGGTGATACGGTATTCTTTGGCACAAAGGAGGAATACCTTAAAAGCGATGCGGGGAGCTTTTTTCTCATGCAGCAGAACAGAAAAAGAGATGAGGGGGAGCAGGGGTCATGATCGAAAAACTCGCAATGTATATGCAATACCCGTTTGTGCGGTACGCCCTTATAGTGGGGGTACTCATAGCTCTTTGTTCTTCGCTTCTGGGAGTCACTCTTGTCCTTAAGCGTTTTTCCTTCATCGGCGACGGCCTGTCCCATGTGGCCTTCGGCGCCATAGCCATAGCCTCTGTCACAGGGGTGTCAAACAATATGCTGCTGGTGCTTCCCATCACCGTGATCAGCGCGATCCTTTTGCTTCGCACGGGACAGGATACCAGGATCAAGGGCGACGCTGCCATCGCCATGATCTCCGTGGGCGCCCTGGCCTTCGGATATCTTATCATGAATATCTTTTCCACCTCGTCGAACCTGTCGGGAGATGTCTGCAGCACCCTTTTCGGATCCACCTCCATCCTTACGCTGACTGTTCTGGAGGTCAGGCTGTGCGTGGTGCTGTCCGTTGTGGTGGTGGCCATCTTCATACTGTTTTACAATAAGATCTTTGCCGTGACTTTTGATGAGAATTTTTCAAAAGCCACCGGGATCAATGCCAATGCATATAATCTGCTGATCGCCATCGTCATTGCCCTGGTCATAGTGTTGGCCATGAATCTGGTGGGATCGCTTCTCATATCCGCCCTGGTCATTTTTCCGGCGCTTTCTGCCATGCGGCTCTTTCACAGCTTTAAGAGGGTCACCGTGTTTTCTGCCCTGCTTTCCGTGATATGCGCCCTGGCGGGTATCATCATTTCCATCCTGGCCGGTACCCCGGTGGGGGCCACCATCGTGACTGTTGACATCGTCGCTTTCGCTTTGTGCTGCGGAGTGGGATTTTGTATCTAAATTAGAACAATTATACTCATTGACGTTTGTTAATTCTTAAACTATAATCTACTTACACCAAAAAATACATTATTAACACCGCTTCGGCGGCCGATTTTTAAAAAGGAGGGAACACGTAAAATGAGAGAAGAGTGGACAGGTTTTACACCGCATAAGTGGGATAAGGAGATCAATGTAAGAGACTTTATCCAGAACAATTACACACCTTATGACGGTGACGAGAGCTTCCTGGCTGGTCCCACACAGGCTACAAAGGATCTTTGGGCACAGGTTATGGACCTGACAAAGAAGGAGCGCGAGGCAGGCGGCGTGCTGGATATGGATACAAAGGTTATATCCACTATCACATCACATGGCCCCGGATACCTTGATAAGTCAAAGGAAAAGATCGTAGGTTTCCAGACCGATAAGCCTTTCAAGAGATCACTTCAGCCTTACGGCGGTATCAGAATGGCTGAGAAGGCATGTTCAGATAACGGATATGAGGTAGACCCTGAGATTTCAGAGTTCTTCTCTACCCACAGAAAGACACACAATGCAGGATGTTTTGATGCATACAATCCCGAGATGAGAGCTTGCCGTTCTTCTCACATTATCACAGGTCTTCCCGATGCATACGGCAGAGGACGTATCATCGGCGATTACAGAAGAGTAGCTCTTTACGGTATCGACAGACTGATCGAGGATAAGGAAGAGCAGAAGGCATCTACTGGCCGCGTTATGACAGATGATGTTATCCGTCTTCGCGAGGAGCTCTCAGAGCAGATGATCGCTCTTAAGCTCATGAAGGAAATGGCTGCTTCATACGGTATCGATATAAGCAAGCCCGCCAAGAACGTTCAGGAAGCTATCCAGTTCACATATTTCGGATATCTGAGTGCTGTTAAGGAGCAGAACGGTGCAGCTATGTCACTTGGACGTACATCTACCTTCATAGACTGCTTCGCAGAGAGAGACCTTAAGAACGGTACCTTCACCGAGGAGGAGATCCAGGAGTTCGTAGATCACTTCATCATGAAACTTCGCTGCATTAAGTTTGCACGTACTCCCGAGTACAACCAGATCTTCGCAGGCGATCCCGTATGGGTTACCGAGTCTCTCGGCGGCGTAGGTGTTGACGGACGTCACATGGTTACCAAGACATCCTTCAGATATCTTCACACACTTGAGAATCTGGGCACTGCACCCGAGCCTAACCTTACGGTTCTGTGGTCTCCCAGACTTCCTGAGGGCTGGAAGAAGTACTGCGCTAAGATCTCCATCACCACATCTTCCATCCAGTATGAGAATGACGAGCTGATGAGACCTGTACACGGCGATGATTATGGTATCGCATGCTGCGTATCTTCCATGGTTATCGGTAAGCAGATGCAGTTCTTCGGCGCAAGAGCTAACCTGGCTAAGTGCCTGTTGTATGCTCTTAACGGCGGTATCGACGAAGTTACCAAGAAGCAGGTAGGACCTAAGTATCGTCCTGTAACCGGTGACATCCTTGATTATGATGATGTACTGGCTAAGTTCTATGACATGATCGAGTGGCAGGCAGATGTATATGTAAATACTCTGAATATCATCCACTACATGCATGATAAGTATTGCTATGAGAGAGCTCAGATGGCTCTTCATGACAGAGACGTACTTCGTTACTTCGCAACCGGTGTTGCAGGACTTTCAATAGTTGCAGATTCACTCTCAGCTATCAAGTATGCACAGGTTAAGGTAATACGTGATGAGGACGGTATCATCACCGACTTTGAGACCACCGGAGAGTTCCCTAAGTATGGTAACGATGATGACAGGGTTGACGAGATCGCTCAGATGATCGTTCATAAGTTCATGACAGCCGTAAGACGTCATCATACCTACAGGAACGGTGTTCCCACCACTTCCATCCTTACCATTACCTCTAACGTAACATATGGTAAGGCTACAGGAAATACTCCTGACGGACGTAAGAAGGGACAGCCTTTCGCACCCGGAGCTAACCCCATGCACGGACGTGATACCCACGGTGCTGTTGCTTCACTTTCATCAGTATCCAAGCTTCCTTACAATGACGCACAGGATGGTATCTCCAATACATTTACTATCATCCCCGGCGCTCTGGGCAAGGAAGATAAGGTATTCGCAGGCGACATCGAGATCGATCTTAACAAGTAATTTACATTAATATAAATAAAAGGAGGTGTGACATGGGAACAGATGATAAGATGCTGGACGATGTGGTGGCGATGCTGGATTCGCAGATGAAGAACGGTACGGGCCACGTAAATCTGGATTACTCGGAAAAGGCCGAGAGTCCAAAGAGTGTAGAGACCATGGGTTGTGCAGACTGCTCCCGCACACCTCTGGCATGCAGTATACCCACCCTGCATCAGGGGTTGGATGACTATAGATAACACAAGGTTACTATTCATAGAGTCTGGAGGCATCTGATAGGCTCGTCGAGTTTACTCGTAAGAGACTGTCATATGACTATAGATTTCCGGGAGGCGGTGAATAGTAGGAAGATAAACAAAAAAGGAGGAATAGAATTATGGCAGCAAGCGCAGCACAGGTTGATAACCTGGTTAATTTACTTGACGGATATTCAAAGAAGGGCGGACATCATCTCAATGTTAACGTACTTAACAGAGATGTCCTGGTAGATGCACAGCAGCATCCCGAGAATTATCCTCAGCTTACCATCAGGGTTTCCGGCTATGCCGTTAACTTCGTAAAGCTCACTCCCGAGCAGCAGGCTGATGTTATCTCTCGTACCTTCCATGAGTCTATCTGATTGACAGATTATTTATGAAACTGATAAAATCGAGTAGGGGAAACCCTACTCGATTTTTCGCTGATAACGTATAAGGAGTCTATTATGAAAGCACACATACATTCCCTTGAAAGCTTTGGCACGGTGGACGGACCCGGTACCAGATTTGTCATATTTTTCCAAGGCTGTCCCATGAGATGTAAATATTGCCATAATCCCGATACCTGGAGTCCTGCGGGCGGTACCCTGATGACTGTGGACGAGATACTGGAGCATTATGAGAGGAACCGCAGCTTTTATGAAAAGGGCGGTATCACCACCACCGGCGGTGAGCCCATGATGCAGATCGATTTTCTCATCGAGCTCTATGAGGAATGCAAGAAAAGAGGCATACACACCTGTCTGGACACCTCCGGCATAATCTTTAATTCCGATATTCCGGAAAATGTGGAGAAGACTTCAAGGCTTTTAGATTCCACAGACCTTGTGATGCTGGATATAAAACATATAGATCCCGCTCATCATATGGACCTGTGTAAGCAGCCTAATGACCAGATCTTAAAGTTTGCTCAGTTTGTTTCCGAAAAAGGAGTGGAACTGTGGATCAGGCACGTGGTGGTCCCTTCCATAACGGATGATGATAAATATCTGGAGGAGTTGGGCTATTTCATAGGCTCCCTTAAGACCTTAAAGGCACTGGATGTATTGCCTTATCACACCATGGGCGTTAAAAAATATGAGGAACTCGGTATAGATTATCCTCTTAAGGGCATTCCTCCCATGGACAAGGATAAGCTTCTGGACAAGAAACAGAGGATCCTGGAGGGTATTAAAAGAAGACGCGCCGAGAGCGAATAGTTTAGACTAACAAAGATTAGATGTGATACATCTTGTAAAACGGACAGGATGTGTTAAAATAAGATTGTTAATGTAATGTCATTTATTATATGAAAGGAGATATATCATGGCAAGAGTTATCAGTGACGGTTGTGTATCATGTGGTGCATGTGAGGGCGCATGTCCTGTAGGCGCTATTTCAGCAGGCGATGGCAAGTTTGAGATAGATAAGGATAAGTGCATCGATTGCGGCGCATGTGAGGGTGGCTGCCCCACAGGTTCTATTTCAGCTGAGTAATGAAATATGGGATGGCCCCCGGACTTTTGGGTCCGGGGGCTTTTTTCATTGCAGTTGCTTAATTAACCATCAACGAAGGGACCTCCGGTTTAATCAGTTAACACTTTGTCATAGCAGACACTCAGAAGATTTCCGTCGTCATCCCTGACCATATCTGCCATATAGGTATAGCTGCCTTTTTCGCAAACCTGCATTTTAGCCACTTCTTTAAGCGAAGAAGGTTTTCCGCATAAAAACACGGGAATATCTTCTCCCATCATGCATCGCAGTTCGCGGATACAGTCCGCTACCATTTCTTTCTTTTTTCCCACTTATCACCTCCTGATCAGAAACCGATAAAAATCGGGAGCAGATCCGTCAAGGAGTGTAAAAGAAAAATCCGTGATATATTCCTGACGGATACAGTTGTTTTGTGCACGGGAAATAAACCTTTCCCTGCACCGATACTGCGGAGACTAAGAACCTGGCGCCGGGTGCTGTCCGGACGAACAGCAAAAAAATGTGTGTCAGTATTGATTTAAAAAAATAAAGAAAAAACAAAATCACTCATGACTAAATATGTACGCAACATAATTATATAAGTGAAACTGTCCCGACGACTGTCGGGTAAGATCCTTAATGAAAAAGGACCTGATAGAATAAAAACTATGATCATCAAAGCTGCTTTGACCTTGATAATCCGATATGGCATCATCCTCCTAACTGCGCCGGATTAGTGCCTGTTCTCCGCTTACGGCCTGCAGGTAAAGTAATACCCGCAAAAAACCGATAAAGATATTATAACAGCAAAAAATATAATTGCAAGTGTTTTTGTTGATTTTATCCCTGTGGTCTGTTAAAATATAGGGACAAAATATGGCTTCATATATTTTGAAGCGGAATGGAGGTGCTCCATGAAGATAGAAAAAGTAAACGATCATCAGATCAGATGTACATTAACTAAATCAGATCTGGCAGACCGCCAGATGAAAATATCAGAGCTTGCCTATGGCACTGACAAGGCTAAGAGCCTTTTCAGGGATATGATGCAGCAGGCGTCGTATGAATTCGGTTTTGAAGCTGAGGATATACCTCTCATGATAGAGGCCATACCCTTATCGGGAGAGTGCATAGTTTTAATAATTACCAAGGTGGAGGACCCCGAGGAACTGGATTCCAGATTGTCGGGCTTCATGGAAGAAACAGAGGATCAGAATACGGATACCGCTCCTGCAGCTGATTCGGTCATTCCTTCCGCTACTGTCAGCGCCATTACCGATGATGTGATAGACCTGTTTAAGAAGTTCACCAGCGGACTCACTGAGCGCATAGCTGCCGAGAACAGAGTCATCAGTTCCGATGATATAGAGGTTTCGGTCCAGGAGGATATCTGCAAGCTGTATTCCTTTGAGTCACTGGACGATGTCATCCGTCTGGCCGGCATATTAAAGGGCGTTTACGATGGTGAGAATACGCTGTATGAGAATGAGGACGGCAGTTATATACTGGTGATCCATCAGTCTTCACATGCAGCGGATCTGTTTAACCGTATATGCAATATCGCATCCGAGTACGGTGATGGCATGCATATGTCAAAGGGTTATGATTCATATCTTGCAGAGCATGTAAAACCTTTCATTGAGCATCATGCTCTGGCCCGTCTTGCCGAATTGAACTGATCTTTAAGGTCATGGAGAGTTTACAAGGGGAGGTGTTAAACCACCTCCCCTTTTTTGATTTTTGTTCTGTAAAAGGAGAACCATTTTAAAAGGAGAACCATTTTGAACAAGGAGCCTAGAAACACACGCAGGCGTCAGAAACGGCGTATCTTAAGGCGTCTGCTGCCCGCTGCAGTGGCTATTTCCCTTATTTTTATAATCGCATTTTTCTGGCTGCTCACAGGCCTGTTTAATAAACTTAGGTATTCATCGGCCCGGGCGGACCTGGATAAGTATTTCAAGATAGAACAGGAAGGTCAGATCCCTATCATGCTCAATGATGAGTATACGGAAAGCATGGGCATCATGAAGGATGACAGATACTATGTCACCATGGATTTTGCTACCGAAAATCTTTGTGACGGCTTTTATTATGATGAATATGATGACCAGATCCTCTATACCACCGCATCCGACACTCTTGTATCCAAAAAGGAAAGCGGGGATTTTTATACGGAGGGAGAAACGGTCTATCTGGCTACCGATTATCTGCAAAAACTGGTGAATATGTCCGTTATGGTTCATGAGGGGCCTATCAGACTGGAGATAAAAAATACCTGGGGAGAGATCGAGCAGGCCGGGATCAAAAAGGGGACGTCGGTCAGAGTACTGGGCGGTCCGAAGAGCGAGATACTGACGGATCTGCCTAAGGACGGCACAGTGACCATCATGGAAAAAATGGATAACTGGTGCAAGGTCAAGACTCCCGACGGCTTTATAGGTTACATTGAAAATAAGCATTTAAAGGATGAAAAAAAGGTGACCGAGACTCCTGTGACGGATGTGCAGGAGGAAGAGATCATACATAATCTCAGGGATCATAAGATATGTCTGGGCTGGCATCAGGTGACCAGCAGTGAGGCCAATGCCACCTTTGACGAAGTGGTCTCAAATACGAAGGGAATGAACGTGATCTCCCCCACATGGATGAGGATTACCGATACCATGGGTTCTGTCAGCTGCATCGGCGACACCGGATATGTGGCGAAGGCTCATGAGAGAGGCTATGAAGTATGGGCGCTCGTGGATAATTTTGACAAGGAGGTGGACACCCATGAGGTCCTGGCCCACACCTCTTCAAGACGCATCCTGGAACAGAATATAGTGGATGAGTGCCTGCGCCTCGGGGTGGATGGTATAAACATAGATTTTGAGTCCCTTGATTCGAAGACGGGTAAGGCCTTTGCCCAGTTCATAAGGGAAATATCCGTCATGTGCAGGCAGCAGAACCTGGTGCTCAGCGTGGATAATTATGTGCCCAGGGGCCATACCATTTTTTATGACAGGAAGACTCAGGGAAAGTATGCGGATTATGTGATCATAATGGGATATGATGAGCATTATGCCTCTTCAGAGGAGGCAGGTTCCGTGGCATCCTTTAATTTTGTCCAGGAGGGTATCGAAAAAACTCTCATGGATGTGGACGCTGCCCAGGTCATAAACGCCGTTCCTTTTTATACCCGTATCTGGGATCAGGAAAAGGATCTTACCAGTATGGCGGTGGGAATGGCTGCCGCAAGGGATTTTGCGAATAATCATGGTATAAAGTTCGCCTGGGATGAGACC
Organism: Lachnospiraceae bacterium; assembly: GCA_017441585.1. GTDB lineage: Bacteria > Bacillota > Clostridia > Lachnospirales > Lachnospiraceae > UBA1753. Next base: position 24,831 of record JAFRWW010000041.1, read on the forward strand.
TGTGCCCAGGATTACGGCGAAGTCACCGAAGGCAGTTCAAAATTCATGATATGGATGGAAGATGCAAAGTCCATAGAAGTGAAGCTGTCCCTGATGGAGACCAATTCACTGGCAGGAGTGGCCTGCTGGAAACTGGGTATGGAAACTCCCGATGTGTGGGATGTGATAGATGCATATTTGAAGCAGTAGTGTATTTACACTCGTATGATCCTCCCGGCGGCGGCTTTGCACAGCCGGTTCATCAGGGCGTTGCCGAGCCTGCCTTCAGACAGATCTCTGGCGCAGATGAAGCCTGTATCTGTTTCGTCGAATTCTCTCAATATGGCAAAGAGTGAGGCCGCCCTTTCTTCGTCCGAACTACCGGCGTCCTTTATCAGGCCCTTCGGATAAAGGGCCGGGTCTTCTCCTGCGGTGATCACTCCGCATTTTATCCCTGCTGCTTCTTTTTGTGATATCAGCTCATTTATTTTTTCCGTAACCTTTTTATCCTCTCCGGATACTATGACCAGTTCGGCCTTGGGTGCATAGTGCCTGTATTTCATGCCGGGAGCCTTGGGTTTTATATTTTCGTCAGGCAGAGTGCCTGAGGTGATGTTGGCAACGGCAGGGTCAATGAGCACATCCCCCAGGATCTGTTTGAAATCATCGGTTATGTAATAACCCGGACGCAGCAGCATGGGCTTTGAGCCTGTCAGGTCTATTATGGTGGATTCCACGCCTATTCCCACGCTTCCTCCATCCAGGATCATGTCGATCCGTCCGTTCAGATCATTAAGTACATGTGAAGCCTTGGTGGGACTGGGACGTCCGGAAAGATTGGCGCTGGGCGCCGCTATGGGCCTTTGGGAATATCTGATCAGATCAAGGGCTACGGGGTGGTTCGGCATTCTTACAGCCACTGTGTCAAGCCCTCCGGTGGTCTCATAGGGGACGCCGGCCTTTTTCTTCATTATGAGTGTCAGGGGCCCGGGCCAGAATTTTTGAGCCAGGTCGCCGGCGCATGACGGGATGTCGCTTACCAGATCGTCAAGCTGTGCGATATCGCAGATATGGGCTATCAGAGGATTGTCGCTTGGCCTACCCTTTGCGGCATAAATTTTTTGGCTGGAGTCTTTATTCAGGGCGTCGCCTCCCAGACCATAGACGGTCTCCGTGGGAAAGGCAACCAGGCCGCCCACTCTGATGATCCGGCCTGCCTCTTCGTAGATGGCTGTATTATCTTCGTTTTCTGTAATGGTTTTAAATACTGTGTTCATGATTTAGAATAATTATATTTGTGATAACTATTCAGAACTACCTCAAAAATCTAAGATTTTTTCGGTGTACTGGATGAATAGTTATAAGACACAAATTGTGAAAATATAGTCAAATTTGCATAACATATGATACCACATCGCAAATCTTAGTGCAATTTTCTATCTTTACTTTAAGCCAAAAATCATATAATATTAATGTTGGTGTCCGGGTAGGGTCCGGAATACCTTGGAGAAGGCGATCGGTATAATTAAAATGGAGGCTCTGTGCACCTGTTTTTGGGGGCGCAGCACCCAGTGGAATTGAGGGGAATAACCGCGGATATAAACTATGGTTTATAGAGGAGGATGATATGAAGAAAAAGACTATTACCATCGCCATGGGGGATGAGCAGGAGAGGCCCATCGCCATGCTGGTGCAGGTTGCCAGCCAGTTCAGTTCCGAGATCCACATTGAGAGCGGGACTAAGTTCGTGAATGCAAAGAGCATAATGGGTATGATGACCCTCAGTGTTGTTAACGGTGAGGAACTTACCGTTGTGGCCGACGGCTCTGATGAGTCCGATGCTATCGACAGCATGGAGAATTATCTTACCGGCAAGGCTTCTTAAGTACTTTTTGTCCCGTATCATGCGGGGCATAAAAATAAAATTTAAGAGAGAAAGGTGGTATTTGATATGGCGTTAGTCACAACAACCGAAATGTTCAAAAAGGCTTATGATGGCGGATACGCAGTCGGAGCTTTTAACGTGAACAACATGGAGATCGTTCAGGGTATTACGGAGGCGGCAGGAGAGCTTAAGAGTCCTGTCATACTTCAGGTTTCAAAGGGCGCGCGCGCATACGCAAACCACACATATCTGGTTAAGCTGGTTGAGGCAGCTATCATAGAGAACCCTGATATTCCCATCGCACTTCATCTTGATCATGGTGATACCTTTGAGCTTTGCAAGTCATGTATCGACGGCGGCTTCACCTCAGTCATGATCGATGCTTCATCCAAGCCTTTTGAGGAGAACATCGCACTCACAAAGCAGGTTGTAGAGTATGCACATGCACACGGCAAGGTAGTAGAGGCTGAGCTGGGTACTCTGGCCGGCATTGAGGATGAGGTTCAGGTAGAGCATGGTAAAGAGAGCTACACCCATCCCGAGGAGGTAGAGGAGTTCGTAGACAGGACAGGCTGCGATTCACTGGCAATAGCTATAGGTACTTCACACGGTGCATATAAGTTCACTGCAGATCAGTGCACCAGAAATGAAGACGGCATCCTGGTTCCCCCTCCCCTTCGTTTCGACGTACTGGAGGAGTGCATCAAGAGACTTCCCGGATTCCCCATCGTACTGCATGGTTCATCTTCAGTACCTCAGGAATTCGTAAAGATGATAAATGAAAACGGCGGCAGCATGCCCGATGCGGTAGGTATCCCTGAGGAGCAGCTGCGTAAGGCTGCATCACTGGCAGTATGTAAGATCAATATCGATTCCGATATACGTCTTGCCCTTACCGGTACCGTACGTAAGTATTTCAATGAGCATCCCGATCATTTTGATCCCCGTCAGTATTTAAAGCCCGCTAGGCAGGCCGTTAAGGAAATGGTGGCACACAAGATCAAGAATGTACTGGGCTCTGACGGAAAAGCCTGAAATGATCTTTATCGGACAGATACAATATTTAAAAATAGCTAAAAGGGAAACCTTTGGCGTATATCTTAGCGAAAGCGGTGACAAGGAAGACGAGCGTGTCCTTCTTCCCATTAAGCAGGTGCCCGAAGGAGCGGTGCCCGGGGATGAGGTGGAGGTCTTCATCTACCGCGATTCAAAAGACAGACTTATAGCGACTACCACGCCTCCTGCCATTACGGCGGGAGGCCTGGCGCTTTTAAGGGTTGTGGATACATCTAAGATAGGCGCCTTTTTGGATATGGGCCTCGAAAGAGACCTTTTTTTGCCCTTTAAGGAGATGACCTATCCCGTCAAAAAAGGGGATGAGGTCCTGGTCACCATGTATGTGGACAAGAGCAGCCGTCTGGCCGCTTCCATGAAGGTGTACCACTGTCTTAAGACAGGGGCTCCTTACAAGGCAGGGGACGAGGTCAGCGGCCTGATCTATGAGAGCAGTGACAACTTCGGACTGTTCATGGCGGTGGATGATATGTACAGCGCCCGCATCCCTAAAAGGGAATGCTTCTCCAAGGATGTGCTGGGACAGCGCAAAAAGGCCAGAGTCACCAGAGTCCTGGAGGACGGGAAGCTGGACGTGAGCTTAAGAGATCCCGCATATTCCATGATCGACACGGATTCTGAAGTGATATTAAAAGCTTTGGAGGACAATGGCGGTGAACTGATGCTTTCGGATTCTTCATCTCCCGATGAGATCAGAGAGCGGCTTAAGATGAGTAAGGCTGCCTTTAAGCGGGCCATAGGCCATCTGTATAAGGATGGGATCATAGAGATTAAGGAAGATAGGATCGTTAAAAAGAATTAAACTTATTTAGTCCCATATAAACTTAATGTCATTTACTAAAACTTCCCACTTGATGATAAAATAGGCAATTTATGTCATTCTGAGCGCAGAGAAGAATCTTTATAAAGATGACCTTTTTAAATCCTTTAACTCTTTCAGGATCCTTCGTTTCACTCAGGATGACATGTGGGAAGTTTTAGTCATTTACTTATCCTTTGCACAAGGTATATTTCGCTCAGGCAGGTATACTTTTTAGTGAGTTGGTTCTCTGCTTGAGCGGAGAAGTCTGCCGCCGTCGCAGGCAAAGAGTCGGGCTTAAACTAATAACATGTTTAAAAATTCCATTTCTGCAATTTATATAATTTAAATTCATATCTGTCAAATTTAAATTCACCGGCCAGTTTGTAATCGTAGCCATGTTCGGTGATGGTATCAAGCTTATCGCTATAACCGGGCACCTCTATATACCAGAGGGTGCCCGTTTCATTTTCTGAGATCTTATCCCAGTCGGTTTTTTCAAAGCCCGGGAAATAGTACCTGAAAGCTATCTCCCGCTCATAGTTATCCTCGGCTATGAGATATTTATCTCCTTCTTTTACATTTTCATTAAAGTAGGCGCGCATCTGCTTTACGCCCTGATCGTATTCCTTTGAAAAGGTCAGGATGTAGGAGTGGATGCTGATCGCGACGAGTATACATATGATGGCGGCCGACAGGTATTGATATGGTTTTACGATTGATATGAAGGATGTCTTCATTTCATTTGACATTCTGTATTTTTTATTGGATGTTCTCTCTTTTGCTGTGATCATATCTCTGAAATGCTCATAGCCCCTTACCGTCAGGATGCTAAAGCCCAGCCAGAATGCGCCCAGAGCCGGGATCAGATAGCGCTGTGAAAAAATATTAGATTTAAGTATGAGTACTGCCAGAAAACCAAACAGCATGACCAGAGGATATAGGGATATGAAAATAAGTCCCGTGAGGCACCGCTTATCTTTATTTTTAATGAAAAGATAAATTCCAAAGATAAGTGCGCATAAAAACATGAGCAAAAGAAGCAGTGACATGATAGTATTTTTCGTGATGAATGGCTGCTTTAAACAGGATATCACAGTGTGGATATCGGTATCCGGCATGGAAAAATAGCCCGTAACCCTCTTCATCTGCTGCAGAGTGTTTATAAAGCAGGGGATGTACAAAAGTGCTATGCCTGCGAAGGAAAGCAGCGTATTTTTGATATGAGAAGTATCTTCTTTGCGACGAAGCAGCGACAGGATCAGTACATACAGACAGATGAAGGAAGCGGCCACCAGTGCAAAGTGGTGAGTCCACCCGCAAAGAGCCGCGGACAGGATAAAGAGTATCCTGTCTCTTTTTGAAAAAACGGGTGCGTCAAGCACTGAGCATAGGCATAGTGTGACAAGAAACAGTGACAGGGCGTACATCCTGATCTCAGTCCCATAGAAAAACAGCTGAGGCGCGCCGGCCATGCATAAACTGAAGATGATGCTGACCCAATCGCCCAGCTTTTTCCTTATGACAGTGGCGGACAGTATGAGACAACCGGTCATGGGCAGTACGGACATGATACGAAGGGAAGGTGAATTGAATCCGAAGATTTGAGTCATACACCAGTTCAGTATATTATAAAGCGGAGGCAGGGTGTCACTGTTGGAGCTTTGGAGCATCCGGGCAAAGCTGCCCTTGACGATCATGGCCGAAAAGGCCTCGTCCATCCAAAGATTGTCGCCGAACAACAGGGAAATATATGATATAATGCCAAGCACGGCCACGATAATGGCTGTTTTGCTTGTGTTTTTATTAGTATTTTCCATAATTATGTTTACTCCGATTTGTTATATTTGACTAAAGTATATCATCTTTGGTATAATTTGGCTATGAGAGAAATCAGTGTATTGGGGGTTTCCATCGCTGACCGTTCTTTGCGTGAGTCTTTAAGGCTTCTGGGAGTCTATATGGAAGAGGAAGGACTTCGCACGGTTTGTTTTCTGACTACAGATCTTTTGATGAAGGCAAAGGACGATGAATCACTGAAGGAAGCTCTTGAGGGGATGGATCTTCCCGTGACCGGCTCCGTACAGATACTGGAGGCGGGAGGGATAAAATCGGCTACCCGTAAAAGAGAGGTGGAGGGGAACTACTTCCTGAGGGAGCTGATCAAGAGACTGGCCCGCGAAAAGAAAAAGATATTTTTGATCGCAGATACACAGGATGCTCTGGTATCGCTGAGGGAACAGCTTCTTCTGATGGAAGGTAAGCTTACCTTTTTTGGGAGTTATTCCTTTGATGGTCCGGAGGTTTCTGATGATGCGGTCATTAATGAGATAAATACCGTTATCCCGGAGGTGGTAATATCGGCTTCTGCTTCGCCCAGACAGGAGCTTATCATGCATGGCGCAAAGGATATGATAAATGCGCGCCTGTGGATATCCCTTCAAGATGAGACGGTAAAGGCACTCGGTAGTTATAATAAAAAAGGTTTCTTGAGTGAGATCATCGACAAGCTGATCTTTAAAAGAACCGTGAAAAAGTATGATGAGGGTTAGATATGGTATCAAATCAGATATTACAGTCAGTTATTGACGGCATTAAAAACATTACGAAAACGAATCTGTGGATCCTGGATCCTGAGGGAAGCCTTCTGGTGACTACGGGTGCTCCCGATGCTCTGAGATATGAGAATGTCAGCGCTTTTGTGGGCAGTGCCGCTGATTCTCAGGAGATACAGGGCTTCCAGTTCTTTAAGGTGAGTGACTCTGAGGTGACGGAGTATATCCTGGTGGTGGATTCGGAAGGAGCGGACGCCTATGTGGTCGGCCGTATGGCTGTCTTCCAGATCCAGAACCTAATGGTGGCATACAGGGAGCAGTTTGATAAGGATAACTTTATTAAAAATCTGCTGCTTGACAATATGCTGCTGGTGGATATCTATAACAGAGCCAAAAAGCTCCATATCCGCACCGACGCCCGCAGGATCGTAATGATTCTGGAAAATTCCGATGAGAGGGATTTTAAGGCATTGGAAAAGATAAAGAACAGCTATGACTGCAAGGATATGGATTTCATCACGGCTGTTGATGAAAAGGAAGTCATAATCGTAAAGGAACTGCCGGAAGAGGATTCCAGAGAGCAGATAGAGGAATGCGCACAGACCCTGCTGGCACTTTTCCCCGAGGGCAAGGCCATCCTGTCTTACGGTACCGCCGTGAGAGAGATAAAGGATGTGTCCCGCTCATATAAGGAAGCCAGAATGGCGCTTGACGTGGGCAAGATATTCTTTGAGGAGCGCAAGATCATAGCCTACAGCTCCCTCGGCATAGGCCGACTCATCTATCAGCTTCCCATACCTCTTTGCAAGATGTTCATCAAGGAGATCTTTGACGGACGCAATCCCGACGAGTTTGATGATGAGACTCTCACCACCATCAATAAGTTCTTTGAGAACAATCTGAACGTGTCCGAGACCTCCAGACAGCTCTATATCCACAGGAATACTCTGGTATACCGTCTGGATAAGCTGGAAAAGACCACAGGCCTCGACCTTCGCGTATTTGAGGACGCCATCACCTTCAGGATCGCCCTTATGGTGGTCAAGTATATGAAGTATATGGAGTCGTACGAGTATTAAATTTGGATTGCGTCGTTATGAATCATTTCCGGATGTGTGGCATTGAATGGTTTCCGGACATGTGACATTGAATGGCATCCGGACATGTGACATTGAATGGCATCCGGACATGTCATTCTGAGGAGTGAAGTGACGAAGAATCCTGAAAGAGTATGCATAGCAATAAAATAAAATCATTGATAGGAGCAGAAATGATAATCCTTGATAACGTAGTAAAAACCTACAGCACCGGCTCTCCCGCCCTGGACGGCATCAGCATGCATGTGGCTAAGGGAGAGTTCGTATTTATAATGGGCGAGTCGGGTTCCGGCAAGTCCACCCTGATAAAACTTTTGACTAAGGAACTTTCCCCCACCTCTGGCAAGATAATCGTAAATAATACCGATCTTTCCAAGTTAAAGCACAGGAATATACCGAAATTCCGCCGCTCGGTGGGCTGTGTATTCCAGGATTTCCGTTTGCTTAAGGACAGGAATGTTTACGAGAATGTGGCCTTTGCCCAACTGGTGATCCAAAAGAGTGCCAAAGAGATAAGACGTAACGTCCCCGCCATGCTATCCATAGTTAATCTGGCGGAGAAGTACAAGTCCTTCCCCAGGGAACTTTCCGGAGGTGAGCAGCAGAGAGTGGCCATAGCCAGAGCCCTGGTAAATGAGCCGCCGATCCTTTTGTGCGACGAGCCTACAGGTAACCTTGATCCACGTAATTCCTGGGAGATCATGAAGCTTCTGGAAGAGATAAACGAGGGCGGCACCACGGTGGTGGTGGTAACCCATAACAGCGAGATCGTGAATGCCATGCAAAAGAGAGTCATCACCATGAAGAGAGGCATGATCGTCAGCGACGAGCAGAGGGGCGGATATATCTATGAGGATTAGTACTTTATTATATACCATTAAGCAGGGACTTAAAAACATATTCAGAAACAAGGTCTTTTCGCTGGCTACGGTAGCAACCATCGCAGCCTGCGTATTTTTGTTCAGCCTGTTTTATTCGGTGATAGTCAATTTTCAGAATATGGTCATGAAGGCACAGGCGGGAGTGGCAGTCACCGTATTTTTTGATGAAGGCATCTCAGACGAGCGGATACAGGAGATCGGAGACCTGATCAAGCAGAGAGTGGAGGTCTCAAATATCGAGTTCATTTCTGCCGAAGAAGCCTGGGATTCCTTTAAGGAAGAGTATCTGGGAGAGTATGTGGATACCTTCGGTGATGATAATCCCCTGGAGGACTGCGCCAGCTATGAGATATACCTGAATGACGTATCCATGCAGGATTCTCTGGTTAAATATCTGGAGACTGTGGACGGCATCTCAAAGGTGAACCAGTCCGCCATGGCAGCCACCATGCTATCCTCCATGAACTCCCTGATCGCCTATGTTTCACTGGCCATCATATTGATACTGTTTCTGGTATCGGTCTTCCTCATCAGCAACACGGTTGCCATGGGCATCACCGTGAGACGCGAGGAGATAGCCATCATGAAACTCATCGGCGCCACGGACTTTGTGGTGCGTGCACCCTTTGTGATAGAAGGTCTGATCCTGGGACTCTTCGGCGCAGCGCTTCCCCTCATCGCAGTCTACTTTGTGTATAACAGAGTTATTGGTTACATGAGAGAGCGTTTCGAAGCTCTGGCTTCCCTCCTTCAGTTCCTGACGGTCCAGGAAGTATTTGTGACCCTGGTACCCGTGGCCCTCATCATGGGCGCCGGAATAGGACTGATCGGTAGTTATTTTACTGTGAGGAAGAACCTGAGAGTATAAATCGGTTTGTTATTATGATCAGTTTGTCATTATGATCGGTTTGCCATTATTATCGGTTTGCCATTATGATCGGTTTGCCATTCGAACCGTTTGTCCATCCGAATCGTTTTGTTATTTAAACCGTTTTGTTATTCAAACCGTTTTGTTATTCAAACCGTTTTGTCATTCGAATCGTTTTGTCATTCCGGGGATGAAGTCCCTAATAAGAGTCACTCTGAGGACGTGGTATTCTATAAATGTCATTCTGAGGACGAAGTCCGAAGAATCTTGAAAGTGCAGGCATGAGAACAAAGTTACCCATAATTTTAATACTGACGATGATCTTGGCGGCAGCAATGCCGCTTTTCGTCTTTGGCGCGAAAAAGAAATCCTCATCATCCTCCAACAAGAACGCCCAGATTCAAAAGCAGATCGAAGAGGACCAGGGAGCCATATCCGACGCACAGGATGAAAAGAAAAAACTGAATGAAAATGTATCCGATGTGGAGAAGGTCATAAACTCCCTCGAAACCCAGAAGGGAAACCTGGAAAACTATGTAAAGGAACTGGATTCATCCCTGAACCGTATCCAGGATGAGATCAACAGCCTGAATGACAAAATAGAAGAACTGGATAAAAACTTAGAGGAAAACGATAAGCTGCTTGATAAAAAAGAAGAGCAGGTGGAAGACAGCAAGGAAAAACTGGAAGAGGCCACCGAGACTCTGGATACCCAGTATGCGGATATGAAACAGCATATCAAGTATATGTACGAGACCAGAAACGCCACCTTTATTGATGTGATCGCTAATTCCAGCGGTATCAAGGACTTTTTGAATCGCGCCCAGTATGTGATGTCCATGGCTGAATACGACCAGGACAAGCTGGAAGCCTACGCCGAGGCTCAAAAAAAGGTGGAAGAGCAGAAAAAGGCGTATGAGGATGAACTGGATGAGCTTAACGAGATGCGTGAAAAGATCCAGGAAATGCGCGACGAGATAAGTGGTGAGAAAGATAAGGTAAAGGCCAAGGAAGGTGATATAAATAAACTGATCTCCGCCAAGGAACAGGAGATAAACATTTACAACGCAGATATCCTCTCAAAGGAGCAGATGATCGCGGAGTACAAAAAACAGATCGCGGAACAGGACGCCATAATAAAAGCGCTGGAGGCCTCTGTGGCAGCCAACCGGGCTAAGCTCTCCGCCTCAGGCAATGAAGCCGGCGGCAGCGGGCCCAGAATATATGACGGCGGTGCCTTCGCCTTCCCATGTCCTTCATACACCAGGATATCGGATGATTATGGCTACAGGATCCATCCCATTTTGCAGACGAAGCAGTTCCATAATGGAGTGGACTTCGCAGCCCCCTCGGGCTCGCCTATTCTGGCAGCAGCCGATGGCACCGTCATAGCCGCAGCCTACTCCTCCAGCATGGGTAATTATGTGATGATAGACCATGGCAGCGAACTGTATACCATTTATATGCATGCCTCATCCCTGCTGGTGTCCACCGGCGCCACTGTGAGCAAAGGCCAGAAAATAGCCTTGGTGGGCTCCACCGGCCGTTCCACCGGCCCCCACCTGCATTTTTCCGTCAGAAAAAACGGAAACTATGTAAGTCCTTGGAATTATTTGAAGTAGGATCGGCGATACTGTTATCCTGAAAATGCGTTTGTCATCCGGGGTGAAGTGTAAAGTCGATTGATAAAAAGCTTTTGTTGAAGCATTGGTATGTTATATATTTCTGTCATCCTGGGGCTTTAGCCGAAGAATCCTGATGGATTTGAATAGATTAAAGTGATGTGGAATTCTAACTTATGAAATATGAATACGTAGCCATCTTCCTATTCTCTGTGTTCATCTCATCGATATCACAGATCATACTTAAGAAGAGCGCGCTTAAAACCTACGAAAGCAAAATAAAAGAATATCTGAATCCATATGTGATCACGGCCTACAGCATTTTTCTCATCTCTTCCTTTATCACCATGATGGCATACAAAGGCGTCCCCCTGTCTGCAGGTCCTATCCTCGAAGCCACCGGCTACATCTGGGTGACATTACTCGGCGCTATCATATTAAAGGAAAAGGTATCTCCGGTGAAATTGTGCGGCCTGGCAGTCATAATCGCGGGGATCGTGGTGTTTAACCTGGGCTCGTGACCTGGGCTTCGTGATCCGTGACCTGCGATCTGCGATCTGCGATTCGTGATCCGCACTTCGTAACCGTAATGTCCCTCGATTGTCATTCTGAGCGAAGCGAAGAATCTTTATTAGATTATTCATAGAGATGTTAATCCGATGAGCAATACTGAAGAAAAAAGCAAACTGAAAACCTATATCCTGCTCCACGCCCTGCTCTTATTCTACTCCGCAGGCGGCATCTGCTCAAAGTATGCAGCAAACCAGGAACTCTTTTCCTTTAAATTCTTTCTGTTCTACGGTCTGCTCCTCTTTACCCTGTTCATCTACGCCATCTTCTGGCAGCAGGTGATCAAGGACCTGCCCGTATCCGTGGCCTATTCCAATAAAGCTATAACCGTCATCTGGGGCATGATGTGGGGCGCCCTGGTTTTCGGCGAGCACATAACCCTGTTCAATATCATAGGAGCCCTGATCATCATAGCCGGAATAATGATTGTGGTGTATGCAGATCATGGGGAATAATTCAGAATTATAAAAGCTGGGAATAGGAAGCAATTTAATCAAAAACAGATTGAATACCCAGCATGGCTGTGCTAAAATTCTACCAAAGCATTTATTCTAAGCGTGAATCGTGGAATCAGCTTTCGTCGAAGCTTATCGACGGCGGATTCCAGGTCATGCGGCGATCCTTAGGATCGTTGTTTATAATCTTATCTGATTTTTCTATAAATCTATGGAATCTATGCTTTTAATTCAGTATTTATCAATCTAATAAGCAGGATTCCGAGGATTGATACATTGGACTCCTGTAAAAGAGGAGGACAATGTATGGGAGAAAAGGATAACATGGAGCTTGAGTATTTTTCGAATTCATCACGGTTTGCTGACATATGGAATTTCTATATGTTTGGTGGCAAATCAGTCATAAAAAGCGAGGATTTGCAGGACGCAGACAGTGTAATTGTATATAAAACAGCGGAAAAGAAAAGGCAGAAGCGGATTCCGGATAAAATCAAGCTGTGGAAAGGGAAGTGTCTCAGAATCCTTATTCAGGAGTACCAGTCAAGCGTTGATTACGGCATGGTGCAGAGAAACATGCTCACAGAGGCGGTTGCTTATAATAAACAGCGACAGAAAATGAGGATGGTTCATAGAAAGAAAAAAGATTTAACGAAATCCGAGTTTAATTCCGGTATTAATAAAAATGACAGATTTATTCCTGTCGTAACGCTTGTGATCAATTTATCGCTGAAGGAATGGGATGCGCCCCGGTGCCTTTATGAAACATTTGAAGAACCTGTTGATGAGATAATACAGAAGTATGTCACAAATTACCGGCTGAATGTTTTTGATTATCACGATTACGATGATTTTGATAAATTTGAAACGGAGCTTCGCAAAGTATTCAAAATATTGAAATGCGCAAATAACAGAGAAGAAGTGGATGATCTGCTTAATGAAGATGAATCTTTTAAACGTATTGATGATGACACTGCAGATATGATAGAGGTTTTGACAAAGATCAAGATTAGCTATGATGATGAGAAAGGAGAGTACAGAGATATGTGTAAAGCCTGGGAAGAACAGAAAGAATATGGTATATCTATAGGTCTTGAGCAGGGCATCGAGCGGGGCATCGAGCAGGGCATCGAGCAGGGGCGTGAAGCAATGCGTAAAGAGATGGATATGGTCCTCGAAGAGAAAAACAGGGAGATTGAGGCCTTGAAAAGACAGCTCGCTGATCAAATGAGTACGTTATCATGAGGATCGATATGGAAGTGATAAACGTACAAAACAAAAAATTATTTAAGAAAGAATATATGAAGCTGGCCAAGTCGGATTATTATAATGAATAGTGACGTGATTTCGGTATGTGAGCCGCAGGACATTCAATATCCGCGACAGTTACTTGATTTGAAGAAAAGTCCAAGCCGTCTTTATTACCGAGGAAATATTGATATATTAAATGATGGAAAGAAAATTGCGGTGATCGGTATGAGGCAGGCATCCGGTGCGGGATTGGAAGTGTCAAGACGGGCCGGAGAGATTATAGCCGGATTAGGAGTAACTCTTATTAATGGGTTGGCAATAGGCTGTGACACAGCCGCTTTGCAGGGGGCATTAGCCACAAATGGAAAATGTGTGGCGGTATTACCGTGTGGTTTGGATCAGATATACCCTAAATCAAACCAATCGCTGGCTGAACAGATTCTCGAGAAAGATGGCTGTCTTGTCAGTGAATATGCTCCCGGGGTTACCATACAAAAGTATTATTTTACCGAAAGAGATCGCCTGCAAAGTGCCCTGAGTAACGGTGTGATAATTGTGGAGTCAGAAATAAAAGGCGGCACTATGTATACTGCGAACTGTGCAATTAAGCAGCAAAGGCGACTTGCCTGCTATTATTCAAAGCTTATACAGCATATGAGTGGAAATAACCATTTGATAGAATCAGGGAAAGCGATAAAGTTGTTGTCAGATAAAGAAATAGAAAGATTTGTCCTTGATACGGAAGATGAGAAAGAGTATGAGCAGCTTTCTTTGTTCTCTTGAATGATTGTAGGGTGACGATGGTGGTAAGAATAAATGATGCAGGAATTTACATACATGACATAATAAATATAAAAAAAGAGGATAGTAGACCGTTTGAATCAGATGACCGCACGGTATAAGACCACCTCTTTTGCACAAGTTTAATTTATGTTAATAAAAATGTCAAGACATTTTCTTTATATAGTACTGAAGAGAAGACACTGCTGATATGATAGAGATTCTGACAAATATTAAGATAAGCTACGATGAGGAGAAAGGAGAGTATAGAGATATGTGCAAAGCCTGGGAAGAACAGAAAGAATATGGTATATCTATAGGTCTTGAGCAGGGCATCGAGCAGGGCATCAAGCAGGGGCGTGAAGCAATGCGTAAAGAGATGGATATGGTCCTCGAAGAGAAAAACAGGGAGATTGCGGCGTTGAAAAGACAGCTCGCTGATCAAATGAGTACGTTATCATGAGGATCGATATGGAAGTAATAAATGTGCAGAATAATAAAATATTTAAGCGGGAATACATGAAGCAGATGGCAGATATCATGGACTATGAGCATACGATAGAGATTAAAGATGCTGAGATTGAAGATTATAAAGCGGAAGTGGCGGATCAGGCAAAGGAAATCGCACGTCTTAAACAGTTACTTGTAAAATCTGACGATTCAGTGGTAGAGTGAGAATCTGAGTGAGTGTAAGGCTTAGGAAGGAATAGATCAATTATGCAAAAGATAGAGACAAAAATAAAGAATAAAGAGCGATCGATAGAAAGGGCCAGAAAGAAGATAAAATCTATAGAATGTAAGATGAAGGGGCTCGAAGAGGCAAGAATGTTTTGTGCTATTAATAAGGATGATACGATCGAGAATGGGCGATACACTTCCAAAATTGATTTGGACACTTATAGGTATTGTGATTCGTGGCCTGTCAGCGTGGGAGGGAAAAATGAAAATGGTAGTATTACGTTCTTTTCATTTTCTGAGAGATGCTATTATCCGGATAAAGATGAATTTGAAGTTAGTATTAATCGCAGAGATTTATTCACTATCAATGAGTATTATCCTCAAATGTACGAGAGTTTTGATACCAGATTACAGGAGGAAAAAAGAAAACTTGGTAGATCGTATGAAGAGTACGGGAAACTGGTGTACGACTTTAAAATGGAAATGAAATAAAAAAGGCGTTGTGTTTGTATCGAAATTTTAATCAAATGGATAACAGAATTCTCGGTGAAAAAATTGAATTAGATGATGATGCGGTAAAGAAATTTTTTGAAAACAGAAAACAAAAGAATCTGCCCTACAGATACAATTACGTAAATTATCAGGACGCTCATCCCGAACGTGTTTTGGATCGGGATAAGATAGAAAAAGGCCGTATCGTACCATTTTTTGAGATAGATGAAGATGATCTTGTCTTGGACATCGGATGTGGTGTCGGACGATGGGGAGATTATATAGTTCCCCGTCTTGATAAAGGCAGATATGTGGGCGTGGATTATACTGAATCTTTTGTACAGATGGCCAGGGATAATTTTGCAGATTCCGATAAAGCCGCTTTTGTAAACGGAAGCTTTCAGGAACTTACCAAAGCACTAAAGACGGACGAAGAATACAGAAAGTATGACAAGATTCTGATAAACGGTGTGCTGATGTATATTAATGACCGGGACTTCGGACAGTGTATCAGAGAAATGGATGAGGTGCTTTTAGATGGCGGGTTTGTATATTTAAAGGAGTCCGTTGGGGTAAAAAGACGTCTTACCTTAAATAAGTTTCATTCTGATGAACTGGAATCCGATTACAGTGTAATCTATCGATCCATAGCCGAGTATTCGGAATTGTTTACGGAATATCTTTTTTCGAAAGGATATGTGATCATCACGTGTGGTCCCACATGGGATTCGGGTTTGGATCTCGGACGGGAAACCGACAACTGGTATTGGATCATTCAAAAATCTGAAAATAAGGAATAATGCCGATCATGCAGACAGAGCATAATTTCATACTATTATATATAGATCCCGGCACGGGCAGTATGCTTTTTACCGTGGTACTGGGACTTCTGGGCACGGTTGTGTTCTTCTTCAGGGGATTGATCCTTAAGCTGAAATCCATGGCCGGCGGCGCTAAGGGCAAAAGAGTGAATTCGGATAAATTGCCGATAGTCATATATTCCGATCATAAGCGCTATTGGAATGTTTTTAAACCCATTTGCGACGAGTTTGAAAGACGGAAGCAAAAAATAGTATATATGACCCAATCTGATGATGATCCTGTTCTTAATGCTGGCTACGAGTATATCGAGGGAAGATATATTGGCGCCGGCAATCGTGGGTTTTCCGTACTTAATCTGTTGAATGCCGGTATCGTTTTTTCCACGACTCCGGGACTGGATGTATTACAGTGGAAGAGATCAAAATATGTGGACAGATATATCCATATTTTTCATGGCGCAAGTAACGCCAGTTTCTATAAGATGTTTGGCATAGATTATTATGACTCTGTCCTCATATCGGGAGAATTTCAAAGAGATGTTATCAGAAAACTCGAATCGCTGAGAAACCTTCCGGAGAAAAAAATTGGATATTCCGGGATTCCTTATATGGATGATATGGTCAGGCGGCTTGAGGGTGTAAAGCATGAAGCAAATCAAAAACCTTTAGTGCTTCTTGCACCTTCCTGGGGACCGAATTCCATCCTGGTAAAGTATGGAGAAGAATTTATCGATGCACTGGTTGCCACCGGATACACTATTGTCATTCGTCCCCATCCGCAGTCTTATACAGCAGACAAAGCGGTGCTGGAAAGATTGAAAAAAACGTATCCGGACACAGACAGTCTGAGCTGGAACAGTGACAATGATAATTTTGATATTCTGGAAAGATCG
The DNA here is from genome assembly GCA_017441585.1 of Lachnospiraceae bacterium. Classification (GTDB taxonomy): domain Bacteria; phylum Bacillota; class Clostridia; order Lachnospirales; family Lachnospiraceae; genus UBA1753. Next base: position 41,528 of record JAFRWW010000041.1, read on the forward strand.
GATATTATGATCTCCGATTATTCGGGGGTTATCCTGGACTATACTTTGGTCTTTGATAAACCGGTCATATATACCGCTCCGGATTTTGATCGTTCGACACTTGATTGTGCATGGCTTGATGAGATACCATGGGTATTGAGGACCCTTCCTAAGATAGGGCATGAACTTAGTGAAAAAGATCTTAAGTCCATAAAATCTGTTATTGATGAGTGCCTGAACAGTGACAGATATGAAAAGGGCAGGGACGAAGTAAGAGACGAGGTGTGGCTTTGCCGGGGGACAGGTGCGGTTTCAACGGTAGATTATATCATGCGTGAATATGAGGAATTAGAGAACTTAAAATGAAGAAGATATTGACATTCGGAGTATTTGATTATTTTCATATCGGGCATTTAAGATTATTTGAACAGTGTAAAGAACATGCGGACTATCTTATCGTGGCCCTTCAGGATGGGGAGTACATACTGAAATCCAAGCCTGAAGCTTCTGTTCTCTATTCCACGAAAGAACGTTATGATATGATAAGTGCCCTTCGCATAGTTGATGAGGTGATAATCTATAAATTGATTGATGAGCATGTTCTTGACGGCATAGATTTCGACATCCTTGCACTGGGTGAAGATCATGTAGGGGAACGATTTGATCTTATGAGGTACTGGTGTGAACAACATGGGAAACGGGTTGTTAGATTAAAGCGTACGGTTGGTATCAGTTCGTCCGGTATAAAAGCGGGAATAAGTTGTTCTTTGGAGAATGGTAATGAAAAGTCAAGCCTAAATTAAAAAGAATTGTTGAGTGTTGCTAATTTCCCCAAGTATTCAAAACAGCAAGGTATAATCATGAGTCCAAAGCGTTTTAATTGTATTTAACCGCTATATCAATAAAATGAAAGGAGAAGTGGTGTATTCTGTTATGATTGCATCATACAAGTGTATGATGTCTATATTTAATATATTTTTTATTGTTCCGTTGAATCTTCTGTATGAAGTTATATTCACAAGTTTGTATGATGCAACCTCAAATTATGGAGTGTCGATTATACTTTTGTCATTTATTGTTAATGTACTTGCCTTGCCGCTTTATTATGAAGCGGATTTGATTCAGGACGAAGAGCGGAAAGCTAGAAGCCATATTTCAAAATGGGAACAGCATATAAAGAAGCATTTTAGAGGAGATGAGAAATATCTGATCCTCCAGACTTATTATCGTCAGTGCGGGTATCGTCCCTATTATGCGATGAGAAGTGCTCTACCCCTTTTGTTACAGATTCCTTTGTTCATTTCAGCGTATAGGTATATTTCAGGACTGAAAGAACTTAAAGGGATATCTTTTATTGGTATTTCTGATTTGGGCAGTCCTGATGGCTTGTTGCATATAGGCTTATATTCAATAAACTTGCTTCCTGTGATTATGACGATCATCAATTTATGTTCGGCGGCAGTTTATCTTGGGGACAGAGATAAAAAAGAAAAGATACAGTCTTGTATGATTGCATTGATTTTTTTGATTATATTATATAAGTCTCCTGCAGGATTGGTTATTTACTGGATTTTTAACCAGCTCTTCTCGGTGATAAAAAATGTTTTTGGACGTTATTTGAAATCAAGGAATTTTGATATAAAAAATATTTTTGAGTATGTAGGAAAAAAAGTTGGAGTGGGTTGGAAAGAATTGTACCCCGTACTTTTCTTCCTTTTTACATTGTTTGTTTATGCTCCAGCAGAAATATATTTAAAAAACTCTCAAGAATTCTGGTTCACATACATTGATATGTGTTCTGTGTTTGCCGAAATCGCAATTATCGGATTGTTAGTATTGTTGTGGGTTTTATATAGATTTCCACGTTTTATAACTATTATACATGGAGTATTGTTGGGTGTTGCTCTGATGTCATTCGTCCAGGGTAATGTGTTACCTTATGATTATGGCGTGCTTGATGGAACTGCAATAGATTGGAGTAGATATGAATTTCGGTCAATATATAACACAATTATCTGGGCTCTTGTTGTTATATCGGTTATTGTTATCTTTTGTAAGAATAATAAGGCACTGTCAGTTTTGATATGGAAATTATCATACGTAGTTTTATTTATTCAAGTGATAACACTTGCCATTGGAATGTCTGGTGTAAAAAACACAGTAAAGGATGACGTTAATGGCTATATATCCACTCAGAATGAGTTCAATATATCTTCAAAAAAGAACACAATAGTGTTAGTTCTTGATGCTTTTGATTCGGGACTTATGCAAGATCTTATCATGGAGTATCCTCAAGAGGTAGAACAAGCCCTTTGTGATTTTACATATTACCCTGATACTGTTGGAGCATCTGGGAATACATCAAATTCGGTCCCAATATATCTGAGTGGTATTGTAAATGATGCTTCGAAGCCATTGGCTGAGTATATGAATGAGGCGTATGCAAATTCTCCCTTAGTGACTGAATTGAGTTTACATGATTATAACTCCGGGTTCTATTTAACCTCGCATCTTGTAGCTCCTACTATTAAGCCGGCAGCTGATAATTATAAGGTTCAGAGGATAAAAGTAAATGGTCAGTTGGGGATAGGTGTATTGTTTATGAAATTGACTGCCTTTAAATATATGCCGCATGTTTTGAAACCATTATTTTGGATGTATACAGGTCAGTTTAGCAATATGAAGCTTATAGAGAGTACAGATGTTTATAATACCAGCAATTTTATATTTTATGATAAAATTCAAAATGAAGGCTTTAGTTTAGATTCGGAAAAAGAGTGTTTTAGGTATATTCATATAAATGGAACACATGTGCCATATAATATGAATGAGAATTGTGAGTATCTTCCTGATGGCGATAGTACGGAAGTTGCACAGGCAAGAGGTTGTCTTAAAATGGTAAAAATGTTTTGCGATAGTCTTAAATCATGTGGTGCTTATGATAATGCAGCAATTATTATAATGGCAGATCATGGTTGGACCAGACAGATGCATCAAAATCCTTTGTTTATGATCAAGCAACGTGGTGATGATGGGAACTTTATGCAGTCCGAGGCATCACTTTCATTTTTGGATCTGCCAAGGTTACTATGTGATTTATTGCATGATGATAGGGTTGATATATCCAAATATGATAGGGATAACAGGTTTTATTATGATACACAGGAAATTAAAGGTGTAGCAACTCAGATTGAATATAGAGTTATAGGACCCGCTTATGGAGATGATTTGCAACCTACAGGAAGAGTATTCAGATGGAAATACAGATGATGCAGTGAATGACATAACTTTTGTTGTGATTAAATATAATCCGGTGTTATAATACAAGTGGAGGCTTGATTACAGTGATCCCTTTTAATGTTCCCCCATTTACAGGCAATGAAATAAGATACATAGAAGAAGCCATACAGCAAGGCAAGATTAGTGGTGATGGAATTTTCACACGAAGGTGCAGTACCTGGATGGAAGAGAAGTTTGATGCATGTAGGATTCTCTTGACTACAAGTGGTACTGCTGCACTTGATATGGCTCTTTTGATGTGTGGTCTAAAACCCGGAGATGAGGTGATCCTTCCCAGCTATACATTTTCCAGTACGGCAAATGCAGCGGTTTTGGCAGGTGCACGTCTGGTGTTTGTAGATATACGCCCGGATACAATGAATATTGATGAAGGGCTTATAGAAGCGGCTATTACCGATAAGACGAAAGCAATCATTGTTGTCCATTATGCCGGTGTGGCATGTGAAATGGATACAATTATGTCTATAGCACGTATGCATGGCTTAAAAGTAATTGAAGATGCTGCACAGGGCGTCATGTCTCAGTATAAAGGAAGGTATCTGGGAACAATAGGCGATTTTGGGTGCTATTCATTTCATGAGACTAAGAACTACTCTATGGGTGAAGGTGGAGCCTTAGTAATAAATGATCCTGAATATATAGAACGTGCAGAGATTCTTCGTGAAAAAGGAACTAATCGTTCAAAGTTTTTTCGTGGACAAGTGGATAAATACACTTGGGTGGATTTTGGAGACAGTTACCTGCCCAGTGAATTAAATGCAGCCTATCTGTGGGCGCAATTGGAAAATGCGAAAGGGATATATGAAGATCGAATGCAAAGCTGGAAGCTTTATTATGACAGACTGACAGATATGTATGAACAGGGTTATATTGAATTGGCGCAAATTCCTGACACATGTATTCAAAATGCACATATGTTTTATCTGAAAGTTAAGGATCTTAAAGAAAGAACAGGAATGCTTGCATATTTAAATAAAAATGATATTTTGGCAGTATTTCATTATGTGCCTCTTCATAGTGCTCCGGCCGGTTTGAAGTTTGGCAGATTTAATGGTGATGACAGATATACCACATCAGAAAGTGAGAGGCTTGTTCGGCTTCCGTTGTATTATGGTTTAGAGACAAAGAACATAGAATATATAACTGACACGGTAAAAAGGTTTTATTTTAGGCGATGAAGGTTAATAAAAAATTAGTAGATGAGGGGCTGAAGCAAAGTGATTTGATTCCACAGACCGTTTGCGGAGTTTGTGGAGAAACACTTGAGGAATTCGGAGATTTTGATCGTGATCTGGATATCAGATTTTCGCGATGCCCCGGCTGTGGTGTAGTTACATATAATAAAGTGGCCACACAGGAATACCTGGATCATATGTATTCGAATTATAATGATGCTTATGATTGGTATAATCCCGGGGAAAATGAATCAGTTACGTTTGCTCAACCTGATAGGATAGCAAGACATATTTTTAAATATATTAAGAAACACCTTGCTGATAAAACGGAGTTTAAGATCATGGATTTTGGCGGTGGCTCCGGTGTTATGGGATATAAATTGGCTAAGGTACTTATTCTGAACGGAATATGTGATAAGGTTACCGTAACTGTTGTGGATTACTTGGATGCATTGTACAGAACGGATGATCCAGCTGTATATATGGAACGTGTATTCCCTGTTCATGATGTTGAAACTATTGATTATGATGTCATAATTGCCAGTGCGATCATTGAGCATTTACCTAAACCATCAGATGAAATGAAAGCATTATTTGACAGAATGGCCGTAGATGGGTTTCTTTATTGTCGAATGCCGTATGCTTATCCTATGTTTACGTTGGCTAAAAAGATTGGTGTAGATTTTGATATGCTTTACCCTGGCCATATTTGGGATTTTCCTCCCGAGTGGTTTGAAAATGTTATAAAGTTTGTCAGTGATCCGGATCATGTTAGTCTGGTGGTATCACAGCCGTCGATTCCGGAAACTACATTAAACAGTCATTTTATCCGTGCTCTTGTTACGCGTATGTTTAAAGCTCCATGGTATGTATTTCATAAATGGCCGTTTGTGGGCGGATGGGAAGCAATATATAGAAGAATATAATTGTTGTTAAGAGGTTGGTGATGAAGTTTAGTTTTGGCAATTCACATGATGATCAGGAAATCGAAAGAATAAAAGAGGATATCAATCCGGTGTACATATATGGGGCGGGTGTTTTTGCGCAAAATGTGGAAAGAAAATTAGCGCAGCACGGTGTGAATCTGGCCGGCAGAATTGTAGATGATATATATTGGTCACCGGATAGATCGTTGACAAGATTAAGTGATATTATCGGTTTGACAGGGACGTATAGTATCGTTATAGGTATAGAGAGTTTATGCAATCATCCTGATCGGGTTAAGGATATATTTCGTAATTGTTTTGGCCTGTATACAATAATGGGTGTATATGATTTTGTAGTGGAATCCATAACGATGGATGATTACAATAAGCATTTTCGTGAATACGATCGAGTATACGAAAGACTCGAAGACGATTTGTCAAAAAAGACTTTTTATGATTATCTGAGATCTAAGATTGAAGAGGATAATCAATATATTGTAAAAGATTATGTGGCAGAACAGTATTTTTTGGATATGCCTTACTGGAGTTATCGTGAGGATGAGGTTTTTTTGGATGTTGGAGCGTTTGACGGAGATACTGTTTTGAGATTTATTAGCAGTGTCAATGAAAAATACGAAAGAATTTATGCTGTTGAACCAGATCCGGATAATTTGAATGCATTAAAAAGAAATACGGGTCAATTTGATAATATTATATATATCGAGTCAGTTATGGGGGATTCGTCCGGGACGATCACTTTTAATTCAGATCGGAATCTTAGCTCAAGAATCGATGATAATGGTGATATGATTGTAAAGATGGAGACGATTGATGAACTTATAGGCGATGAAAGAGTATCATTGATAAAAATGGATATTGAGGGAGCAGAGATGTTGGCACTTGACGGTGCGAGAAGAACTATATCCAGAGAGCATCCTATGTTATTTATATGTATATATCATAAAAAAGATGATGCATATAGAATTATGGACTTTATCGATTCTTGTTACCCTAATTATCATTATTACATGCGTGCGCATCACCCTATAGGACCTTTGGAAGTGGTGCTATATGCAATTCCTGAAGAACGCTTTATATCAGGAGAACAAGTATGAAGATATTGGTTATTGGAGGAACCAGGTTTTTTGGCATTCCCATGGTTGAACGATTGATAAGAGATGGAGAAGATGTCACGATAGCTACCAGGGGGTTGGCAAAGGATGCTTTTGGAGACAAGGTAAATCGCATAAAGCTGGACCTTAATGATGAAAATAGTGTCAGATCCGCTTTGCATGGAAAAAAATATGATGTAGTCATAGATAAGATGGGATATTGTTCCAATGAAATGAAGTGGATACTGGAAAGTCTTTACTGTGACCGATTCATTCACATGTCTACGGCAGGTGTTTATGATCTCAATCATTTATTGATCAGAGAAGAAGAATTTAATCCTACTGAAGGTGAATTGATCTGGTGCGGGAGGAAAGAACTCTCTTATGATGAAGTAAAGCGTAATGCGGAACGGGCGTTGTTCCAGATATATACAGATGTTGACTGCGTTTCAGTGCGAGTGCCTTTTGTTCTTGGAAAAAATGACTACACCGGCAGGCTTAAGTTTTATGTTGAACATGTATTGAACAGTATTCCGATGTATGTGGACAATATGGACGAAGAATTCTGCGTTAGTGAATGTAATGAGATAAGCGATATGATCATAAGGCTTGTCAGATCTGATTATACGGGAACGATTAATGGTTGCTCAGCCGGGCTTATAAGTATAAGAGAACTTCTGAATTATATTTCAATAAAAGCCGGGAAAAAACCTGTGCTTGAGAAATCCGGTGATCCGGCACCATATAATTGTACCGTGACAAATAGTCTTTGTACGGAAAAGGCTAAGGAGTTAGGAATTTCGTTTCGTGATGTGAAAAGTTGGGTGTTTGACTTGTTGGATGAGTACATGTCGTGCAGAAAGTGATCGATATGGATGACAGTATAAGAAATATTCTGAAAAGCTCGGTACAGTATTTAAAAAATGAGAACATAGTGCTACCCCAAAAGGCTCAGGTAAACATATATCATCATTGTGGTCTTGATCGCTTTGAGAGTGTCGGAGCTGTTTTTGTCAATATAATAAATCGGGATTATTGTAAAAGCTATGTTATTATGAAACCGGGACAGGATTATCCTGTTCATTATCATAAGATAAAAAATGAAACATTTTATGTTTTGAGAGGGACGTTGAGGATTTGTGTTAATGATAAGGAATTTATTTTGTCGCCTGGTGAAATGCTTAATGTGGAACGAGGCTGTGATCACAGCTTTGGAACATCGAAAGGTTGTATATTTGAGGAAATATCGACTATGTATATTCCGAATGATTCGATATACCTGAATGATGAAATCGCAAAGAAATCGTATAATGAACGACGGACAGTACTTGATGAAAAAATTTGGGAGGAAACAGTAGCAAATGCTTGATGTAAAGGGTTTTAGCCTGTCTGAGGCAGTGTTTATAGGCGGTGATAAAATGACTTTGATAGCAGGTCCTTGTTCTATTGAAGGCTGGGATATGTGTGATGAAGTCGCCGGACAGATAAAGAGATTATGTGACGAACTTGATATCAATTATGTTTTTAAAGGATCTTTTGATAAAGCAAACAGGTCAAATCTTCATGCGGGCAGGGGCGTTGGCATGGATAAAGGACTTCAGATCCTGCAGGATATTAAATCCAAATATGGCGTGTGTGTCACAACAGACGTTCATGAGACCTGGCAGTGTGGTGAGACCGCCGATGTTTGTGATATTCTCCAGATACCGGCTTATTTATGTCGTCAGACAGATTTGATACTGAGCGCCGCCAAAACAGGTAGGGCCGTAAACATAAAAAAGGGACAGTTTATGGCACCTTGGAATATGGACAATGTTATAGAAAAAATGAAGTATTGCGAAAATGAAAAGATCATTTTATGTGAGCGTGGAACCACTTTTGGATACAATCGTCTTGTTGTCGATATGCAGGGGTTACTGGATATGCGAAAACTGGGATATCCTGTTTTTTTGGATGCAACCCATTCTGTTCAGCAGCCCGGAAGTGACAGAGAATTTACTTCAGGAAACAGAGAGTTTGCTCCCTACCTTATGAATGCAGGACTTGCGGTGGGAGTAGATGGTATTTTTGCTGAAGTACATCCCGATCCGGATCATGCGGTTTCGGATGGCCCCAGTCAGATAAGACTGAGTGATTTTGGAAATATAATAAAGACTGCAGTGAAGTACGATCGGCTTACGAGGAGTATATGATAATGAAAGCTGTTATACTCGGCAAATCCAATTCCAGAAGAATTCCGGTCAAGAATTACAGACCGTTTTATAACGATTTGAGTCTTACGGACGTTTTGCTGGAAAAGTTGGTAAAGCATTTGGATAGAAATGATATTTTTTTGAGTTGTGAGAATGAAAAATATGAAGAGGTAGCATGCAGATGGGGAATAAGGTTTATCCATCGCGATGTAAAATACACTTTGCTTGAAACCAACACAGTAGATGTTGTCAGGGGCGTTTGTAAGGATGTCCCCGGTGGTGATGATATTCTTTACTGTTCTTGCATGGATCCTTTTTTTGATGATTATGAAAATATGTTCCAAATATGGGAACAGGTTAGGCATGAGCATGACTCTCTTAATGTGGTTTATCCGCTTAAAAATTATTATTTGGATCAGAATCATAATCCTATTGGTTTTGGTTTTGGTCATTGGCATAAGTATTCACAATATATTCCGCCGATGTACCAGATTAGCTGGGCCAATGAGATATTAAAAAGGTCATCCATTGACAGGGTGGGATATATGGTAGGCGAAAAACCGTTTTGGTACGATGCTTACAATTATACGATTGATATAGATTCTGAAAAGGATTGGGAAATGGCCCAGGTTTTATATAAGTATTATCGGGAAAAGAGGAAAACAAATTTTCATGAAGAAGATATTAGTACTCAATGGGACAATAAGTGAGATTCCCATAATAAAAAAGGCACAGGAAATGGGTTACTATGTTGTGACCAGCGGTAATATGCCGAATCTGCCGGGACACAGAGTGGCGGACGAATATATAGCAGAAGACTATTCTGATGTCGATGCTATCTTGAGATTAGTAAAAGAAAATGAGATCGGAGGGATTGTGAGTTGTGCCAATGATTTTGGCAGCATTACGGCTTCCTATGTTGGCGAAAAGATGGGGTGGACGGGGCATGATACTTATGAAAATGCTTTGTTGATGCATCATAAGGACCTTTTTAAAGAGTATTGTTATAAAAAGAATATCCCTTCGCCCAGGTCGATCATATTTGATGATTTGAATAAAGCAATTGATTATTGCTCCGAATGTACGTATCCGGTTATCGTCAAGGCAAATGATCTGACCGGCGGAAAAGGAATAAGGCGTGCAGATAATGAGAGCGAAGCGGTGATGGCAGTAAAGAATGCCATGCGGCTATCAAGGGATAAAAAGGTTTTGATAGAGCCATTTTTGGATGGTGTTCAACAGTCGATAGTTGTTTTTCTGATCGATAAAAAAATTGCTGTACTGTCTAACAGTAATATATATTGTATGAAAAATCCATACCTGGTCCAGGCGGAAACATATCCCGCAACCGATTTTTATCTGGTAGAAGATCAGCTGAGGAATATAATTGAAACCATGGCTTTGGATCTTAACCTTGTGGATGGTATTTTTTCGTTCCAATATATAGTTCAGAATGGAACACCATATATTCTGGAGATGATGCGCAGATGTTTTGGAAACGAAACTTTGTTGCTTGCTGATAAAAGAACAGGATATCCTTGGGAGGAAGCTTATATCAGAGCTTCATTGGGCTTGGAGTGTTCTCACCTTAAGGCACAGGGACAGGTGGTACAGTTCTGCGGTCATTATGGTGTGATGGCTGATGAAAACGGGATTCTTGAAGATTGGGAGCTTCCTGCTGATATTGAAAAAAGGGTTTTCAAAAAGACTGTAAATATGTATTCAGGTGATATTATTACTGATCATATGAACCAGAAAATAGCGCATATTTATTTTGAATATGAAGATATTGAAACCATGAATTCAGATATCATCAGATATAATGATCGTATAAAGGTCAGAGTAAGACCTGTTTGAAGGATGTAAGGATGTATGACAGTATAAAAAAACTGACATTTGTGATTCCGTGTTACAGATCACAGAATACAATAGAGATTGTAGTAGATGAGGTTACAGATTGTGTTGGAAAACTTGGATTTTCCGATTATGAAATCGTGCTGGTTAATGATTGCTCTCCTGATAATGTATGGTCTGTAATAAAAATGATTTCAAAGAAGAATCCCAGGGTAAAGGGAATATCCTTTGCTAAAAATTTCGGTCAACATGCAGCGCTCCTTGCAGGTTATGCCCTTGCAACCGGAGATGTGATCGTTTCCTTGGATGATGACGGACAGGTCCCTGTGGATGAGTTGAATCTATTATTAGATAAACTCTGTGAAGGGTTTGATGTTGTTTATGCTTATTATGAAGAGATACAAAGAGGATTGATCAGACGTTTTGGCACTTTTATGGCTCTTAGAATGGGCGAGATTATGTTAGGTATACCAAAGGGGATTAAGGGAAGCAGTTTCTTTGTGGCACGTAAGTATATCGTGGATGAGATGATCAGATATACCCATCCATACCCTTATCTTGCGGGATTGGTGTTCAGGACGACAAAAAATGTGGCTTGTGTCATGACTCATCATCGAGCCAGACTGGAGGGGAGCTCAGGCTATTCTTTTAGGGGACTTTTAAGTTTGTGGATAAACGGCTTTACTGCATTTTCAGTAAAGCCGCTTGAAATAGGAACATATTGTGGGGTAGTAGCTGCAGCGATGGGGTTTATTTTCGCGGTGGTCACTATTGTCCGTAAGATATTGAATCCTGCAATGGTGGCAGGATGGGCTTCGGTTATTTCTGTTCTTCTTGTAATAGGTGGGATCATTCTTATTATGCTTGGACTTATTGGTGAGTACGTCGGCAGAATATATATATGTATAAATGATGCACCACAGTATGTCATTAAGGAAGAAATCGGAGGAATATAATGGCTTTATTTAAGAGTGAAAAAAAGAAGGAATTGACACAGAGACAGTGTAGGGCACTATACTTGTTTCTGTCATTCGCTTTGCCTGCATTTGTTATGCTTATTGCGCTTGCAGGGTTAAAGATTGCTCCTTTTGGAAGTGATACATTGCTATTGGCAGATGCAAATGCTTTCTATATAAATACCTTAAGTTATGCTGCCCGAATGTTCAGGGGGATGGAAAGTGCATTTTATTCTTTTGAAAAAGGTCTTGGCGGTAATATGATGGGGCATTTATGTGGTATACTCGTTACTCCCTTTGGCTCGTTGTTATCTCTTGGAAAAATTGGCGATTATCCCATAATATTTACTTTTATATCTGTACTTAATTTAAGTTTGGGTGGGCTGACTATGTATATATTTTTAGCGGATATATATGGTCATAAACGCAGTAATCTCATTTTTTCCACATCATATGCTCTTATGGGATTTAATGTAGCAAATGTATTTCAGGCGGTTTTCTTTTGCGCACCGCCTGTTGTGCCTATCATGGCTATGGGTCTCAGGCGAATTATGAAAGGCAAAAGTCCTGCAATATATATACTTTCGATAGCTTACGGAGTTGCTGTAAATCCCTTTTTTGGCTTTGTCCTTTGTATGGCATCTCTTATATTTTTTGGGGTGGGAATATGGCAGAGCGCATTAGATAAAGCGCAGGTGAAACGGTTAGTGTTGAAATATTTAGTTGCGTCAGTGTGTGGTGGTATGATGGTGGCAGTTATGTGGCTGCCGGGCTTTCTTTCTCTCAGAGGAGGCAGGATCGATCAGCTGAGTCTTGGTGATTTTTCCATGTGGGAAAATATGCCTTTTATAGAGATCGGAGCAAAATTGTTTACCGGAGCAAACAGTGTGGAAGAGGAGGTACATGGTCTTCCTAATATATTTGTTGGAATACTTCCTGTTATTTTGGGGATATTGTATTTTCGAAATCAAAAGGTTAGATCCAGAGATAAAGTGGCTGCCGGGGTTTTGTTGTGCATATATCTTGCCTCATTTTGGCTTAATTCACTGAATCTTATCATGCATGCCGGAGCTACTACAAACTGGTTTAACTATAGACATTCATATGTTTTTTCGTTTATTTTGCTGGCGGTGGCGGCAGAGTCGTGGACATATCTGGGAGAATTAACAGGAGAGGAAGTAAAGAAAGCTCTTGTTGTCCTTGTTATAGCGACGATAATCATTTTTTCTAAAAAGTATGAGTTTATCCAGGCGGGGACGATGGTGCTTGATCTGGTTATTTTAGCGTTTATCCTGTTTGTATGGAAAATGCATAAAAAAGACCCTGAAAAAAATGACAGGAGAAATTTTGAGATCGCTGTAATAGAGTTGGTTTGTTTTAACCTTCTTATGAATTATAGCATATGTACGCATAAGATCGAAGGATATCCCGGTTGGGAAATGACTATAGAGGATTACAGGGATGTGGTGAATAATGTAAGCCCTCTGGTAGAGAGTGCTAAGGCAAAGGGAGATGATTTTTACAGAATAGAGATCAATGAGCAGAGAGCCTGGAATACCGGAAATGATCCTATGCTTTACGGGTACGATGGAGTGGGACATGGAGGATCCAACGGCAGGGATTTCGAGAGAATTCAGCTGTGTACTCTTGGAATACCCTGGGATGATATGAGAAGCTGTTATTCATCCGGTGTTACGCCTGCTACGGATTCGCTTTTGGGCCTTCGATATATAGTGGCTAAAGCAGATCTTACGGAAGAAAAGGGATACGAAAAGGTGGGCAGCATGGGTGAGTGGGGCCTCTATAAAAATGATCACGCATTGGCACCAGTTTTCCTGGCGGACAAAAAAGTTAAGGACGTACATACTAATTTTGTAAATATTTTCGATAATCTTAATCGTACTTGGAAGGGGATAAGCGGTACGGACAAAGATGTTTTTATAATGGAGGATGATATTACCTTTGAGGCCCATAGTTCTGTTTCAACAGGACCTGTTAAGCGAGATGATGCAAAGGAGAGGGTTATATTTAATGCGATTGGTGGAAAAGGCATATTGGAACAGGATGAAGAAAATGATGATGATGGATCGTTAAAGAATAATGTAAATGTTGATAGTGTTAGTGTTTTGAATAAGCCTGCTGACGATGAGGCGTACATTTCATATTCCTTGGAGGCAAAATATGATGGCCCGATATATATATATGACAGAAGTTCTTTGAGGCAGGATTCGGGTTGTCCCATTTCTACGGTACAGTACATAGGTACATATCATAAGGGCGATACTGTTGTCGGGTATTTCCCTATGAGTGATGGGATCATAACGCAAAAAAAACTGGATAGTATTGCGGGATATTTCAGAGCTGCATACCTGCAGACAGATCGGTTATGGGAATTGAACGACGGAATAAATGAACAAAAGGTGGATTTTACACGAGTGAAAGATACACTTCTAACGGGGAGTTTTGATTCGGCGTCAGATCAGGTTCTGATGTTTACTATTCCCTATGACGAAGGGTGGACGCTCACTATAGACGGACAGAATGCTGAAATCGAGAAAACTATAGATCTTTTTATGACAGCCGATATCCCCATGGGGTCTCATTCATTTGAATTGAAGTATACACCGCCGGGGCTCTTGACGGGTAAGATTTTGTCTGTATTTTCTATATTGTTTTTTGTGATTTACATAATATATGATGTAAAAAAGAGAAAACCAACCGATGATCCTATCGAAAAAACTGATGAAGAAGGCATTATTTTGTGAAATCTTAGTTAAAATGACGGTTTACATATTCTGTTGCATTTAGATTATGTTAATAATTTGTATACAATATATTGTGAGTTGAAAATAAATGATTTTATAAAGTGAACAGAATGAAGAACAAAAGGTGAACATTTTTCACAAAATTTACACAAATACATAAGTGACTATTGATATTTTTAATCAGAAATTGTAAAATTTTTATTAATACAACGTGAACAAAGTTCATTTTAAGTGTATGGAGGCATATTTTGAATTACGCATATACAGTACTTGACAAGAGTGGAAACCAAAAGAAAGGCACCATGGAGGCGGATGCGCCCGAGAAAGTCAGTTCCCAGCTTAAGTCAGAAGGTTATGTAGTGTTGGCAGTGGAAGAGGCTAATGCTCTTAATACGGAGATTAAGCTCTCGGCAGGTGCAGGTAAGAAACCGAGTGCCAGAGATTTTTCCATCATGTGCCGTCAGTTTGAGTCCATGCTCGCGGCCGGTGTTACTGTTATAGATGCTATGAATATGCTTGGCGCGCAGACTGAGAATAACAGACTCAGGGTTGCTATTAAGAATGCTCAGATAAGTGTGGAAAAGGGCGATTCGCTGGCAGTCGCCATGGAGAATGAAAAGATATTTCCCTCTCTTTTGATCAAAATGATCAGAGCAGGTGAGGCTTCCGGTTCGCTGGAGATATCTTTGAACCGTATGGCGACTCAGTTTGAGAAGGACGCCAGGACGACAGCGCTGATCAAAAAGGCTATGGTATATCCCATCGTGGTATTGATAGTAGCTGCTGCGGTAGTTGTTGTCATGCTGGTTGTCGTTATACCGAATTATGTGGATATGTTTGCCGATATGGGCGTAGAGCTTCCCATGATCACGAAAATGGTTGTGGCCATGAGTGATTTCCTTATACATAAATGGTATATAGTTGCCGGTGTGGTTGGTATATTGGTGTTTGGAATTAAGGCTGCGTCAAAGACTGACACGGGACAGTACATTATTGGAAAGTTAGGACTTACGCTTCCGGTTTTGGCAGATTTTACCATTAAGTCCTGTACTGCCAGGTTCGCCAGGACCTTGAGTACGCTCCTTGCAGCAGGTATCGGTCTGGTGGATGCAGTGGATATAGTTGCGGATACCATGGATAATGTGCTGGTACGTAAGGCTATGAAGGATTGCAGGGAAGAGGTTATGCTGGGTACACCCTTGTCCCAGCCTTTGGAACAGAGTGGCATGTTCCCTCCTATGGTTTATCAGATGACCAGGATCGGTGAAGAGTCCGGTGATGTGGAGGGACTTTTGACTAAGTTGGCTGATTATTATGAGGAAGAAGTGGAGATGGCTACACAGTCTCTCATGGCAGCCATGGAGCCTATGATCATTGTTTTACTGGCGGGTATAGTCGGATTCCTTGTAGGTGCCTGTATGGCTCCCATGTTTACCATGTATCAGGCTCTTGATTCTCTATGATGAAAGGAGAGTAAGGTCCGGTGAAAGGAAATAATGATGGCTTTTCCCTGGTAGAACTGATCATAGTAATTGCTATTATGGCCGTTATTGTTGGTATATTGGCTCCTCAGTTTATTAAATATGTGGAACAGTCCAGAGAGTCAAAGGATCTGCAGAATATAGAGGAAATGAAAAAAGCAGTGGAAGCATATTCCACAGATCATGAACAAAAGGGCATTCATGTGGTAGAGGCCACGGGCGCGGTGCTTAAGTATGTGCTGGGAGATGGTGGCAGTCTTCAGCCGTATGGTGTGGAGACTCAGATTACACAGAGTTCTAGCAATAAGATAGTACTTAAGTGGCAATATGAAGATTATATGTGGAGTTTAGTGTCCGATCAGTGCTTTGCCAATGGGGCCTGGTATGATGCAAAGGGCAGTAAGAGATGAATTAAACACCGAATAGGGCGGTGCTTAAGAATAACAACAATTTTTAAAAAAGGAGAGATGAATTATGAAAAAGATGAATAACAAAGGTTTCTCACTTGTAGAGCTGATTATCGTTATTGCTATCATGGCAATCCTGGTTGGTGTACTTGCACCTCAGTTCATTAAGTATGTAGAGCAGTCTAGAGAGTCTGCAGATCTTCAGACCATCGAGGAGATCAAGACTGCAATTGAGACTTGGACCGCTGATACCGGTGCTGCTACAGGAACGACAACTGTAACCGCTACTGGTGCTGCAAAGACTGCTGTAGTAGCAGGTACTGCTGCTGGTCAGCTCGCAGATTATGGCGTGTCTGATTCAACCAGTCTTAAGTCTGAGAGAGTAATCGTTACATGGACATATGATCATGCTTCATATAAGTGGTCTCTTACAAATGATGGTATGACCGGTGGTAACGCTCTTTACACTGCTTCTGGTAGCAAGAAGTGATTTGAACTGATAACACAGATGCCTCTCATTTATACATTTATATTTCTTTATGGAATAACGATCGGCAGCTTCCTCAATGTCTGTATCTATCGGATCCCTAAAGGCGAGAATATCGCATTAGTAAGATCCCACTGCATGACATGCGGCTACCAGCTCAGATGGTTCGACTTGATACCTCTTTTTAGCTGGATAGCCCTGAGGGGGCGGTGCCGTAAATGTAAGACTCCCATCTCGAAGCAGTACCCTATCATCGAAGCTGCTAACGGTGTGATATACGTCATTACATTTCTGGTACACGGTCTTAGTGTGGAGAGTGCGATCTATTGTTTGATGTTCTCAGCTTTGCTGGCACTTAGTGTCATTGATTTTCGGACGTATGAGATACCTTTAGGATTCAACGTCTTTATACTGGCTCTGGGGCTCGTTCATTTAGGTCTGGATTTTTCAAACTGGCGCCACTACGTGATCGGGCTCCTGTCAGTCAGTATATTTTTAGCTATTCTTTATTATGCTTCCAATGGCCGCGCCATAGGCGGCGGTGATGTAAAACTGATGGGGGCGGCAGGATTGCTCCTTGGCTGGAAGCTTATCATATTAGCATTCTTTCTTGGATGCATACTCGGCTCCGTAATCCACATAGCTAGGATGAAGATATCTAAGGCGGAGCATGTGCTCGCCATGGGACCTTATCTGTCCGCAGGCATTTTTTTAAGCGCACTTTGGGGCGATGGTATGATCGGCTGGTACCTGAACTTCTTTAAACGTTAATTTACAGTCGCTGCGTACGAGAAACTGTTAATCTGTGTTTTGAGTGCTGTTACTTTTTGGCAATGGGGGTTGTGTAAAAGGTAATACAGTACAAAAAGAGCGTAAGATACGCTCTTTGTTTACGGTTTTGAAGGCATTTAAGCCGTGCTTTTAAGACCTCGGAGGCAACTAATTATGGCAAAAAGAGTACTTAGTATTGACATATCCCGCACCCTCATAAAGGCCTGCGAGATTGACTACAAAGTAGGCAACAAGAAAAATCCGCAGGTGCATCAGGTATTTACCGTAGAGACACCTCAGGGGAAATTTGACGATGGTTTTATAGCTGAGACCGATGATTTCGCCAATTTCCTAAAAACCAAGATGGCAGAGAATAACATCAAGACAAAGAGTGTTATCTTTACCATTAATTCTTCCCGTGTAGCGAACAGGGAGGCTTTTATACCGGTAGTTAAGGATAAGCAGATCCCCGGTATATTAAAAGCTAATGCTTCAGACTATTTCCCGGTTGATATTTCCGGATATCAGCTGGCTTATTCTATACTCGATACGGTGACCGAGAATGGCAGTCAGCAGTATAAGCTGCTTGTCATGGCGGCACCCGTTCCCATGCTGGAGAGCTACTATGATCTGGCCAGAAAGGCCGGCCTTACGGTAGAGGCTATTGATTATAGTGGTAACAGTATTATCCCTATTATCAAACATTCCATCACCTCTGAACCCACCATGATCATTAAGGTGGATGAGCATATGACTCTGGTCACTGTAATGAAGGACAGGGCTGTGGCTCTTCAGAGAAATGTAAATACCGGCGCTGATGTGGTCATCAGAGCCTTGATGGAAAGCAGCACTTTTTCTAATCTTTCTTATCCGGCCGCTATCAATACGCTTCGTTCCCAGAAGCTTATCAGAAAGACCTTTGATCCCAATGCGGCTGATGAGGGCGATGAGAGAAATGAGGGAGATGACCTTAGAGAAACCAAGCTGGAATTGACAGAGGCTCTGCGAGGTCTTACTTCCAGCATAGTCAGAGTAGTGGATTATTATAATTCACGTAATGCTGACGCTCCCATTGACAGATTTATACTGACAGGTCTTGGTGGTGATTTTTCAGGCTTTGACAGACTTCTTTCTCATGAGATAGATGCGAAAGTAGTAGCCCTTTCCCATCTGGAAGGCGTGTCTGTGGCTCATAACATGATGTCCAGAAAGATTTCCTGGGGTGAGTATCTGGCATGTATCGGAGCTACCTTAAATCCTGTGGACCTTAAACTTACGGATTATGCCAGAAGCGGTGGTAAGCAAAAGGGAGGAAAGGGTGAAGGCAAGAAAGCCGGCGGAGGCGATCTGACTACAAGCCAGTTGGGCATTATCCTGTTGGTACTTGGTATCCTTGCATCGGTTGGTATGACAGGTTATAGCCTGCTTACCAATTATATGGAGACTATCAGGAATAAGCAGCTAAAGGCAAAGGTTACACAGCTCGAGCCCATCGAATTGGTATATACCGATTATCAGAATGCACAGCTTCTTTATACTGATGCGGCTAGTATGTATGGACTGACTGTTAATAATAACGAAGCGATAATTGAACTCATAGAAGAGTTGAAAAAGAAGATGCCTGCTTCGATAGCTCTTGAATCACTTGAGACTGACAATGAAGCACTTACCATATCTTTCACTGTAGATGATGAATCTGCCATTGGTGAGGTGGTACAGAATCTTCGTACCTTTGAGGCTATAAAGGACGTGGAATTCACATCTGCAGCTTTGGATGAGGATGACACCGGAAGAAAAGTATGGAGTTCTACTATTGTAGCTTACTTTGATCTGCCTGCTAATCCCTATGCTCCCGAGGAGCTGACGGAAGAAGGGGCTGATGGAAGCCAGACAGATGCTCAGGTGCAGCAGTGATCGGAGGTAGGATAAGATGAAAAAGAATCAGATACCCATGATATTGGGATTGTTAGGAGTGTTGGCAGCGATAGCTGTATATATGTTGGTATTTAGGCCTACAAAGGAAAAAGTCGACCGCATGAGGGCGGAAGATAAGCAGTTGGAAGCCAGGATAGCAGAGCTGGAAGCTCTGAGGGATCAGAGAGATTTCTTCATAGAAGAGACGGAGAGATATTCAGCAATAATTGATGAGATTTATGCACAGTTCCCCGCCGGAGTTCTTGCAGAAGATGCTATCCGTGAGGCTATCGATATGGAAGACGGATCTTCATCGGAAAATACCGGAATTTCATATGATACTCCTGCATCGATCTATAAACCTATTGGTGTGAGTGTGGAGAGTATGAAAGCAGCAAATACCGGTGCTGAGCCTGATGCCCCTACCCCCGCGCCTGATGCTAATGCGGGTGGTATAGATGATGTGGACTCAGCTTCTGCACCTGCTGCTGATGATGAGACTATCGATACAGGCTATGATCTGATGCAGCAGAATGTGATCTACACATTTACCGGAGATCTGAGTCAGGCGGAGCGCGTGGCTAAGGTTATAAATGATCAGGAAAATCGCGATGTCATCAGTGCTCTTACCATGGTTTATGATGAGAGTACAGGACTTTTGCAGTCAGAGCTGGCACTGAGTAAATATTATGTGACCGGACGTGATGATATGGAGCATACTCCTGCATCCTTCAATGTACCTACAGGATCCTCCAATCTGTTCTCTACTTACAGATCAGGTGAGGGAGGCGCAGCGTCAGGAGCGGGTGCCTCAGAAGGTGCATCAGAAGGTAACGGCGCAGCAGCAGCACCTGCAAATTAATCAATAAACAGACATTTAGCCTTGCCGCACACTATCTGTGCGGCAAAGGCTGTCTAATGGAAAACTTTATCTTTTTCTCATTCTGAGCGAAGCGAAGAATCTTGAAAGAGTAGAAATAACAATAGAGTTTAACCTTAAGCAATAAGTGAGGCACTCATGAAACGTATGATTAATAACAATAAAACGGATAACCGAGGCTTTTCCCTGGTGGAAGTACTGGTGGCAATGGTCATTATTGCGTTGGTAGTGGCACCTATAGCAGCTCTGTTCTCATCCTCAGTCCGTATGAATATGGTCTCTAAGCGGCGTATGAATGCAGTGGGCATAGCTGAGGATACCATGGAGGCTATCAAGGCTAATTCCGTATCGGATTTATGCTATAAGTTCCATGATATGACGAAGTTTGATCTGATAGATACGGCTCTTTTCTCCACCGGCAGTCCGGCTTCAAATGTGTCTGAAGTAGATAACTTTGATTTTGGCGCTAATGCTATCAGCCATGTCACTATTCCCGGAGCCACCGATGATTATGACTTTAACGCTGATTTGGATGGTGATGGTACTCCCGAGAGTGAATACTATTATGAGATGGATAATATCCAGTTTCAGGATGGTAAGGAAAGCTATGATGCTTTGATAAAGATAGATGCAAATGCATATAAGGCTGCCTCCCTTACCGATCCCGATCTGCAGCGTACGAAGTATAATTCGACCAGACTGGTGGATCTGGCTACTATTGCAGGTGATGAGAATTTATCTTATCTGCAGAGTACGGAACTGGATGCAAAGGGTATGGCAGATGTGGGTGTAGATGAGTTTGACAGCACTAAGGCTACCAGAAGCATAATCATCAATATAAAACCGGATGAGACATCCATTGATTATGAGTATGGAAATAATGATACCTTTGCGGATAAAGTTTATACCTCAGTATGTGATCCTTTTGTTTCCGATGGCACAAATGAGATTAAGAACGTATTCCTCTTTTATAGGAGGGATTATGATTTTAATAAGTCCGGAACCTTTTTTAAAGAAGATATCACCATTAATTGTACAAAGACTTCAGGCAGTGATGTGAATGTATATCTGGTTAAGCTGGAACCTGCGGCAGATGATCTGGAAAACAGAGAAAAGAATTACAGGGTCAGGGTTAATATAGCCGGCACCGGTAAGGATAAGGTAAAGGTATATACAAATATAGGTTACAATCTGGCACATACTCTGGATGAAACCGTAGATGAAGAAGTGCTTAGTCAGGGTACTTATCTGTTTGCCGGTTCTCCCATGAGCGAGGATGAGAAAAAGGTGCATATATTCGATTTGGCCAATACTACTTCCAAGGACAGATTTTATGATATTCAGATAGATGTATATCGTCATGATGATCATTCTACTCCTGTATATTCATTGACAGGTAGTACGCAGGAATAAGATTCATCATATAAAATTCCTATGTCATCCTGAGGAGCAAAGCGACGAAGGATCTTAAAGAGGACAGTAACATATATTGCGAGGAGATTAACATGAAAATATCGCAAATCTATAAAGAAAAGCTGAAAAAAACAGATAACCGTGGTGCGGCCATCGTCATGACCATAGTGGCCATAGCTATCATAAGTGTGTTGGCTATTCTGGCATTGTGGATAGCTTATATGAACTATTACATGAAGGTTACCGATATGAATTCCACGGATAACTTCTATACCGCCGAGGGTGTGGTAGAGCAGATCCGTATCGGTCTGCAGACTGAACTTTCGGATGCATCCGGCCGTGCATATCGTAATGTAATGCAGAAATATGCTCTGCTGGATGATACGGCAAAGAAGAATCAGTTCTTTGCTGAAGTAGAGAATCAGCTTAAGACCAGTCTTAAAGGGACTACAGAGGATGTATATGATATGTCCAGACTTTGCAGGTATGTTAATTCAACAGAGTCGGCGACTTGGTTTGATACTCCTGGCAACCAAAATCTGCCCTCATATTCACTCAACATGAATGCGGCAGGGGATGTGGCCATCGTGTCTGTTACTGATGGTACAAGTACGGCTGATGAGTCTAAGGCTTTCATGGAACTGGATACTACGAATCATATCATGACTCTTCGTAACGTAAACGTAGAGTATCAGAATGCCGGTGGTTATGTGTCGGTAATAAATACAGACTTTACTTTAAAGGTACCTGTCATCAATTTTGGTGTACCCCTGTCTGATGCGGATTTTAACGTATTTGAGTATTGTGTCATCGCAGATGATAATCTGGTGGCACAGAATAGTGCAGATGCGACATTTAAAGGCAGTGTATACGGAGGAAACGGCAGCGAGAGTCCTGATGACGTGGATCCTAAGGGCAGCAGTCATACAATATTTGCTGATTGCGGTATAGTGGCTCTTCCTCAGTCCAAGATGAAATTTAATACGGGAGGAGATTATGTAATCTCCGGTAAGGCTGTAAAGCAGCACCTTAATTCGGATGTATCCATAGGTCTACCTGACGGTGGTGTGGCTGTGCTTCCGGAGAATGAATTGGAATTGTGGGCTCAGGATATTATATTGGGTGGATCCACCAAGACAGATAATAATGTTAGGCTTGATCTGGCTCAGTATGTAAATTCATATGTGAGAGATGATATGTCCATAGACGGACAGAATTCTAACGTGACTATAACAGGTGATTACTATGGTTATGGTACCGGACTTGGTATGATGGGTGATGAAGGAGACGGAAGTTCAGCTATCCTAATTAATGGAAAGAATACTACCCTTGATCTGTCCCAGTCACATGCTGTGCTCATAGCGGGACACTCATACATAGGAACAAAGGATGCCACTCTCCCTTCAGGTATGACGGAACCTAATCCCGATATACCTATGGGTGATTCCATCGGTGTGAGAGGTAACCAGTTGGCTTATCTGGTGGCGGTGAATGCCATGCCGGCAGAGGTGAAGAGCAATCCCGTCAGCAAAGCGTCTTACGAGGCATTTTTGTCTGGATATACAGAGGCAGATAACTGGGGCGTGAATATGGCTGCATCCATAGGTGTAAAGGATGATTCCGGCGTAGATCTTCCTCTTAGTCATTATAACTGTACCATACAGAAGGTATTTGCTCAGGGACTTGGCGGTAATTATCTGGTTTACTATTACATGGTCATGGGTGACAGAGAGATGGCTCAGGATTTCTTTGAGAGATATTATAAAGTGGATAAGAATAAGGCTTCTCTCGAAAAGTATCTGGGCAGATATGTGACCCGGGATATGCAGATAGCAGACTGGACTAATATCGTCATGAAGGGTAATGCGCTGGTAAGGACAGATGACGGTACTAACCTGGATGCAAATGGTAAGCCTATAGTGACCAGTGATATAAGGCAGTCTACCCCTGACATATTGGATAATGCTGATTATAAGAAAGCTTCTGAATGGGAAGGTAAGTTCAGATGCCTTGTGAATAATCTGGATCCAGGTACTATGGGCAGTTATGATCGTGTCTTTGATAATATTATCAATACCGAGAATCTGGGTCTGTATTTTGGATATGGGTCAGGTGTGAGGGTTTTCGATGACCCCTCAGAATTTAAGGGAGTACTCGTAAGAGGACAGGATTATACGTACAGTGGTGATTCCAAGATCAGATGTATTGTTTGTACCAATGATATATATATCACGTCAGATTTTAAGGGAACGGCAATCGCCGGTGGTAAGATATATGTATCGGGAACGCATAAGATAGAGACTGATGACGATATCAGAAAAGAAGCGGTTCAGGTTATGAACAACAAGAAGGAATCCGGCGGTACTACCTGGTACTATAAAGAGTTTTTCAGAAATTATATAGATGATACCGAGGAAGAAACTTTGGAAGAGCCTGAAACAGATTTGAATAAGTTGGTGAACTATGAGAACTGGACGAAGAGATAAAAATATAATAAAAGATAACAGCGGTCTTTCCCTTGTGGAATTGGTTATAGTAATTGTTATAATGGCTTTGCTTACGGGCAGTGGTATAAGTATTGTAGCAGGTGTGTCAAATGCGAGGGTGAAGAGCTGTGCTCAGAGTATTTATACCGATCTGAACAGGGTAAAGACTAATACCATGGCTAAAGAGAAGGGAAATGGCACTTCGGCAAATGACTATTACTTCGGATTATACAGAAGTGGTGATGATGTGATACTTAAAGAGCGGATCAACGGATCTGATACCCTTAAGACGATAGGCGGAAAAGGAGTGACGGTTCAGTATTCTTCTACTGAGGGTGGAAGCAAGACCAGCCTTGGCTCCGGCGAAATCACGTGTAAGTTTAAGCGTAGTTCCGGAGGCGTTCTTTCCAGTGATTTCTCGGAGATTTTTGTATCAAACAGTCTTCATGAGTGGCGTGTAGTAGTATATAAAGCCACCGGAAAGACAAAGCTAGAGCAGTTAAACTGATGTTTATAATATGACAACGCTAAATATATACGTGCGTTTACGTATATAAGTTAGTGAACTTGTCAATCATAAGATACTTGAAACCTGTATAATAAGGGAGCAAAATCATGAAAAAGTTCATTAAATCCAACAAAGGTGTATCATTGGTAGAACTGGTGATAGGTATCGCTATTTTGGCTGTGATCGGGTTTGCTATTGCCACATTTATGAAAAGCGGTACCATGAGTTACTCCAGCACCAGTAAAGATGTAAACCTCCAGTACGAGGCTCAGCTGGTGACCAATCATATCAATGATATCCTGACGGAGGCGAACGGTGATGTGTCATTTGACAGTGCCTCTAAGACACTGAGCATAGTTACTTCCGAGAGACAGATCGGTTCAGGCTCCAGTTCGACTAAGGTGGATCTGGCATATAAGGCTAAGTGTATCAGATGGTATGATGCAGACGGCACAGGAGTGAAAAAAGGTGATCTCTGGTATTATGAGTGGGATGTGGAAAAGACTGTAGATGGTTCTACAGGTGCTGTATCATATACCAATAAGCCAGGCACCGAGACCACTCATGAGCTTCTGGCCCAGAATGTACAGGATTTTGATACTGATCTGGCTCCTGATGTGGCAAATGGTGATGATGATGATATTGTCACTGTGTTTGTTACTTTTTCTGATGGTAAGAAGGAGTTTGAATCCACGACAAATGTTTCTTTGAGGAATTCACCTACCAGGAATGCGGCAGCTCTCAGCATGCCTGATCCCGGGCCGGGACCTTCATCCTCAGAATCTTCCAGCAGCGGCGGTTCATCCATACAGAAGGTAGTCGTATCTCCTTCCACACATAATATGAAGCCCGGTGCTACTAAAGTGTTTGAGGCCAAGGCTACTGCTACTACCGGAGTGGTGGCGCAGACTTTTGACTGGGGTATTACCGGAAATACAAGTGCCGATACCAAGATAATAGGAACCGGCACCAATAAGGGGACTCTGACTATCGGTGCGGATGAGACGGCCAGCAAGATTTTTGTCATAGCACAGCATAGCCAGCATGCCACCAAGAAGGGTTCTGCCATAGTATCTATAAAGGTAGTAGAGGGCGTGACCGTATCTAAGGTGAGCGGCTCCTATGCACAAAATACCAGTCTGGTACTTAAGGCCAGTGTGACAGGAAAGAATATCTCCAGTAATACTGAGGATCAGCAGGTTACCTGGGATATAGTAGAGGGTGGAACCTATGTATCACAGACAGGAACCAACACTTTCAGGCTTTCCGGAGCTGATGCTGCAGTAGGCAAGAAGGTAGTGATCAGAGCTACCTCTGTTATAGATCCTTCTAAGTCGGGAACACATGAATTCGTTATACTGGCAGCCGGTTCAGGCGGAGGTGAGGATGAGGACCCCGATGACGTCACTCCCGTGATCAAGTATACTGATTGGCCTGAGAAGATACCGAGAGGCGCATCAGGTGTATTTAAGCCTACCATTGAAAATGGTGCAGGATATACTCTCGTCTTTGAAGTTGAGATGGTAGACAGTAATGGAAATAAGGTGAATAAGGGTACGGGATATACCTACACGGCTACAGGATCACAGTGTACGGTCAATGTTCTTAAGACTTATGATTATAAGGCTACAGCTGAAGTGAAAGTCAGCGCTTTCCTGAAGAAGGGTAAGACTGTATATGGCCCTGTGACGAAGTCGGCAACCGTGGATCCTGTTTCTGTTAAGATCAATACATCCGCAGGTACATACAAGACTACAATAGATGATGTAAAACTGTATTATTTCCAGGGAAATAAGAAGGTTTATTATCAGATAAAGGGTATAGTGGCTGATGCGGTAGACTGGAAGAGCGGAAAGCCTTCATTACTTAAGGTGGCAACATCATCACCTGATGTTAACGGTGAGGGATATATCACTCTTTCTGCAGAGAGCGCATCCACGGATGGCAAAACTAATGTAGAATCTCAGATTTCCGGTACGACTATGACTGATTTCAATGTCAGCGTGGCACCCGGCAATGTCAAGATCTTTGATAACACAACATGGCCCGGGGTTGAGTATTGGTCGTATCTTGCTGATCCTTCTGATGACGATTTCCTTGATGGTGCAACCTACTGGAATAAGGCTTCTGACGGCAGTAAGGGTTATTATAAGGCTTGCCCTTCACCTGCCGGAATGTTCTTCTATATGTACTATTCCGAGAATCTTTACAATCATTATCATGATTGGATGGTATTTACGTACAATGCGCCTCCGGCATCTACAAACTGGGATGTTACAGGATGGCAGCCGTACTATACCAGTGGTATGAAGAGTACTTACGGGCCTGATCAGACAAGTGGTGTGACGGTATTCTATGATTCTTCAAAGGAAATGTGGAGATCAAACTGATAGGAGAGTGTATCTTAATATCAAACAGTTGAGGAGAGTCCGATGATTAAGATTAAGAGCAAGAAAAAATTTTATAGCGGCGTAGCGGGAGTTATGACTGTCGCGATAGTGGGCACATCGATTTACTTTTCCGGCGAAAAGGTCATGGCTAAAGAGACCTTTCAGGGTATCACGGACATAGTGGAGGAGAACAGCGAGGCTAATCCCTTTACTATCGTGGAGGTGACACCAGGTAAGGCTAAGATGACCATAGATCCCAAGGATGGCACGGATCCCGTGACAGTAGATCTGTCTGTCGGTGAGATGGGCTATTATATCGAGGGAGCCGAGAATGCTAACTTTGGTGAGAATCTGGGTTACTTTAACAGTACCGAGGGACGTTATATCTACGCAGATACGCTGATCAAGGCAGATAATGGCGCCATCACAGGCGGAGCACTTCAGAGTATCACCTCATATGACAATGATAATACTCTTCCTCTGTATTATATCCCCTATGAAGAGGATTATAACCTGACTGATGAAGAACTCAAGGTCAGCGGAGATGAGATCCCCTGGAAGCAGGCGGAGCCCAGAGATGGACATGAGGAACAGATTATCACCCGTAAGGAGATGGTTACATCCCTTAACGGCAGATTTGTGAGAACCTATGCGCCTAAGGATTTTGCCACCACGCCCGAAGATGCTATTCGCGTGGATGTTCATGGATGGCTGGAGCAGGCCCAGGTCAGCGGCAATTATGCAGGTACAGTGGTTCCCGCACAGCTGGTTTACGGTGAAGGGGGAGATTTTGATCCCAATCTTAAGTCAGGCGGCGATGCATTCAGAAAATACAATATAGAGTTTACTCCGAATGATGCCCAGCTCGGTTATGTGGTATCGGAATCCATCAGGGTAACGGCAGAAAATGTCGCAGAGTATTCGGATCAGACATATATCTATGAGAGATGTTATAATTCGGAAGGTACCATGTATTTCAAGTTTGCAGGTACACTCAGTGATATTAAGGACAAGCTCGGTGTGGATGATGAGGAGACTAATGGCGTAGCGGAGGATGAGTCTTCGGATGTGGATGGAGATTCTGAAGAAGGCGAGCACAGAAGACACGTTCGTGATGACGCTGAGGTAGAGGATGTGGCTGCCGAAGAGGAAGTGGATATAGAAGGCGTGGAAGGCGATGTGGATTCCGAGGAATCTACCGATTCTACCGAGGGCGGCGATTCCGGTAATGACGAGTCACAGGATATAGTTACTGATGAACCCAGGCAGTTCGTGGTATCTCCCGAGGTTAAGGCTCTTGAAGAGAACAGCTCTGATGAGGGTGAGAGTAGCGATGACGAGTCAAATAAAGTAGAGAAAAAGAAGAAAAAGAAGAAATCTAAGAAGGAAGAGAAATCTGCGGTAGAAGGAGCTGACGGTGCCAGTGCTTTGAGGAGATCCTTTGGCGCACATGATATTCCTTCAGATTCTGAGGACAGTGAAGACTCTCTGACTAAATTCCTGGATGATGTGAGCGATGGTCATGAGGAAGAGGAATCGTCCGATGATTCAGAGTTTGAGATCATGGATGAATCAGACTCCGTTAGTGAGGAGGTTTCCGGAGTAGAGGAAGAGGCAGTAGACGTATCCGGCTCTGAAGATGGTGAGCGCGTATACGAGGAAGACGTCATAGAGGAAGAACTGGCAGAGGATGTGTCCGGTTTTGATGAGACTGACGCCGAGCATTCAGGCGAATATTTCATGGTTCGCTTCGAGTATAATGATAAGAAACCTGCTGAGTTGGCTTATTCCGTAGCAGGATGCAAGGAACTGGAAGATGATGAAGCTTCTGCAAACTATTATTGTCTCGCAGTCGATCTGTCCGGATCCTTTGAGGCAGAGGATGTGCTGGTTCCCAATTATGCACACACAGGTCTGATGAAGGGTTATGATGATGAGCAGTATTCTGATTCCTTTGTATTCAAGACCGCATTGTCAAAGACTAATTCGGATACAGGCGTGACTACCTGGTACGGTAACTACGTGATGATAAAGCCTTCTGACGGAGTGGGCGGCAGATATCGTGTTATGGATGTCACCATCTTCTACAAGGGTGTGTATGGTAACAGCAACTGGTTTACCCAGTATGTATTTGACAGAGATGTTGCATATCTCACAAGTCCGGAGGGAGAAAAGCTTCCCACCATGTACTACTATTATGAAGAAGTGACGGCGGATGCGCTGTACTCTATGAATATGGGGCTTCTCTATATCAATTCCGGTAAGGGACAGCTTCTTCCCGAGAACAGTGAGTATGTGACAGTGACCATACCTGAGACTTTCGGTTATGGAAGGACTAATGAGGAAGGCACGGTAAATGACCTGACTTATGAAGCTGTATTTGATGCACTTCAGGCTTTCTCCAAGACTGATCTGCCTATAATGGTTGATTATGCGCTTACAGGTGCTGATTATGATCAGACTAAGGTTCAGCTTCTTGCAAAGCTGTTGAACCTGGATGATGTAAACGCTATGGCAGAGTCCATTAAGTCATGGAGTCCTTCGGAACTGGCTGACATCAGTTTTGCTACCGATGATAATGGTTACTATACCATGATCAATGGTGATAAGTATAGCTGTTTCCAGAAGACCCCGAAGAACCATCATGTTGACAGAAGTATATATGTATATAACTATTCGGCCTTCCCGGATCTGATGATAAATGATAAATTCCTTGCTGTGGATCCCGAATATAATTACCTGAATGGCTCGGGTGGATTTGATGAGATTTATGACGAGATCGACGCAGAGAACCTGCTCCGTGAGACCAATGCAGGTAAGAGTGGTTATGCCGAGATACCCAGAGAGGTAAATGAAGCGGTAGCCATCAAGTATATCATCAGTTATTCCGGAAGAAGGGCTGCCTATGTAAAGGACGAGACCAACGTACTGGAGCTCCAGCCTCGTGCCGTATATCAGGATACTGATGATAAGAAGGCAGAAGAGGGCAACCTTTATGTAGAGGAGAGAGAAGGCGGATACTATCTTATGAGAGTATGTCCCGGTGAGGATGCTGAGATATTCTTCTCAAAGAATGAGATCAATCTTACCTCCATGTCTACCTCTGAGTTCGTAGGTATGGATGCGGACCTTAATTCAAAGTATGACCTGATCTATATCGGTCTTTCCAACACGCACTTTAATGTGGACAGCAGCGGAAGAACCAAGTTTAATGACAAGGATATGGACGGTATGCTGTACGCCAATATCGGTGACTTCTACTATTCAAGCGGTATGTACTGCGGTGCACTGAGCCGTGAGTGGACCAACTGGAGTGAGTCGGCCGGATATACAGGTACCAATATAGCTTACGGATGGGGCAGCGCCATTCCGTTGAGAGGCCCCGGTAATGATATCAGCAGGTCCAAGTATGAGGCTTTGATGGATTTCGTAGACGGTGGTTATCCCGTACTCGTGGACTATAATTGCTTCTATGGTGGAGACAGTGATTATGATGTCTATGACGGTAAGATTGGCGATGATAAGGGCAATGGTTACATAGATAACTGTTCACAGATGTATAAGTTCCTGCATGATGCTGCCGATGAGTATGGTATCAATGAAAAGAACTTTTTCCGTCTGACTTCTGAAGGCAAGCTTAGTACAGCAGTGGCAGGTCATCAGACTGCTACAGGTTATACTGGATTGTTTAACTGGTATATGCAGCTTCCCAAGCCTCAGCTTGACATAGGCGAGAACAAGGATGAAACCTATACCAATGCGGACCAGCATGGTGATGAGTGGTACTTTGAGATCCCGATCAAGATCTATGATGATCGTGCCACTGACAATGATGAGACCTATGATATAGATTTCTATATTGACAGGAACAATGACGGTAAGTTCTCCGAAATTCCTTTCCCTACCTATAAGGATAAGGGTGAGAAGGTGGAAAAGGGCAGATATTCCATTAAGCGTGAAGGCTCTGACGGCGGTGAAGGCGCATCAGGCGGAAAGTTCAAGCTCAAGCTTAAGAAGAATTATACTCTGACCTTTAAGCTGGATGAGAATATCCATGACGGCCCCGTGGCGTACAAGGTCGTAGCTAAGCTGAATAAGCCTAAGAGCAGCGATTCCTATGATCTGGAATCCAGAATAGCAAACGCCAGAAGAGATGAGAAGATCGGATGCTACTATGTAGATCGTTCGGATGAGATTAAGAATATCAATGTTCTTCAGGTATATCCCGACGAGGGCTGCGGTTGGTATATGGCAGACACCTATGACGGAAAGCATACGAAGAGTATGGGTAATAATGCCGGCGGAAACTCAGCAGATATCAATAACTGGTTTGCAGGCGTGTCTGAGGAGTA
>JAFRWW010000042.1 GCA_017441585.1 Lachnospiraceae bacterium
ATGGCGATGGTAGATCCCAGATTAGACTGGATCTGCATGCTCTCCTCGGGACCCATGAATATCCTGCGCCCGTCTACATGGGAATTAAAGGTTACGCCCTCTTCCTTGATCTTTCGAAGGGATGCCAGGGAAAAAACCTGAAAGCCGCCGGAATCCGTAAGGACAGGCCCGTCCCAGTTCATGAATTTCCGAACGCCGCCCATTTTTTTGACCAGTGCATCTCCCGGCCTTACATGCAGATGATATGTGTTGGACAACTGGATCTGACAGCCTATATTTTTAAGATCATCGGTATCCACCGCTCCCTTTATGGCTGCGGCGGTACCCACATTCATGAAAACAGGAGTCTGAACGGTGCCGTGAACGGTCTCAAACTCTGCACGCTTTGCCAGACCGTCCTTTTTTAACAGAGTATATTTATGTGCCATTATCTCACATCCAAAGGTACATAGTCCGTGTGGGTCCCCACATACTTATACGCGGGACGGATGATCTTGCTGGTGTTCATGATCTCCTCCAGCCTGTGTGCACACCAGCCGGGCATTCTGGCTATGGCAAAAATAGGTGTGTACATCTCATAGGGGATGCCCAGCATACTGTAGACAAAGCCCGAATAAAAGTCTACATTGGGGCATACATTCTTTTGCAGGTTTCTTTTTTCCATTATAAGCTTGCCCGCTATTTTCTCCACATTTTCATAAAGGACAAACTCATTCATCCTGCCCTTTTCAGCAGCCAGTTTTTTAGCGCCCGCCTTAAGGATCACTTCTCTGGGATCCGACAAAGTATAGACCGCATGACCCATACCGTATACCAGACCGGTCCTGTCAAATGCCTTCTTGTCCAGGATCAGATTTATATATTTTGTAAGCTGCTCCTCATCCTCCCAGTCTCTGACATGCTTTTTGATATCATCAAACATCTGCTGTACCTTAAGGTTGGCACCACCGTGTCTGGGACCCTTGAGGGAACCGATGGAAGCCGAAATGGCCGAGTATGTATCAGTACCTGAGGATGACACCACATGGGTGGTAAAGGATGAGTTATTACCGCCGCCGTGCTCTGCGTGAAGGATAAGGGCCGTATCCAGGACCTTTGCCTCCAGCTTCGTAAACTCCCCGTCGGGACGGAGCATATAAAGTATATTCTCGGCAGTGGAGAAATTGCTCTTGGGGGGTTTTATAATAAGCGGCTTATTCTTTCTGAAGTGCATATATGAATGATAGGAATACACACTTATAAGCGGGATCTTATTTATGAGCTCAAGTGACTGTCTGAGCACATTGGCTGAATCAATATTGTCAGGCTGGGCGTCATAGGTATAAAGGGTCAGCACGCAGCGCTGCATGGCGTTCATGATATTCTCATTGGAAGCCTTCATCACCACGTCCCTGACGAAACGTCCCGAAAGCTCTCTCAACGTACTGGATACGCGGTTAAAGCGTTTCATCTCATCCTTATCCGGAAGCACACCGAACAAAAGCAGATAAGTGGTCTCCTCAAAGCCGAAACGCCTGTTCAGGCTTCCCTTTATCAGTTCTTTTACATCTATTCCCTGGTAATAAAGACTGCCGTCTGCGGGGACCTTGATACCCTTATGCATATCAAAGCCAATTACGTCCGATATCTCGGTAAGGCCTGTCAGTACGCCCTTTCCGGTGGAGTCACGAAGTCCGCGCTTCACATCATATTCAATATAAAGATTGGGATCTATCCTGTGGCGGGCGTTGATCTTTTCCGCCAGCTTGTTCACCTCGTCTCCGATGGAACCCATCTCATCGATGGAGAGCATTTCGTTTTTTTCATGTCTGTTTTTGATCTGATCCATTTATTGCTCCTCTTTTTTGATCTTTCCTGATGCAAATCCTCATTGCCTGATCATTTTTCTCAAATAAGATACTGCCAATTAAATCTGCGATACTTATGATCAAGCATCGGCGGGATTGGCGGCTGCATTCTTTAAATCTATTATGGACTTTGCCCAGGCAGAGTTCACTATGAGGTTTTTGTCCGCCCTCATGACAGGCATGCCGCTGACATAATCCTCAAATACCTTTTTATAAGTCTCGGGTACTATCTCCGACTGAGCCACATTTTTGTCATCCACAAAGATACGGATGATCTTATGATATTCTTCTTCACCCTTGGGCTTTACCGCGTCAAAAAGCATTTTGGTGATCTTATCCTCCGGATGATCCCTTAAATAGCTGCCGGCCACTATGTGCTTATATACCTCGATCACACGGTCATCCATGCCCATATCATAGATGCAAAGCTTTTCTATGAGCATCTGACGGTTCCGTACCAGACGGATCATGGTATTGTTCTTCGCCAGGGAATTGACCACCGGCTTTTGCTCCTCTGTAGGCTTGGTCAGCAGATTTATGACATCCTGGGCATCCTTGTCATTGACACAGCAGTGGACTATGTAATTGTCCTCCAGCTGATTATACAGGAATGAATGCTCCACATTTATCTTGCAGGAGCAATGGCTGCAGTACAGGGTAAAAAGACTGTTGTCCAAAAGCCTGTTCCTAAGGCCGTTCTCAGGGGTGGCGTCGATTCTTTTGTACATGTCAAAATCGGATTCTTCCCCGCATTTGGGACATTTGATCTTGACCTTTTCTATCATTGTATGTGTTTCCATTTTTTATCCTAACCTATGAATCAAAATACAGTTACCTTCGTTAAAGGGCTCCGCCGGCCCGTTCATCACCATGTGTCCCGCAGACAGATTCAGTTTGAAGCAGGTGATGGTGCTGCTTTCGTTGTTCAGCGAAAACAGATATTTATTATCATCCGTGACAGCTATATCCTTGGGATAATCTCCGGATACAGGCAATACAAAAATTTTTGTGAGCAGCCCGGTCTTTTGATCCCGCTTGAATGCACCGACGGAATTATCTCCGGCATTTGAGCAAAATACATATCTGCCGTCATCGGACAGCTGTATGGAGGAAGCGGCCGATCCTCCCGCATGATAATCATTCAGAGTAGATACGGTCTGCAGCTTTTCAAAATATGGCTGTTCATTTTGCACTTCGTAAGAATATACGTCTATGCAGTTGTGTGCTTCATGTATGATATAAGCAAATTTTCCGTCTCTGGAAAATTTAATGTGACGGGGCTGGCTCTCTATATCTGACCTTACTATATCCGCCAGCTTAAGCTTTCCTGTCTTATGGTCCAGCGCATATATTTTAACGTGATCCATACCCACATCGGTCACACAAAGATACCTGTTGTCTCTGGTCATCTTCACGCAATTTATATGGGGACGGAAATTTCTCTCCGACACACTGCCCAGACCCTTATGATAAATCTCATCGGTGATCTTGTCTATAGCCCCGTTTTTCTTAAGGGAGAGGACGGTCACTTTACCGTCGTGATATCCCGCCACAAAAAGGAACCTGTCATCATAATCCGTGGAGATATAGCAGCCTCGCATACCGTTTATAGAACGTTTGTTGATCTCCTTCAGACCGCCGTCCGGCTCGATATTGTAGGACTGTACCCCTTCATCGGTGATGGAATACAAAAGCTTCCTGTTATGGGATATGGTTATGTATGAGGGATTTGTGATATGCACGCAGTCCCTGTATGTGAGTCTTCCTTTTTTAGGGTCCAGATCATAGATCTTTATGCCGCAGTCGTTTTCGCGTGTATATCCTGCTGCATAGACTACATATTTATCGGCCATGTTCGACCTCCTTGGAGTTGTTTATTATCATATCTTTGAACACCTGTTCATAAGCACCGCATCAGCTATCACCATGGCGGCCATAGCCTCCACCACGACCACGGCACGGGGCACGATGACAGGATCATGACGCCCTTTCACCGAGATCTCAATCTCCTCGCCATTTTTATTAACGGTACGCTGCATTTTTGAGATCGAAGGCGTAGGCTTTACGGCAGCCCTGAATATTATGGGTGAACCGTCGGATATGCCGCCTAAGATACCACCGGAATGGTTGGTCCGCTTATCGACCTTCCCTTCCTTCATGCAGAACTCATCATTATTCTCAGAGCCCTGTAGAGAGGCCGCATTAAAGCCCTCGCCTATCTCAAAGCCCTTTACCGCGCCTATAGAAAAAATGGCGTGGGCCAGCATGGCGTCCAGCTTGTCGAATACGGGCTCGCCCAGTCCCGGCATGACGCCGTCTATCACGCACTCTATAATACCGCCTGCGGAATCACCGTTGGCCATGCATTCCTTAAGATACTCCACCGCCTTTTCATAAGCGGCCTTATCAGGCATACAAAGCTCATTGTCAAAGACTTCTGCCTGATCGAAGGCTGCTTCGTCTATACTGACGGGACCGATGGCTCTTGTATATGCATTTATATTGATGCCCTGTTCCTTTAAGAACAGTTTGGCCACAGCACCTGCCGCCACTCTGGACAAAGTCTCCCTGCCCGATGATCTGCCGCCTCCGCGGTAATCACGGAAGCCGTATTTTTCATCAAAACAATAATCCGCATGCCCGGGTCTATAATATGAGGCGATCTCGGAATAATCCTTTGACCTCTGGGATGTATTGCGGACCATCATGGATATGGGAGTTCCGGTGGTCTTATCCTCAAAGACTCCCGACAGGATATGTATCTCGTCAGCCTCACTCCTTGGAGTGGAAAACTTTGAATTCCCGGGCTTCCTGCGGTCCATCATGGCCTGAATAAAGCCTGTATCCACAGTGATGCCGGCAGGCACGCCGTCGATCACCACGCCTAAGCCTTCGCCATGGGACTCTCCCCATGTAGTCATTTTAAAAATATTTCCGAATGTTGAACCTGCCATCCGATCACCTCCCCAGCAGTATATTCTTCAGGTCAAAGCATCGTACATTGGTCCACATACGGTTTATGGCTTCATTTCCCTTTTCGTCAAAATAATCCATGACCACAGCCCTGTCCATGATCTCTATGAGTGGATATCTGGACTCAAGAAGAGCCTCCTGACCGGTGCCGGGCTCTACATAGAGTGTATAGGCATCATCATCTTCGGATCCGTTTCCGAAGAAATAGCCCAGAGGATAGGCTCTCAATCCTCCCTGCCTATCTCCTTCACTATGTTGACCAGAATTTTGTAAGACAGATAGATCGTACCTGCTATCCAAAACAGTTTGGCCAGCTTCGTCATCAGTATCATCACCTTGCGGGCTCTCATCGCCTTCTTCCATGCCTTGATCAGCTTCTGAATAAACGTCATCGTTATCTACCTCCTCTTCTTCTCCTTCACATTGATATTTTGCATATTCATAGATCATATCGTCTTTGCCTCCTGAAATGACAGAGGTGTATCCGATATAATACATGTTCCTTATGACATTGTCGGGCCTTGACAGAAAGTTTACAAAAGCCTGGGCCGCTTCCTTTTTCTCAGGATCATCCTGCATGCCGCGCTTTAACATCACCCAGCCGTCAAACCAGAGATTGGTGCACTCCTCGGGAGTGGCATACCTTAATTCCAGGTCATCATCCATGGCCTGCTCGATGGTATAGGCTCCGTCGCCGGACCACTGCTGGTTGGCCACCACCTTGCCGGTGACCATGTCGGCCTTGCCTGCATCCGTCTCAAAGGAATATACATTTTCCTTGATCCTTGTCAGGACTTCCTGGGCTGCATCCACAGTGGACTGATCCGTGGCGTTTAAAACCTCGGTAAGCCTGTCATGATAATCGGGAGCATTGATAAACTCCTCTGAAGTGATCAGATCATAATTTTTGATGGCAAGAGCCGCAAAATATGCATCTCTCACACTGTCCTTCACCGTGATCTGTCTTTTGTATTTATCATTCAGCAGGATATTCCAGTGGGAAGCATCCTCCTCGTCCACATATTCCGGGTTGTAAACTATGCCGAGGGTTCCCCACATATATCCGGCAGTATGGTCATGAAGTACCTTTCCGTCAATGGACAGCTCATTATATACATTGTCGATATAATTTGAGACTCCTCTTATATAATAATTTTCTTCTTTACTTTTGTCAAAAAAACTCTCATCATATGGCAAAAGCTCATCCTCATGAAGCAACTTCATGATCATGTACTCCGAAGGACATACCAGATCGTAAACGCTCCCCAGGGTCAGCTGGTTATACAGTTCCTCATTGGTGCCAAAGCAGGAATACTCTACCTTTATCTTTTTGTGATGAGTCTCATAATACCAGTCCTCGAATTCACTCATGAGATCGTCTTCTCCGAAAACTGTACTGCCATCCTCCAGCTCAATGATCTCATCCTCATCCCAGTCCCCCATGTCTATGTACTCTTCCCAGTTGGCCACACGAAGTACGGTCACATCCGAAGAAGAGGCACAGCCGCTCATAAGGGACATGCCTACGATAGTCGATATTAAAATACAGGAATTTATCTTATTCAAGTATCTCATGTCTGTCTCCCATATTCGTAAATACTACAAATGCTATAACAAATAAAAATATAACCGTGGACAGAGCCCAGAGCGCGGTTTTGATCTCAGTCTGGGCGCCTCTCGTGGCATTGACCACATAAGTGGAAATTGTGTCAAAGGAAGCGGGTTTCGTATAGGTAGTGATGAAATAATCATCCAGGGACAAAGTGACTGCTGTCAGAAAACCATTTATTATCCCGCCGGATATCTGGGGTATCACCACCTTGAAAAAGGCCTGTTTTTTATTGCAGCCAAGGTCCAGAGCTGCCTCAAAAAGGGAATCATCCATCTGAAGGAGCCTGGGATACACCGAAAGATACACAAAGGGCGTACACAAGGTGGTAAGCGCCAGTACCAGAGGGATGCAGGTGGCCTTATCCATTTTGCAGAATACTATGAGCAGTATGCACACGGAAAAGCCTGTCACCACGTCTGCGTTTACCACAGGGATCTGGTTTGTAAAATCCACAAAACCTTTAACCTTATTTCCGGAATAATACACGCTGACGGCACCCACTGTTCCAAGCAGGGTGGATATGACGGACACCACCATGGCCAGCACCAGAGTGGATACCATCATGGAGGTCAGGGTGGACTCGGTAAAGAGAGTCACGTAATTATCCAGCGAAAAATGCTTGCTCTGTCCCAGCATGGATGCATCCGTAAAGCTGTAAAAAGCAAGGATCAGCACCGGGAAATACAAAAATATTATCACCAGCCAGAATATTAAATTTGAGAATATCGTATTTTTTTTATTTACCATTTTTTATTATTTATCAGATGATTCGAGATTATGGTCATCAGTCCTATCACGATAAGCAGTACCGCCGAGATGATGGATCCGTTATTCCAGTCGTAGGATGAAAAATAGCTGCCGATTAGGCTTCCCATTATGTAAGTGCTGTTGTATACCATGTCAAGCACCACATAATTAGTCATGGCCGGCAGGAATACCATGGTGACGCCGCTCACTATACCGGGTATCGTAAGAGGGATGATCACCTTTACAAAGGTCTGAAATTTAGTGGCACCCAGATCATAGCCTGCCTCAATGAGTGAGTCATCCAGCTTTACGATGGAGTTGAAAATAGGCAGTATCATGAAGGGCAAAAAGTCATATACCATGCATATAATGGTATTGAAAAAGGGATGCATGGCGATATTCCCTTCAAAATACGTAAGTATCTCCTTAAGGGCAGTCACTCTCAGGGTGAAATTGATCCACATGGGCAGTACAAATACAAGGAGAAATGAATGCCGTCCCCTGTACACACCCTTTGCCAGTATGTAGGCTATGGGATAAGCCAGCAGCAGACAAAACAGCGTGGTCAGAAAAGCTATTACCACTGAGTAAAAAAAGGTGCCGATAGTCCTGCTGTTGGTGAAAAAGTGTATAAAATTAGCCAGTGACAGATGCCCTGTCCTGTCCGTAAATCCGTAGTAAAGCACCACGAACAAAGGCAGCAGGATAAAAAGCACGGAAAAGATTATGTATGGGAGCACATAATAAGTGCTCAACGTATTCTTGTTGTTCATAATGCTGTCCTTATAAGGTTTCTGGGAACTATGATGCCCACCTTATCTCCCTGATTCCATAAGTACTCATCATCCACCACATAATCTATATCGTTTTTCGATCTGACCGTGTAACTGTAATGGTCGCCTATATAGTAAAATGATACGATCTCTCCGCTGACCATGCCGTCCTTTGCATTATCCGAAAGCTGGGCCTTGGCGGGATCAAAGGACACATCCAGTATGAGTTCATTAAGGTCAACCGCATTTTTGCCACTGTCCATGAGCTCGCCGTTTGAAATAGTGAATTTACCGTCACAGATAGCGGTCACCGGCATCTCCACCAGAGCATCGGCAAACTTAAGCTCAACAGTCTTTTCAAGTACATTGACGATCCGGCCCTCATAATGGTTCAGAGTCATATCATACTTGATTATATGTATCATATCGGGATCTATCTTAAGACCCACTTCTTCATTTTCATGATGGAGTTCAAAACAGTGGACCTCCATCTCATACTGTCCGCACTGTACAAAGGTGACATAGAAGGTACCCTTAAAGTCCACACTGGTCACCACGCCCTGAAGCTGGCCTTCGCCGGGCTTTACTATATCCACATCCTCGGGCCGTATCACGGCATCTATCTTTGTACCTCTGGGATAGTCATCCACAGTCTGGAACACGGCTTCGGCAAAGGAGGCTTTTTTGTCCTCCAGCATGGTGCCGTTAAAGATATTGCTCTCGCCTATAAAATCCGCCACAAAGACGTTGGCAGGCTCGTTATATATGTCCTCGGGAGTGCCTACCTGCTGTATCATACCGTCGGCCAGCACCACCACCTTATCGGACATGGTGAGGGCCTCTTCCTGATCGTGGGTGACAAAAATAAAGGTAATGCCCAGAAGCTTGTGCATGCTTTTAAGCTCCAGCTGCATTTCCTTTCTCATCTTGTAGTCAAGAGCGCTCAAAGGCTCATCCAGCAAAAGAACCTTGGGCTCATTTACGATGGCTCTGGCGATGGCGATACGCTGCTGCTGTCCGCCGGACAGAGTGTTTATCTGCCGCTCTTCAAAGCCCTCCAGATCCACGATGTCCAGAACATTTTTTACCTTTTCATCACACTCTGCCTTGCTCACACCCTTAAGGTTCAGGCCGAAGGCTATATTGTCATAGACATTGAGATGAGGAAAAAGTGCGTATTTCTGAAATACGGTATTGACCGGGCGCTTATCCGGCGTAAGAGGGGATATATCCTTGCCATCCAACAGGATCTTTCCCGTGGTGGGGGAATCGAAGCCGCCTATCATCCTTAGGATCGTGGTCTTTCCGCATCCGGAAGGTCCCAGCAGAGTTACAAACTCGCCCTCTTTTATCTGCAGGTTAATGTCCTTTATGACCTCCGTATTATTGTCATAGCTTTTTGAAACATTTACCAGTTCTATTATGTTAGTGTCTGCCATTCTTTGTAAGTACCTCTCTGCTCACCTTATCTTTTCGGGGAAACCGATCTTTTTCTGAACCTTGCGAAGGGTCTTTGATGAATAATATCCTGCCTTTTCAGCGTTTTGTTTTATTATCTTATCGATGTAATCTTTTTCTTTTTCCAGACGGTGGAACTCATTCTGCAAAGGCGTCAGAACGGCTACCACGCTCTCGCCCACAGCAGTCTTTAATTCGCCGTAGCCCTTGCCTTCAAACTCCTTAACGGCTTCTTCCGGAGTCTTATCCGTGCAAGCACAATAAATATCCAGAAGATTCTTAAGGCCGGGCTGTTCATCCCTGTAGGCCACGCAGGCCTCGGAATCAGTCACGGCGCGTTTAAACTTGCGCATAACCGTGTCGGCATCATCCATGAGATAGATGGACGCGTTGGGATTTTCATCGGATTTGCTCATTTTCTTTGCAGGATCCTGAAGACTCATGATCCTGGCGCCCAGCTTGCCGAGATAAGGTTCGGGAACAGTGAACACATCACCGTAAATCGCATTGAACCTGTTGGCTATATCCCTGGTGAGCTCTAAGTGCTGCAGCTGGTCCTTGCCCACAGGCACCACGTCGGCCTGATACAAAAGGATATCTGCGGCCATGAGGACGGGGTAGGTAAAGAGTCCTGCGTTAATATTGTCGGCATGCTTGGCTGATTTATCCTTAAACTGGGTCATACGCTGAAGCTCGCCCATGTAGGTGAAGCAGTTGAGTATCCATGCCAGCTCTGCATGTCCCGATACGTGGGACTGATAATAAAGGCAGTTCTTCTCGGGATCTATGCCTGCGGCTATGTAGAGCATCAACAGGTTCCTGGCTCTCTTACGAAGCTCTGCGGGGTCCTGTCTCACGGTTATGGAATGCTCGTCCACCACACAGTAAAAGGTGGTATATTCATCCGCCAGATTTACCCAGTTTTTAAGGGCTCCCAGATAGTTGCCAAGGGTTAAAGAACCGGTGGCCTGCATTCCGCTGAATAGTATTTTTTCATCACCTAACATTATATTTTATTCCTCTCTTTTAAGATTCTTAGAAAACTTACTTACTCATGATCTCAGGAATGGGATTCTGAGCCTTTATCTTTTCGATATCCATCTTGGGAATCTTCACGCCCTTAAGGTACTTGCGTTTGATGAATTCGAAGGTTTTATCCTCTCCTTTTTCCTTAAGCATGTTCAGCAGA
This sequence comes from Lachnospiraceae bacterium, assembly GCA_017441585.1. Lineage (GTDB taxonomy): Bacteria > Bacillota > Clostridia > Lachnospirales > Lachnospiraceae > UBA1753. Next base: position 10,600 of record JAFRWW010000042.1, read on the forward strand.
AAGACTATGTCGTTTCTGGTCTTTTCATGCATCAGAAGACTGTCTATGCCCTGTAGCAGATACGCCAGGGGGAAGGAATCATTATAGTTTTCCTTGTTATAGATCTTCGACGCCGCCACTCTGTCGCAGAACATTTCGGCTATATATTTCCTCGGCATCAGGGCGCCTACCAGCTGGCCTTTTTTTGCCGTGGGGGAATAGTCTGTCCAGTACTCATAATGATGACGGTTGCGTCCCTTATGATGGAGCCAGGCCCTGGATACTCCCGTAGCCTCACGCTCTGCGTTATTGGGGCTGCGGTTTCCCTGAAAATAGACAGCCCCGGGGATGAACTCCACAGGGGCATACTTTGACAGGTCATGTGTGAGTCCCTGCCAGTACAGGCCTGCCCTGAAGCAGTTCTTCATCACCTCATAGCGGTGATGGTTGATTGTCGATAAATGTCCTAGAATGTTCATATTGATGGTTTTTATTGAGGTTTTGTTGTCTTTAGAATGACAGTTTTTAGGTAGTCATTCTGAGGGCTTTTCGCCCGAAGAATCTTTTCAGGGATCATCCACTGCCCGAAGCAGCATCACGCATCTTGATATGACCCTGATGCTTTCCTGATCCTCAAGGGGTTCTTCTTCATTCACGAAGCCCTTTGAGGTATCCATGATCACCTGCCATTTCAGACCCTTGGGAAGCTTGGGCAGGGCGAAACGTTCTTCTATCCAGTAAAGGTTATAGGCTATGTAATAAAACTCTCCCTTTCCCGTATACAGAAGGCCTATGCTCCTTGAATAGCTTTCAAAATGGGGCATCCAGGCCTGCTCGCCGTGATAGGACACCTCGGGATAACCCACATGATTGGTATCATTCATGGACTTGGGACCCTTTTGCCTGAATACGACGTTGGCCTTTCTGAAGGCTATCATACACTTTACAAAATCATATATCTCTTTTTTCTTATCGAGCTGCTCCCAGTTAAGCCAGGTCACGGGATTATCCTGACAGTAGGCGTTATTGTTGCCGTTCTGGCTGTTGCCGAACTCATCTCCGGCCATTATCTTGGGAATGCCGGCAGCCAGGAACACAAAGCTTAAGGCGTTGAATATCTGACGATGACGCAGGTGGCTTATATACTTTTTGCGGCACACACCCTCCACGCCGCAGTTCCAGCTGAAATTATAGTCCGTTCCGTCCCTGTTATCCTCGCCGTTTTCCTCATTGTGCTTACGGTCATAGGAAACCAGATCGTTAAGGGTAAACCCGTAATAATTCGTGATGAAATTTATGATGCCGTGCTCCTTCGGATTATTTAACTGACCGTAGGTAAAGGACCTTAGCATATCTTCATCACTCTTAAGGAACTTTCTCATGTCATACATGAAATTATCCTGGATGAGGGCGGTATTGCGCCTGTGTTCATGGGGAAGCCCCTCCAGAGACCTCATATATATCTTGGTATCCGCCAGCAGAGGATCCGAAAGTATCAGGCTTATGGGTATTTTCTCTCCCATGATATGGGCCCCATCGATATGATATTCCAGTACCCAGTGTCTCAGGCAATGGGCTATGAGCTGGGGCAGCGTATCGGCAGGGAAATAAAACTGCATTACCACCTCTATACCGTTTTCATGGAGGGCCTTTACCATGTCCTTAAAGGACCTGACAGGATCGCCGATGCCGGAATATGCGGCTTTTGGCGCAAAATAGAAAGCCTCCTTTGTATAGCCCCAGTAATTAATACTGATCTTTTTACGTTTTGTGTATTCAGTGCGCAGTGCCCCGGCCAGTTCCCTGGCTTCTTTGGAATCCTGGGGTATATGCGTCCCCTTAAGGGAATAAGGAGGATTGGCTATGACCTCATTGAAATCATAAGCCGGCATAAGTTCTATCTGATTGATCCCCAGTTCCTTAAGATAAGGGATCTTTTCCACGATTCCCTCAAAGGTGCCGGGATATTTAACATTGGATGAAGTATGTCTGGTAAAGCCTCTGACATGGATGGTATACATGATCACATCCTCGAGGGATATCATGGGATGATGTTCATCTTCCCAGTCATACTCCTTACATACATCAAAAACAGAGCGAGGCTTTCTCTTCCCCCACTTATCACAGCCTGACAGCGCTTTTGAATAAGGATCGCAAAATACCACACTGTCATCATAAAAACTGTAGGAACACTTGGAAAAATCAAGACCTGACACACGAAAAGCCCAGACATTGCCGGTTCTGCATATTTCCGGGATTTTTACGCGCAAAATACGATGAGCATCCGACAGATTGTGGATACACATCGTCAACGGCTTATCCATGCCAACTACGACAGCTATATTGTAACTGCCGTCCGCCTGGCAGGTAACGCCCATAATAATGGGATTTCCCCGCTCAAGATTTAATGCATACATAAATTTAATTTTAATACATATAGAACGGGTTTTCAAGGTTTTTTATATCTTTGGTCTCCTGTTTTATTTATCAAAGATACATATTTACAAAATCAATCGCCATCTGCGGCCAGCAGGCAGTCTCTTCACTGGTGAATCGGCCCTCATAGCCGTCAGACAGCGCCATGCCGTGGCTTCCGTGGGAAAAAATGTGCAGAGCATATGGTACTTTCGCTTTCTGACAGGCCTCGGCGTACATGTAACTGTTCTGCACAGGAACGCTCTGATCATCTGTAAAGCTAAAGATGAATGCAGGCGGAGACGCCGGCGCTACATGAAGCTGAGCCGACATGAAATCCAGATCCTCTTTGGCCGGGGCCGTTCCGAGAAGCTGCCTTACAGAGCTTTCATGTATATAAGGCCCTGTCATGGTGATGACGGGATAGCCAAGGATAATGGCGTCAGGCATGGATGATATGTCATCGTAGGGATCCTCCAAAGTGTTTGGCATCCGTGGATTGACATCAGAAAGATCTGCCGCCTTATCATTAAAGTCAGGATGAGTGCAAAGTGTGGCTATAAGATGACCTCCTGCAGAAAAACCACAGGCGGCCAGCTTACCGTCCTTTAACTTAAATTCATCCGACATGGACCTTATGAGTCTCACTGCCCTGGTGATCTCACTTAAGGGTTTGAGCCCTAAATGCGGTCCGCCTAAGGGGGCAGTGGAATATTTTAATATAAAAGTCTGAAAACCCTTATTAAAGAAAAACTCGGCAACGTGATATGATTCTATCTTTGAAAGATGATCATATCCGCCGCCGGGTACTATAAGCATACCCGGGCGGACATCATTGTCCTCATAAATATAGCTCTCAAGATATGCTTTATTATCAGATTCTTCTTTAAGCTCGGGGAACAGGGTAAATCTGATACTGTCCAAAACCATTATCTCCGATCTTATTTAATCTCTCCGTTTTTATAATGCACAGTGTAGGAAGTGCAGCCACAGTGCTCCTTATAAACCTTTTGCCATACCGTCCATATATACTGGGTGGATATATACTTCCTGTCTATCTTCCTCATGTTTTCCTGCATTCCTGACACTTCCAGGTAAAGCTGCTTGGCAAGAGGTGATTCAAACTGTATTTCTTTTAAATTACGCATCACTCTTCTCCGCCTTTCAAGCCTTTTCCAGAAGCTTATCGACGCTTACCAGCTTAACGCACAGCGCAAAAAGCTGGGTGGCAAGCTTTAAGTCATCAATCGGAGGGAAGGTAGGTGCGATCCTTATGTTTGAATCATTGGGATCATTATGATAAGGCCAGGTTGCGGCGGCCTCTGTCATTTTTACGCCGGCTTTTTTGGCCATTGAAACTATATCCTTTGCACAGCCGTTCATGGCATCAAAACTGATAAAATATCCGCCTCTGGGCTTTGTCCACTCACCTATGTCAAGGCCTGCAAGCTCACGGTCCAGTATCTCTTCCACCGCCTCAAATTTAGGCCTGATGATGTCTGCATGCTTCCTCATGTGCTCCGTCATACCGTGGATATCCTTAAAGAATCTCACATGACGCAGCTGATTAACCTTATCATGACCTATGGTCTGGTTCTTGAGCTGCTTTTTGATATCCTCCAGATTGTTAAGCGAAGTGGCAAGCGCAGCTATACCACTGCCCGGGAAGGTGATCTTGGAGGTAGACGCAAATTTGTATACCAGATCGGGATTGCCCGCCTTCTTACACTCTGCCAGGATTTCGATAAGATAATCCTGCTTATCATCATAAAGATGATGGATACCGTATGCATTATCCCAGAAGATCCTGAAATCGGCAGCCGCAGGTGTCAGTCTTGCAAAGCGTCTCACGGTCTCATCGGAATATGAATAGCCCTGAGGATTGGAATACTTGGGAACGCACCAGATACCCTTTATGGACTCATCTTCGCTCACCAGTTTCTCCACCATATCCATATCGGGACCATTCTCTGACATGGGCACGGGTATCATCTCGATACCGAAATACTCGGTTATGGCAAAATGTCTGTCATATCCGGGCACGGGGCACAAAAACTTAACCTTATCAAGCCTGCACCAGGGCGTGTGTCCCATTATTCCGTGGGTCATAGCTCTGGCCACGGTATCATACATTACATTAAGGGATGAGTTCCCGTAGATGATTATATTATCGGGATGGTTTTCCATCATATCCCCCAGCAATACCTTTGCCTCGGGTATACCGTCCAAAAGACCGTAGTTGCGGCAGTCGGTACCATCCTCGCAGGAAAGATCCGCCTGTGAATTCAGGGAATCCATCAGTCCCATGGAGATGTCAAGCTGTTCCCTGCAGGGCTTACCCCTGCTCATATCCAGGGATAGATCCATGGACTGGAACTCTCTGTAAGCTTCGGCAAGCTTCTTCTTTTCCTCCAGCAGTTCTTCTTTAGTCATTTCCGAGTATTTCATGGCCGGTCTCCTTTTTGTAGATTTCATATGGTCAAACTTTATACAGTATAAACTTTACAAAAGAATTGTGCAAGTGTATTCTTAAACATATACATATACCGACCCAGAGTATATATACACTGATATAATCTTTTGACGCAACAGTAAACAGACATATTAACTTACTGAAACTTCCTACTTGATGATAAAATAGGCAATTTATGTCATTCTGAGCGCAGCGAAGAATCTTTATAAAGATGACCTTTTTAAATCCTTTAAATCCTTCGTTTCACTCAGGATGACATGTGGGAAGTTTCAGTTAACTTATTTTAAAATGAGTTTATGATTATGACGGGAAATAACGATGAATAAAACTGTAGGAATAATAGCTGAATACAATCCATTTCATAAAGGGCATGAATATCATATCCGCCGCTCAAAGGAAATGACCGGAGCAAAGTACTGTATCGTGGTCATGTCCGGCGACTATGTTCAGAGAGGACAGGCGGCACTGGTCAATAAATATGAGCGGACCAAATGGGCGCTTGATCACGGCGCGGATCTGGTACTGGAACTGCCGGTTCCTCTTTGCTGTGCCAGTGCCGAGTACTTTGCAAAAGGAGGCGTGCGCATCCTTAATGATACGGGTTGCGTGGATTTCCTGTCCTTTGGCTCCGAGTGCGGAGATATTGATGCTCTGGATAAAATATCATCCATTTTGGAAAATGAAGATGAAACTTTTAAAGCTGCCATGCAGGACGGATTAAAAAACGGTCTTTCCTACCCCGTAGCAAGAGCAACGGCGCTTGAATGCACTCTGAGAGAAAAGCCTTTGGATTCATTGGATCCGGAGGACGCCGCAAGGATACTCAAGGACCCGAATAATGTGCTCGCGCTGGAATATATCCGGGCTTTATCGCATTTTGAATCTGTTATCCGGCCTGTCACCGTCAAAAGACAGGGCGAAGCTTATAATGATGATGAACCGGATATTTTTTATAAAAACGGAAGAAATGAAAATGATACGACCGGATATGACGTTTCAGACAAAGTAGAGGAATTCGTCAGTGCTTCGGCCATAAGGAAAGCCCTTAAGGATATGGGATCTGCCTATATCAGGGATGCTGTGCCACAGGATGTATATGAGACTCTCACAGCCTCTCCCCTGCTCTTTGATGATGATCTGTCAGGCCTTATACATTACAGACTGCTGACTTCCAGAAATACCCGGGGGGATTATACCTCTTTTGGCGATATTTCAATCGAACTTTCAAACCGTATGGAAAACCATCTCACGGATTATACTATCCTCAGTGAATTCATAAGTCTTTTAAAGACCAGGAATTATACTCATTCCAGAATATCCAGGGCCATGTTAAACATATTGCTGGATATATACAAATATGACCTTAACGGGATCAAGCGCAGGGATTACGGCACAGGATACGCCACTTTGCTCGGATTCAAAAAAGACTCGGGTGAACTTTTATCAGCCATAAAGGAAAAAGGGACGTTAAAGCTCATCACAAAGCAAAGCGACCTTAGGGAGATAAACGATAGCGAAATTCGCAGATTCATGGAAATGAACCTGTGCTCATCTGCCATATATGACTGTCTGATAAAGGGAAAATATGGCAGTGATCCTAAGGCTTTAGCCTATGGCGATCATGCTGCTTTTTCACCGATAGTGATTTAAGATAAAGAGCTTTCGATATAAGGATCCTTCGTCACTACGTTTCTCAGTATGGCATAATGTTTTACCTGATAATTAAATGACTGAACACATAAAAAGGCCTCCGGATCATTCCGGAGGCCTTATCATTTAACTGAATTTTTCTGATCAGGATCAGTCGATGTTGATAGCCTTGCCCTGTGCAAGTGCCTCATATCTCATCTGCCACTTCAGAGCCTCAAGAGCCTTCTGTGAAGCCTGCCACTCTGCTACTGAATTTGCCTTTGCAAGCTGTGTAGCCTGGAAATCAGCCACTGAAGTATTAGCTGCCTGAGCTGCCTGCCAAGCCTTAAGCTGTGCTGCCTTAGCCAGCTGCTTTGCCTGGAAGTCTGCTACAGATGTGTTAGCTGCCTGAGCTGCCTGCCAAGCCTTGAGCTCTGCTGCCTTTGCAAGCTGCTTAGCCTGGAAATCTGCTACTGAAGTATCAGCCTTCTGAGCTGCCTGCCATGCTGCAAGATCTGCTGCCTTTGCAAGCTGTGCTGCCTGCCACTCGCCGAGCCATGCACTCTTTGCAAGCTGTGCTGCCTGGAAATCTGCTACTGAAGTGTCAGCTGCCTGAGCTGCCTGCCAAGCCTTAAGCTCTGCTGCCTTTGCAAGCTGCTTAGCCTGGAAATCTGCTACTGAAGTGTTGGCTGCCTGAGCTGCCTGCCATGCCTTAAGAGCATCTGCCTTAG
>JAFRWW010000043.1 GCA_017441585.1 Lachnospiraceae bacterium
GAAGTGTTGGCTGCCTGAGCTGCCTGCCATGCCTTAAGAGCATCTGCCTTAGCCAGCTGTGAAGCCTGCCACTCACCAAGCCATGCGCTCTTTGCAAGCTGAGCTGCCTGGAAATCTGCTACTGAAGTATCAGCTGCCTGAGCTGCCTGCCATGCCTTAAGATCGGCTGCCTTTGCAAGCTGCTTTGCCTGGAAATCTGCTACTGAAGTATCAGCTGCCTGAGCTGCCTGCCATGCCTTAAGCTGCTCTGCCTTAGCCAGCTGGCCTGCCTGGAACTCAGCTACTGAAGAATTACCTACCTGAGCTGCCTGCCATGCTTTAAGATCTGCGCTCTTAGCAAGCTGTGATGCATAGAACTCTGCAAGTGCTGCCTGAGCTGCCTCGTATCTGGCCTGTCCTGCTGCCCTTTCTGCCTCGCCCTTTGCGATCTGTGATGCGTGAAATGCAGCGAGAGACTGGTTAGCATAATACTCTCCCAGTGCATCTGCAGATGCAGGTACAGCAAATACCAATGATGCCACCGCAGTTGCCAAAGCCATTACAAATAATTTGTTCTTCATTCTGATATCCTCCTGATATTCTGCATGAAACACACCGAAAATCCGTGGCTTATACGTATTTTCGCGGGATGTGATCACACGCCTCTTTTATAAACCCAACAAACATTATATGATTTTTTAAGCCTTTTGTAAATCCCAAAATTTAATTAACCTTAAATACACCGAACTCATCCTTATAAAGCAGGTTAAGTTCAACCAGATGCTTAAGTGCCGATGAAACCTCGGCAGGTGAGTAATAGATCCTGGGGATCTTCTTGGAAATGCTCACGCCGTCCATGCCGTCCGGATGCTTAAGCAGCAGATTTATAAGGCTGGTCTCCAGGGCGGATACATTTGCATCGGCTGCTGCTGCGGGTGCTGCTGCGGCTGCTGCCTGAGTGGCCACATTCTGAGCTTCTTCCATGGCTCTGCGACTGTTGGCATGTTCCTCTTCACGGCGTCTGTTGGCAGCTTCCAGATCCAGCTGAGCCTGCTCTGCCTTCTGTGCAGCTACTTTTTCCTGATCCTCACCACTATGAGGGAATCTCACGGCAGTACCTGTCGCCGTAACAGCAACCTGATCTATCGTACCCAAAGCGGAAAAGCTGACGCTCACACCGACGATAGCATCAGCCCCCAAAGCTGCCGCTTCTTTGTCAAGTCTGTCCATGGAATCCGTAACAGCGTTTTTATGAAGCTGTTCGTGAGTAGCGGAGTCCTGAGACTGGCTAACTGAATACAGAACATTACCGAATACAACACCAAGAACCTCGGTTATCTGCTTTCCGGGTACACTGTCTGTACTAGTCTTTAACATATGCTATACCTCCTCACATAAAAATCTGATAATATAATAACTTTAAAAGCATGATTTTGCAAGGTTTTTTGTCTAATTTCACGGATTTAGACTAATTTTTAAAAGAATGTATGGGCGCGGGGATGCTTCCCGTCCTGCCGACGAAAGCATCACAGGAAAAGCTGTTGACCGGCATGATGGGTGCATATCCAAAAAGGCCTCCGAATTCCACAGTGTCTCCCACTTTTTTACCTGCCGCCGGGATCACTCTGACAGCCGTGGTCTTCTGATTCACCATGCCTATGGCCATCTCGTCTGCAATGAGTCCTGCGATGGTACTCTCGGATGTATCTCCCGGTATGGCGATCATGTCAAGTCCCACTGAGCACACACAGGTCATGGCCTCCAGTTTTTCAAGAGTGAGGGCCCCGGCCTTAACAGCATCTATCATTCCCTGATCCTCGGACACGGGGATAAAAGCGCCGGACAGGCCGCCCACATAGGACGAAGCCATGACGCCGCCTTTTTTCACCTGATCATTCAAAAGAGCGAGGGCTGCGGTAGTGCCAGGAGCTCCTGCGTGTTCAAGACCCATTTCGCAAAGTATATCCGCAACGGAATCGCCGATAGCCGGTGTGGGTGCCAGGGAAAGATCCACTATTCCGAAGGGGATATTCATCCTTTTGGAGGCTTCCTTTGCCACCAGCTGTCCCACACGGGTAACCTTGAACGCGGTTTTCTTTATGGTCTCGCATAGGGTCTCAAAGCTTTCCCCTCTCACGTTTTCCAAAGCTCTCTTTACCACGCCGGGGCCGGATACACCAACATTTATAACGGCGTCCGCCTGGGTGACTCCGTGGAAGGCGCCTGCCATGAAGGGGTTGTCATCGGGAGCATTGCAGAAAACCACAAACTTCATGCACGCCTGTGATGAATTGACCGCATCAAGCGTTGCCGTCTCCTTTATCATCTGTCCGATCAGCCTGACGGCATCCATGTTTATACCGCATTTTGTGGAAGCGGCATTCACGCTGGAGCACACTCTGTCAGTGACTTTAAGTGCCTTGGGGATGGATCTGATCAAAAGCTCGTCCGCCTTTGTCATGGCCTTTGAGACCAGGGCGGAATAACCTCCGATGAGATTTACTCCCACCTCTTTGGCCGCTTCATCCAGAGTTTTGGCCAGTTCCACAAAATCATCGCTGTTTTTGCAGGCTCCGGCCCCCACCAGGGCAATGGGAGTTACGGATATCCTCTTATTTACAATGGGAACGCCGTATTCAGCCTCAATATCGTCTCCTGTCTTTTTCAGATCGCGCGCGGTGGTGGTTATCTTTTCGTATATGTTTTTCTTAAGAGTTTCCAGATCGCTGTCGGCACAGTCCAGCAGGCTGATCCCCAGTGTGATGGTCCTCACATCCAGGTTTTCATGCTCGATCATGCGGTTTGTCTCTGCTACTTCATATATATTTATCATAGGGGTCACTTTCCTGTTATCAGATTGATTATTATTTCAGTTTACAAAGAATACATTTTAAATCCGGTGCATCATATCGAAGATATCTTCACTCTGGCAGTTGATGACGCAGCCTATCTCCTCGCCTATCTGTGCCAGCTCGTGGGCGGCTTCCTTAATGGGCTTTGGCGAAGCGCTCATATCCACCACCATCATCATGTTAAAATAACCTCCTGTTATGGTCTGGGATATATCTAGTATGTTTATCTGATTATTGGCAAAATAGGTACATACCTTCGCTATGATGCCCACGGCATCTTTTCCTACTACCGTCACTATGGTTTTTTTCATTTTTTTCTCCTCTGTATCGATATATTTTTCAGCAATGCATGTTCTTAAAAATTTACCACCTTTGATGGCTCAAAACGGGATGCGATACGAATCTTAAAATCCTTTGCCTTATAAGGGGTATCGCTCATATCCACTTCGAGCCTTACCGTTTCATAGGCCAGGTCTTCGTAATTGTTTTCCTGGGACAGATGTCCGAGATATATTTCCTTGATATTGTCATTGAGTACCTGGGAAAGGAGCCTTCCGGCATTTTCATTTGACAGATGGCCTTTTTTGCCCAGTATCCTTTGCTTTAGTTCATAGGGGTAGGAACCTGTCTCCAGCATCCTGATGTCGTGATTGGCTTCAAGCAGGAGGAAATCCAGTCCTTTGAGCTGTTTAATGATGTAGTCATCGTAGTATCCAAGATCTGTCATCACTGCGCCACAGCTTTTGTTATTTCCTATGCGGTATGCCACGGGCTGGGCGGCGTCATGGGATATCCTCACGGGTTTGATGTTAAGGTCGCCTATGGTGAAATGCTCGTCTTCTTTGACGTCGACAAACAGTCCATCGGGGATCTTTCCGGCTTTTGATGAAGTGAGGATGGCCTCTCTGGTGCCTTCGGTAGTGTATATGGGGATACCGTAGCGTCTGGCCATGACTCCGAGGCCGGAAATATGGTCGGTGTGTTCATGGGTCACCAGGATACCGGAGAGTTCGTCCGGTTCTATGCCGAGTTCGTTGAGGCCGTTTTTGATGCGTTTACCGCTGATGCCGGCGTCGATGATCAGGTGGGTGTTGTCGGTGCCCATGTATATGCAGTTTCCTGAACTGCCGCTTGCTATGGAGCAGAATCTCATGATTATCCTTTCATGTATTATTGAAATTTTACGATTTACTTCGGATCGCGGTACATCTAGATCTGACACGGCTCAGTCTTAGATCTATGCTTCGCTTCGGTCGCTGTGCATCTGGATCTGACACGGCTCAGTACTGGATTTACGATCCGCTTCGGGTCTTGTACATCGCTCCTGACACGGCTCAGTCATCACTAAGCTCAAACTTCGCCTCATGGCAAGTCCGCGCCCCGTTACCGAAAATCGTATTTAATTTAGTGTTATAAGTAGGTTGAGCACGATTTTCTCCCTTGCGCGGACTAATCGGCTCGTTTGCACTAAGTGAGACTGGCTAATTGTGTCATACGCGAGTACAAGCACCCTCAGCTTAGTTAAATTTAACGATCTATAACGTTAAATCCATTTCAGTAAATTACTAAAACTTCCCACTTGATGATAAAATAGGCAATTTATGTCATTCTGAGCGTAGCGAAGAATCTTTATAAAGATGACCTTTTTAAATCCTTTAACTCTTTCAGGATCCTTCCTGTTGCTTCGCAATCCCTCGATTTTCATCCTACGGGGGCGCTAAACGTCCGGGGGACGTTTGTTCAGCGCCGACCGAAGCGGAGCGTAGACACACGAAGTGGTGGATTCCTTAGGATATCCCGGGGCGGCATCACATCATTTCATGATGTGATCAGCGTCGTTTCACTCAGGATGACATGTGGGAAGTTTTAGTAAATTATATATTTAAGTCAACAAATCTGTCTCGGACACATCAACTTCAGTGGTATCCGGTTCGGAGGCCGGGGGCTCAGGGGCAGGAGGCTCGGGAGGGAGTTCATCAGTGCCGTTTACCCATTTGATGGTGAGGTTGTCGCCTTCTTCGATGGGGGCGGAGAATTCGGTGCGGTAGCCGTTTCTGGCCACGGCCACGAGTACTCCTGCGGGCTTTTTAAGGTCAAAGTCGATCCTGTCCATGATGTCCACAAATACATAGGAAGATTTCCCTGTCAGTTCCAGTGGCAGGCCGTTGGCAGTCACATGGATCTTCTTTTCTTCTATTGGTTCAGGTGGTGTTTCCGGTTTAGAGCCCACAGCCACTCTGATAAGGCGTCCGTCGGGAGCCTTTACCCACTGTATCTGTTCGCCGGGGCCGCTGACCATATCTTTCATCTCATCGGGAAGATGGGCTCTTTCCACATCACCTTCTTCTCCGGGAGGGAGATTTTCAAATTTCTGGGCGTTCAGGGCTGCGTCATAATCATAATCGGAAAGCTTCTGTTCTTCCATGGTCCATTTTACGTCAAAGTTCTCATAGACCTTTTCATCCATGGAGGATCGTTTGTTATTGACATAGACATTCATGCCGTCCATGAGTTTTACATCCATGAACTCCACTATCTGTTCTATTGTATAATAGGGTAAGAGTTTTATGATGTCATGATCCTGTATGGAATAAAACTCTGATTCCAGTTTTCCGTTTACCTGGGCGAATTTGGGCAGTTCCACCTTCTTATCGTTTACCACCACCACTATCTTTGAATTGAACTCTGGCAACTGGCCGATGGTCAGATGGCCGGCTTCTCCTGCGGTGGATTCCTTTACTTCGATCTTGTCACCGGCGGATATGGGAGTATTGATATCTGCAGCATTTCCGTTTACGGTGATGACTGCAGCTTCGCCGGGGGCGCCTCTTTGTATCTTTTCCTTATCATTTATCGTGTACGTAAGGGATGCTCCCCTTCTGGGGAATAGATATTCATTGGGGAAATCAGCCTGCATGGCAGCGTCCACCACCAGCAGATGATTATTGTCATACAGTTTTATCTGCTTTCCGTTAAAGGAGACAAAGATGAAATTATTGGACTGGTCATAGAAATTAAGGCAGATACCTATGGGCGTCACAAAAAGAGAATCCTTTTTACAGCCTGCGCATTCATATTCTATCTTGCCCATGACTTCCTCGCCGCGAAGAGCCACTCTTTCAGGCGCTATACCCAAAGCTTTGGACAGGGCCTTTGTGTAACCGGCGATCTTGCCGCCGCCTCCCACTACAAAAACGGCTGATACGGATTTGCCGCCGTTCAGTTCCTTAAGCTTAAGGGCCACTTCCTTAGCCATATCTTCAACTACCGGAGCAGTTATTTTATGAACGGCGGAGGGTGTTATTTTTTGAGACAGGCCCATTATATCTTTATAGGAAATAGATCCGCTCTTACCGCCTGCGGCCAGTTTAATCTTTTCAGCAGTGGCGAAGTCCACCAGAAGGCTCTGGGCTATGGCTTCCGTAAGCCTGTCGCCTGCAGTAGGGATCATTCCGTAGGCCACCACACTGCCGTCTCTGGTGATACATATATCGGAAGTGCCGGCGCCCACATCCAAAAGGGCTATATTCAGCATGCGGAAATTAAGGGGAATGGCCACCTTAATGGCTGCGATGGGCTCCAGTGTCAGGTTAACAACCGTGAGTCCTGCCATATCCACAGCCTTATACAGTCCGTCCACCACGTCATCAGGCAAAAAGGTGGCGATGATCTCGGCACCTATGCTGCGGCACTTATGGTTTTCAAGTGTTGACATAGGGGAATTGTTTAGATAATACCTGGTAACCGTATATCCAACACAATAGAATTTTATGTCTGAATCCTTCTTCTCATTAAGCTTTTCGTAGGATTTTTCGACGCCGAGAAGATCCAGGGCATATATCATTTCCCGATTTACGGTGACATCTTCCTCAAACTCCTGAGTCACCTGAACAGTGACGGTACGCAGGACTCTGCCTGCCGCCGCTATGCATACCTCGTTAAGGTTCACCCCCAGAGTTTCCTCCAGTTCATTTTTTACATCCTTAACGGTAGCACCGACTGCGGCTATGTCATGTATCTGTCCGTCCAGCATGGACCGGCTGCTGTGTTCTCTGACCTTTTGTCCTATTACATGGAAGATATCGTTCTCCAGATAACCCACCGTGCCGACTACGCTTCTGGTACCTATATCAAGTCCGAATACAAACTGTCCGGAATGTTTTTGTTTTCTAGATGCCATCCTTACCTCTCGTAATCAAATGTTCACCAAAAGAGCATCCACTGCCTTTTCGGTATCGGAAAAATTTCCGTTATTATCAATGATAATATCACATAATCTTCGAAGTTCCAAATCCGACTCCTGATTTTTTAAAATACTATCTGTTTTTTCATATGAATAACCTCTGGAGTATTTTAATCGTTCCCGCCGGTTTTCATATGAGACATAAACGTACCAGCATTCATCACAGGAGTTATTCAATCCACTCTTGAATAACAGAGCTGATTCTATAACCAATAAATTGCAATCGTTGTTGTGGTTTTCACGAAAAAATCTCACCTCTTTTTCAACGAAATCGATAACAGCTCCGTGAATTATCTTATTAACACTTGACAGCAGTGTCGCATTTGACTCATTAAAAATGATGTCTGCCATCTTCGCTCTGTCGATCTCTCCGTCTTCTTTCAGACATTCTTTACCCAGCAATTCAACAATTGATCCATAACACATGTTGCCTTTCATTGTCAAACCGGCAGCGATAAGATCTGTCTTGAGTGCAATGGCTCCAAACTCCCTAACCAGGTAGTCTGCGACCTGTGTTTTGCCTGAACCGACCATTCCGGTCAAGCCTATGACTTTCATAAAGTCCTCCATTTATATATCGTATGTGTTTTACGATTTTTGTCAGAATTCTTCGATAACGGTTGAAATAATTTAGTCCGGTAAACTGTTGATAACTTATTGATACTGTTGAAATGTAACTAATGACATTTAATCCGTTTTTGATAACTTTAATATTTCGGTAGTAATAAATCTTTTCTGTCAGTGAGTCTCATACCAGTTACAGCCGATATTGATATCTACCTCCAGAGAGACCGGCAAATCAATAACCCTCGTCATCTCCTTCCTTATAATATCGACTGTTATCTCCTTTTCTTCCTCCGGAACCTCTACCAGAAGCTCATCATGGACTTGTAAAAGCACCTGTGATTTAAGGCCGTTATTCTTTAATTCTCTTTCAACATTTATCATGGCCATTTTCATGATATCTGCAGCCGTCCCCTGAATGGGAGCATTCATGGCTACACGCTCTCCGAACTGACGCTGCATGAAATTACCGCTCTTAAGTTCGGGAACAGGTCTTTTACGACCATACATGGTGGTCACATATCCTTTTTCCTTTGCATTTTTTACCAGTTCATCCAGAAAGCTTTTTACGCCGGGATATGTGGCAAAATATTTTTCTATATATTCGGCTGCCTCAGATCTGGTAATGGACAGATCCTGACTCAGGCCAAATGAGGAAATACCGTATACGATCCCGAAGTTGACCGCCTTTGCATTCCGGCGCATCTGGGGTGTCACCTCATCAAAGGGCACATGGAATACCTGTGACGCAGTGAGAGCATGTATATCCTGCTGTTGATTATAAGCCTCGATCAGTTTTTCATCTCCGGACATGCACGCCAGGATGCGAAGTTCTATCTGTGAATAATCGGCATCGATGAACACACAGCCTTCTTTAGGTACAAAAACCTTACGAAGCTGCTTGCCCTGCTCGGTCCTGACGGGGATATTCTGCAGATTGGGGTCAGAAGAACTGATACGCCCTGTGGCTGTGACCGTCTGATTAAAGCTGGTATGTATCCTGCCGTCGGAATCTATATAGTCAAGCAGTCCCACCGCATAGGTGGAATATAGCTTAGACAGAGCCCTGTATTCCAGGATATCAGCCACTATGGGATTATTGGGAGCCAGCTTCTCAAGAACATCGG
Source organism: Lachnospiraceae bacterium (assembly GCA_017441585.1). GTDB lineage: Bacteria > Bacillota > Clostridia > Lachnospirales > Lachnospiraceae > UBA1753. The sequence continues at coordinate 8,766 of JAFRWW010000043.1, forward strand.
CCGCCGTGGAATATCCCGTTTTAGTCTTTTTGCCACCCTCAAGGGCCATCTTCTCAAAGAGTATCACTCCCAGCTGTTTGGGAGAATTGATGTTAAACTCCTCTCCCGCCTTCTCATAGATGGCTTTTTCCAACCTGTCTATACCCACCTTAAGGGAGGCGGCATATTGTTCCAGTTCGTCACGACGCACCAGCACGCCGGTCTTTTCCATCTCATTTAACGTAAAGACCAGAGGCATCTCCATATCCATATACAGAGACTCCATACCCTCTTCCTTAAGCCTTTCCAGATAAGATGTATATTTTGTCAGGGTTTCCCGTGCGATCTCCCCCGCATCCTTTGAATCCGGCATATAATCACCGGAAAGCGGATTCAGAAGATACTCCATGATAGAGACATCATAGAGTCCCTTTCGACGTTTTATATCAAAATATTTAAGTAAAGGTTTTAACGACCAGGCCGCTACGGTGACATTTTCATCATCAAGCAGATCACAGATCAGCTTATACTCGGGACTTATGATAAAAAGAGCAGTCAGGGGTATCCTGTACGCCTCTTCCTCGTTCATACATAGACCCAGAGAAACAACTTCACCGTTTTTATCCGTCACCATACTGACACAGGACAGTCCCTTATGGGCAGCCATGGCCTCTGTCACGGTCTTTATATCATCAAAAGCCACAATTTCGGTGACCTTACATGCCTTTTTAACAGGGGTTGAGGTCGGGGTATCCGTCACCTCAAACTTTCTGTAAAGGCTTTTAAGCTCCAGCGAGCGTACAATCTCAAAAGCCGCAGGGGTAAATATATTTTTCATGACGGCATCTTCAGGTTCATAAGGGATATCCGCCGTTGTATTTATGGTGGCCAGCACCTTTGACAGCTCAGCCAGTTCAAAATTATCCATAAGTGTCTGCTTAAGAGCCTTTTTCGTGATCTCTTCACGATGCTCCTTAAGATTCTCTATGGTGCCGTACTGCCCTATCAGTTCGGTTGCAGTTTTTTCGCCCACCTTGGGCACTCCGGGGATATTATCGGAAGAATCTCCCATCAGAGCCTTAAGTTCTATGATGCCAAGAGGCGTCACTTTATACTTTTCCAGTACGTCTTTGGCATAAAAAGAGTCCGTAACGGACTTTTTATCCTTAGTATGTGGAAGGCGGATCTTGGTCCTGTCTGTGGCCAGCTGTAACAGATCTCTGTCACCCGAGAGGATACACACCTCGAAGCCGGCAGCCTCCGCTTTTTTAGCCATGGTCCCTATGAGATCGTCAGCCTCAAGACCCTCCATGGATATGATGGGGATCTCCATGGCTGTGAGCAGATCCTTTACCAGAGGGACCTGGGCCCTTAGTTCTTCCGGCATGGGCTTTCTGGTGCCCTTATACGCTTCATATATGCCGTGTCTGAAGGTGGGCGCAGAGGTGTCAAAGGCCACCATTAGATGATCCGGTTTTTCATCCTCTATCACGGACAGTAATATATTTATAAAGCCATATACGGCATTGGTATACTCGCCCTTTGAATTAGTCAAAGTGGGAACGCCGTAAAACGCTCTGTTTATCATACTGTGTCCGTCTACAAGCAGAATCCTGTTCATACGCCAAACCTTTCTATTCTTTGGCATGAGGTGGCATCTGCAAAGCAGATGACGGAGCCCTGATGCCATTTTTATATTTAAACTCTACTATACCATGACACCGGTCCAGTACAGCATAAGTGTGATAAGGCACAGACCAATCAGTATAAGAAGCATGATCCTGGCTCTTACCGCCGTACTCACAAAGCCGTTCTTTTCCTTAAACATCTTTTTAAAGTCTTCATCCACATCAAAATAAAGCCCCTCGTCAAGATAACGGTGACTTTCATGAAAAAGGTAAGAAACCCTGAGTTCCTCCATGCAGTTTTCGCAGCTTTTCACATGCTTTAAAAATGCCTGTTGCGTGGACAACTCCATTTCAGAGTCCAGAAATGAAGGGATGAGATCCATGGTCTCCCTGCAGGACAAACTGCTTTTATTCGTCTTATTTAAACGCATCATATTTATAACAGATCAACTCCGAATATAATGTATGCACTTAATATTGTATAAAAAGCACTACCTTACAGTTTAAATCAGCATAGCACTAATTGCAAGATAAAAATCCTGACAGCCTTTGTTATGACACAATTGTCTTATTTGCTTTTTTCTGCTATAATCGTAAGAGTTAGTATTAATCGTTTAATTGTTTTCGCCTGCCAAATGTCGTGCCATAGTAAAATACACTGTATCGATATTAAATGGCAGGAATAATAATTATAGAAAGGTTATCAGGTGTGCTCATGGAAGAAAAAGATCTGACAATACTGATATGTGACGATTCACTGCTGGCAAGGAGAAGCCTTAAGGAAAATCTGGCTTCCCTTAATATTACTTCGATCCTGGAAGTATCCGACGGCCAGTCAGCCGTGGATGTATTTAAGGAAAAACACCCCGATATCGTCTTTCTGGACATTGTAATGCCTGTAAAGGACGGGATTCAGGCCGTGCGCGAGATGATCGAGCACGATCCTGCCGCCAGTATCGTGATGGTATCATCCGTGGGTACTCAGGCTAATCTTAGAGAAGCCCTGAAAGCAGGCGCAAAGGATTTCATCCAAAAGCCCGCCGAATTTGAGCAGCTGAAGAACGTTATCACCACCATCGTAAAGAACAAGGTCTGACCAGCCTTTCGGAGGTATTCATGTCATACAGGGATCTGTATATTCAGGAATTAAATAACTGTCTTTTGGAAAATGTAGCCCCGGACTGTTCCATGAAGGAAGCCTTCGATCTGACATCCACGGACATAAGCTGCTATATCTCACAGCTTATCATAGGCGATTATGCGGCATTTACCGCCGTTTATTCTGCTCCTGAAGTGTTAAACGCCTTTGCCACAGCCTATGCCGGGTTTGATGTCACCGACGATGTCCGTGATGAGATCATCGGTGATTTCTTAAACCTTATAAACGGCAAATTTGCCGTAGCACTCTCCAATTCCAGATCTGTGGAGTGCACCCTGAGTGTGCCCGAGTTTACTCTCATTGATAAAGTAAAACTCCACGAGTCATCTTATGTGATTCCGGTGGAGTTTTCATTCGGGATTGTTAACTTTATATTTTCAGAATAAGATTTTATCACAACACCACAAAAGCCTGGATACTCATATCATTCTCACTGAGCAAATCCTCTTACCTGTTCTTCTATCCCGTCAATATCACATACTGTATCATGTAGTACGGGCGCATTCTTTATGCCTTGAATTGCTTCGGGTATGGCTACTTTTGAGAGCGCCGACAGTTCGTCTGCCAGTTCAAAATCTCCAAGGCCGTCATACTTTGCCTTATCTATGGCTGACAGAACAGAATGTGCGAACTTATAGGGCGACGCGGTGGATGCGATCACTGTCCTGTTTGTATCCTGCGTATCCTTTACATATTTATCATATACTGCGCCGGCGACTGCGGTGTGGGTATCAAGCACATAGCCCGTATCTTTGTAAAGGGATGCTATCTTTGCAAACACTTCGGATTCCAGGGCAGTGCCGCCGTAGAAATCGGAAAGCTTTGCCTTCATGTCATCCGTGATCTCATATCTGCCCTTTTCCGAAAGATCCTTCATAAGGGAAGCAGTCACCTCGGAATCCTCTCCTGCTATATGATAGATCAGTCTCTCCAGGTTAGAAGAGATCAGAATATCCATGGAAGGTGAACTGGTGAGGATGAACTCACGATTCTTATCATATACTCCTGTCTTAAAGAAATCGTAGAGTACCTTATTTTCATTGGAAGCGCAGATAAGCTTATCCACAGGCAGTCCCATGCGCTTTGCATAATGGGCAGCCAGAATATTTCCGAAATTTCCTGTAGGAACGGTAATATTGATCTTCTCTCCCGCTTCTATCACGCCCTGCTTAAGAAGCTGCCCGTAAGCATAGACATAATATACGATCTGGGGCACCAGACGCCCTATGTTAATAGAGTTGGCTGAAGAAAATACAAAGCCCTTTTCCTTGATGTCCGCATTCAGTTTACTGTCAGCAAACATCTTTTTCACGGCGCTCTGACAGTCGTCAAAATTACCGTTAACACCTACTACTTTGACATTATTTCCCTTCTGTGTCACCATCTGACGCTCCTGGATATTGGAGACGCCGCCCTTGGGATAAAAGACCATGATCCTGGTACCGGGCACGTCCGCAAAGCCTGCCATGGCAGCCTTACCCGTATCTCCCGAAGTAGCTGTAAGGATCAGTATCTCGTCATTCACCCCATTCTTTTTAGCGCTGGTGGTCATGAGATGGGGAAGGATGGACAGGGCCATATCCTTAAAGGCTATGGTCTGGCCATGGAACAGTTCCAGATAATATGCTCCGCCAGCCTCTTTCACGGGGGCTATCACGGGATTATCAAATTTATCGTCATAAGCACTGTCGATGCAGTTTTTCAGTTCCTCATCGGTGAAATCAGTGAGAAACAGCTTCATAACCTCCATGGCGGTCTGTCTGTAGCTCATATCCTTAAGGTCATCAAGAGACACCTTAAACTCAGGTATATATTCGGGGACAAAGAGACCTCCGTCGGGAGCCAGGCCCTTTATGATGGCCTGTGACGCAGTAACCTTTAAATCCTTGTTTCTGGTGGTGGTATAAAACAGTTCGCTCATTCTTTTCTCCTCATATTTTCAGATTCTTCACTAAATTCCTCTTAAATGACTATAACAGAGGTCATCCTGAGGAGGCAAGACGAAGGATCTTTTTTTAATTTGCTTGATATTACAAAAGATTATACGTAAAAAACAGACAGTGGTCAGTATACCACAGTCTGCCCTTTCAGTCAAAACAAAACGTCATGGCCCTACAGCCATGACGCCTTAATCAAAAATTAATTAATGTAGAAACTCTGTCCGCCGTAGGTAAACATGTAAATCCTGTTTCCCCAGTTTGTGGGAGATGTGCTCTTTCTGAAATAAAGAGCGCCCTTTGAATTATCCTCACCCGAAAGAGCCTTATCTACTGCCGCCATGGCTGCGGGGCTTGGCATGGATGCCGCGAACCTGCCTGATGCCACGGGTGAAAACTGTCCGGGCTGTGCGATGACTGCGGTAACAGAATTAGGGAATCTGTAATTCTTAACCCTGTTAAGTACCACATTCGCCACCAGCTGCATACCTGCCACGCCCTGGGTATGTGCCTCTGCGTGAACTATCTTGCAAAGATTCATATAATCAGCGTCTGAAAGTCCGTAATGATCACCGTCATCAGGGGCCTGTGTCTGTCCCAGAACCTCAGTATCCTGTACCTGAGATTCTTCAGGTGCTGCGGTCTCAGCAGCCTTTGCTTCACTCTCTGCAGCCTTGGGCTCTCCTTTTACTTCCTGAACTTTTTCTTCGCTCTTTTTAGTCTCTTCTACCTTAGGTGCTGCGGCCTCTTCCTTTTCAGAATCTGCAGACGCCTCATCAGCGTCCTCGTCCTCACCTGAGCAGGCTACTTCATAAGAAATTCCGTCAGAATCGTCTCCGTCAAAATAATCATTATAGATTTCCATACCTCTGTCGGTATCTCCGCTGTTGATGGCTTCCTTGAACTCTGACATAACCTTTGAAGGAAGAACGAACTCACCCGCCAGGGTACTCTTTACAAAAGTTTCGTAATCAACCGGCGCTGCCATAACACTAACTGTGGAAAGCACGGTGATGGCACCTGATATCATGATCGCCTTTACCGCTGCTTTTAACTTACTGGTCAACATTATTACTCCTCTTTCATTACGGTTTCAAAAATGCTATAATTCAGTTGCATTTAACAAAACCTTAATATTTCTCCATTGCAACATTGGTAATTATAACGCAATTATCATCATTTGTTAAGGAAATGTTACAAAGTTTTTGCTTTTCGTAAATCCTTAACAAAATTTTGGTCTACATAACAGTTGGCACATTGTTTAATATTACAACAGACTTGTGTTTGAGCAAAAATCGATTTGCATATATTGTATAGAGGTATTGATGCTCCCGGGTGTATTTATTAACAAAAAGAAAAATAATGAGGTATATTTCAGGTCTTCCATCACTGTTTTTTCAAGACATATTTCCCTTGGAAGCTATGAAAGTGAAGAAAAAGCCCACCGGGCATACATGGCTGCGCATGTTCTTTTAAAGGATCTAACCTGCGCTCCCGGCGATTATTTAAGCCGTACAGAATATGCCCAAACCATTCCTTTTGACAAATTCATCTGTCTTATAAACCTTCGCGACAATAAGGTTTATTTTTCCACTCCCATTTATATAATGAAAAACTTCTTCCGCTATTATTTGGAACCGGACAGATTTATGACCTTTGATATAGACGACCTTTTCTATTATGCAAGGCACAGGATACAGCGCCGGGGCGGACGGCTTTTCACCGCGGATTACGGCATGCAGGTCACCCTCTCCACCCGCTACGGCATACGCCCCTATGCGGTTAAGGGCCGGGATTATGAGTTCATAAACGGGGATGAACTGGATTACAGATATGAGAACATACGGATAATCAGCAGATATACAGGCGTCATACCCCGATATGCAAAAAAAGCCGGCACTAAGACCGACACCACAAGAGACCTTAAATATAAGGTAAAGATACATTTTAAGGGTAATTATTCGGTGGGGGACTTTGACGATGAGTCCACCGCCGCCATAGCCTATAATAAGGCGGCGGATCACATAAAGAAGTGTTTTCCTTCAAAAAACTACGCACAGAACTTTATAGAGGATCTGCCTGCCAGGGAATATGCGCGTCTGTATACCCAGATCGACATCGGCAGCTTCGAAGAAAGCTTTGATTCAAGGTATGGCTGAAGCCCTCATCTGTACTTATAATCCACGAAGCTTATATCCAGATCCACGGCGTCATCTATACCGTCAATACGCCCGTTGGAAGAATATTGCCACATGGTATATCTGTAAGGGTATTCTGACATGGTGAGCTGCTCTCCCTCCTTAAGGTGAGCTGCATCCACCAGCCACACATCATAACCGTCCAAAAGCCCCGGGCTCATGTCCTTTGACAGACGGTGCTTAGAGGCGCCTATCATAGACCTGTAGCCATAGCCGTTCACCGTGTCGCAAAAGCGCTTTGCGATACCTGAGAGCTGCTCGGGATCAAGGCCTTCAGTCCTGCCGGGTTCGCCGGTGATCTCCTCGGAATAAAATACTATGGGATAGGATACCTTGTGTGCCGCAGCGGCAGCCACGGCGTAATTTGCCTCTTCCACTGCCTCTTGCTGATCCTTGGCCTGGGAATAAAAATATATCCCCACGTCTATCCCGTTATCATTGGCACCTTTTATATTTTCTTCAAATCTTTCGTCAAAGACCACAGCTCCGGTGGAATAACCCCTCACTCCCATTCTGATCATGGCAAAATCTATTCCGGAGGCGGCCACCTTTTCCCAGTCGATCTTTCCCTGATACTTGGATACGTCTATACCATAGGAAGAAACCTTACGGCCTGAGCTGTAATACTGCAGTTCATTCCCTTCCTGCCTGAAAAAGTCGGAGGAATAAGTATTCCGGGGAATATTCTCATCTATTTCCAGAAGTTCTTCCTCACCGGAATCGGCACAGTTAAATGTTCCCTCATCATCACGTTCCACAGCCTGCACGCCATCGGCGTTATCCCCGTCATCTTCATCCCGGGTGCTGTCGGACAGGCTGTCGGAAGTATATTTTCTCAATATCTCATCGGGGCTTACGCTCTTTTTAGAAGACGATGAATCCTTATCGCCATACATATTCCAAAAATCCAGATCATCCGAAGTGAGTCCGCTCCCGGTATACTCTCCCTCGGGAAAAGGATCACCCTCGTCGTTATCATCCGACTTTAAATCCTTTTCATCTTCCACCCGTACCACACTCTTTTTGTTTGATGAGAGCTTATCGGCATTCAGCATCAGAACAGCCAGGATAACCAGGGAAAATAAAGCAAGAGCTCCCAGAACGCTGAGTATCAGCTTCAGGGAGTCTCCTTTTTTATCTGAATAGAAATTGTCATCATTAAGCTTCATTCTTATTTATGATAGCCTTTCTCGGACATTTGAGGACACAGGCGCCGCACTCTACACACTTCTCATAATCGATCTTTGCAAGGAAATCCTCTATAACCACAGCGTCATTGGGGCATTCCTTTTTACACATCATACAGCCTATGCAAGCAGTATCACAGGCCTTCATGGCCACAGGGCCCTTATCCTTTGATGAACAGGCCACACGCACCTTTTTGTCCACGGGCACCAGCTCGATGATGCCTCTGGGACATGCCTTGACGCACATGCCACAGGAGGTGCAAAGCATTTCATTTACCACGGCGATGCCGTTCCTGATACTGATGGCTCCAAACTGGCAGGCCTTCACACAGTCGCCACCGCCAAGACAGCCATAGATACAGGCCTTGGGGCCCTTGCCGGGGGTATTGGATTGCATCACGCAGGAAGTGTTTCCAGTATAGTTATAATTGGTCTTTGCCTTTTCACAGTCCCCTGCGCACTTTACATAGGCGCTCATCTTAACTCCACTGCCGGCAGCATCCAGTCCCATTATCACAGCTATGTTATCCGCCACCGGAGAACCGCCCACGGGGCAGGCGTTCACGGGAGCCTCTCCCTTCGCTATGGCCTCAGCCAGAGCCGCACAGCCCGCAAAACCGCAGCCGCCGCAGTTATTTCCTGGCAGGGCCTTTTCCACCGCTGCCTGTCTTTCATCCACCTTGACGCCGAACTTTTTGTCGGCCAGGCCCAAAAATATTCCTATCAGTAAACCGGTCAGCGCCACGCAGATGGTGGCTGTTATAATTCCCTGGATCATTGATCAAACCTCTCCACACACATTATACCTTTATCTGTCATTCTGAGGAACGAAGTGACGAAGAATCATTAAACACTATGCTTTATTATAAAATTGAACTCTTTCAAGATCCTTCGCTAAGCTCAGGATGACAAATGGTTAATCAGCGTTACAAATTTCACTTATTATTTCAACACTCCAAAGCCGCAGAACGCTATGGCCATGAGTCCGCCGGTCAGCAGCACTATGGGCATTCCTCTGAAGGATTCGGGGATGTCATTATATTCCATTCTCTCACGCAATCCCGCCAGTATCACTATGGCAAAGGCGAAGCCCGCAGCAGTGGCGAAACCGTTGCACACGCTCTCCACAAAACCAAAGTCCTTCTGCACGTTTGTAAGGGCCACACCCAGCACCGCGCAGTTGGTGGTGATCAGAGGCAGATACACGCCAAGCGCCTGATACAGTGAAGGCACTGCCTTCTTTAAAAACATCTCCACAAACTGTACCAGAGCAGCTATTACCAGAATGAATACTATGGTCTGCAGATACGTGATATTAAAGGGCACCAGCACGAATTTATAGATAAGGGACGCCACCGCCGAAGCCAGTGTGATGACAAATATAACGGCCCCGCCCATACCGGAGGCAGTCTTTATCTTTTTTGATACTCCAAGAAAGGGGCACAGTCCCAGGAACTGGCTTAATACCACATTATTTATAAGCGAAGACAAAAGCATAATGCCTATTAATTTTGATATCATTTGTCACATCCTCCACACTCAGCGCAGTCCATGCCGCAGCCGCTGTTCTTTTTGCTCACCTTGAGCTTATTCATAAGAGCCACCAGGAATGCCAGTACAAAAAAGGCTCCGGGAGCCATTACAAATATGGCGGCGCCTTCATAGGCAGCGGGCATGACCCTATGGGAGAAAAGCTCTCCCGCGCCTATTAGCTCCCTCACCAGTCCTATGCAGGTGATGCCGGCTGTAAATCCAAGCCCCATTCCCAGTCCGTCAAAAAATGAGGACAAGGGTCCGTTGGAATACGCCCAGGCTTCCGCCCTGCCAAGGATGATGCAGTTTACAACTATAAGAGGGATATATATTCCCAGCGCCGCATATATATCGGGGACATAGGCTTGCATCAACATCTGCACTATAGTCACGAATGATGCTATGATGACGATAAACGCCGGTATCCTCACCTTATCAGGGATCACCTTTCGAAGAAGTGATATCACCAGATTAGAAAGTACCAGCACCGCCGTAGTGGAAAGCCCCATGCCGATAGCATTGATACCTGACGTAGTCACCGCCATGGTGGGACACATTCCCAGCATCAGCACAAAGGTGGGATTTTCCTTTATTATTCCATTATATAATCTCTCTCCTGCAAAATTCATTACTCATTTGCTCCTCTATAATCCTCTGTTTATATCTAACTGACAAAAAGGATCCTATTATGACCATAGCCTTACTTAGTACCAAAAATACGATCTCCCGCATCACCAAGGCCCGGACAAATATAAGCGTCTTCATTAAGTTCACGGTCCAGCTGACCCACATAAATCTGTATATCTGGATGTGCCGCTGATAATTTTCCAAGTCCTTCTGGGGCAGCCAGCAGGCACATGAATTTAATATGATTTCCACCGTGCTCCTTTATAAAATTTATCGCTGTCACTGCAGAACCACCGGTGGCCAGCATCGGATCAGTCACCAATACTATGCGCTCTTCAATAGGATCGGGAAGCTTACAGAAATACTCATGAGGCTCATGGGTTTCCTCATCACGATAAATACCTATATGTCCTACTTTCGCTGTGGGCGCCAGTGCCAGGATTCCGTTCGTCATTCCAAGTCCTGCACGCAGTATGGGAACCACTGCCAGTTTCTTCCCCGCTATCATAGGCGTCATACATTTCTCAAGTGGAGTTTCTATCTCCACATTCTCAGTGGGAAGATCCCTTAACGCTTCATACCCCATGAGCATGGATATCTCATTTACCAGCGCACGGAATTCATTTGTTCCCGTTCTCTTATCCCGCAGTAACGATATCTTGTGCTTGATAAGCGGGTGATCCATAATAAAAAAGTTTTCCTTCATATTTTGCCCCCATCTTCATCATAAAATCATATGATCAATTAATAGTTTATATCTTATATAAAAAACTCAAATATCTTCCACAGCCTTAAGAGCTGCATATACGGCACGTTTAACAGCGCCGGTGGTGATGGTGGCGCCGGATATGGCATCTACGCCGGACATGGCAGTAAGGGCATCAGCATTATCTGTTCCATCTAGGGTAGTTCCCACGAATCTCTTTTTGAAATCCTCATCTTTAGCCTTCATGCCAAGGCCCGGGGTATCGTTGATTTCGAGGACTTCAATGGCACCGACGGTTTTATCGGATTTCACGCCTACAGCCAGGGTTACATCGCCTCCGTAGCTTTCATGATTGGTGACGTTTACCACATAGCCCACGACTTCGCCGCCTGCCCCCAGGCCCTTCACTATGATAGACACATCGCCATCTTCGGATGTGATGGGATATGTAAGGTCCGTGAGTTCTTCAAAATCCTGTGCTTCGGGCAGGACCAGTTTATAGGCGGTAAGGGTGGACTCCTGAATCTGCTTTTCTATTGGTTCCTTGGTTATGCCGTAGACTGTTCCCAGCAAGAGGCCTGAGATCAGGGTTATGACGGTCAGGATCACTGTATTTTTTATCATTGGATTTTTCATATTTTTGCCCTATTTCATTAATACTTATCTTTCAAAATAGAATAATAGCCACTCTTTCAAGATTCTTCGGGCTAAAGCCCTCAGAATGACAGCAGATATACTCTATTCCTATCATGACAACAGATCAGCTCTTTATTCAAAATAAATGTTTAAAACCAGAACACTATATCCGGATATTTCTTCTGAAACTCATGTATTCCCTTATCGATAAGGGGCACCATCAGGTTTGAGATGATGATGGCGTAGGATACGCCTTCGGCCGTGGAACCGAATACTCTGAAGACTCCGGTCAGTATGCCGAGCAGTATGCCATATACGATGCGTCCGGGCTTGGTCACGGGGGATGTGACATAATCGGTAGCCATAAAGAAGGCTCCCAGCATCAGGCCGCCACCTGCCAGTTGTCCCGTCAGATAATAGGGATCGGCGCCGTGTCCTCCGAATATGATGTAAAAGATGGCAAAGGATATAATGTAGGCCGCAGGGATGTGAAGCTCGATCACGCCGAACATGAGCATGATGATGGCGCCTATGCATATGGCGATGACGCTGGTCTCACCGATACAGCCTCCATGCAGTCCCAGCACCATCCTGTGCACATCGGCTCCCTGTCCGTTCTTTAACATGGAAAGAGGCGTGGCTCCCGTCATGCCGTCCGGCAGATAGCCCCAGCCTGTATGCACGCTGAAATCGGTCATATACTTGGCAAAAGAGATGACCAGAAAGCATCTGCCTGCCAGGGCGGGATTCATGATGTTCTGTCCCAAGCCGCCGAACAGGAGTTTTACCACAAAGATGGCAAATACGGAACCTATAACTGCCATCCACCAGGGTGCTCCGGGGGGCAGATTAAGTCCCAGCAGCAGTCCCGTCACAAGGGCGGAACAGTCCGATATGCTGATCTTTTTCTTTAATATGATGCAGCCTATCACCTCGGTGATCACTGCAGTCAGGGTAGATATGATCAGAAGCAAAAGCGCGTAGGGTCCGAAGAGATAGACTCCGAATCCTGCGGCGGGTAAAAGCGCCACGAATACTGTGAGCATTATCTTCCAGGTTTTTGCACTGCTTCTGATATGTGGATTTGATGATACGTTTAACATTTTTTCCATAACTGATATTTTAAGATTATTCGCTAATGTCCTAAGGAATCCACCACTTCGTGTGTCTACGCTCCGCTTCGGTCGGCGCTGAACAAACGTCCCCCGGACGTTTAGCGCCCCCTTAGGACGAAATTCGCTCAGAATGACAATTGATAAACTACTTCTTTCTCATGCACTGACGACGCATGGTCTTAATGGACTGGGTGAGCTGGCGCTTGGCGGGGCATACGTAAGAACAGCAGCCGCACTCCATGCACTCCATTCCGTTATACTCCCTGAATGCCTCCTCATCGCCATTATCGGCCAAGACAGCCAGCTTGACGGGCAGAATCCTGGAGGGGCAGGCGTCCACGCATCTGCCGCAGTTAATACAGGGTGAAGGCTCTTCCTTTGAAACCTGATCTTCTTTCATGAACAAGAGGGCTGATGTGGTCTTGGTCACATATGCGCCGGTGTCAAACATGGCAAAGCCCATCATGGGACCGCCGCAGATTATCTTTTCCACGCCCTCCTTTGCGCCGCCCGCAGCCTCGATAAGTTCGGTAAGCTGCGTGCCTATGGGCACCTGTAAATTAACAGGTTCTTCTATGCCATCCCCAGTCATGGTCACGATGCGCTCCATAAGAGGCTCTCCTTTGGCCACCGCCCTGTATACAGCGATCATGGTGTCGGCATTATTTACGATACAGCCCGCATCCGCAGGCAGCATCTTTGATGTGACACGTCTTTTGGTAACCGCATTGATGAGCTGTCGCTCAGAGCCCTGGGGATATTTGGTGATAAGGGGATATACGCTGATGCGATCATGACCCTCACATAGCTTTCCCATATGCTCTATACAGTCGGGCTTATTATCCTCTATGGCTATGACGCCCTTTGCATGGGGGAAAAGACTCAGGATTATCTCCATGCCTCCGACGAGCTCATCACCATGCTCCAGCATCATGCGATAGTCCGAAGTCAGATAAGGCTCACACTCAGCGCAGTTTGCTATGATGTGGTCTATCTTATCCGGTTCCTTAGGGGCGAGCTTTACCTGCGTGGGGAAACCTGCGCCTCCCATGCCCACTATACCGGCAGCGCTTATGCGCTTCAAGATCTCCTCACCGGTTAGTTTTGAAGGATCTGCAACCTCTTCAAAATCAACGGATTCAAACAGGCCGTCATTATCTATGATGACCGCGTCCGCCATGTCTCCCGTGGGGGTACGTCTCTTGTCTATGGCCTTAACCGTGCCGGAAACAGAGGAATGTATATTTGCGCTGACGAATCCGCCGGCCTCGGCTATGAGCTGTCCCTTAAGGACCCTGTCGCCTTTTTTTACCAGAGCTTTGGCAGGGGCGCCTATGTGCTGTGACAAAAAGATGGCCACCTCGCCTTGGGGCTCATATACTCTTATTTCCTTATCCTTGGAGAGATCCTTTCCGTCATAAGGATGGACCCCTCCCATAAAGGTATATTTCATATTTGCTCCTTTCAACAACCAAAAATCATTATACTGTAAAAATAAAAAAAATACTATTGTTTCTTTAATATATGTGGTAGAATATTATGAGTGAATTTTCAGAAACATCGAAAAAAAATACAATGATAGGGGAGATGTCATGAAAACCATCAAAAGTCAGTTAAAGACAGACCTGTCCACGTACCCTTACGAAAAACTGGGGAATCTGCAGGATGATCTGCTTTTTGTGGATATCGAAACCACAGGCCTTAACAGTTCCAGAGACTCTGTATATATGATAGGCTGTGCCTATTGCCTTAAGAACAGTTTCTACTCCATCCAGTGGATAGCTGAAGCCGATTCCGACGAAGAGCAGGTGATATACAGTTTCTTTAATTTCGCCAAGAAATACAGAAAGCTCATACACTTTAACGGAAACCGTTTTGATATACCCTTCCTTCAGGACCGCATCAGCATCCTGGGGCTTCCTTATGACATGAGATCCTTTGAGGGCCTGGACCTTTACAAACGTCTTCGTCCCTATAAGAGTTTCCTTAAGCTCTCTTCCATGAAGCAGAGCGCACTGGAGGAGTTCTTAGGTATAGACCGGGGCGACGATCTGTCCGGCGGCGAGCTCATATCAGTATATAAGGAATACACACAGACCCATGACAGCGCACTGGAGGAAGAGCTTTTACATCATAATTACCACGATCTTCGCGGCATGGTATGCATAGTGCCTTTGCTCTCGGTTCCCGACATGTTTAATGAAAAGATCCGTGTGATCAAGGCAGGTAAGAATCCCTACACAGACTCACAGGGAGTTAAGAAAAGCGAAGTCATTATGGAATTATCCCTTCCTTCTCCCCTGCCCGTTCAAATATCCTATGGATTTTCCGACTGCTATTTCACGGGCGAGGGCACCAGGGGTAAGCTCAGGGTTGCCATTTACGAAGGGGAGGCAAAGTTCTTCTATCCCAATTATAAGGAATACTATTATATCCCCGATGAGGACATAGCGGTCCATAAGAGCGTAGCCACCTATGTGGATTCATCCCGCAGGGAAAGCGCAAAGGCATCCAACTGCTATACCAGAAAGGCCGGCATATTCCTGCCCATGTTCTCTCCCATATTTGCCCCCGAGTATAAGCTGTCCTATGCGGACAAGACCGGCTATGTGGAGCTGGATGACGCTTTTAAGAGGGATCCCAAGAAGTTTACCAGATATGCGGAGCATCTGCTTCAGACTTTGGTTACTGCGTAATGATCAACGTTTACCGTTTCTGAATGAATAAGCTTTTTAAGAAGCTCAGAATGACAAAGGGAAAACAATATAATACAATATAAAAACAAAACCCCGGAGATTTCTCTCCGGGGTTTATAATATTAAGATTCTTCGCTTCGCTCAGAATGACATCTGAAAAAAATATGCTTTCTCATAATCTGAAAAAATTATGCTTTCTCGTAGTAGAAGGAACTCTTCCTCAGATATCCCATCTCCTTATAATGCATGATCTGCTCGGTGGACCCTATGAACAGGAACCCGCCCTTTTTAAGGGATGCGGCAAACTTCTTAAAGACTTCGTCCTTCGCCTCTTCAGTGAAGTATATCAGCACATTGCGACATACGATAAGATCACAGTTCGTGGGATAGGTATCCTTTAAAAGATTGGCCTGCTTAAACTCGACTCTCGACTTTATCTCATCGGCGATCTTGTATGAGGGGCCTACCTTTTCGAAATACTTCTGTTTGAATTCCTTCGGTACGCCGGCAAGTGACTTTTCATTATAAAGACCTATCTTAGCCTTTTCCATCACCTGCTTGTCTATGTCGGTGGCAAATATCCTGATCCGGTTGAGAGGCATGTGCTTTGAAAGAGCCATTACCAGTGAATAAGGCTCATCTCCCGTGGAACAGGCTGCCGACCAGATCTTCAGGTTATTGCCGAAGCGCTGGATCAGTTCCGGAATATACTGCTTATCAAGCAGTTCCCACTGATCGGGATTCCTGTAAAACTCAGATACATTGATGGTCAGATAATTTACAAACTCTTCAAATTTTACGCTGTCTGTCTTTAATGCCTTGACGTAATTATCATATCCAACAATTTTATTTTTCTGAATGAGCGTGTCTATACGACGCTTCATCTGTCTTTCCTTGTAGGCATTAAGGTCGATCTTTGTCAGATCAAAAACGGCCTTTTTGAAGTATTCGTAATCGTATGCCATATTACTCCTCTGTATCTTCTGCTGCAGGAGCCTCCTCTGTTGCCTTTTCCTCATCCTGAGACTCGATAACGGCATCTATATCAACGGACTTAACTTCATCATCCTCTTCCTCAGCTGCAAGAGGGGGAAGCAGAGCCTTCATGGAAAGGCTGATCTTCTTTTCTGCTTCATTGAAGTCTACTACCTTTGCGGTAACTTCCTGTCCTACCTTAAGTACGCTGTCGGGCTTGTCGATGTGCTCTCTGGATATCTGTGATACGTGGAGCAGTGCATCTATGCCTTCCTGAAGCTCAATGAATGCGCCGAAGTCTGTCATGCGGGCAACCTTACCGGTAACCTCATTGCCGATGGCGTATTTCTCGGCTGCGTCCTTCCAGGGGTTCTTATCCTCGAACTTACGGGAAAGAGCTATCTTATTTCCGGAGATTTCCTTGATCAGTACCTGAAGTGTATCTCCTACCTTAAATGCCTTCTTGGGATTCTCGATCCTGCCCCAGCTCATCTCAGAGATATGAAGCAGTCCGTCTACTCCGCCCAGATCTACGAAGGCGCCGAACTCGGTGAGGTTCTTAACCGTACCCTCAACCACATCGCCGACCTTGATCTTCTCGAACAGAGCCTTACGCAGCTCTTCCTTTCTCTCCATGAGAAGGACCTTGCGGTCACCGATAATGCGGCGACGGCGGGGATTGAACTCGGTGATAACGAACTCGATCTCCTGTCCTGCGTACTTGTTAAGGTCTCTCTCGTATGAATCCGAAACCAGTGAAGCGGGGATGAATACTCTCGCCTCATCGATAACCACTGAAAGTCCGCCTTCGAGTACCTTAACCACCTTGGCGGTAAGTACTTCGCGATTATTGAATGCATCCTCAAGACGCTTATTACCCTTGTCTGCAGCAAGTCTCTTGTATGTCAATGTAACCTGTCCCTCGGTATCATTTACCTTAAGGACCTTGGCTTCCATCTCATCACCTACCGAAACTGCCTCGGTAAGATCCAGATTGCTGTCATTAGTGTACTCCGACTTCTTGATGACACCGTCTGAGCCATACCCATGAAGTGAAAGAATGATCTCATCGGGCTTGACCGAGATGACTTCACCTGTCACCACATCTCCATTGTGTATGCTTTTGGGATTTTGTTCTTCCAGTAATTGTTCAAAAGACTGTTCTGACATATTTTTGAACCTCCTCTATTATTTTTTCCGGGGTGGAAGCCCCCGCAGTAATACCTACACATTGGATTGTTTCAGGCAATTCTAAAACCAAGTCATCAAGTGTCTGTATAAAATGAGTGTCCCCACACTCTTCACGACAGATCTCGTAGAGTTTACGGCTGTTCGATGAGCTTTTGGAGCCGATGACTATCATCACGTCCGACTGTGAAGCTATCTCCCTGGCCTCCCTCTGACGTTCCTGCGTGGCGTTGCAAATCGTATTCACAACGTTGACATTATACCCTTTTTTCACGAAAATTTCAACAATATCTTTAAATTTATTTACATTAAACGTGGTTTGAGACACCACACACACTTCTTTTTCACCGAAATCCGCTTCAAAAGCCTCCGCTTCTTCTACAGAACCGATGATAAAGGCAGGAGCCGTGTCGGTGTCACACCAGCCTCTGATGCCCTCTACTTCGGGGTGTCCCTCATTACCGATTATGATCACGGGATGGCCAAGGGAGCTTTGCTCATCCACTATCTTGTGGATCTTCAGCACAAAAGGACAGGTGGCGTCTTCCACCTTAAATCCCGCATCATCTATCTCTTCATGGATCTTTCGGCTTATTCCGTGGGATCTGATTATCACCGTGCCCTTTGGAAGATTTTTGAGTTCTTCCGTATCATTGACCACAATCACTCCCTTTTCCTCCAGATCCCTTACCACCTCTTCATTATGTATTATGGGGCCGAAGGTATAGATGCGTCCGTCACCGTTTATGCCTTCATAGACTTTGTCTACCGCGCGCTTTACGCCAAAGCAAAAGCCCGCGGTCTTTGCAAGTTTTACTTCCATTTATCTAAAATTCTTTCTCCGTTATAATCCTTGCGAAGCCACATCTTTCAAAAGATTCTTCCTGTTGCTTCGCAACCCCTCGCCGGGGTGGCATCATACCATTACATGGTATGATCAACGTCGCTGCGCTCAGAATGACAATAATTAAAATCAATTTCTTAATTACAAAGTTTCAGTATTTCATCCGCCACCTGTTCAATGGTCAATTCGGTGGAGTCGATGAGCACTGCATCCTCAGCCTGCATCAGCGGCGAATTCTCGCGATGCATATCTCTGTAATCCCTGTCCGCGATCTCTTCCTCCACCTTTTTTAAGTCACACGCTTCACCCTTTGCCATCATCTCGTCATAGCGCCTTTTTGCACGGCACTCAACCGATGCCGTAAGATAAACCTTGACCTCGGCGTCCGGCAGCACCTTTGTGCCTATGTCCCTTCCGTCCATCACCACGGGGGTAGTCTTTGCCAGTTCCTGCTGCATGGATACCAGTTTTTCCCTGACATCGGCATTCTTGGAGGATACGCTGGCCATATTTGACACCTCAGGTGTCCTTATATAAGCGTTCACATTTTCATCTTCAATAAAAACAGCCTGAACTCCGTCTTCGTGGCGAAGGGAGATTTTTGCCCCCTTGCAGGTTTCGGAAAACTTATCCTCATCTGAGGGAGTAAGCCCCTGACGTATCAGATAAAGGGCCATAGCCCTGTACATGGCTCCGGTGTCCACATATATGCTGCCAAGTTTAGCGGCCACTATTTTGGCAATGGTCGATTTGCCTGCGCCGGCAGGTCCGTCTATCGCAACGTTCATAAGAGATCAATCCTCCTTCGAAATATTCAAAAATTTAACAAAACCGGTAAGGCTGAAGATATCCATAACCTTTTTGGTAACATTGATTATGGTCAGTTTATCTCTCAGCTTTTTCTGGAATTTCAGAAATATCCTAAGGCCCGCAGAGGATACATAGTTAAGATTCTTCAGATCCACCGTCACAGCCAGACCTTCAGCTGCGGCATCCGTCATGGCCAGTTCAAACCGGCTGGCATTAGACCCGTCGATCTCGCCGGTCAAAGCAAGAATAACTCTGTTATTTTCAATAGTTTTATCTATCTGCATGTACCATGCTCCTCTCATCATATTTCCGGATGCTCATCCAAAACCAACCTCCTGCTACACTCCTCCGGCCAAATGTCCCGTACTGAATGCGATCTGCAGGTTATAGCCTCCGGTCAAGGCGTCTACATCAAGCACTTCTCCGCAAAAATACAGACCTTTTATCCTGTTGGATTCCATGGTGGAAGGATCGATATCCTTAACACTTACACCCCCGCCGGTGATTATAGCTTCATTATATCCTCTTACCCCTTCATAATGCAGGGGCATATGTTTAAGGCTGTGCAAAAGCCTCTCTCTCTCGGCCCTGCTTACCTGTCCTGCTTTCTTATCTCTGTCTGTCTGCGCCAGATCCAGGATCACGCTTATCATGGATTTGGGCAGTAATTCTTTCATCACATTATATAAGCTCTTTGAAGGAGCGTTATCAAACTCCCTCTGCAGCCTTTTATCCAGCACGTCCTCACTAAGCGCCGGCTTAAGATCAAGGTATAATTCAAAATTCCCTGCCTCGCCTTTCGCATAAGAAGAAGCGCTAAGAACCAGAGGACCGCTTATTCCGAAATGTGTAAATAAGAGTTCTCCCTGCTCACGGTAGAGTATCTTTTTCCCTTTTTGTAAAGTGAGGGACACATTTTTTAATGTAAGGCCCTGCAGTTCCTTTACAAATTCATCACTCAGATTAAAGGGTACCAGCGAAGGGTAGGTCTTCTTTATCTCATGGCCCGTGGCCTTTGCCCACTTATATCCATCTCCGGTAGATCCGGTGGAAGGATATGAAAGACCCCCCGTAGCCACTATCACCCTGTCAGCCCTGATAAGTCTGCCGTCACACCTGACGCCTGCAGCCTCACCGTCCCGGATTTCGATTCCGGTCACTGTAGTATTCAGATATATGCTGACACTCAGACTTTTAAGTTTTTTCTCCAGAGCCTTTATTATGTCCGATGAATGGTCCGACACGGGAAACACCCTGTTACCCCGTTCTGTCTTAAGAGGGACTTCTGCCTCTTCAAAAAAAGCCATAAGGCTCTGATTGTCAAAGCCGTAGATGGCGCTGTATAAAAATTTAGGGTTGGAACATACACTGTCAAAAAAATCAGTCACATCACAGGCGTTGGTCACATTGCATCTGCCCTTGCCCGTAATGAAAAGTTTCTTGCCCAGCTTTTCATTTTTTTCTAAAAGGAGGGTCTCATCACCCTTGGACGCAGCCGATATGGCCGCCATCATGCCCGCGGGACCGCCCCCTATAACTATGGTCTTCATATGTCAAAACGGTTCATCATCAAAAGCATCCAGCATATCCGGTCCGTACACCTGATAATCCTGCCAGATATCCTCCAGTTCCTTAAGAGAATCCATGAGCTTATCTCCCTTCTTTATGCTGATGGCCACCACCAGCGCATTTATAAGGGAAAAGGGCGCAGTCATGGACTGAAGGATGGAATGTGTCTTACTGCTGGCCGGCAGGTTCACGGAGGAATACATCCTGACGGGGGAATCCGCGTCATCCGTGATAGTTATGATGCCTGCCTTTTTTGTGCTGGCATACTCAAGGGCTCTAAGAACCCTGACTGAATATCTGGGAAAACTGATCCCCACCACCACATCATTTTCATCAAGGCTGATCAGCTGCTCGAAAAGTTCTCCCACATGGCTGGTATTCACCGCTCTGGCGTCCATAAACATGAGATTCAGATAAAAAGCAAGATGTGCTGCAAGAGCCGCCTCCTGTCTGATGCCGATGATGTATATGCGCTTTGCATTGCACAGCATGTCCACTGCCGCATTGAATAATACAGGATCGGTTCCTGACACCGTATCCGCCACAAGGCTCATATCGGAGGACATGACAGAGGCAAAGAGCTGGGTCTTACCCCTGTTATTGCTGCCTGCCACCTGTTCTTTGAGACTCAGTTTGTCCCTGAGCATTTTTGAAAGAGCCTCCTGAAATTCAGGGAAGCCCTTATAACCCATGGCCACCGCAAATCTGACCACCGTAGATTCGGATACTCCTGTCTTTTCGGAAATCCCCGCCGCTGTCAGAAAAGCCGCCTCATCAGGATTCTCCCTGACATAATCAGCTATTTTTTTCTGTCCCTTACTGAAGGACGGATACTTTTTATTAAGTGATATGAGAAGATTCCTGGCCATTATACGCTGTAGCTCCTGAGTGCCTCAAAAGCCTGGGCCAGACTGGCTCTGACTTCATCTTCATTCATGTCCAGGTCGCCGTTTAAGCTCATGGCAGCCAGTCCGTTCACAAAGGTCCAGAACAGAGAGAATATCTCTCCCGCCCTCTGGGGCGTCACGCCTTCCACGCGCTTAAGTTCCTTGAGGACATACATCTTGTCCGAACCGTTAATGAACTCATAGGTAGACACCTGTCTCTTATATCTGCTGACAAAGAGGATACGGAAAAGATTTTCATGCTCTCTGGCAAAATTGATATAAGCTATCCCTAAGTCCACAAAGGGCGTGGGTGAATCCTTGGGTGACTTCTCATAATAATCGGCAAAAAATTCTCCCGCCATCTTGATCACGTCAGCCTGCAGATCTTCCATATTTTCGTAAGCCCTGAATATCGGCTGAGTAGAGCAGTTGGCGCAGGCGGCCACACGTCTTGCCGTAACCGCTTCAAGACCTTCTTCATGTGCCAGGTCAAGAGCTGCCTTCTGGATCATCTCTTTTGTTATACTCTGTTTTCTAGCCATAATTCCCCCTAATTGCAAAATTGATCTGTAACAAATAAAATAACATACGTTTCGTTAAATGTCAAGGTATGGGATCACTTCACAATGTCCGGTTTGATCTTCTTAATTCCCGTATAATTTCCTTTTCCCATGACGGTCACACTGCCGCTTTTTTCATTAAAGCCGTCCTTGACGATATCAAAATCCTTTCCCTGCTTTATGCCTTTTATCTTAAAGCTGGAAGCAGATGCCTTCACTCCCGAAAGCTTTGATTTTTCGGCGCTATAGCTCTTTGCGGTGACAGCCATTTCAGACAGATCGGCAGGATTGATCTCAAAAATTATGGGATCGGCTTTCATGGCCCTGTTAAGGTTCTTAAGGTATTCGGATAATTCTTTTCCCGCCTCCTTGTCAGACTTTTTGAAGGCCTTGCCCTCATCATTGAGAGCCATGACTACCACAGCCGCAGGCTTTTTTGTAACCCCGGAATATGCACGGTTATTTTTAACATAGGCATTTTTAGCATTCTTAAAGCTGACCTTTTTTACCCTTAAGAACCTGCTCCACTTCGGATCGCAAGTCACCGGTACTTTTACAGCCTTAAAGAAATCTTCCTTTACGGGATTTTTCCCGGTGTAGGTCAGGACCGCATTATAAGAGACTTTAGCCTTTTGAGTGCTTTTATCCACGCTGTATTCCCGGGTACTGATGGTGCCTGTGTCAGCTGATGCCACCTTCTTGGCGCCATCGTTTTCTGGATCCGTGGTATCAGAGGATGAACTGCTTGCCGAAGAGCTGATGCTTCCTGAGGAACTGTCTCTGTCGGAAGAGCTGCTGCCTTTGTCCGAGGAACTCTGTGAAGAACTCGATGATCCACTGGAAGAATCCCCCGGATGATTTGGGACCGAAGATGAATCCTTATTATTTTCGGAGCTCGATGATGAACTACTGCTGTCTGATGAGCTGCTGTCTGATGAGCTGCTGTCTGATGAACTGCTGCCTGATGAACTGCTGCTGCCTGATGAACTGCTGCCCGATGAACTTCCGGAACTGGATGAACTGCTGCTGCCCGAGGAGCTTCCTTCATTTTCCTTTGCTTCCTTTTTTCTGTATGTATTGACCAGCCAGATACCGGTATCCCTCAGATTTTCTTCAGTCCACTTGCTGGTCTTCGTACATCCTGATTTGAAATATGATGCATCTTCATTTTTATTTGATATAGACCAGCACGCGTGGCTTATATTATATTTGTCACAAAATTCCATCCACAGATCAGCCTCCGCCGTCTGGACATTACCATTTCCTGATGAATCACAGATTCCGAACTCTGTAATAAATACAGGGGTTCCTGCGTTTATGGCATTGGTCACACGCTCCCTGAATGAGCTGCCGTGGGATCCGGAATAAAAATGGAAGGTGTACATTATATTGTCATAATCCGTGATGGGTTTATTATGTACATCATCCACATCCTGAGACCAGGTATTCGTACCCACGATTATGATGGCGTCATCATCATTGGCTCTGATAATGGGTATGATCTCATTTGCATAGGTATAAATATCATTACCGCTGCCGTCGTACCAGGGAGTATTGGTGGGCTCATTACAGATTTCGTAAAGCACATTGTCATAGTCCGCATACATTTTGGAATACTTTGCAAAAAATGTTTTTGCCGCCTCTTTATCTTCATTAGGGTTGTACTGGTGCACATGCCAGTCTACTATAGCGTACATTCCCAGATTCTTTGCATAGTTCATTCCATTTACGATAAGACCATCCAACATGTCCTTTCCGCCGTTAAGATAGCCGTTATAGTCTCTGGGATAACATACCAGACGGATAAGGTTTACGCCCCATTCATCCCTGAAGGTATGGAAGGCCTCCTCATTAATAAAGGGAGTGCAGATATCCCACTGCATGCCGTGGGTACTGGCACCGCGAAGCTGCAGGGCCTGTCCCTTCTCATCCACGATGACAGGGGCATTCCCATATTTTTCCACAGTGGCCAGGTGCAGTTTTCCATGCTTTCCCACGGGCGTATCCGCAGGATCAAGATCCTTAAGTTCTCCCGTAAGTTCATATTCAAGAGACTGGGAGGACGAGGAAGTACCGCTGCCCGAGCCTGAGCCTGATGAATCACCATATTCATGAGTACTGCTCCAGCTTTTACTCTCGTTGACCGCATATACCTTTGCATCACCTATGGTTATGGGATTTGTCTTGGGGTTTATTCCCATCTTTTCAAGGGTGACGCTGCTGCCGGATGCAATATTTACAGGAGCACATAACAGCACTCCCCCGGCCTGCGCATCATAGGTCAGGGACTGGTTTCCATAGGTCTCGCATTTGTTCATATCACCGCTGGTGGGGATCAAAAGGATGACACTTGAAACCGACTGAGCCGTATTATTCTTTACGGTGTAGACATACTCATGCCAGTATTCATTTGCTGTGCTTTTCTGTTGTGTAACGGTAAAATCACCATCATTCACCGTATCGGCAAAACTTATTACACTGAGCGTACTCAATGTCATTGAAATGGTGATGAGAACTGTAAGCATTCTTTTTATCAATGACTCGTTTTTCTTTTTAATACCTTTTTTCATGATTTCCTCTTAAAATATCAGAGTTAAAAATCTGAATAACTAAAACATCTGAAAAAATAAACGAAAAAGCGGCTCCTCCGATATTATATCAGAGAAGCCGTAGATTTCATATAAACATGCTAATGATCAGCAAACATTATACGGGATAAGCCTCGTTCTTCTTGTCAGCCTTGGTGACGTCGATCTTTTCCTGCTGTGCCTGGCGATATTTGAAGAAGTCTGTAGCAACCTGAGGAAACAGTGCGTATGAAAGCACGTCCTCATCCTGCTGCTTGTATTCCTTCATGTCTGCCTCGATCTTGTCCATCTCGTTCTCAATGAGATCTGCGGGACGGCAGGTGATCCTCTCCTCGCCGGGGATAACCTTTTCGATAACCTCGGGGTTCATAGGCTTAACGGTCTGACCATACTTACCACGAAGCAGATCCTTGGTCTGGTCGGTAGCCATCTTGTATCTCTCACCCATGAGTACGTTGAATACAGCCTGTGTACCAACGATCTGTGATGAAGGAGTAACAAGAGGGGGCTCGCCCATGTCCTTACGTACTCTGGGGATCTCGTTGAGCACTTCATTATACTTATCCTCTGCATTCTGCTCCTTAAGCTGGGATACCATGTTGGAAAGCATACCGCCGGGAACCTGATACAGCAGAGTCTTGATATTAACGCCCATAACCTTGGGATTGAGAAGGCCTGTCTTTAAGCACTCCTCTCTGTAGGGAGCAAAGTAGTCAGCGATCTCAGCCAGAAGCTCCTGATCGTAACCTGTGTCATACTCTGTGCCCTTGAAGGTCTCTACCATAACCTCGGTAGCGGGCTGTGATGTACCCATTGAAAAAGGTGACATAGCGGTATCGATGATATCACAGCCTGCCTCTACAGCCTTGAGATAGGTCATGCCTGCCACACCTGAGGTGTAATGTGAATGCAGATCAATGGGAAGATTCGTAGCACTCTTCATAGCTGTGATCAGTTCCTGTGCCTTATAGGGAAGAAGGAGGCCCGCCATATCCTTGATACAGATGGAATCAGCTCCCATCTCCTCGATCTCCTTTGCCATCTTCATCCAGTAATCAAGGGTATATGCATCACCGAGAGTATAGGAAAGAGCGATCTGTGCATGTCCTCTTCCTTCTCTCTGCTTGATCTTGATGGTGGCATCTACTGCTGCCTTAAGATTTCTAAGGTCGTTAAGGCAGTCAAAGATACGTATTATATCTATTCCGTTTGCGATGGACTTTTCTACAAAGTTCTCCACTACGTCGTCAGCATAGTGACGATAACCCAGGATGTTCTGTCCTCTGAAAAGCATCTGAAGCTTTGTATTGGGCATACCCTTTCTGATGAGCCTCAGTCTCTCCCAGGGATCTTCCTTAAGGAATCTTAAAGATGCATCAAAGGTAGCACCGCCCCAGCACTCTACGGAGTGATAGCCGACCTTGTCCATCTTCTCCAGAATGGGGAGCATGATCTCGGTAGGCATTCTGGTGGCGATCAGTGACTGATGGGCGTCACGCAGGATAGTTTCACATATTTTAACCGGTTTTTTCTCTGCCATGATTTTTCCTTTCCTTGTTATTTCTAAATAATTTGTATAGATGACAACTCAAAGATGCTTCGCATCTTTTTCGTTGCGCTGCTCGTCTTATACCTTTTCGTATGAAACCACATCCCGATCATGATCGGGATTACTCACGATGTAAACATCGTCTGTTGCAAGCGAGCTTGCACATCCGATATTTCCTTCGTGAGACATCCGCTAAAGCGAATGTGTTTCATACTTGAGGTGCAATCCTCGTCAGATGCCGAAGATGGCCATAAAGGTTCCTGCCGCAACTGCAGTTCCAATAACGCCTGCTACGTTCGGGCCCATGGCGTGCATCAGAAGGAAGTTTGTGGGATCATACTCTGCGCCCACCTTCTGGGATACTCTGGCGGCCATGGGTACGGCGGACACGCCGGCCGAGCCGATCAGAGGATTAACCTTGCCCTTAGTGGCTATGCACATGAGTTTTCCGAAAAACACTCCCGCTGCTGTACCAAACATAAATGCAACCAGACCAAGTAAAACAATCTTAAGCGTGGTTTCATTCAAAAATGCCTCTGCGGAAGTGGTAGCTCCTACGGAAGTTCCAAGGAAGATGACCACGATGTACATAAGTGCATTTGATGCGGTATCTGTCAGCTGTCTTACCACGCCGCTCTCCTTAAAAAGGTTACCAAGCATCAGCATACCTACCAGGGGTGCCGTGGTGGGAAGGATCAGACATACCACTATGGTAACGATTATGGGGAAGAGGATCCTCTCCAGCTTAGACACGGGACGAAGCTGTCCCATCTTAATCCTTCTCTCCTTATCAGTGGTCATGGCCTTCATGATGGGAGGCTGGATAATGGGAACCAGCGACATATATGAATATGCTGCCACCGCGATAGGGCCCAAAAGGGAAGTCTGTCCAAGCTTACCTGCAAGGAAGATCGATGTAGGGCCGTCAGCTCCTCCGATGATGGATACGGCTGCTGCTCCCTTATCATTAAAGTTCATGGCTATAGCCAGGAAATAAGCTGCAAATATTCCGAACTGTGCCGCAGCTCCCAGAAGGAAGCTGGCGGGATTTGCGATAAGGGGTCCGAAGTCAGTCATAGCGCCTACACCCATGAATATAAGTGAAGGCAGGATGGACCACTCATCCAGCAGATAAAAATAATGAAGCAAACCGCCCTCGGCCATGATATCCGGATAGATATTGACCAGAAGCATACCAAAGGCTATGGGGGTCAGAAGAAGGGGCTCAAATCCAAACTTGATAGCAAGAAACAGGAAAAACAGTGCCACTACGATCATGATGACATTCTTGATATCAATGGTCATGAATGCCGTCTGTCCCCAAAGGTTTGCCAATGTTTCTGTAATATAAGACATCGCTTAACCTCCGTAATCTCCTTTAGTTCATGGTTGCAAGTACTGCACCTGCCTCAACAGGGTCGCCTACTGCCACATCTATGCTGGCAACGGTACCGTCCTGGGGTGCTACTACAGGGATCTCCATCTTCATGGCTTCAAGTATGACTACGGTATCTCCGGTCTTAACGCTCTGGCCTACGGAAGCCTCGATCTTAAACACCTTTCCGGCTGCACCGGCCTCGATCTTAATGGATCCGGCGCCTGCGGAAGCGGGCTTTGCTGCGGGAGCAGGTGCTGCTGCGGGTGCTGCTGCTACAGGTGCTGCCACGGGTGCTGCGCCCTGGCCGCCTTCATCAACAGTCACATCATATACATTTCCGTTTACGGTAATAGTGTAATTTTTCATTTTATTTCTCCTTATCTTTTCTTAATAGATCTGACTACATATCCGCCTGCAGGTACTGAAGCGCCGCGTGAAGATTCATATGCCGCTATGGCTGCGCTGATAACGGCTATCAGTTCCGTATCGTCGCCGCGGTTCTCTGTCTCCACGATCCTTGCAACAGCATTGTCGATGGCCTGCTTCTTTTCAGCCGGAGCCTTCTTTTTGCTTTCAAAATGCTTCTCAATAACCGAAATGTACTTAAAGCAATAGATCAAAAGTGCGATCACTATGAGTACTGCAAACACGGTTCCCATACCAAGTACGGTATTGAGTGCGGCATTTTGCATATTCTCGCTCATGGGTCTGTTGATATTGGTAACGCCTGAGGTGAGCTTTAATCTCTTATCAAAGATATACTCAACCTGAGCGGTACGCTGAACGCCCTTGGCGTCCTTACCATCACCCTTTACATTTACCTTTACGATGACCTCGTCCGTATCCGGTTCGATAGTCACATCCTGTTCGCTGACTGCTTCCAGATCCACATTACCCAGCTCTTCCTTTGCGGTAAGCCATGAATCAACGGCAGAATAAAATGCTGCACCGTCAGCCTTTATACCCAATCTGTCAGACTTGAGCTGCTCCTCTATCTCCTCTTCGGACAGTTCGTTCTCAAGTTTTGTCAGATATTCCCTGTCAACCGAATCGATCAGCAGGGTGATCTTGAATGCGGTCTGCTTAAGGGCTGCCTCATCATACTGAACCAGTTCCTTTTCCTTACCGCAGGATGTAAGCACGAAAACCAGAGCCATCAGGACGCTTGTCAACAATAAAATTTTCTTAATACTTTTTTTCACTGTAAACATCCTCTCTGAAATAATTATTTTGTGCCGTGCTTCTTATCGGGATGGCTCTCGCCCTTGGTATAGAGCATCTCAAATGCACCGATCACATACTTTCTGGTCTCCATGGGTGCGATCACGCTGTCCACATAACCTCTCTTAGCTGCTGAAAGAGCGCTTCCGGAAAGCTCCTCATACTCCTTAGCCTTCTGGGAGATCACATCTGCGCCCTGGCCCTCATACATGATCTTTGCTGCCAGATTGGAATCCATGACACCGATCTTGGCGCCTTCCCATGCGAAGGTGATGTCAGCGCCCAGAGCCTTTGAATTCATGGCAACAAACGCGCTGCCCCATGCCTTCTCGGTGATGACATTTACCTTAGGCACGGTAGCCTCGGCAAAAGCATACTCCAAAGATGCTGCGGCCTTAGCCATCTGCTTCTCTGAGCACTCACATGCACAGAAGCCATTTACATTGGTAATGGTGAGGATCGGTATGTCAAAGCTGTCGCAGAAACGTACGAAATCGGTAGCCTTGCGAACGCCCTTTAAAGTAAGGGATGAATCAAAGGTATCCTCCTTCTTTCCCTCGCTGTTATATACCACGCTGCGGTTTGCGATTGCGCCTACGGTGATGCCGTCAAGCTTGATGAGGGCTGTCACCATATCCCTGGCGTACTTATCCTTGAGTTCAAGATATGACCCCTTGTCTGCCAGGTTATACAGCATGATGGATGTATCCTCTGCCATATTTTTGATATCGGGGATGATCCTGTTGAGATCGTCCGTGCAGTTTGCGTCTGCAATATCTGCATTATTTGAAGGCAACATGGAAACAAGGGCTCTCATCTTTGCGATGATGGAAGCCTCATCTCCGGATCCGTCTACCATGTCGGATTCCTTTGCCTTAAATTCACAGGAGGCTGTATCCTTTTTAGCTTCATTATTACCGGGAATTGCATTAGGAGAATTTACATAGAGCTTTCCGTTCTCTTCCATGAAGACAAAATCGGAAAGTCCGCATGTAATGGCCATACCGCCGCCGCACTCGCCGAATACGGCTGTAACCTGAGGTATAACACCTGATGCAAGAGCCATGTTCCTGTGGATGCTGCCCATGGACATAAGAGAGTCCATAGCCTCGCGGATCCTCACACCTGAAGAATCGATAAGGCCGATCACAGGTGCGCCCACTTTCATGGCCAGCTTATAGATATGACTGATCTTCTTGGCGTGCATTTCACCAATAGATCCGTTAAGCACCGATGCGTCCTGGCTGTAGATATAGACTGCCTTGCCGTCTATCACTCCGTAGCCCGTGATGACACCGTCTGAAGGTGTCTCGGCGCTGCCCTCGTTAAAATCGGTGATCCTGGCTGTTACCTCGCCTCCGATCTCAACGAAACTGTTCTCATCGAGCAGTGATGCTATGCGTCTGCCCGCTGAGCTTGAAGGATAATTGCTCATATTTCGCCTCCACTATAATATAAGTATGATTACAAAACAGAAGCATTATAGCATAAGACAAAAATTATTTCTACCTATAATTATTAAAATTTTAACATTCTTGATTTTATCTAATTTTGGTATGAAATTATCAGATTTTTTGGGCAAATATAAGAATGCCGGGGTACTGCCCTGACCAATATCGGATGACAGTCCCCGTACAGAACTATGGAATTAAAGATATGGGTTGTTTATACTCTGACTTCTTCTATCTCTGCCTCTGCCTGAGCGCGGAAATCCTCGATTTCCACCGGTGATGCCACGGGAAGCTCGTCTATGGAGGATACGGCAAAGCTCTTAAGAAACTGCTCCGTGGTTCCAAATAGCAAAGGCTTACCGGGAACATCCAGACGGCCCAGTTCCTTTATGAGGTCGTATTCCAGGAGCTTATTTATCTGATGTCCGCAGGATACGCCTCTGATGCTTTCTATCTCCACTCTGGTGACAGGCTGCTTATAGGCCACGATGGCCAGTGTCTCCAGAACAGTTTCGCTCAAAGTCGCACGTTTGGGTGCACCGAGGAGTTTTCTCATCACGGGATAGCAGGACTTCTTGGTACAAAGCTGGAGGGAGTTTTCCAGTCGCAGAAGTTCCAGGCCACAGCGCTTATTCTTATACCTGTTGGTCAGCGTATCGGCAGCCTTGGTGACTTCCTCCGGAGTCTTGTTCATGTAGCCGGCCAGGGCGTTTATGTCCATGGAGGCGCCTGTCGAGAACAACAATGCCTCAAGTGCCGCTACAGTCTCTTCTTCATCGAGGTTTATTTCTTCCTCAACTTCAGTGAGTTCTTCTTCGATTTCCTCGTTTTCTTCAAGTTCATTATTTTTAATATCTTTTTCTTTACTCATTTTTCACTCAATCTCCACCGTCTAATACAATCCCGTCCTCGGAGTACGGATCCAACGCCTCCTCATGAAGCTCGATCTCGATATCCCCGAACTGCTCCTCCTGAACCGCGGTAAACCGTCCCGTCTTGATATATTCCAGCACCACCAGGAAGGTTACGATAAGTTCTGCCCGGCTCTCCTGTTTTTCCAGAAGCTGCCTGAAGGAAAACTTCTTATGCTCCATTGCATAGCTTCTGATATAGGAAACCCGCCTCGTCAGGTCCACTTCCTCCTTTTCGATGTTGCCGAACTTACTGCGGATAGGATCCACCTTATCTGCCTGACGCTTAAGAAGTTCCTGGAAGATATCATTCAGTTTCTTCAGCGTGACATCGCCGACTAACTCTTCATAATTGACAGGTGCCTCATACTCCGCGATCTCCTTTGGAATAGTGGGTTTCTTGGTGATGTTCAGCCCATCGTTTTCCATCTGGCGGTCCTTAAGCTGAAGGGACATATACTTATACATCTTATACTCAAGGAGCTGGCGTACCATCTCAGCTCTGGGGTCGATCTCCTCACCCTCTTCGTCCACTTCCTTGGGCAAAAGCATGCGGCACTTGATATCCAGAAGTGTAGCCGCCATCACCAGGAACTCGCTCATGATGGAAAGGTCACGGCTTTTTGCTTCATCTATGTATTCCATATACTGATCAGTGATCATGGCTATGGGGATATCATAGATGTCCACTTTATTCTTTTCTATCAGATGAAGCAGCAGGTCCAGAGGACCTTCGAATGCTTCCAGTTTTACTTCTATCGCCATATTTTGATCAAATTCTTTACTGCATAAATTTTAAAATATTACTCCGGAATAAGTTCCAGCTTTATAAGCTCCGCCGGATTAAACATCCTGACATGAACCGTGTGATTACCCAGTCCCGCACTCAGGACCATGGTAGTATTACCTTTTTTATAAATCCCTCTGTCATATATGGGAAACAGCTTAAACATGGGGGATATCAGTCCTTTGCGCCAGGGAGTGCCTATCATGCCGCCGTGTATGTGTCCTGCCAGCACCAGATCGGCGCCCCAGTCGGAATAAGCGTCAAGCTGGTCAGGATTATGTCCCATCAGTATATTAAGATGGTCATCCGAGGGTTCACCCACGAGAGCCTTAATATGCGCAGCATCCGTTTTTCTTAAGATCACCTTTCTGAAATAATCATATTCCAGATTTAGTCCGTAAAACCTGATGCCGTACTCATCAAAATCCCTGCACTCATTATCCAGGATCCCCAGCCTTTTAATGGGCTCATTGCGCTCCTTACTGTCACGCCGCAGGCGCTTATCCTCATGGTTCCCACAGCCGTATACAAAAGTATGTTTCTCACTGATCCTTGTGAGAAATTCAAAGGTCTTTGCATCCCGGCCGTCGAAACAGGAGGCGGTTATCATATCGCCTGCGCTCACCACCAGGTCAGGCTTTATCTCATCTATGGCCTGCATCAGCCTTTCATTATCCTCACCGTAACAGTAGTCATGGAGATCCGCCAGAACGGCCATGGTCACCTTTTTCTTTAATTTAGGACACTTAAGCTCATAGCAGGTCACTTTAAAATGTGTATTCTCATATCTGATGACAAAGATGCAGACAAGGGCGAGCAATATGATGATACCTGTAATGATATAAACAAACAAAGGTGTAACCATATCTACGCCTCACTGATTTCCCTGTAGTATGTCTTTACCAGCCCCTCCAGGAAATTCACCAGAACTTCATGCTTTTCCTTATATCCCGGGGGCATCATCACCATACCGTGGGCCTTAATGGTCTGATTGTCAAAATCGGCCTTAAGATCAAAACTGTGGCCCGTGGCTATCACAGAATTATTCTTGTTAAAACCATCCCACAGAAAGATTTCCTCGGACGCGATGAGTGCCTTAAGCTTATTCAGCATATTGAGCGGTATCAAAAAAGAACTGCCCACTTCTCTGCCATCCTCCATGGACACATTCTTGTAGGTCATGGAAGCGAACTCACCCTCCTCAGTGATCACAAAGACCTTCATACCCTCTCCCATACTGCCAAAGCTGTAGGAAAAATATCTGAGTATGCCGGATTTTTTAAACCTGTCGGTCTTTTTTGCATTTATATGATTTTTAATGTTATCGATAAAGATCATATCTCTTATGAAACGAAACGCCCTTGACAAAACTGCCAAGGGCGTATGAACATCAGTTGAATTTACGCTTGCGGGCGACTTCAGACTTTTTCTTACGACGCACGCTGGGCTTCTCATAGTGCTCTCTCTTACGGATCTCCTGCTGAATACCCGCCTTAGCACAATTTCTCTTAAATCTGCGCAGTGCGCTGTCAAGAGATTCGCCTTCTTTAACTATAACGTTTGACATCTTTACCTACCCTCCCTTCAAATGGGAATATAGTACGCGAAGCCGCATACAAGAAGATATTATACATATCTGTCTATTTTCTGTCAAGCATTTTTTGCCTATAAACGCTTTTTTGCATATGATTTACTCAGCCGTCACGGTTCCAATGAAGTTATATTTACATTTCAATACAGTTTATCTGATTTTCCACTCACATAATCATCGATTATCTGAGCGCTTACATCCCAGGACTCATACCCGGCGCTGCCCCGCCGGTCAGGTATATCATAGAGTGAAAGCAGTTCATCCGCCAGATACTCGGTGAATTTACAGCTTCCCTCGTAATTCAAATGGGAATCATCACAGAAATCCTTTTCAAAATCAATCCCCATCATATCATAATCATAATTTGTACTGTTAAAATCTATCTCTTTCTCTTCTGCTATCTCCCTTATCCTGTTATATACCAGTTCATCATCATCGTTGGTAATATACGGAGTCACTATCAAAAAAAGGGTTATGTTTTTTTCCTTGGTATAATCTATGATCTTTGAAAGATATATCTCCGATTTCATAGTTATACCGCCACTGTTTTCCTCCTCCAGATCGGGTTCCTCCTGTACATCTACACCCATGTAGGGAGTATAACCTTTAAAATTGGCCAGTCTTTCCATATGGAAGAGGGCATCCACATCCTCTATGGACAGATCCGAATATCTGCTGTGATAGGTGACAAATGACGGAAAATATCGCTCATAAAGCCCGGGTTCGGAGCTCGCTGAGAGCATCTCCAGCTTATTCATTGAAAACTTCATGCCGCTCAGATTATCATTCAGCCAGTAATACTGATAGTCATCCTTAAACCTCGCAGGAGAATAAAGATCCAGTACCACCACCTTTGGATCCTGATATTTGCATATCTCCTTAAGGTAATAATAGGTCTCCCAAAGAGGCTGCTCAGCTGCACTGTAGTCATAGGCCGCTATTCCGTAATCCCTCCAGAGCATAGCCGTATTTATATCACAATGTATGTGACTCGAACCAAGCATTACCACATCAATGGTATTTCGGGGCTGGTAATACATGGCTCGTGCCTGTATTATCCCATTGGAAGACTTTATACAAAAAAGCCGGTCCAGAGCATTCACCGACAGGACCAGAGCAAGCACAAAGACCAGCACCGCCAGATTTTTTTTTATTTTGACCGTAAATAATTTTTCCATTTATTAAAACCGCATGTATATAAAATCGGAAGGGTCATACCCGGGACCGTATACTCCAAAGATGATCAGGATCATTATCATAAAATATATCAGGACCAGACGTTTCACATATGGAAGTGTGCCCATGAGCTGTGGAACACTCTTCTTCGCCTTATATGACAGAATGTCGGCAGCTATAACAAAGATGATACCGATAATGAAAACCCACAGATCCCAACCGTTCAGTTTAAGCTGCGTAGCCAGTTCCAAAAAGCCGGTACCTTTGTCAAAATGAGTCAGACAGGCGCCCACATATGCCACTCCCGTAGCTGCATCCTTAACCCCGAAAAATATCCAAGCAAAGGATACGGCAAGAAAAGTCATAAGAGTCTTTAACGCATCGGGGATACGCTTATAAAATCCCCTGTTTTTTACCAGATCGTCAAGGATGGTAAAACAGCCGTGGAAAATACCCCATATGAGAAAGCCTCCGCCGCTGCCGTGCCATATACCGCAGACTATGAAAACTATCAGGGTATTTATATACTTTCTTATCTTGCCCTTTCTGTTTCCCCCCAGGGGGATGTATATATAATCCCTGAGCCAACTGCTAAGAGTCATGTGCCAGCGCCTCCAGAATTCCCCAAATCCTTTGGAAAGGTAGGGCGCATTAAAATTCTGTGACAGTTCAAGATCAAAGAATTTCCCCACACCTATAGCCACTGCCGAATACCCTGCAAAATCAAGATATATCTGAAGCGTGTACAAAAAGGAAGTCAGTATAAGACAGGAACTGCTGTATTTTACAGGTTCATTGAACACAGCCGAAACAACAGGTCCTATCCTGTCTGCCAGCAGT
Source organism: Lachnospiraceae bacterium (assembly GCA_017441585.1). Lineage (GTDB taxonomy): Bacteria > Bacillota > Clostridia > Lachnospirales > Lachnospiraceae > UBA1753. Next base: position 44,492 of record JAFRWW010000043.1, read on the forward strand.
GTCTTCATGAAAAATCCATACAGTATCCATGACACCGCCTTCGAGAATCTGGAAAGATCCCAGATCTTAAGTTTCTCAAGGGATGCTATCTTTGGTATGAAATCTCCGGCACGTCCTATGGGGCCACTGATTATCTTTGGGAAAAAAGCCATAAAAAGCGCGAAACTTATGAAATCCTTTTCCGCACTTATCCTGCCTTTATGAATATCCGTCAGATACCCTATGGCCTGAAACATATAATACGAAAAACCTATGGACATAAAAAGCCATTCAAGAGCATAATTCGCCGACGGGGCAGATTTCTGCCTTATCATCGCAGGGAATACTTTGAACACACTCATGGAGGCTACACTCAGGACCACAAAGACCGTTAATACCATACCTGACAAACGAGTACCGGATTTTTTGCGAAAGTATTCCATCAAAAGACCGGTCAGGTAAGTCAGGATCGTACAAAAGGCCAATGTGATCGGTGCGACTTCGTTAAACTTACAGCAGAAAAGCATACTGCCCGCAAGCAGTATGACTTTTCTGATCCGGGGATGAACAAAATACACCAACAAAAGGATCGATATAAGGAATAATAATTCAAAAAAGGAAAAACTCATAAATTATCAATTAATCTTTGCCGTCATGGTTCCGGTGAAGTTCCCCTTACCCTTGAGCGTAAAGGTTTGGTCAGCATTGACCGTCACATATCACAATTTTTTAACTGCGAAAAAAAACATTATAAATATAATTTACGATAAGATCACTCGTTGAAATATTCATCCAGACAGTCCAGCCGAATCTTCATACCATCTGCCATCTCGTCGCATTTTTTAAGATAATCCGTGCCATAGAAGCAGTCATCATTTATCTTATAGGAATCGGTATACAGCGTCTTATACCACTCAAAGCTGCCGGCGCCTTCGCTGTTATCGATCATCTCATCGCTTATGCTGCGACGCAGGGGAAATGAAAATTTTTCCTTCCACTCTTTTGAAAGCATGCTCCTGAAATCTTCATGCTGATATGGCCAGGTCCAGAAATTGCCGTTGACCCTTCCGTTTACGGAACAGTCCGCGCCCTTTTCCACCCTGCGCATGAGGAAATGAGTATTGAGCCGACTTGAATCCGTAAACATATGCTCCGCATCCCAGTACCAGGAAGCATGTATCTTTCCGTCACCCACTTCGTCGGAGTCCTTGTAATAATACACGCTGTTCACATTTGACAGATCCGCCGACAGTTCATAGAGTATCCACTGATCCGTAAAGGATTCCATATCAATATAATCCGCGTAATAGACGCCCTTTTCATTATATCCGTCGGGACTGGCCACGGCGTCCTCATAGTCCTGAAACAGGGTGCTGATATAGTCAAGCTGGCCACGGCTAAGATATGGATCGCCCTTTGATGAAATGACCACATTCCGGCCGGTTTTAAAGCGGCTGTCCCTATCCAGATAGTCCTGCATCGTCACTTCCATGAGATAGCCGCCTGTTATGTCATCGCACTCATGTGGCAGGGCGTAACATACCTTCTCTCCCATCCGACCGTCACCGCCTTCACGCACAATAGGATAGTTATATAATTCATAACCGTTGAGACGACGGCTCATCTGTGGCAGGTTTTTAAGGTCAAAGGAAGACTTTGATATCTCCATCTTTTCCGTCAGAAAATACATACCTTCATATTTTCCGTTGACAAAAAGATTCACCGGCCTATAATCATGTGCATAGTCAAGGCCCAGCCCCCGGAAGAGATCACGGGTATATATATATGTCAAAAAGCAGTTGTCACGATAACATGAGATCAGATTGAAGCCCTTGGCCGCATCCATGCCGGCCACAGACACTTCCTTTTTCATCTCAAAAGCATAACCTTTTTTTCTTGCCATATATGAATCGTTTCCTCTGCCGTTAAAGGTGATCCCACGCTCATATATTTCAGTTTTTCCATCCGTATCTATACCGGTCAAAGCGCCATCCTTGTACAGCAGTTTGGAGGTATCAAGGGATGAGAGTTCCTGATTATCGTAAAACTCCACCATGAGAGTGTAAACATCATCGTAAGGTCTTATATCCAGATCATAGCTTTCACCCTCAAAAATAAAAACCGGATCATCGCCCCTCATCCGTGTCTGTCCTGTTTTTCCGTCCGTAAAATGAAGTTTGACCGGATACTCATCCATGGTAAAGCTTTGAGGCAGGGGCAGTATCCAACGCCTTAAAGGCAGGGAAAAAAATGCCCCGAAATCAACCGTCCTTCCGGACAGTTTTACACCGACAGACACTTTGTCAATCTCCTCATTCTTAATATCCGAAAGATACATCTTTCCGTTTTCCGTCTTCCAGCCATTATAGGCATACTCCGGATTTAAAAAACGGATATTCCGGTTAAGCTCATCCGCAAGGCTTTCGGATCCTTTGTTCTTATCGCTGAGTTCATAGATATAACGGACTCTTTCATCATCATACGTGTATCCCACAGCAGGCAGATCACAGCAACAGATACAATTATCCACATATCCGCTGTTAAGGGCACAGATCCCGGCAGCACATTCCCCCGAAATGACTGCTCCCTGCACGATGCAGTTGGATATATTTCCCTTTTCCATCACTTTCGCCGCTATTCCACCGGCACGCCGACCTGAAAACTCACAGTTATTCACCTTTAAATTGTGGACACTTCCCATGAGCACGGGAAAAAGTCCCGCATAATCTCCACTGTCCCTAAGACCTGATATGCTGTGTCCGTCTCCGTCAAAGACTCCGGAAAAATAAATCTCCAGCTCATCATTTCCGATAACGCTGTCACAGTCACTTTCATCCAGCACTATATCCTCAGCCAGTTTCACATAACAGTTATGATAGGGGCTTTCATATATATCAAACTGTGAAGTAAAGAAAAGATAATCCTCAAGATTTTCAATGAGATAAGGATCACTCTTGATCCCCTTACCCCTAAGGTTTCCGTCAGATCTTTCCCTATCATACCTCAGCATAAAAAAAATAGTAACGACGGCCACAGCGAAAAAGGCCGTCATTACTATAATATTAAAAATTGTTTCCGCTTTTTTATAAATAAACTTCATGGATCAATTATCAAATCTTCCCATTTATCATCCTGAGCAAAGCCTGTTTTATTAAAACTTCAAACCTGCAAGAAGGGAGCCAAGGCTGGTTCCCAGTTCTTCTGACTGAGGCAGTTCCACCTCTTCCTCGGTGATCTCACTGGCTGACACATCCTCCAGTGCCTTCTTTGAAAGGGATATCTTTCCATCATTAATACCGATGACCTTAACCTTTACGGTCTCGCCTTCTTTGAGCACCACGCCGGGATGCTTGATGCGGACGTTGGAAATCTGGGATATATGAAGCAATCCGGTAAGACCGTTGGACAGCCTCACGAAAGCGCCATATTTCTGAAGGCTCTCAACCACGCCCTCAGTCACCAGACCTACTTCCACATTTGAGGCCATACGCTTTTCCTTTTCGCGGCGTTCCTCCATCAATATCTCTTTAGCGGACATCACCAGTTTCTTATCGCCCTTATCCACATTGATGACTCTGACCTCGATGACCTGGTTAAGGAACTTTTCAAGGTCTTCATCCTCCACAAAATCAAGAGCCAGCTTGGAAGCGGGGATGAAGCCTCTGATGCCCTCAAGGTAAGCCACCACGCCCTTATTTACGACCTCGGCCACCTTAACCTTCACATTCTTCTGGTTATCCATATAGCCCTTGAGCCTCTCCCATGCAAGGACTGAATTCGCTTCCTTTTTGGATAAAAGAATGCGGCCGTGTCCGTCATCACGCTTGATGACTGTCGCCTCGATCTCATCACCGACCTTGACCTCATCCATGGCGGTCACCGTGGGGTCATCGGAATAATCATCTGCCTTTATCACGCCCTCGGCATAATACTGCAGGTCGATGACTATCTCTTCCTCATTTACATCAAGGACCGTACCCTTGAGGATGTCGCCCTCATATATCTTTCTCATTGACTTGTTTATGGCGTCCTCATAGTCGGCCATGGTTTCTGTCTTTTTATTTACTGCTGCAATTGTCGCTGCATCAGGTTCTGTTTTTACTTCTGTCTTTACTTCCGTTTCGCTCATTTTTACTCCTTGTGTAAATCATATTATAAATCTGTCACTTCATCATTTCCTCAAGATATGCCTCGGCCTTGCCGATCATCTCAGGGATGCCCGCAGGATTCTTACCGCCGGCCTGGGCCATGTTGGGACGGCCGCCGCCGCCACCGCCGATAAGTGCTGCCAGCTGTTTAATCAGGTTACCGGCGTGAGCCTTTCTCTTCTGAGCCTCATCCGTAGCCATTACCACCAGGTTTGCCTTACCGTCCATATCGGAAGCAAGTACCACCACGCCCTCGCCGATCTTTGTCTTGATATTGTCTGCCAGATCACGCAGGGAATTCATGTCAGCGCCGGGCACGGAAGCTGCCACCATCTTTACGCCCATAACTTCCTTTACGTTATCCATGATATTGCCCAGCGAATCCCTGGCAGCGGCAGCTTTTAATTCTTTAACTTCCACAGTCAGATCCTTTACCAGTCCCAGCATGGACTTGATCTCATCAGCCAGATGATCGGGAGTGGTCTTCATAGCGTGGCAGATCATATTCATCTTCTCTTCGATATTTTCATAATAAGCCCTTACATTGTCTCCCGTGATGGCTGTGATCCTTCGAACGCCGGAAGCCACGGAATTTTCGGATATGATCTTAAACATTCCGATATCGCCGGTATGGGATACGTGGGTACCACCACAAAGTTCCTTTGAAAAATCACCCATGGATACGACTCTTACGTCATCCGCATATTTTTCTCCAAAGAGAGCCATGGCGCCTGACTTCTTAGCCTCTTCTATGGACATCACCTGAGTATCCACGCAAAGGTCCTCGGCGATCTCCTTATTTACCAGTTCTTCCACCTTCTTAAGTTCTTCAGCAGTCATGGCCTGGAAATGTGAGAAGTCAAATCTGGTACGTTCGCCGTCCTGATATGAACCGCTCTGCTCCACATGGGTTCCCAGCACCTCGCGAAGAGCCTTCTGAAGAAGATGTGTAGCCGAATGGTTGCGGCAGATATTATGACGTCTTGTCTCATCCACACTGAGGATAGCCTTATCACCGGTCTTTATCACGCCGGCCTTGACCACGCCGTAATGACCGATCCTGTTACCGGTAAGCTTCTCCGTAGCGGTAACCTCGAATTCACCCTCGGCAGTCTTGATGATACCGGTATCGCCTTCCTGACCGCCCATAGTAGCATAAAAAGGAGTAACGGGAGTAACTATACAGCCGTTCTGCCCCTCACTTAACACCTCGGTGATACTGGTGCCGTCCTCCTCTATGACTGCCATGGCAGATATGCTCTGCTCCATGGTCAGCTTGTCATAGCCGTCAAAGACGCTGGTCACATTTGCATCATAATCATCCCAGACTGTGGCGTCGGCACCCATATAATTGGTGGTCTTTCTGGCTGCCCTTGCCTTTTCCTTCTGCTCCTGCATGCATTTCTTAAAGCCTTCTTCATCCACCTTAAGGCCCTTTTCTTCCAGTATCTCCTTTGTCAGATCGATGGGGAAACCGAAGGTATCATAAAGCCTGAAGGCATCCTCACCGCTAAGAACCTCACTGTTTTCGCTCTTAAGCTTCTCTTCATACTCAGCCAGAATGGAAAGACCGGAATCGATGGTCTTATTGAACTGCTCCTCTTCCTTGGTAAGATTATTGATGATGAAGTCATGCTTTTCCATGAGCTCGGGATATCCGTCCTTTGAGCCCTCGATGACCGTCTCAGCCAGCTTTGCCAGGAAAAGCCCATCAATATTCAGTTTTCTTCCCTGACGCGCAGCCCTTCTAATGATACGGCGCAGCACATAGCCTCTGCCCTCGTTCGAAGGCATGATGCCGTCAGAGATCATGAAAGTGGCAGAACGCATGTGATCAGTGATTATACGGATGGAAACGTCCGTGTCATAGTCTTTTTTGTACTCCACTCCTGCCAGCTGGCACACATGGGAACGCAGGGCGTAGATGGTATCCACGTCAAAAATGGAATCCACATCCTGAACCACGGAAGCCAGTCTCTCAAGACCCATTCCGGTATCAATATTCTTCTGTGCCAGCTCGGAATAATTACCCTGTCCGTCATTGTCAAACTGGGTAAATACATTGTTCCAGATCTCCATATATCTGTCACAGTCACAGCCCACGGTACAATCGGGCTTGCCGCAGCCGTACGTCTCTCCACGGTCATAATAAACCTCTGAACAGGGACCGCAGGGGCCTGAGCCGTGCTCCCAGAAATTATCCTCCTTGCCGAAACGGAATATCCTCTCGGCAGGAATGCCTATCTTCTTATTCCAGATCTCAAAGGCCTCATCATCCTCAAGATAAATGGAAGGATAGAGCCTGTCGGGATCAAGACCTACTCTCTCAGTCAGAAACTCCCAGCACCAGGAAATAGCCTCTTCCTTGAAATAGTCACCGAAGGAAAAGTTACCCAGCATCTCAAAAAAAGTACCATGGCGGGCAGTTTTACCCACATTCTCCAGATCGCCTGTTCTGATACACTTCTGGCAGGTGGTCACCCTGCGCCTGGGGGGCACTTCCTGACCCGTAAAATAGGGCTTGAGGGGCGCCATTCCCGAATTTATCAGAAGAAGGGAATTGTCATTATGGGGGATCAGGGAAAAGGACTTCATCTTCAGATGACCTTTCTCCTCAAAAAAGTCAAGAAACATTTTTCTCAGTTCATTTACGCCGTACTTTTCCATGGAATATTTTTTCTCCTTTTTTTATTTATTGATCATTTATTAACCGAACATCTATTATTCGACATCTATTAATCGAAGATCTATTAATCATTTATTACAATGAGCTTACTCACTTTGATAATCTTTACCCTCTATCATCCTGAGCGCAGCGAAGGATCTTTATAATAAATCATAATAGTCCTTCCATTCAGGATTGAATGCTTCTACCAGACTATTTTTCTTATCTCTTTTAAACCCTTTTGAATGACACAAAAACACATCATCAGTAAGAATCCACGAAATCTTCCTCTCCGCCCGAAGCCGTGGCCTCCTGAACCGGTGATTCACCGGAATACAAAAGCTTGAGCGCTATGGGCGTCACCAGAGAAGATACGATGATCAAAAGGATGACCGGGGTAAAATACTTCGCCTCCATAAGTCCCGCCGACAATCCTTTTTGTGACACGATGAGGGCCACCTCGCCCCTTGTCATCATGCCCACACCTATCTTAAGGGCGTCCTTGTTGTTATATTTAAACAGTTTTCCTGCCAGACCGCAGCCTATGATCTTTGTGATAAGGGCCACAAACACAAACAGCAGACTGTATACTATCATACTACCGTCTATATGGTCAAACTGGGTCTTTATTCCTATGGAAGCAAAAAATATGGGGCCAAAGAACATGTAGGAAGACACATCCATTTTTTCCGCTATATAATCGGAATCCTCTATGGAGCAAAGGATCACGCCTGCCACAAAGGCGCCGGTGATGTCCGCTATACCGAAAAACTTTTCAGCCACAAAGGCAAGGGCCAGACACACGGCAAGCGAGAAAATGGGAAGCCGGCGCATCCTGTGATATCTGTTATCCATCCACTTAAAGGCATGATACAATATCACGCCCACCCCCAGGGCAAACACAAAGAAAAGGACCGTGTGCATCACCACCGAAGTGGGTTCCACATCCTCCGACACAAAACCGATCACAAAGGTCAGCACTATAATGCCTATGACATCATCGATTATGGCTGCGGACATGATCAATGTCCCCACCTTACCGTTAAGATGTCCCAGTTCCTTGAGCACCTGGACCGTGATGGATACGGAGGTAGCCGTCATAATACAGCCGGTGAACAGAGCTTTGTAAAACTCCATATCCCCCGGGTGGGAAAAGCCAAAGAAAAAGCTGTGGAGCAGATATCCTCCATACAGCGGCACCGCCACTCCCACACAGGCTACGAGCAAAGCCTGAGGGCCGGTCTTTATCAGTTTTTTAAGGTTCGTTCCCAGTCCTGCCGAAAACATCAGGAGCACTACTCCGATCTCAGCCATCTGGGATATGAATTCTTTGGGCTGCACCAGTCCCAAAAGGCAGGGACCGATGAGAATTCCGGCGATAATCTCGCCCGCCACCTCGGGGATCTTGATTTTCTTTGCGCAAAGCCCGAGAATCTTTGCGGTGATCACGATGATCGCCAGATCATCGAGTATTCTGTAGGTTTCCATTTTAAATTAGATTCATCTCGATTCTATTAATTCTATTGTGTAATTCCGGTACGTACGAAATTGCGTTTTTCATTGATTCGTCCGTATCGCATTTTTTCCAATACAGACGAGATTACCTTTTTCACGTTTTCGTATGTATCATTTCATTCTTTAAATACAGACTAAATTACATTTTTCTTGGTTTCGTCTGTATCGCATTTTTTCCGATACAGACTAGATTACCTTTTTCACAGTTTCGTATGTATTATTTCATTCTTTAAATACAGACTAAATTACATTTTTCTTGGTTTCGTCTGTATCGCATTTTTTCCGATACAGACTAGATTACCTTTTTCACGTTTTCGTATGTATCATTTCATTCTTTAAATACAGACTAAATTACATTTTTCTTGGTTTCGTCTGTATCGCATTTTTTCCGATACAGACGAGATTACCTTTTTCACAGTTTCGTCTGTACCATATTTTTCTTCAGATACAGACTAAATTACATTTTTCTTGGTTTCGTCTGTATCGCATTTTTTCCAATACGGACAAAATTACCATTTCACAGTTTCGTCCGTACCAAATCTCAAAAACAACCGGGCATCACACCTTACTTGCCCTGCACTCCGGCTATGGTCCTGGCCACGAATACGCCCGAAGCCGATGCATGGGACAGGGAGTGGGTCACTCCGGAGCCGTCTCCTATCACATACAGTCCGGGATAATTCGTCTCCAGCTGTTCGGTGAGCTTAACTTCCATGTTATAGAACTTAACTTCCACGCCATACAGCAGGGTATCGTCATTGGCAGTGCCCGGCGCGATCTTATCAAGGGCATGTACCATCTCGATGATGCCATCCAATATGCGCTTGGGCAGTACCAGGGACAGATCTCCGGGAGTAGCCGCCAGAGTCGGTCTCACCGTACTCTCACGGAGTCTCTTTTCATTGGTACGGCGGCCTCTTTCCAGATCGCCGAAGCGCTGTACTATGACTCCGCCTCCCAGCATGTTTGAAAGCCGGGCTATACTCTCGCCGTATCCGTTTGAATCCTTGAAAGGCTCGGAAAAATGTTTAGCCACCAGCAGGGCGAAATTGGTATTGTCAGTCTTCCTCTGAGGGTCCTCAAAGCTATGTCCGTTCACCGTCACGATGCCGTTGGTATTTTCATTTACCACGATGCCGTTGGGGTTCATACAGAAGGTACGCACCCTGTCCTCAAACTTTGACGTGCGGTAAACTATTTTACTCTCATAGAGCTCATCCGTCAAATGTGAAAAGATAACCGCCGGGAGTTCCACCCTGACGCCTATGTCCACGCGGTTCGAACTGGTAGGGATGGACAGTTTCTCACACAGGCTCTCCATCCACTTGCTGCCGCTCCTTCCCACGGATATGATACACTTATCCGCCTCCAGAGTATCACCCTCATAGATCACCTTATAGCGTTTATCTTCGGTCACTTCCACGCTGTCCACGGGAGTGTGAAAAAGGAATTCCACCTTGTCCTTGAGCTGGTCATAGATATTGCCCAGCACCACATAATTCTTATCAGTGCCCAGGTGTCTCACGGAAGCATCCAGCAATGACAGCTTATTCTGAAGGCAGAGCTTTTTAAAGCCGCTTCCCGCGGTGGAAAACATGTGAGTTCCTTCACCGCCGTTGGTCATATTGATGCCGTCCACGTACTTCATCAGCTCAATGGCTTCTTCCTTACCTATGTATTCGTACAGGGTACCGCCGAAATCATTGGTGATATTGTATTTTCCGTCAGAAAAGGCACCGGCCCCGCCAAAGCCCTTCATTATGGCGCAGGTAGGACACTTAATGCAGCTTTTCACCTTGCCTGTGTTTATGGGACATTTCCTCTCACTCAAAGGAAAGCCCGCCTCAAACACGGTTATCTTCAAAGAAGGATCCAGCTTTATCAGCTCATATGCCGCAAAGATGCCTCCAGGTCCTGCTCCGATTATCGCTATATCAGCTTTTTTCCCCATACCATACCTCCACTAATAAGATTCTTCGCTTCGCTCAGAATGACAAGATATACTATGAAAATGACAATAATAACAATCATCCTGAGGCTTCATCCGACGCATATCACATCACGAAGTGGTGTGATGCCGCCCTTTTGGTGTCATAAGGAATCCACCACTACGTGGTACCCCTTATGACGAATGACGAGGGGTTGCGAAGCAACAGGAAGGATCTTTCTTATGCTCTTGCCCTACACAGTCAGTCCATCCCTTACAGTCTGAATGACCATTATTTAAAACTTAAACTTATCCTCAAAGTAATCCAAAAGATCCGCTATAGCCACTCTCTCCTGCTCCATGGAATCCCTGAATCTGACGGTAACCGCGTTATCCGTCTCGGAATCAAAGTCATAGGTCACGCAGAAAGGAGTACCGATCTCATCCTGCCTGCGGTATCTCTTTCCGATATTACCCCTGTCGTCAAACTCACAGTTGTACTTGGCAGTGAGCATATCGAACACCTTCTCTGCAGGCTCTGAAAGCTTCTTTGAAAGAGGCAGCACGCCGATCTTTACGGGCGCCAGAGCGGGATGAAAATGCAGTACCGTACGTACATCGGGAGCCTCTTCGGTTCCTATATTCTCCTCGTCATAGGCTGCGCAAAGGAAAGCAAGAACCACACGGTCCGCACCCAGTGAAGGCTCGATGACGAAGGGCAGATACTTCTCATTCTTTGTATCATCAAAGTATGTCATATCCTGACCGGATACATTCTGATGCTGGGTCAGGTCATAGTCGGTTCTGTCAGCTATGCCCCAGAGCTCGCCCCAGCCAAAGGGGAAGAGGAACTCGATATCCGTGGTAGCCCTGGAATAGAAGGACAGCTCTTCCTTCTCATGATCCCTGACTCTCATCTGCTCATCCTTCATGCCCAGGCTCTTGAGCCAGTCGATACAGAACTTTTTCCAATATGCAAACCACTCAAGATCGGTATCGGGCTCACAGAAGAACTCCAGCTCCATCTGCTCAAACTCACGGGTCCTGAAGGTAAAGTTACCGGGAGTGATCTCATTTCTGAAGGACTTTCCTATCTGACCGATACCAAAGGGTATCTTCTTTCTGGAAGTACGCTGTACATTTTTGAAATTGACAAATATACCCTGGGCCGTCTCGGGACGAAGGTAAACCGTATTCTTGGCATCCTCCGTCACGCCCTGGAAGGTCTTAAACATCAGGTTAAACTGTCTGATATCGGTAAACTCATGTCCGCCGCAGGAAGGACAGGGCACGTTGTTGCTCTTAATGAACTCAGCCATCTCCTCCTGTGAGAAAGCATCCACGCTCTTTTCAAGGGTGATACCTTTCTCGGCCGCATAATCCTCTATTATCTTATCCGCACGGAATCTCTCATGGCACTGCTTGCAGTCCATCAAAGGATCGGAAAAGCTGCCCAGGTGTCCTGATGCCACCCAGGTCTGGGGATTCATCAGGATAGCACAGTCCACGCCCACATTGTACTTATTCTCCTGGATGAACTTCTGCCACCAGGCCTTCTTTACGTTGTTCTTAAGCTCCACGCCCAGATTTCCGTAATCCCAGGTATTAGCCAGTCCTCCGTAGATCTCTGAGCCCGGATATACGAACCCTCTTGCCTTTGCCAGCGCGGCGATTTTCTCCATTGTGTATTCCATTTTATTTCTCCTTTCATAATGAAACTTGGGAACCTTCCTTCATTTCATTCTTTGTTTCACTCATCTTTCTTTTCAAACAAAGCTCTTTTATATATAACATAAGCCCTGCCGTCGCCGTCACACACGGCGCTCTTTTTACCGGTCAGGGTCACATTATCACTGTAGTACAAAATTTTACCCGGGACCTTAAGCTCTGCCCGCTCGCCGGTGACAGCCGCCATGTACCCCTTAATCTCATCCTTCCTGAAAGACAAAAGCTTGCTCCCGTCTTCCTTATAAAAGGATGCATCCGCACTGATCCCGTATTTTCCAAGATTATCCACGGGACACACGTACAGTTCCTCTCCGTTAAACAGCCTGTAGCTGGCGTCAGAGTCATATTCCATCACCAGCCTGGCCCGGCCCTTTGAAACATTCACGTTTTTTAATTTAACCGGCTTCGGTGAAGCTGAGGTAGTCTCAAAGGTCTTTATCTCATCTTCCACAAAGGACTTAAGCTCATCTTCATTATATCTGCCCTTTTCAAAGTTTTCATTCACCGTAACCTTAAGGGTGTGATCTTTTGCAATGTCAATAAAGGTTTCGCCTGCATCAGTATCCTCGATGGAGCCATCTCCATCGGCAGCATCCTCGGAAACTGAGAAAGCATCCTTTGAACTGTCCTTGAATATCCCGCCGATACCTTTAAAAATGAGTACAATCATCCCTATCAAAAACAGCAGCGCCAGTATATTTAAAATATAAGCCCGAATGATCCGCGCACGCTTTCTCTTATTTTTCCTGCGGCGCGTCCCTCTGCGGCGTCTTTGTCTGTCCCGATTATCGTATGCGCTCATACGTCCCTTTGTTTCAAAAACTCCCTCTGACAGTTTTCGTGACCGGTCTCTCTCAAACTGCTTAAAAAACCAATATATTTTAACATAAATGATAAAATTTTACCACACAAACTTTATTATCCCGTATCAGCCTAGAATTCAGGTCAGGATCATATCCAGGCTGTTGAAATGCCGGCCAATGAAACGCCTGCACAGATCGTCACACAGATCACTGATCTCGGCAAGCACATTATCGCTCACTGAAAAAGCAAACAGTTTCTTTAAAGGAGCAGTCTCCACATAATATAGAGCATACTCAGCCCCCTCCGAAAGCTTATCCATGTTATCCCTGCCGGGATATTCGCCGTTCACCATCAGCGTCCTTAATTCAAACACTCGACGGACAAGATTCTGATCCAGCACAGGCTCGGCCCCACAGGTCTTTGTCAGTGCGCGCAGTGACGTGTACAAAAGCTTAAACATCTCCAGGTCATCATTATTTTCTCTGGTATAATAGTCCGCCACTTCCAGAAAATACATTCCCATGCAGGAAGCCTCAAAGTCACTTCTCAGCTTTTCAAAAAACTCACTAACGGCAAAATCCATGAAGGAATAGGCATCCCTGCCGGGAAAAGCCTGGAGCTGTCCATACGAAAAAGGAGAGCAGGCTGCCAGAAACTTACTGTTCTGACGTCTTACTCCCTTTGCAAAAACTGTTATCTTACCGAAATCCGAAGTCAGCATGACCAGTCGCTTGTCATACTCTCCCAGATTTGAAGTTTTCAGGACTATCGCCTGTGTTGTTATGAATTGATTCATTTCATTTATGCCATGCTTTTACTCAGGCCACTAACAATTCCATTTTTTCAGATGATTTAATCTTTCAGAATTCTTCTTCGTTTCACTCCTCGTAAATGACAATAGGTCAAATTATATAATCTCACAATTCCTTCTTGTCATATCCAAAATTCTTAACAAGGTAATCGGAATCCCGCCAGTCCTTTTTCACCTTAACAAAAAGCTTAAGATTCACGTGACAGCCCAGCATACGCTCAATCTGTCCCCTGGCCCTGATACCGATTTGCTTGAGCATGCTTCCGCCCTTTCCTATGATGATGCCCTTGTGTGAATCGCGCTCACAGATTATGGTGGCTTCAATGGTCACCAGTTTCGACGTCTCCGTCATGGCATCTATGGCTACGGCTATTCCATGGGGAATCTCATCGGACAGTAAATACAGAGCCGACTCTCTCACCATCTCTGCCGCGATCTGTTTTTCAGGCTGGTCAGTGACTGTATCTTCATCATAGAAAGGCATCCCCTCAGGCAAATACTCAAATATGGTATTTATAAGTTCTTCCTTATTTGTCCCTTTAAGCGCGGAAACCGGCACTATCTCGGCAAATTCATGTTCCTTTGAGTAGGCTGCTATGACTCCCAGCACCTCATCTTTTTTTATCTTGTCTATCTTGTTGATGATAAGGATCACGGGAGTGTCGGTGTGCTTTAATTTCTCGATGATCTTTTTATCCTCTGGATGGATCTGGTCTCTGGCCTCCACCAGATAGAGGATGACGTCCACATCTTTAAGGGTATGCTCTGCCACAGCCACCATGTAATCACCCAGTTTATTCTTTGCCGAATGCATGCCGGGGGTATCCAGAAATACTATCTGACCTTTTTCCTCGGTATACACAGTCCTGATCCTGTTCCTCGTAGTCTGAGGCTTCGGCGATGTGATGGCTATCTTCATCCCGATTATATTATTCATCAGCGTGGATTTACCCACGTTCGGCCGTCCTATGAGCGCCGCAAATCCCGATTTCTTCATCATTCCTCTTCCTTATCCTGTAAGTCCATACCCACGAAATTGACTTTTCATTTATTTCGTCCGTATTATTACACATTTTTTATACGTACTAAAACAGTTTTCCTCTGTTTCGTCCGTATGCCTTCATGACACCATACCCACGAAATTGACTTTTCATTTATTTCGTCTGTATTATTCCATATTATTCAGAATTTTTCATACGTACTAAAACAGTTTTCCTCTGTTTCGTCCGTATACCTTCATGACACCATACCTACGAAATTGGCTTTTCATTTATTTCGTCCGTATTATTACACATTTTTTATACGTACTAAAACAGTCTGCCTCTATTTCGTCCGTATGCCTTCATGACATCATACCTACGAAATTGACTTTTCATTTATTTCGTCCGTATTATTCTTCGTTTTTTATACGAACCAGATCAGTTTTCCTCTGTTTCGTCCGTATGCCTTCATGACATCATACCTACGAAATTGGTTTTTCATTTATTTCGTCCGTATTATTACACATTTTTTATACGTACTAAAACAGTCTGCCTCTGTTTCGTCCGTATGCCTTCATGACACCATACCTACGAAATTGGCTTTTCATTTATTTCGTCCGTATTATTACACATTTTTTATACGTACTAAAACAGTCTGCCTCTGTTTCGTCCGTATGCCTTCATGACATCATACCTACGAAATTGGCTTTTCATTTATTTCGTCCGTATTATTACACATTTTTTATACGTACTAAAACAGTTTCCCTCTATTTCGTCCGTATATCCTTATAACACCATCCACACATAATGATATCTCTAAAAGAAATATCTCTTAAAAAATCTTCTCTTAAAGGTGTTCTCAAAAAAACATCCTAAAACAGATTCTTAACTTCCTTAAACTTATCCTTACACTCTTCCACCTTATTCTCAGAGCCGATGACGCACAGATACCCCTGGTCGATCACCGCCTTAAGATAAGCCGAAAGTCCCCTGATGGTATTGACATCACAGGAGAGTACCTCATCCCTTTCCTTCTGGACGAACTCATCAGTTATGCCCTGGAGGAACATGCCGCGGCTCCGGTCGGCCTGCATATGGGGCGTGCGGGGAACATCAGTCTCGGATATGGTCCCTATAATAAACTTCCTCATATCCCTGTCAGACACATCAAAGCCCAGCACATAATCAAAGGCCTCTTTATATACTTCCAGCGTGCGGTCCAGATTCGGATCACGGTATGAAACAAAGTCAAGGTATCCGAAACAGTTAACCTTGAACATGCCTCCGTAAGCACCGCCTAAAAGCCTTACATTCTTCCATAGATACTCATAGGACATAATGGACTTAAGCACCTTAAGAGCGCCGTTATACTTAAAGCCCGCAGCCATATAATCTCCGCCCATGGCCACATACTGCACCTGGGAAGCGCACTTGAAGCCTTCATTCAAAGCTCCCAGCGCCTTTCTGCACTCGGCCTTCACAGGCTTCTCATCGAAAAGCTCTGCCGCAAAATCAGCTATCTTTCCCTTTAACTCCTCATACGCCTGTCTGCTGCCGCCAAAGTCCACCAGCAGATTGGCCTTGAGATAGGTGAGTTTCAGCACCTCCCTTAGTTTCTTCGATATTTCCTCTTTCTTGTTATCAAAATCGGCCAGAAGTTCATCCACAAATCTGTAATACTCAAACCCGCTTATGGCATCGGAAAATGCGGATACGCCGTGATAATAGGAATCCATCCTGCCCACAGCGAATGAATGTCCCGCAGACATCATAGCCATCTGGAAGCGGCTCTTTGTCATCATCAGAATTTCCCTGATGCGGTCATGCTCCTCCAGTTTTTCCCTGAAAAGGATCTCCTTAGCCATCCTGATCACAAAGTCCAGTTTGTCATACAGATATGAAGCCTCCAGCACCAGATATGAAGTAAATTCCTGGGAACCCACCTTTCTGTATGGCGACACGTTGACGCTCATGCCGCCGGTCTGTGCATTAATCTCATTGGTCAGCTCAAAATATGAATAATTCTCCGTGGAGATCAGCCCCATCAGGCTCTTCAAAAGTCCCACATAACCGTGATACTCGGCAGGCACATTAGCCATCTCAAACATGATATTCAGATATCCTATACCGTTTGAATCCACCTCATGAAACAGATATCTGATACCGTCCTCCTCGGAGTATTCATTGCAGGAAGGCTTTATCTTCTTATCAATATCTGCTATCTCCAAAAGAGGTATAGTCAAAAGTTCTTCCTGGGTGGAAGGCTCCTCCTGATACTTTTTAAGCGCCACCGTATCTGCGGCAATGGCCTTAACCTCATCCTCACTTAAAGACTGTCTGTACGCTTCCAGCTTATCGGCCAGTTTCTTATCATTTATATCCGTAAGGCCCCTGACCGGCTTAGCTATCACGAAGGCACAGTGCTTATTATCCAAGATATACTTTCTGATCAGCTGCTCAAAATATCCGGTATCGATCTGACCCTTAAGGAACTCTATGGTGCTGACGGCACTTATGTGCATAAAGGGGTCAGACTCATCATAGAGCCAGCTGTCAAGACACTGTAGACCATACATCAATCCCTTGGGATAAGACCCGAAATCCGCCTCACGATACTTGAATTCAAAATAGTTTATGCCGGCTTCCAGAGCCTTTTTATTAAGGCCTTCGGCGCAAAGATTTTCCAGAGTATCCCTCACCAGGCCGATAAAACGGTCCTTATCTTCATATTTTGCATTTTTGACGGTTATGGAAAAGGTGGGCTGATATATGCTGTTTTCATATCCACCCATGACATCGGCGCCGATGCCTTCCTTTATGAGCTTATCCTTAAGAGGCGCTCCGGGAGCGGACAAAAGCGTATAGTCCAGTATCTGGAAAGCGAGGTAAAGATTGCGGTCCAGCACCGTATCCACCACATATCCCAGATCAAAATAAGTATTGTTTTCTACAGGCTCCTCCGCGGAAATACCATACTCCATCTCCACCGTCTTCATCTCATCAAAAGGCTGCTGGAATTTTATATCCGTCGCCGGATCTATGCGGTCATATTTTGACAGATACTCCTGATCCAGCCAGTCAAGACGCTCCGCCATATCACAGTTTCCGTACAGGTAGATATAGGAATTCGATGGATGATAATAGCGCTTATGAAAAGCGATAAAGTCCTCATATGACAGGGAAGGTATATCCTGCGGATCTCCGCCGGAATCATTGGCATAGCAGGTATCGGGATAAAGAGTCTGCATGGCCTTTCTGCCTATGACCTCATCCGGTGAGGAATATGCTCCCTTCATCTCATTGTAGACCACGCCGTTTATCGTGATCTCACTGTCTCCGGAAGCTTTATCAGCCATCTCGGACAGTGCTGCCTTGAGAGCCTCACAATCATGTGATTTTTCGCATGTATCACAGGCGGTTCCATCTTCGGTGTCGCAGGATATGCCGTTAATATCCATCCCGCCTTCCACCTCGTAATGCCAGCCCTCCTGCTTAAAGATCTGGGGCCTGTCATAGATATTTGGATGAAATACGGCGTCCATATACACGTCGCAAAGATTCTTAAAATCCTTGTCATTGCAGCTGGCCACAGGATATACGGTCTTGTCCGGATATGTCATGGCATTCAGAAAAGTGTTAAGGGAGCCCTTTGCCAGCTCCACAAAAGGATCCTTGGGGGGATACTTCTTCGAACCGCAGAGCACGGAATGCTCCATTATATGCGGAACGCCCCTGCTGTCCTGGGGCGGAGTCCTGAAGCCGATATAAAAAACCTTGTTATCATCTTCATTTTCCAGCACAAAGATCCTGGCGCCGGTCTTTTTGTGAGACAAAAGGTAACCGGTACTCTTTAACTCCTCCACTTCTCTTTTTTCTTTCAGTTCATATTTTTCACTTATATTCATTTAATCCTCCAAAAAAATTTAATCCGGTCTATTCTCTGTACTAATCCTAGAAAAGCCCTTATATCCTGATCATTAAAACATTTCATTCCACATGAGTATGGGTAAAGAGATGATCCTCACAGTATTCAAAACTGCCCTTGCACTTTGAACAGTATCTGAAGGTCATATCGGGGGCGTCCTTTTCCGTGACGCCGCAGACTGCGCATTTATGCATGGGGCGGGATTCGGGATCATAAGCTCCCTTGTGGACGGAAAAGCCCTTATAAGACTTAGGCCTAGGGCTGTTACTCTTAAATACGGGACCCGATGGTCTCCTGCCTCTGCGGTTCATTACCATGAGGATGATAAAATTCAATACGGAAAGTATAATGATCGCATTGGGCACAATAGAGTAAATCTTGAAAGACATCACATACGAAGCCATATCCCAAAGAATAAAAGCAGCCTCGATATAAGCCAACACCTTCATCCTGATGGGAATTATAAACATGAACCGCACCTGCATATCCGGCACCGTCATGGCAAAGGCCATGATCACGGATACGTTTATGTAATAGGTCGACGTACAGTTACTGATATACTGGCCCATGGCATCTGCAGGAATATGAAGAAGCAATCCTCCTACGCCATAAAGCACAAATGCACCTATCAGCACAAAAAGGATCCCTGAAAACACATAAAAGGTATATCTGAAACTTCCCCATATCCGCTCCAGGATACGGCCGATGCTGTATATGAAAAAGATATTTATGATCGTGAATATTCCAAAGGCGTATGGCGGGATCAGAAGCCATGTGAAGATACGCCACAGCTGTAAATTATGAATGATGGCATGTGGATTGAGTGTGATCAACTGATATGCTCCTGGCAAGGCGATTTCGATAACATATCCCAGTGCATACATGCAGACAATATAAAGTGACAGGTTCGGGATGGCAAACTTCCCGAACTTGCGCTCAAGATCATATATATTCATGTTCTACCTCAACTTAATTTTATATTATTTGTCATTCTGATCGTAATGAAGAATCCTGTCAGAATAGAGTTATATTAAAGCCTCATCTTTCAAGATCCTTCGTCGCTTTGCTCCTCAGGATGACAGTAAATCTACCAAATGGCAGTAAATCTACCAAATGGCAGTAAATCTACCGAATGGCAGTAAATCTGCCAAATGGCAGTAAATCTACCGAATGGCAATATCATGATCCATTTCAGAATACTGCAATTATTATTTCTTCACCGTAACGGTGCAATACGCACTCACGCCGTTGCTTGTCACCTTAACCCTGGTGGTACCCTCTTTCAAGGCCGTAAAGGTACAGGATGAAGTGCCCTCGTACTCAGAGTCGGTCATGGTGGCGTGGGTATCTGTGGCACCCTTTGACAGGATCTCTCCATCCTCAGCCTCCCAGGTCACAGCCCTGGTGGTGTCGGCACCGTTTATCATGGCCGTTAAGGTGATCATCTTATCGGCGTTGGAGCCTGACATATAAAGCGTTATTTTAGAATAATCCAGCCTCGTATAATTGTCAATGACGGTAACCGAGCAGGTGGCGGTATCGCCGTTTGCCTTGGCCAGCACGTTTGCAGTGCCGCCGCTCTTGCCTGTCAGAAGGCCCTCACGATCCACAGTGAAGGTGTTCACGGACTCACTGGTCCAGCTCACGGTATCATCACGGCCCACTACCCTTGCACGAAGCTGTACCTTGTTATCTCCGTTTGCATTGATGACGATGGATTTTTGTTCTTCGGAAGCATCGCCGCTGTTAGGCCCGTACAGCTTGATATAGGACTGTATTACGTTCACGGTACAGGTTGCCGATATGCCGTTACAGGTAGCCGTTACCAGTGCCTTACCGGGTGCCACTGCTGTGACCAGACCCTTTTGATCCACGTTGGCGATATCGGGATCCAGGCTTTCCCAGATAACTTCCTTCTTTTTGCCAGTGACGGTAGCCTTAAGCTGATAGGTCTCCACCTCGGTCTGTCCGGCATACAGAAGGATCGACGTGGTATTAAGCGATGTGCCTGCCTTGGTCACGACTACCTTACATTTTGCCTTGATGCCGTTACAGTATGCAAAGACATAGCCTTTGCCGCCGGGACATCCGGGAACCGCCTTGATGGTGGCGCGTTCATTATCACCCTCCACGGTAAAGACGGAAGGCTTACTTGAAACCCACTCCACATCATTGAAAGCGCCGAAATGTGACACATTCACCACAGCCTGCATGTCCTCCTCGCCGCCCTGGGAATTCAAGATGACCTTTTTCTTGTCCAGACTGATGGTGGGCTTAAATACGGTGACCTCCACCTGTGCCTCCACATAGGTATCATTAGCTCCCGCATAGGCGGTTATGGTGGTCTGGCCCTGCTTCTTTCCGGTGACTATGCCTTTTCTGTTGACCTTGACCACCCTCTTGTTATTGGATCTGTAATAAATCTTTCTGGGAGGATTGGACGTGGCGTTAAGAGCTGTCTTTGTAAGAGTCCCTTTGCAGTTAAGGATGATACTCTTTGGCAGCACCAGACCGTTCACGTTCTGTTTATTTTCATCCGAAGGATTCACCTCGATATCCGCATTTTTGACATTTACCACACAGTAATCCGAAGCTCCGGTCTGCTTGTTGATGGCGTATATCCTGGTGCTCCCCAGTTTTTTGCCACGCACTTTGCAGGTACTGGTATTGATACCGTCAAAGGTCTCATCAATAACTTCCGCGATGATAGGATCCATCACATACCATCTGACGGAATAATCCTGAAGCGCATCCATGGAGCTCACCACTGCCGTCAGCATGGGCAGTTCATCACCCACATTATAAACTTCAATAACGGATTCCCTAAGATCCACCTGGGAGCCGGGCATAGCTTCGGCTCCCACAAAGGTAGGATGCTTATAACCGTTCTGATCCATCCACTGGATATACAGATCCACATCGGAGCCCAAAATGCCGTAAACATAGGTCTCAGGACCATAATCGTAGAAAGGTCCCTTACCGTTTTCGAGACGGTAATTCCCTGCGCCGTCAGAGAAGGTGACGCTTGCGGGCACATAGATGGTGGACAATAGTCCCGTACCCTTATTGGAATCCCAGGCGAAGGCCGAGTCACCCAAAGTCACCAGATCAGGAGGCAGGTTAACCGCGATGAAACCTGTATTTGCAAAGGCCTGATCCTCTATCACCTTAAGGGAATTAAGCTCGTCAAAATTAACCGAGGCAAGGGCGTAGCAGTTCTTAAATGCATACTCGCCGATCTCCTCCGTATTTTTAGGTAAGATGATATCCTCCAGGGCATTGCAATTATAGAAGCAGTAATTGGGTATCTGTTCCACATGCTTAAGATCTCCCAGATCAAGGCTCTGCAGTTCCTTACAGCTCTGGAAGGCCCTGACGCCTATGGATGTGATATCCGTATTGGTAATGTTTATTTCCTTCAGTGCCCAGGCATCGCGGAAAGTACTGCTGCCTATCTGGGTCTTTCCCATGCTGGTGATGGTAAGCTTGTTCAGATAAGTGTTGCCCTTAAAAGCACCGTTTCCTATGGTAAGATTTCCACCGGTCTCATTTTCAAGGGTACATACGATCTCAACAGAGGTAAGCTCGCTGATACCCAAGGGATCATCCCTTGCGATACTGAAAGCCTCTTCGCCTATGCGCTTAAGCTTATCTCCTTCTATGCGTATGGTCTCTATGCTGTTACATCCATAAAAAGCCCGGTCCGCTATGTCCACGATGCCCGCAGGGATGCTGACGGAAGAGATGTCCGTATAGGCAAAAGCTTCCTCACCTATAGTGGTGATTCCGTCCCCCTTTCCTTCACTTAAAAACTCGATGGATGAAAGGGCCGTGGATCCCAAAAACGCCTGATCCGCGATGGTGGTCACACTTTTGGGAAAGACCATGCCCGTGAGATAAGGACAATCCTGTACATATCTGACTTCCCGACATCCGTCAGCCACCACATATGATACAGGGGAGGTTCCGTCTTCCGACATTTCTCTTTTACCCTTGGGATAATACACCAGTGTCACCGGTGCGCCGGTAGTGTCAACATTCGGATTCCAACGATAAAGCACTCCATTATCCGAATAGTACCTTATATTTGCGGCTTTCTGCCCATCGGAATGGATGATATTTACAAAAACAAGATTTGAACAGCCCTCAAAGCAAAGGTATTCCTGAGATTCTCCCATGCCTGAGCTGTAGCCTATATCCTGCACGGTGTCATAAATATTAACGCTCTTCAGATTCTTAGCACCCCAGAAAGCAAACTCCGGAAGCACTGATATACCGTCTATGGTAGTGAATTCCTCAGCCGTGTTACCCACCGGATAATACAGCAGTTCGGAAGGAACATATTCCTGTTTTTCCTTATCCCATGCCATGGAATACAGTACGCCTTCCTCGGAGCCTATATTAAAATTGCCCGGTTCCACATAGATATCAGCCAGTCTGGTACAGTTTATATTTCTCTCATCATCTATGTCGTCCCTGTTTCTCACGTTATAAAAAGCATCCAGGGCTACATTTCTCATATCATGAAGGAAATAAACGGATTTGATATCCTTGTTTACTATGGCAGCTCTGTTGACGCCCGTGACGGTATATCTGACTCCCGCGCTCTCCACATAGTTGGGTATCACGATATGCTCGATGGTATCATTTGAGCCGGAAGGCTTATATTCCAGGAGTGTGGCAGTATCGTCATTGTTGAAGATATAAGAATAATCCCCGGGATGATAAAGCGCCACCCTCTGCATCTTAAGCTTGTCAAAATTAGCCCCTGCATATTCATATATGGGAGTCCCCTCTCCCGCATAAATATACATATATTTCTTTGGGCCGCCGAAATAATCCACAGTGGCATAGTTTCCGGAGGAGACTTCAAAATTCGGAAGTCCCGAATAAAAATACAGGTTTGTCAGATTTTTACACTCATAAAAACGGTTAAGTCCCACAGAAAGAATGGTGCTGGGGAAGTACATATTCTGAACTTCATTACACTTATAGAAGCAATACTCGTCAAAGGAAGTAACCTGATAAGGAACTGAAAATGACATCTCATCCTTTAAAGTGGAACCTGCGTCGGGACATTTTGCACTGGTTTTGCAAAGAGACGGATAACATACCAGCTGTATGCCCTCATCAATGTCAGGTTCCTCAAGCTGGGTGATATAGCCATCCACTTCATAGCGATACAGCACGCCGTCAATGGAGGTGTAATACTGATTGATATCATCGTCACCTGAGAAGGATCCCTCCACCACATCGATACGCTCCAGCTTTGTCATGTCCTTGAAGGTCTCCCCCGTCATATAATTAAAGCCCACGGGGATCTCCAATTTGGAAATGGAGGTATTTGCAAATACGCTGACTCCCAAAGAGGTACTGACAGTAGAGTCGAAAGTAACCGTCTTAAGGCTTTCGCAGTCTTTAAATGCGTAATCCCCTATTTGGGTCAAAAAGGTGCCGAATACGGAAGCCTCCTCCAATGCGACACAGCCGTCAAAGGCATGATCACCTATCCTGCATATCACCTGCACCCCGGGAGTCACGGGGCGGATGGTCTTAAGGTTAACACAGTCCTTAAAGGCATAATCTCCTATGATGGTTTTGGAACCGCTCTGGGTACCGAAGAAATAATTATAAACAGCCGCGGGATACTTAGGCGGACAATATACTATCTTTGAAACGACGCCGGTCTCATTGGTCCAGGTATCCACCAGGGCTCCGCTTGTGAATACGGCGGATTCGTCATCCTTATCCTTGGAGTCGGTTCCGGCGGCCACATAACGTACGAAGCTGTAGCCCTCATCAAACTCGGGGATGGGGGTATTATCCACATAATAACGGTCATAACTGCCGGAATCATAAACCTTCACTTCACGCATATTTTTAAGACCTTCGAAAAAGTCATAAGTGATATCCGACCTGATGACGGCGGGGAGCAATATAGTGGTCACACGGGTCTTAAGCTCCGCCCCCTGGGGCACATCCACAAAATGAAACACATCCTTATCAAGATCCGTCACATCATAGGCAGTACCTATGTACAGATCCTTTGTCACTACGTTTTCTCTCTCATTTACCTTCCTTACATCGCTATCAGCCACACGGGTGCCGTCCGAATACTCATAGTGGCACTCCTCGGGTGTGCCGGCGACGGGATCAGCCTCCTTATCGATCACCTTAAAGACCTGAGTGTTGTCGATGTAATAGACGATGTCGATATGGTCCACCACCTGCTTACGCTCTTCACCGCCCTGAACCTCCACGGCGTATCCTTCCGGATCCAGACAATATCCCTTTGTATAATCCAAAAGCGCCTGTGTTCCCACCAGATCCTCGTCATTTTTATAGATCCTGACCATAACAAGGCGCCTGGGCACCGTGATGGTGGTAACGTCCGAAGGATCATCGGAATTACCCGTGGCGCAGTAATAGGTAGCCCTGCCGGAGGCGGGTGCGTTGAGCTTCGCATAGCCTATCACCACCGAATCATTCAGTGTAAACGTATCATAATTGCTGTTGGAATACACAGGAATCAGGCCTGCGGGCAGATCACCCAGAGCCTCTTCCTCGGGTTCATCATCATCCTTTAATTCGTCGGCAGTTTTTGCCTCTGTGTTTTTTTCATAAGTTTCAGAGTCATCAATATACTCAGACTCATTGGAATTATCAGAATTTCCGACAGTTTCATCTACACCTTCTACCTCCACAGTTTCATCGATGATTTCAGTTTCATCCACCCCATCGATCGCTGTGGTTTCACCCACACCTTCAACCGCAATAGTTTCATCGGCTTCTCCGCTTTCGGCGCTCTCCTCATACAACTGTACATCGTCAGCCTCGGCTGCCATTACAGAATATATATCCGGACATGACGTAACCATCATGATAAAGATCATAAGAAAACTTAAGATTTTTTTATAATTAAACATTGAAACCTCCGCTATATTATATAGCCCACTCTATCAAGATCCTTCGCTTCGCTCAGGATGACAGAAACGCTGATAAAAACAAACACATACAAAGCAATTATACCACATTTAGTATCGGTAATCCCAACAAAATTTGTTACCTTTTTCTCATTGAAAAAAAAATTTCCCTACATTATAATGTGTAAGAAACTATTCAGAACAGCATCCGGATCTATAAAATATACCTTGGGAGCTTGCTCACGGAAGGTATATTTTAGAGATACGGATATTGGAGGAATCCAATACACCGAAAAATCGAAGATTTTGAGGTGTTCTGAATAGTTTTTATATATACGAATAAAATTGAGGTTATTTAACAAATGTCCGACAGATCATCATACAAATTGGGAATAGATATTGGCTCCACCACGGTGAAGGCTGCCATACTTGACAGTAACAATAATATCCTTTTTGCGCAGTACAAAAGACACTTCGCGAACATACAGGAGACCTTGAGCAACCTTATCTCCGACGCCATGGGCGAGCTGGGAGATCTCAAGGTACACCCCGTCATCACAGGCTCGGGAGGACTGGCTCTTGCTTCAAATATGGAGATCCCCTTCATCCAGGAGGTCATCGCCGTATCCGCAGCCCTTCGTGAAAAGGCACCTCTTACGGATGTAGCCATCGAGCTGGGCGGCGAGGACGCCAAGATCATATATTTTGAAAACGGTAATGTGGAACAGAGAATGAACGGTATCTGCGCAGGCGGTACCGGCTCCTTCATAGACCAGATGGCATCACTCCTGCAGACAGACGCCGCAGGACTTAACGAATACGCAAAGAGCTATCAGTCTCTTTACACCATAGCCGCCAGATGCGGAGTTTTTGCAAAGACTGACATACAGCCTCTGATAAATGAGGGTGCCACCAGGGAGGATCTGGCGGCATCCATCTTCCAGGCCGTGGTAAATCAGACCATCTCGGGCCTTGCCTGCGGCAAGCCCATAAGGGGACACGTAGCCTTCTTAGGCGGACCCCTACACTTTTTGACAGAGCTTAAGGCGGCCTTCATCCGTACATTAAAGCTCGATGACGAACACGCCATCACACCCGAAAATTCCCATCTTTTTGCCGCTATAGGCTCGGCCCTCAATTATGACGAGAAATGCACCCGCAGCTTAAAAGCCATCAAGAACAGACTGACCGCAGGTGTAAAAATAGAATTCGAAGCACAGCGCATGGAGCCCCTGTTTGAATCCCGGGCTGACTATGATGCTTTCAGTAAGAGGCATGATGAGCATAAGGTTCAGAAAAAAGACATCTCCACTTACAAGGGAAACACTTATCTTGGCATAGACGCAGGCTCAACCACCACAAAGGCTGCCCTGGTGGCCGAAGACGGATCTTTGCTCTATTCCTTTTATGCAAATAATAACGGCTCACCCCTGGCCACCGCCCTTAACGCGATAAAGGAGATCTACGCTCATCTTCCCGCAGGGGCAAAGATAAGCTACGCCTGCTCCACCGGCTACGGCGAAGCCCTCATTAAGGCTGCCCTCATGCTGGATGAAGGCGAGGTGGAGACCATAGCCCACTACTATGCCGCCGCCTTTTTTAATCCGGATGTGGACTGTATCCTGGACATCGGCGGTCAGGACATGAAGTGCATAAAGATAAAGAATCATACCGTGGACTCGGTGCAGCTGAACGAAGCCTGCTCTTCGGGGTGCGGATCCTTCATAGAGACCCTGGCCAAATCCCTGGACCTTGGTGTGGACGAGTTCGCCCAGCGCGCACTTTTTGCAAAGCATCCCATAGACCTGGGATCCAGGTGCACCGTTTTCATGAATTCAAAGGTAAAGCAGGCCCAGAAGGAAGGCGCGACGGTGGATGACATATCCGCAGGCCTGGCTTATTCAGTCATCAAAAACGCCCTTTTCAAGGTGATCAAGGTCTCGGACGCCACGTCTCTTGGCCGAAACATCGTGGTACAGGGCGGAACCTTTTATTCGGACGCAGTACTTCGTTCCTTTGAAAAGACTGCAAAATGCGAAGCCATAAGACCCGACCTGGCCGGCATCATGGGTGCATTCGGTGCCGCCCTCATCGCAAGGGAACGCTTCAACAGCGGCAAGAAGGCAAAGCAGACCACCATGCTCTCAATCGAGCAGATAAACTCACTGGAGTTCACCACCTCCATGACCAAGTGCAAGGGCTGTACCAATTCCTGCCGTCTCACGGTGAACCGATTCTCCGGCGGGCGCGTATACATCTCCGGCAACCGCTGCGAGCGCGGCATCGGAAAACAGAAAAACGCAGAGGGTATCCCCAACCTTTTTGAATACAAGCTTCATCGCATTTTTGACTATGAGCCCCTTACGGCGGACGAGGCTCCCAGGGGAAAAATTGGTGTGCCCAGGGTACTCAACATGTATGAGAATTACCCCTTCTGGTTCACCTTCCTTACCGAAATAGGCTACGAAGTGGTGCTCTCTCCCGAGTCCACCCACAAGCTCTATGAACTGGGTATCGAATCCATACCTTCAGAATCGGAATGTTATCCCGCGAAGATGGCCCACGGCCATATACAGTGGCTCATAAATAAAGGTATCACCACCATATTTTATCCTTCCCTCTTTTACGAGCGGGAGGAATTTGACAATGCAAATAACCACTACAACTGCCCCATAGTAACCTCATATCCCGAGAATATCAAAAACAACGTGGATGAGATCACAAGGGGCGAGATAAAATTCATTCATCCCTTCATGTCCTTTACGGATAAGGACTGCATCTATCCCCGACTCATGGAAGCCTTTCCCGAGGTGGATCCCAAAGCCATCGTCTTAGCGGTGGACAAGGCGTGGGATGAGCTTCAGAAAACCCGTCAGGATATCATCGACAAGGGGGATGAAGTCCTTAAGTGGATGGAGGAAAATAACAGACGAGGCATAGTTCTGGCAGGCCGTCCCTACCATGTGGATCCCGAGATAAACCACGGTATACCCGAGCTTATAAACTCCTACGGCCTGGCGGTGCTCACAGAGGACAGTGTCAGCACAAAGCAGCCTGCAGAGCATCCTCTCATGGTCTCGGACCAGTGGATGTATCACTCCAGGCTCTATGCCGCCGCCAATTTTGTAAAGACCAGGGACGATCTGGATCTCATACAACTAAATTCCTTCGGCTGTGGCCTGGATGCTGTCACCACCGACGAGGTGGGGGACATACTCACCGACTCGGGCAAGATATACACCTGTCTTAAGATAGATGAGGTAAATAATCTGGGAGCCGCCCGCATCAGGGTGCGCTCTCTCATCGCAGCCCTCAGGGTACATGATGAGAAAAAGGCCGGTGGGGAAAACGAGGAACGACAGCTTAATTCCTGCGCCTATAAGAGGCTTCTTTTCACGGAGAAGATGAGGGAGAAATATACCATCCTTTGTCCCCAGCTCTCTCCCATTCATTTTGAGTTAATAGAGCCCGCCTTTGCCATGGCAGGCTATAATTTTGAACTGCTCCAGAATGACGGAGTAAAATCCATAAACATGGGTCTCAAATATGTAAATAACGACGCCTGCTATCCCTCCATCATGGTGGTGGGACAGATCATGGAAGCCCTGCTTTCGGGCCGTTATGACGTAAACCGCACCGCTATACTCATGACCCAGACAGGAGGCGGATGCCGCGCCACAAACTATGTGAGCTTTATCAGACGAGCCCTTATAAAGGCCGGTCTCACCCAGGTTCCCGTGATCTCGCTTAACATGTCGGGCCTTGAACCCAATCCGGGCTTTAAGCTGAATCTCGACCTGTTTACCCGCATTATCTATGCCGTGGCTCTGGGGGACATATTTATGAAATGTCTCTACAGGATGCGCCCTTATGAGGCCATTCCCGGTTCTGCCAATAAGCTCCATGAAGAGCTCAAAGAAGAATGCATAGATTTCCTGGTGTCAAAGCATCCCTCATACCTTTCCTACAGCAGACTTTGCAAAAAGGTGGTAGAGAAATTTGACGCCCTCCCCGTAAATGATATCGAAAAGCCCCGCGTAGGGGTGGTGGGCGAAATACTGGTCAAGTTCATGCCCGCCGCCAACAATCATCTGGTGGAACTTTTAGAGGAAGAAGGAGCCGAGGCCGTGGTGCCGGAGCTTTTAAATTTCCTTTTGTACTGCTTCTACAATCAGGTATACAAGGCCGATTACCTGGGCACTTCAAGACGTGTGAAATTCAATTCAAAACTGGGAATAAAGGCCGTGGAACTGCTGCGTCTGCCTGCCACCAGGGCATTAAAAAAGAGCGTGCATTTCGCGCCGCCCCAGAGCATAGAAGAAACCGCTAAAGACGCCCAGGAGATCGTATCTCTGGGCAATCAGACCGGCGAAGGGTGGTTTTTGACCGGTGAGATGCTGGAGCTCATCCATTCCGGAGCCCCCAACATAGTATGCACCCAGCCCTTCGGCTGCCTGCCAAACCACGTGGTGGGCAAGGGCGTCATAAAAGAACTGCGGCGCAGGCACCCCGACTCCAACATAGTGGCCATCGACTACGATCCCGGTGCTTCGGAGGTCAATCAGCTGAACCGTATCAAGCTGATGCTGTCCAATGCCAAGATTCGCGCATAATAATAATTCATCAAAAAAGGGCTGTTCAAAAGAGCAGCCCTTTAACTTTCATTTACGAACCTCTGTATGAACATGATCAATGTTTTATTCCATCATAAATTACTGTAAAAAGTATCGATATTCTCTTCGGGTAAGGTAACGGGATCCCAGCCGTAATCCTTGATGGCCGTGATATTAAGATCATTGGCGGCCACATAGTTGGACACGATCTGTGCCCTTACCTTTTCCCTTTCATCGGCATCCGCTTCCACCTTTACAAATTCATCATAGTGATCGCCGAATATCTTTTTTGCGCTGGGAGTGAAATTTGATCCGTCTTCCACCACATCCATGCCGGTGACTTCATAGCCGCCATCTTCCAGCTTCTTTACATGTATAAGACCGGGGTAAGCGCCGCCGGATACGCACTCCAGCACATCGCCGTTTTGATCATAATTCCAGATACCAAAGCATCCGTAAACCTGTATCTCATCATCCACTGTATCCTCGGATATGATCTGCACACAGGGAATGCACACATCTGCAACATCATAGCCCTTTGACAGTTCCTTCACCAGATATCCATACACCTCATAATAAAAAGACTCGGGACCGGGATACTCATAGGCAGGAAGCAGTGAAACCGAAGAAGTCTCATCAGGATAAGGAGCGAACTGGAGTGAATCGATTATGGCAGCCAGGGCATCACCCACAGCCATATCCATTTCCTCATCGCCGCTTTTATGCTCGGTAAATTCAAACAGAAGATAACCATCCATATAATCCCTGGCCATGGCTGACATATAAAGGCCGGAGCCTTCACCTGCGGAATTTGAATCCGCGTAATATCCCTTTACATCCTCGGTTCCCGGGAAAGTGATCTCTGAAGTGGTGGCCTTGTCGCCATAGCTCTTTGCCAGATCTTCGATGGCAGTCTTTGCATCCTTATCCACATTATAGGAAACGCTGAGCATATTGGTGCCGGCGCTTTCGCCTGTATACACAAAGGTGACCATGGGGGCGCCGTTGTTTACCTCGATGACCTCGGGATTATACTTAACACGCCATCCGTTGGCGTCTTCATATACAAAATCTTCGCCCTTTGCCGCATTCACATAGTTCTGTGCGCTGAAGTTATCGGGATCCTCATCCGTCATGGGAACAAAGACAAGCTCACGCTCTGGAACATCCTCAAAGTATCCCATGACCGCGCCATTTTCCACTGAACTTACAATAAATACATCAGCTTCTTCACCCTCTCCTCCGAAGGTGAAGCTGATCTTACCATCACTTTGCTCACAGGAGAAAGGCAGACCGATGCCGTTATTTCCATCCTCAGTATATCCTGATGCTTCATCATGGAATATATAAAAATAATCCATGGGAGGGTTCTCGGCCTCAGTAGAATAATTAGCATACACGCCCTTTGTAATATAGGGTGCAGCGGGTAGTCCTTCCGTATCCTTATTATCATCTGCAGCAGGGGCAGGCTCCGCCTCAGTCTGAGAGCTCTCCTTGGCGCTCTCCTTGGCGCTCTCCTGTGTCGCAGGCTGTGGCTCACTTTCTGCCTTTTTACCGGCACATGCACTCATGCTCATGGTCAGTACAGCAAAAGATGCTATAACCATCATGTTTCTTACTGTTCTTATTTTCATTACCCAACCTCTTTCTTATTTTTATAAACCTCTATACTCTATAATATATAACTATTTATGTCAACCATTTTTTCTACACAGATTCCATCATAATTTAAACACATCCCATCATCATACCCACCAGTCGTATGAGCCAGGCTGCGAACCAGGCCACGGCACACTGCCATATTACCAGATATACCGCCCACTTCACTCCCAGCTCGCTTTTCACGCTGGCCACCGCGGCCACACAGGGAGTATAAAGAAGGCTGAACACAAGAAGAGCTGCGGCGCTTAAAGGGCTCATGGCCGCCGTCATTCCTCCCTGCTCATTAAAGAGTACCTGCAGCACGGACACCACGCTTTCCTTGGCCATAAAACCGCTTATGAGTGAGGATACTATACGCCAGTCTCCAAGGCCCAGAGGCGCCATGAGCGGCGCGAACATCCCCGAGAAGGCTGCCAGCATACTGGAATGAGACTCGGCCTCAGGAAGCATGTTAAATCTGAAATCAAAGCTTTTTAAGACCCATACCACGATGGTGGCTATCAAGATGACGGAAAACGCCCTCTGAAGGAAATCCTTTGACTTCTCCCATAAAAGCTGCAGGGTATTCCTGACAGTAGGCATGCGATAATTCGGCAGTTCCATGACAAAGGGTACAGCCTCGCCCTTAAACAGAAACCTTTTATAAATGAATGCGATGATTATCCCCCACAATATACCAAACAGGTATAATCCGATCATTATAAGCGCCTTATGACTGCTGAAAAATGAATCTACGAAAAAAGCGTAGATGGGAAGCTTTGCGGTACAGCTCATAAATGGCGTGAGCAAAATAGTCATCTTGCGGTCTCTCTCGCTGGGCAGGGTGCGGGTGGACATCACCGCGGGAACAGTACATCCGAAGCCGATCAAAAGGGGCACCATACTGCGCCCCGACAGTCCCAGTTTTCTAAGCAGCTTATCCATCACAAAGGCCACACGTGCTATATATCCGCTGTCTTCAAGGATCGACAGGAAAAAGAACATGGTGACGATTATGGGGAGAAAGCTTAATACGCTTCCCACGCCTTCAAAGATGCCGCCGATCACCAAAGAGTGCAGGGCTTCATTGACTCCGCCTTTGACCATGGCATTATCCATCATCTTTGTGACAGCGTCGATCCCCATGGCCAGTAAATCCTGAAGCCAGGCTCCTATCACATTAAAGGTCAGGAAAAACACCAGTCCCATCACTCCTATAAAGACGGGAATGGCGGAATATTTGCCGGTGAGCAGCCGGTCTATCTTACGGCTTCTCATATGTTCCCTGCTCTCATGGGGCTTGGTGACACACTCATCGCAGACCTTCATGATGAATGAAAATCGCATATCCGCGATGGCGGCGCTCCTGTCAAGGCCGCGCTCCTTTTCCATCTGCAAAGTGATATGCTCCAGCATCTCTAGCTCATTTTCATCAAGGCCAAGCTTATTTATGATCAGTTCATCACCCTCTATGACCTTGCTTGCGGCAAAGCGCACGGGAATACCGGCCGCCCTGGCATGATCCTCCGTCAGATGGATTACCGCATGGAGGCACCGGTGTACTGCTCCGCCGTGATCATTCTCATCGCAGAAATCCTTTCTGGTAGGTTTCTCCTGATACTTTGCCACGTGGACCGCATGCTCCACCAGCTCGCTGACTCCGTGATTTTTAGCTGCCGAGATAGGTACCACCGGCACCCCAAGCAAGGCTTCCATGGCGTTCACATCCACCGAGCCGCCGTTTCCGGTCATCTCATCCATCATATTGAGAGCCACCACCACGGGGATTCCCATTTCCAGAAGCTGCATTGTAAGATAAAGATTTCTCTCTATATTTGTGGCGTCCACTATATTGATGATGCCCTTTGGCTTTTCATTGAGCACAAAATCACGGGACACCAGTTCCTCACTGGAATAAGGCGACATGGAATAGATGCCGGGCAGATCCGTGATCAGGGTGTTTGGCTGACCTAAAATGGGCCCGTCCTTTCGATCCACAGTCACTCCGGGGAAATTACCCACATGCTGCTTCGAACCTGTCAGCTGATTAAAAAGGGTGGTCTTTCCGCTGTTCTGATTGCCCACCAAGGCAAAGGTCAGAACTTCACTCTCAGGAAGAGGTTTATTACTGCCCTTGGGATGGAACTTACCCCCCTCACCTAAACCCGGATGTTCTTTTTTCTTTTGGGAGCGGCTCTTTTTTGAAGATTCCCCTTCTTCCACCGGCTCCACTTCTATCTGCGCAGCATCCGCAAGCCTTAAGGTAAGTTCATATCCACGTATGTTTATCTCCATGGGATCTCCCATGGGAGCGAACTTGACTATGCTTACCTTTGTGCCGGGAATGATCCCCATATCAAGAAAGTGCTGGCGCAGAGCGCCGGCACCTCCCACCTGTGTCACTAAAGCCTTATCTCCAATTTTTAAATCCTTAAGAGTCATGTTCAATATCTCTTTTCCAAATATTATTTACAGATCCCATACCTTTACCTTAAACTTTACCTTGGCGGCATTTTTACCGGTTCCGTAATATGCGATTATGGTAGTCTTGCCTTCGGATACGGGAGTGATCATTCCGGTCTTCTCATCAACCTTAGCCACTTCGGGCTTTGAGCTTTCCCATCTGTCAGGCGTCAGAGCACCGTCTTCTATGTTAAGCTTACCGTCAATGATTCCTTCCGAGATCACTGCATCAATAGTCTTTTCCACCACCCGGGTCGAATCGGCCTTTAAGGTTATGATCTCCTTAGGCACCCAGACCTTGTTTTCCTTATCACAGGCGATAATGGTGATATCTCCGGGCTTTTTCGGAGTTATGAGCATGGTCTTTTTGCTGACCTTAGCATAGCCCTTAGGATACACCATATATTTTTTATGGACTCCCACATAGGCGGATACATCCAGCTTCTGCTTTACCGCAACATCATTATTGAAAGTGACGGTCTTTACTTGTGTGCCATCCACAGTATCCATGGATACGGTTACATCGCTCTTAGCGGTAGAACTTGAACTGTCTTTTTCGCTGCTGGAGGATGAACTGTCCTTTTGGCTGCTTGAAGAAGAACTGTCCTTTGTACTGCTTGAGGATGAGCTGTCTTTTCCGCTGCTTGAAGAACTGTCTTTATCACTGCTTGAAGAAGAACTGTCCTTACCGCTGCTGGAGGATGAACTGTCCTTACCGCTGCTGGATGAGTCATCCTTTTTCTCAAGGATGGTAAGGGTACCGGTTTCATAAGTAACTGCATAATTACCCTGAATGGCATCACCTTCCGGCGTAATGGTATATGTGCCCGGAGTCTCACCTCCTTCACGGGAGAAGGCATATTCAAGCTTATTATCTGAAACGCTTCCTATAAGTCCCGTAACCGTAGCCGTAAACGTAGGATCATCATCACCTTCAGTCTTTGATCTATCATCAGCCTTTACGGTCACGGATGCAGGATCTATGATAACTGTCGCTTCACCGTAATAATCCTCATAACCCTTAGCCGATATCACAAAGGACACACTAAGGGTTCCTGCATCGGTTATCACAGGCGCATCGGTCTTTTCAAATACGCCGGACTCATTTTCATATTTGATGGTATATCCGTCAGCCGGCTCATCAATCCTAAGACCGATACCATGTGCCATTCCGTCATAGGTAGTCCTAATGGTATCAACGGTAACATCCATTGTTTTGATCTCTTCCACGATATACCAGTTGACAGTGGCTTCATCCTTATAATTTCCTTTACCGGTCACAGTAACAGTGTAGTCACCTATGGCCTTTCCTGACATATTACCGGAAACCGTATAATCCGTATCCGGATCAAGCAACACTCCGTCATGCGTTTCCACCTTAATGAGATTTACTGTTTTTAATGTTTCATCATATATAAACTGCGTTTGATCAAGAATAACTGCTGCATCCGTGATGGATTTTTGAGTAATGACAAATTTCACTCCCGAAGTAACCGTTATATCATAATTTTCAGACGTCAGATTGTCATCCGACATCTCATACTCTCCCACATTTTCACCGGTTTCCCTCATAAGGCAGCCGCTGATGACAGCTTTAGTATCATTGCCAACAAGGCCTGACACAGCATATGTAAGTTCGGGATCATCCTCACCAAACACCTTGGACTGCCCCTCATCGGGAGTTACGGTC
Source organism: Lachnospiraceae bacterium (assembly GCA_017441585.1). Lineage (GTDB taxonomy): Bacteria > Bacillota > Clostridia > Lachnospirales > Lachnospiraceae > UBA1753. Next base: position 80,304 of record JAFRWW010000043.1, read on the forward strand.
AAAGCAATCTTATTTATCTTTGAAGTAAGCTTTGCAGTTCCCAGACTGTTATGATTCTTATCCCCGGTAAATCTCCACCAGACATCATAATCACCAGCGTTCATACCGGTAGGAACAGATGTGCTCCACTTTTTATTATCAATACTGTATTCGAAGATTCCGTCATCGGATTCGCCTTCCGCTAAGAGATCCTGATAGGTTCCGTCATAATCCAGGGTACGCGCTGCAGGCTCTGTCACATCGGCGTCTGCCGGATTAACCGTAATGATCGCCCATCCCTCATAGGGCTCGTAATTATCAGCGTTGACCTTATAATAAACAGTAAGGGTTCCGGCATCTGTAATAGTAGGGCAATCATCGAGATTATAAGTCCCTTCCTTCGTACCATACTTTATCTCATATCCATCCGCAGGATCCGTTACAACAACGTTAATTCCGTAAGACGAACCATCATATGTCTCTGTGACATCCTCGGCAGCAACAGTCATGGGCTTATCCGTGATGGCCCATTTTGCCGTGGCTGTGCCGGAATAGTTCCCCTTACCTGTAACGATAACGGTATAACTGCCCTTATTTACCCCTGAAACATCTCCGGAGATTTCATAATCATCAGAACCAAGCACAGTCTGGTCAGTCAGTTTCACACCGGTTACCACAACCGACTGCTCTGAGCCGTTATACTCAAGCTGTGACTTTTCGAGCATAACCCTGGCCCCCGTGATCGCCTTGGGAGTAATGGCAAATTTCACTCCCGAGGTAACCGTTATATCATAGTTATCAGACGTCAGATTGTCGTTCGATATTTCATACTCTCCGACATTTTCACCGGTTTCTCTCTTCAAAGAACCGCTGATGACATCTTCGGTATCCCGGCCTGCAAGACCGGTCACGGTATATGTAAGAGCCGAGTCATCAAAGCCAAACACCTTTGACTGTCCGGCATCGGGAGTTACGGTCAAAGCTTTCTTATTTATCTTTGACGTAAGCTTTGTGCTGCCAAGACTGTTATGATTCTTATCACCTGTAAATCTCCACCATACATCATAAGTTCCTACATCTTTACCGGTGGGAACAGTTGTACTCCATTTACTGTTATCGGTGCTATATTCGATGGTTCCGTCATCAGAATTACCTTCTGAAACCAGTCCCTGATCGGTTCCGGCATAATCCAATGTGAGAGCAGCAGGCGCTGTCAGATCGGCGTCCGCGGTATTGATCTTAATGGTTGCAGCGCCCGTAAAGTCCTCGTAGTTTGCGGCGCTGACCTTATAATAAACAGTGAGGGTACCGACATCCGAAATAGTCGGACAGGAATTCAGATTATATCTTCCTTATCTGGTACCATACTTTATCTCATATCCCTGATAAGGCTCAAGGACGAGCACATCAATGCCATGGTCAAAACCATCATAAGTTTCTTCCACATCTTCTGCCGTAACAGACATGGAAAGCTTCCTTATATTGGCTGTCACATAAGATGGCTGGGCCGACAGCATATAATTGTCCTTATCATCACCGCCAAGTTCAAAGTTTTCAAAGTAAACTCTTATATTCTCGCCTGCATCTGCGCTTACAAAGTAAGCAGATCCGGGTGCAACAAAAAGGTCATCACCTTCTATCTTCCCCTCAAGGGCTGCGTCTCCCGTAATGAGCGCATCCTTTGTTCCGTCATAGTATTTATCATCTGCATACAATCCACTGATGGTAACAGGTCTTTTCTCTATTTCGTAGCTGCATGTAAGCGATTCGGGCAGTTCATAATTATCATTATCAAGCCCTGTAACGGAAGCTGTGTACGTACCTGCATTTGTCTTGGCACCATCCACGGTCAGGTTACATTCATCCTCTCCCACAAGACCTGTGGCTGTGGCTGTAGGAGCTTTCACAGTCTTATCGTAGGTAAATTTCGTATCACTCCAGCTGATACCTATGGTCTTTTTATCCACCTTCAGCACAAAAGAGGCAGATCCGGGGGCATAATCTGAAGTTTCCGCAGCATTGGCGGTTATGGTCACCTCACCCGCGCCCACGATATGTATTTTTCCGTCACTTTGTCCGACCGTAGCCACGCTTGTATCACTGCTTGAATAAGTTATCTCACCTTCGCCCAAAGCACTTACGTAAAAATCTCTGTTCCCGTAGGTTTTTGAAACTATGCTTGTAGTAGGGCTGATAAATGTAACTTTCTGTTCAGGCTTATCAAGCACAGTCACTGTCACGGTTATGGTATAATCTTCATAGTTTTTACCGCCGTCAACCAAAAGAGTCACTATAGCGCTCTTTCCGACTTTATTCTTATCATTGACAAAGGTAAAACTCAATACATTATTGGTGATCGTCGGCGTCCGGTACAAAATACAATCTGCGTCCGTGACGCTTATGCCATTTGCCTTGATACTTCCTCCGGCTGCGATATATTCCGACAGATCCACATTTCCACTCTGTCCATAATTCACACTGCCCTGAGCCGTTTGATCACTGCTGTCTGCCTTTGCTATTGTAAAGCTGACCATATTGTCCGCAGGAAGCCGGTAATTGGTGTTGGAAAGGGAAGATGCCGTCGCAGTATAATTACCGGCATCTTTCTGAGCTCCGGTGACAGTCACCGTACAGTTATCCGAAGCCAGTACACCCGTGAGAGTGACAGAGGGAATATGGGACTTTCCATCATAATCAAACTCCGTATTTTCCCAGTTAAGTCCCACAGTCTTGGGATTGACAGTCAGCACCCAGTCATCATCGGTAAGTTCCGTGGCTGTATAATACGTAGTATCCTTCGTATTTATCTTTATCTTATAATCATCTGCATAAACAGGCAGATCGGCGCTGTAAGATGACACTCTGCCGTTAGTGATCTTGCCATAATATACATCATAGCCTTTGTTTTCAGTCTCCTCATCAGAGCTTACGATACCGGCGCTGTGTCCCTGTCCGTCATATGTAGCAATCTTGTCACTCAGTGTGAACAGTGAAACATCTGCTGGGCCGGGATCAAGGGTTGTAAACCAGGAGTTGCTTCCGCTTGTACCACTAGTATAATAGTCCGTATAAGCGCAGACAAAAACAGCATGTGACGTTTTCGGCATAAAACAATTCAGGGTATATGTCGTATTTTCGGCATCTATCCTGTCAAGTTCTGAATATCTTCCTGCATAAGGATCATATTCCTTTATAAGATATCCCTGGGCACCTCTGATGGCAGACCATGACAGGGTCGCCCCACGCTGAGTTATATTACTTATGGTAAGATCTTTCACGAGATCCAAAGGAATCGCTATAGATGCAGTGTATGAAAGACCCTGATCATCCCTCATAACATTAGACCTGCATGCATGCACCTGATAAGAATATCTCGGTCCCGGAAGAACGTCTTCATCTGTATAAGTCAGAGCGTCCTCTACTAAAGCTAAGGGTTCATACTGGGCAGTACTGTATTCTAATCTGTAAACAGCATAATATTTAACACCCGAAGCTGCCTCCCAGTTCACTTTTATTGATCCGTTTTCATAAGTAGGCTGACCTAAAACGACAGTCGGAAGCCCCGTATATGAACGCACCACTTCAGAGTCAATAGAATCGTTATCATATCCAAACTTATAATATACCGCAGCCACCTTAAAATAATACTCAACCGATGAGTCAAGATCCCAAACAGTTTTTTCACTGTAGGTAGTAATACCAACATTTGTATAATTAATTCCGTCTTCACTTTTATATACATTGTAGTATGCGGCTTCATCTGTTCCATCCCATGAAAGTTTGACAGAAGTTTCTGAATATGGAACAGCCTTTAGATTGGTAACAGCGCTTCCCTGTCCGCTTTCCGTTTTAAATGTAACTCTTTCGGCGTCACTTAAAGTCCTATTATCGCCGTCTTCCACATATGATCTTACCTCAACCCAAAACTCCTGGCCGGGATTGAGATGATTTAACCGCGCTTCATTAGCGGTTAATGTATCAGGACCATAATAACTGGTGCCAGTACCATATTTATATTCATATCCGTCGCAGTTTTCCAGGGCATCCCACCTGATGTCAGCAGTATATTTTCCCACTTTAACTATCTCTACTTTGGGTATTGCCGCATTAGTCCTGGCCGAAACGACGTAAGAAACACCGGCGTCAAATCTCGAGCCATTCTTTATGGGATAAACCTTATAGTAATATACGGTTCCGGCATACAGATTGCTATGCTTATACTGCCTTTCTGAGGCTGAAGTTTTCCCCACCATTGTATAGGTTCCGTTCTCCGATTCTGAAGACCACACTTCGTAGCCCTCGGCATCTAATGAAGCGGACCAGATCAAAGTTACGCTCTGCTCATTTACACTTTTTACGGAAAGATTTGTGATCTTGTCGGGGATCGAAGCTCCGCCGTTTGTATTCGTAAGCGCTCTGATACAGAAATTTCCGTGACTGCCACCATAACTATCATTTGACAGATCATTCCAGGTTGAATTTTTATATATAAAGCTCTCTCCTGCATTTATGGACACATCCATATCTATCTGTTCCAGCCAGACATGGTCTCGTTCGCGATCCAGACCACACTCTGCGGTTATAACAACCGAGAACATCTCCCCCTGATAAAGATCTACCGACGATTTAAGCGGGATCGTAAATGAACCCGAAAAAGGAATGGTACCTGTCGTCGTAGCTTCATCAATCTTTGTACCGCTTTCCGGATTGCCGCTGTGTTTCAGATTTTTATATATCTCAACAGTATAATTACCGGGGGCGATCATGGAAGAATCAAACTGAACTGCCTTAAGCGTTTCGGAAGGATTCACTACAGTGAACACATTTGCCGACTTCGACGAACCATAAGTAGAACTGGTGCTATGAAGCTGTGAATCATAATTATAATTATTGTCATAGAATTCGTCCTTATCATTATCAGCCATCTCAAACACATAGGCCGTGTCGCTCAGACTCTTATCCTTATAGGAAAGCCAAAAATATGAATAATATGAATATTCTACATTGGTGGTCCAGCTGTTCCTCACCAGCCAGGCGCCGTTCGAACCGGGATCAGTTTTAAAATTTGATGCAGGATAATCATCATTCCAGCCGACTATGGCCACCGCATGGTTGGCTTTTGCCTCAGTGCAATAATATGAATTGGTAGACGAATTTAAATAATTTCTGTCTGCATACATGCTGACTCCGACTATACCGTTTTCCTTAATGGCCTGTTTTACCAGCTTGGGATTTTCAGCAATACTGAGAAGATATACATTTTTAAGATGTGCCACATCCTTTGATCTGGCATATTCATCAGCAAGGCCGTTCGACAGAACCGACGATGCATTGGAGTATGCAGCTGCGCCGGCATCATCCGTAATGCCGTTATAACGCATAAGGCTTTGAGCCGCATAACCAATGCTGCCTCCGAAATTAAGGAAACTATCTTTTGATCCTTTATCGTTGTAATAAGTTATTTTATCTCCCGTACTTCCGTTCACGGGATCGGGAGCCTTGTTATAACAAAAGTAAGCAAGCTGAAGCTCGCTGTAGTTAACACTCTTATCAACAGTGCCCTGCTTATCCTTAAGACCATGCTTTACCATATAAAACTCAGTCAGTGAGATGGCGGCATGGGCCCAGCAGCTGCCATAGGGAGACTGGCTTCTGTTGGCAGGAAATGTATTTTTAAGATACGCCAGCGCCTCAGAATCCGTTCCAACCGGATACTTTGACTCTATGGTAGAAGGCTCCTCCACATACTTAACAGGATCAGGCACATCTTCACCAAGTGAGTCTTCCTCATCATCAGGATCATCCACCATCATTTCCAGCGCCTCATCATAGTCAAGGTCATCATCCACCACCTGGGCACTATTATCCCAGGGTGTCTCAATATAGCCGCCTACAACTTCCACGCCTTCCCCCGGAGGTGTGGGCTGTGATGATTCTTCATCTCCGTCGACAGAAGTCTCTTCATCCTCTGCTACCACATCTTCATCCACGGGGGCAGTCTCATCATCACCTGATGATAAAACCTCATCCTGATCGGATGCTTCCTCATACTCAACAGATATGTCATCAGACGCTTCCACATCCTCATCTCCGAAGGAAAGCGCGTCTTCCACTTCCTGTGTCTCCTGTACCTGTCCGTCATCGGGCTGGGCGTACACAGGGATCATACCTACCGATGACTGTGTGATCATAGTCACGCATGTCAGAACCGACATCAACCTCATAAATCGCTTTTTCATACTGTTTTCCCTTCCTGATTCTTTACAATAAAAACATACCCGTTCTATCAAGATCCTTCACAAATATCCTAAGGGATCCCTCACTTCGTGGTACCGCCTTAGGACGAAATTCGCTCAGGATGACAATGTCGACTGTTCCTCTTCACACCAAATTTCATTATAACATATTATCACGGCAGTTAAAACCTTCCGGATACGCCATTTTCCTTTCCGTTTTCATAAACCGTATGTTCCACATCCTGCACCAGTTTTTGTATCTTTCTCACCCTGTGTTTCCTCTTCGGATACCTTTGTCCATAATCTGCGGCATACTCGGAAGGAGTCATGGCAAATATATATTTCCCTCGTTTCTTTGCCGCCTTTTTTATCATCCGCCGATAGCGCTTAAGCGGTCTTTCATGCTTTGGAACAAAGAGAATGTATATGGCAAAGCATATATCCAAAAGGAACGGCAGGATCAGTTTTACAAATACCCCTGCGATGGAGACTATCAGAATGAGACCCGTCACATAGGTGATGAGGCCGAAATCTATCTTTATGTCCAGCCCCAGTTTTTCAAAGAAACCGAGTTTTTCCTCAGCGGATATGGTGGGTTCATAGACACACCAGCCCACCAGAGGAATATAAACCTCGGGATATGCGTGTGAATCCGTCTCCCTGACATAATAGACCCTTTCCCTTGTGGAATTCTCGTATTTAAAGCCTTCAGCATAGCGGACATTGAGGCCGACGCTCCTGGCCATCAGCACATAGGCTGAGGCGAAATCGGAGCAGCTCCCGGTCTTTGAATTAAAGAGAAAATATTCAGGAGAATCATCCACGGGACGATAATCAAGGTCATAAGTAAATTCTCCCAGATGAAAATATGTGGCCAGGGCAGAAGCCTTCTGATAATCATATTCGCAGTCCTTTGTGATCTCAAGGGCCAGATTCCTTATCTCATCGCTTACCATATCTGTATTTTCCGACTCGTCTATGGCATTCCTGTAATTATTGGCCTCCAGCATCCTGTCGTAAAAATAAGACAGGCATCTCTGGGAAAAGATCATCTCTCCCACACTGACATCGGATTTTATCTGGGACAGTTCATAATCTTCAGAATTATTCATCTTATAAAGCACCGATGATTCGGACAGGATGTCTATGGCTTCCTCCAGCATCCTTTCAGCATTGGCGGCGCTAATGTTTGTAAGATTTCCCTCCGTCATCCCGTGTGTGTTCACGCTGTCCGACAGATAATAGATATTATATTTTTTATCCGAGGTCGATGAGACCAGAAGGCCCACCTGTCTGGAACTGCCCAGGAAATATTCAGGGTTAAACCTGATGGGCACGATGGCCAGCGAATGAAGATCGTCATTTACCTTGTCTGAGACCTTTGGATCCAGAGCCGCCTCAAGTCCGTATTTTTTCAAAAATCCCGGCTTCACCTTTTCCACCGTATTAAGGGCTTCGATCAGCCTGGTACACTTCGCCTCATCCTCCTGGGCAGAGCCAAAGGACTGGGAAGAGGTCATATAGGTGTACCGTTCATCCTTATACCATTTATCCGTCTCAAAATCATAATAATCAAAATTCTGTCGCTTAAGGTATGGCGGTTCATCACCGATCAGCATGAAAAGCCGTCGGGGATTGGTGCTCTGATAGCCGTCGGCATCCCCGGAAAATTCATTGAGGGCCGACAGATCCGCCTCCGCCACTATATCCCTGTTGCCGTTCAAAAGGAACAGATCTTCAAATCTGTCATAATATTTGGCCTCTTCCTTCCGGGGGATCAGGGCGCACAGAAGCAGGATGAACAGGGTAAAATACACGGCCATGGGCATCACCGGGAAGGGGTATTTTTCATTGACACCATCCCTTATGTGAAAGACGCCTGCCAGCATACACAAAAAAGCGATGATACAAAGATATGCGTCATCCACCTGGGCCACCACCTTCGCATAGAGGATGCAGGGCATGATGGTCACCAGGGTCAAAAATATCATCCTGTATCTGACTCTGGTGAAATAATAGACCGTGAAGCCAAAGAACGTGATGGAACCGATGGAAAGACAAAGGGTATAGCGTACGTCGGAGGTAACTTCATCCGCTCTGGTCAGCATCCATTCCAGAAAGACCACGCCGCTTTCGCGAAAGCCGGTGAACATTAAAAACAGCATCAAAATTCCCACAAGTGCCAGATAAAATATGACAATGAAAGTACCTATTAGTTCGTGGGCATTCACGAATTCGCACATGAAGAACATCAGGGTGCAGCCGATGATGAATATGGGGGTGGTGTAGGAAAAATAGCCGTGGTCGAGTACGCTCAGTGTGGTCACGCACAGAGCTATGGTCAGGAGTATGGTTGTCAGTTTTTTCGCAGTTTCAGTTTTCATGAAAAAAAAATTTTAAAAGATACTTCAAACGCTTTCGGCACTTTAGTATCAGCTAACATGAATCTGCTTCAGCTTAGTATCGTTCGTGCAGTGCCGGAGTCGAGACGCAAGTGCCGAAAGCGTCAGAAACAATCAGGATCAAAAATCCGTTCATTCATACATGCAATACGCCAAATCCTTACACAGTTCGTGACAGGCCCCAGGCTCTCTAAGGTTAGCCTCGTGCCGCAGCGAGTCTCTAAAATAGACGAACCTCACCGTAAACTGATTCAACAGGAGCGACATAGCCATGCCCAGTTTCTCTTCCATCTCGCCCTGCCAGGCCGCCGCCTTCATCTCATCTGTTGCATTCATAAGCTCTGACGGAAGCTTCGGATCCAGAACTATCTCCACGCTGCCGTAGACCTGCTTTTCATCAAGTCTCACAAACAGTTCATCCTTCCTGGCTGAAAGCTTATAATTGATCCGCTTCACAGGATCGCCGTCGACGTATTCCCTGTGATCATAACCCGGAAAGCCGCCGAAGTTATCCGCCGTGTCAAGGGACATTTCCTGTTCCTTATCCGACATGTCAGCAGATTCCATCACCAGTTTCAGTTTCCCGGGATCGGTGCCTGTCTGGTGGATCTGTGGGATTATGCCGTAGAAATGGGGCATTTTGTCCACATTTTTCACCTTAAAGCTCATGATGCCGAAAAAATCCGTAAGGTTCATATCCATAAGGGCTATGCTGCCGCCTCCGGCATAGCGGCACATAAAGGTCACCTCCCTTGTAAGCTCCCTTGAAAACATGCCGCCTGCATCTTTCCCTTCATCCGTAAGAACGATGCCGTTTCCAAAGTCATAGGTCATACTGTAAGGCATCATGGGAAGCAGGATCACCGGCCGTTTTATGCTGATCCTAAGGCTAAAGCTGCTGCCTTTATCGAATATACTTTGGGATAAGGATGAAGACACCACCAGGATGCGGGATGCGATAAACGTAAAAAGCAGGGACAGTAATGGCCCTGCTATAAGCATCGATAACACAAAATAACCCACCCGGCCGCTGCAAAAAAGCGCAAATATAAGCGCCAGGATGCAGGCCCCCAGATAGTCTATGAATTTTTTGGCATAATTAAAGAAAACCCTCATCACACTACGACTGCCACGTTAAGTATATCTCTGATGGCCTGTGCTTTATCTGCGTATTTTGAACTGCCCTGGGGCGAAAGCATGAGTCTGTGGGAAAGTACGAAGGGCGCCAGATATTTTACATCATCGGGAAGCACATAATCCCTTCCCTTCACCATGGCGTATGCCTTGGCGGCGCGCTTAAGAGCCATGGAACCTCTGGGGCTCACTCCCAGTTTAATATCTGCACTGTTTCTGGTGAGCTCCACTATGTTCATGATGTAATCTTCGATAGCTCCGGTGCAGCCCACATTTTCACATTCCGCTATCATGGCGTTGACAGCGCCTGTATCAGTCACTGCCCCAAGGGATGAAGCCAGGTCATCACTCCCTTTTTTCATGATGATCTTTTCCTGCTCCCTGTCAGGATAGCCCATGGCGAATTTTATCAGGAAACGATCCATCTGGGCCTCCGGCAGATGATAGGTGCCAAAGGTCTCCACAGGGTTCTGTGTCGCCAGTATCATAAAGGGTGAAGGCAAAGGATGGACTATCTTATCCATGGACACCTGTCTCTCCTCCATGATCTCCAAAAGCGCCGACTGGGACTTGGGTGAACAGCGGTTTATCTCATCTGCCAGAAGGAAGTTACAAAAAGCCGCCCCTTCCTTAAACTCCATCTGACCCGTATCACGCTTTATCAGTGAAAAGCCGGTGATATCGGAAGGCATGATATCGGGAGTCAGCTGGATCCTGTTAAAGGTTCCGCCGCAGGAGGCCGCCATGGCCGATGCCAGCTGTGTCTTGCCCACTCCCGGCACGTCCTCTATGAGCACATGCCCGCCGGCGATCATGGCGGTAAGGGCCAGTTCTATCTGCCCCCTTTTACCCACTATCACCTTTTCCACGTTATCGATTATGTCTGTAATGATCTTATAGCTCATAGGATTTATTCTTCATCTTCCTGCTTTGCTATGCCTGCCACCGTGGAGACCACGGATGAGATCGCGGATATTACAGCCACGATTATGCAAAGTCCTATCACTCCTACCAGAAAATATGTTAGAAACATTTTTGCCTCCTTCTATAAGTGCTGTTTCAGACAGATCCGTCTGTTAATTCAAAGATCGATATTCAGTATATGACACCGGTTCACATCTCATAATCCGGCATGGCGTCAAATACCGGATCGCTCATGACATATCCGTCATCGGTGTATTTAAGTTCAAAGCCTATAAGCACACCCGTTTTCATAAGCGGCTCAAAATAGCAAAATAGCGTATCCTTTCCGTCTATGTTATGAATCTCCGCTATGCATACAGTGCGCTCTGAAACCGGCTCGGCAAAATCATACCATCCGGAGGATAAAGCATCATCACTAAGTTCATAATCCGTTTCAAAGTCAAGATCGGGCACCTTGATGGTGACGGTATGATCATTGCGGCTTATATCCGTCATTACAGTCCGTGCATCATCATTACCTCTTCCAAGGGGAAGCTCTTCCTCACGGTATTCTCCTACGCCGCTATCCAGATCATAGAAATAAACATTACCGAAAGAGAACGGATCCGTGCTTGTATCATAGGTCAGGGTAAAGAGGATTTCCTTTTCACCATCCATATCCGTATCCGCGCCTGTTATATGCGGAAAGCCCGTGCACACCGCATGGGGAACATAAAGCTTCTTACCATTGCCGAATTCAATGGTGTAATCACAATAATCACTGTCCCCCGTATAACTTCTCAGCAGACGGTCTGTCTTACCATCCCCGTCATAATCTGTATCAAGAAAATCATCCCGCCAGTAATACTCTATCGCTTCATCCACATAACCGTCATATTCCCAAAGCATGGCAGGTGAAGCATCGGGAGATGTGGGTATAAACTCCTTTACCTCTTCGCTTTCTCCCTGTTCCGGTTGGGTCTGTTCTTCCGGCTGAACTTTATCCATATCCTTTGTCTCATCCGTTGTTTCCGCCAAATTGGCACTGTCTGATCCGGTTTCTTCCTTCTGCTCAGATTGTGTCTCGGGAACCGGCGAAGTCATATCCTCCGGTATCCGCGAACTGCCGCATCCGTTTATAAATACAATTGTTGTCAGCAAAAGCGCTGATAAAAATTTCCTTTTCATCTTGTCCTTCTTACCTGCCGGTCAGGCAGAACAATGTTATTCTATCTCAAAATCCTAAAATCGGAAATCCCTTCCGCCTTCTTCTATATCCCTGATATATCGCTCTGCCACCTTGCGCACCTTTTCATCGGGGATGGTCAGAAGTTCATTTTCTATAAGTTCAAGCCCCTTCCTGCGGGTGTCCTGTGAGGCATAATCCTCCAGATATTCCTTGAGGGTCATAAGAGCATTGGGATGACAGCAGTTCTGTATCTGTCCGCTCTTACAAAGGCTCATGAAACGATCCCCCGTGCGCCCCGCCCTGTAGCAGGCGGTACAAAATGAGGGAATAAAGCCTATATCGATAAGCCACTCGACCACCTCGTCAAGGGATCTTTGATCGGAGACATCAAACTGCTCAGTATCATGAGGTCTTTCCTGACTGGTATAGCCCCCCACGGAAGTCCTGGACCCGCCGCTGATCTGGGATATGCCCATCTGAAGGGCCTTGCGCCGCACCTCTTTGCTCTCCCTGGTGGATATGATCATACCAGTATATGGAACAGCTATTCTGGCGCAGGCTATTATTTTTTCAAAGATTTCATCGGATATGCCGTTGTCAAACTCATCGGGATCTATGTCATCCGCAGGCTTCACCCTGGGAAAACTGATGGTATGGGGTCCCACTCCGAAGGCAGCCTCCAAATGCTCTGCGTGCATCAACAAGGCTGCAAACTCATATCTGTACTTATCAAGTCCGAACAAAACTCCCAGACCCACATCATCGATCCCCGCTTCCATGGCTCTGTCCATGGCCTCGGTATGCCATGCATAATC
>JAFRWW010000044.1 GCA_017441585.1 Lachnospiraceae bacterium
CATTTTAGGGAAGGCATAAAGCTTGGAGATGAATATGCACCTTTGGAATTACATGCAGGAACGTTGGCTGTAGATGATTTTACGACGGATGATCAGACGGTGTATTCCTGCCTGACATATGCTTATGATGAATCAAAGTTCAATAAGCAGGGCGACATCGTGGAATTCTGCAACAATTTACGGGCAGATAACATAAAGAGTACGGCAAAGCTGCATTCCATACGAAATTCAATCAATAATGAGTTTGACGGTTTTTATCTTTTATACCAGCCCGTGGTTGATGCCAAAACAGAAAAACTGATAGGAGCGGAGGCACTTCTTCGCTGGAAAAATGATAAGTATGGCATGGTCCCTCCGGATGAGTTCATCCCGGTATTGGAAAAAGATCCATTGTTTCCGGTGCTTGGAGAGTGGATACTTCATACGGCAATGACTGATGCAAAAAAGATACAGGAGATCCTGCCCGATTTTATTATCAATGTCAACCTATCCTATGCGCAGCTTGAACGGCCTGATTTTACGGACAGCGTTTGGAATATAGTTAAGAATACGGGATTTGATCCGCAAAAGCTCTGTCTTGAAATAACGGAAAGATGCAGGCTGCTTGATATGAAGCTTTTAAACAATGTCATGACAACGTTGCGAGCCGGAGGAGTCCGCATTGCCCTTGATGATTTTGGGACAGGATTTTCATCAATAGGGCTTCTTAAAAATCTGCCGTTTGACACAATAAAGGTTGACAGGGGCTTTGTGCAAAAAATTGAGGAAGATGATAGAGAACGAAGACTTGTTTATAATTTCACCGATGCAGCCAGTATTTTTGGCTCCGATGTCTGCGTGGAAGGGATAGAGACATTCGGAATGCGAAATATACTGAAAGAGATGAGCATACATAGTTTTCAAGGGTACTTTTACTCCAAACCGGTTGAGGTGGGGACAATTATTTCCGGTTTGAAATCGGAATCGGGAGAGATATGCTTTAAAAATCCGTAAAAGCGGGTTTTGAAAATAAAGAGCAAACATTTACTTGCTAGGAGGAATGAAAAAAAGAAGTGCAAGGATTGCATTCACAGATTTAATCTACTACAAGTTCATAGGTTTTATCGCTGGGCAGGAAGTATGAAAGCCCGCGAACCCATATACAGAGGGGCGGTTCACCGATGTTTCGGCGAGTACGCCCCTCTGATGTCGGACAGCGGGAGGACCTCGGGATGGCGCGCTTTATATACGGTGTAAGTTTTGAATCCAAGGCGCCTAAGCAGTTCAAAGGTCTCGTCGTAGTGGCCTGCTATGTCGGACACTCTGTGGGCATCCGAGCCTATGGTGATAAGCTCCCCACCCAATTCTTTGTATCTTTTGAAGATCTGCTCCATGGGCAGATCTTCTTTTTTGAAATATTTGAAACACTTTGAGTTAAATTCAAGGGCCTTATCGTTTTTGATAAGAAACTTAAGCAGTTCGTCAAAAATATCGGCATAGTCCTCATATCTGAACACATAATCATCCTGCATCTGATATCTGATGCCGTAGTCCACATGACCCAGAGAATCGTAGCATTCGACACATTTGACGGCACATTCCAGTGTTTTGGCAAAATAATTCCGGGCACCCTCGATATCGGTGCGACCCTTGTAGAAAAGGGAATAGTAGGGATCCAGTCCGTCGGCCTCATGGCATGAGCCGATGAGAAAATCAAAGGGGTATTTTTTTACATAGTCTGCATAGTGATCTGCCAGCTCAGGCTGCAGCCCCAGTTCCATGCCGAAGCGCACATCCAGCACATCTTTGAATTCGTCTCTAAGCTCAAAAAGCTCCTTCATGAAGGCATTTGTGTCGCAGTTAAAACTATTCTCAATCTCTTTCTTTGAGCGTCCCTTCATCTCGAATTCGGGATCGAAGCGCTGGTCATAGATATGATGCTTATAATCCATGTGCTCGGTGACGCAGTATATGGACAGGCCCTTGTCCACGGCACCCTGAAGCATCTGCTTTAAGGGGGCTTCGGAATCCGTTGAAAAATATGAATGATTATGTGTATCTGCTATTATCATGATCTGACCTCGTTTTTATTATTTGCCCAGTCTATCAGGATTCTTATGACTCGATATAGGTTGTAATCGGTCGCACCTCAAGATTATAACAGATTATGCGTGGCAATACACCTGCGATAATTGAAAAAATAAGGCGTTTGTGCCATAATTTATTGGTGATTTTCCATGAGGACAGTGGAGGGTCAAAAATAGATTTTGAGGTATTAAGGTGAAAAGCAAATATATCAATATAATTAAAGCGATGATCATCATAATACTTCCGGCACTTTTGCTGGGAGCCTGTGCAGCATATGATGACGCCGGAAAAGGGCGTGTTTACTGGTTGAATTATAAGGTCGAATCGGATGAGACTCTTCAGAAGGTGGCGGATTTATATGAGCAAAAGACGGGTGTAAAGGTCAAGATCATGACCGCGGCTTCAGGCACATATGACAAGATGCTGAATTCTGAGATGGATAAGGCCCATCCTCCCACAATTATAGTGCTTAAAAACAGGGAGAATGTGGACAAATGGGCGGATTGCTGTGTGGATCTTACAGATTCCCCCATAGCCCGGGAGCTGGACAGTGATTCATACAATGTGTTTGATAAAGACAAGCGGCTGGTTGCGATAGGATACTGTTATGAATGCTTCGGGATCATAGCTAATCCGTCGCTTATTGAAAAGGCAGGTTACAATGTAGATGAGATAAAGAATTTTGAGAGCCTTAAGAGGGTGGCAGAGGATATACACGAAAAGTCATCGGAGCTTGGTTTTGATGCTTTCACCTCCTGCGATCTGGATGATTCTTCAGCCTGGCGTTTCACCGGACATATGGCCAACCTGGAATATTATTATGAGGCGCGGGACGCCGGAGGATGGGATGAGTGCCCTGCTTCAATAAAGGGTACTTATATGGATAATTACAAAAATCTGTATGATCTTTGTATAAATAATTCTTGTGTGTCTCCGGAAAGTCTGGCCACCGGCGGCCATGATGCGGAAAATGAGTTTATGAGTGAAAAGGCCGCATTCTATGTAAACGGATCCTGGGAGTATGAAGCCTTATCGAAGAAAGTTCCCGATGCTGTGATGCTTCCGTATTATTGCGGCGTGGCGGGAGAAGAAAACGCAGGTCTTAACTGTGGAACCGAGAATTACTGGGCTGTCAATTCCAGGGCAAAAGAACAGGATATAAAAGCGACTCTTGATTTTATGTACTGGTGCGTTACGGATGAGACTGCATCGAGAATGCTGGTGGATACCTTTGGCGTGATGCCATATAAGATGGCAGCCGATTCAAACAATGCTTTTCTGTCTGAGGCACAGGATTATGCACAGGACGGCTGCTATGTGATGGACTGGGATATGAGCTTCCAGCCAAACGCCGAACAATACAGGGCGGGACTGGTGAGCGCGCTTGATATGTATAACTCTGATCAAAGCGAGGAAAACTGGAGAAATGTCTGTACGGCCTTCGTACAGGGATGGGAGTATAATTACAGGGAGGTAAATGCAAAGTGATAAATAAAAATCTTACCGCCTATGAAAAATCCGTAAAAAAACACGGCTTATTATTTCTTGGACCTGTGACAGTGGCGTTCTCTGTGGGCTTTTTGTGGCCGTTTTTACAGGGATTATATCTTTCCTTCTGTGATTTCAGACTTGTGTCCGAGGCGAAACTGTCCGGATTTGATAACTATCTTAAGGCTTTTTCAGATAAAAGCTTTATAAACTCATTTTTGTTTACTGCCGTATTTACCCTGGTAAGTATGATCATCATAAATGTGGCGGCGTTTTTCCTGGCATATTTTATCACGAGGCAGATCCGTGGTTCGAAGATCTTTGAGGCTGTGTTTTTTATGCCGAATCTTATCGGAGGTATCGTGCTCGGATATATCTGGTCCATGATATTTGACGGTGTACTGTCATATTTCGGTACTTCAGTAGTCATGGACAGCAAATACGGTTTCTGGGGCATGATCATTCTCTTATGTTGGCAGCAGATAGGTTATATCATGATCATATACTGTGCCGGGTTTAAGGGGATAGATGAGTCTTTTCTGGAAGCTGCCTACATAGACGGTGCGACACAGTGGCAGACTTTGTTTAAGGTGATGGTACCCAATCTTCGTGAGACCATATCCATCTGTCTTTTCCTGACCCTGTCCAACGGCTTTAAGCTTTTCGATCAGAATCTGGCCCTTACTGCTGGAATGCCTTATGTGATTAATTCAGACGGTTCAAATATAAAGACTACCGAGATGCTGGCGCTCAATATATATAACACCTTTTACGGGTCTTCTCCCTTCGGACACGGAGTGGCCCAGGCGAAGGCAGTTGTATTTTTTGTGCTGGTGGCGCTGATGGGCCTGCTACAGCTTGGGCTCACACGGGGGTCTATTGTGAAAAAAGATCCTTCGGCAAAAGCCTCAGGATGACAGATGATCAGGTTTTATTTAAGAATAATAAACTGAAACTTCCCACATGTCATCCTGAGTGAAACGACGCTGATCACATCATGAAATGATGTGATGCCGCCCCGGCGAGGGGTTGCGAAGCAACAGGAAGGATCCTGAAAGAGTTAAAGGATTTAAAAAGGTCATCTTTATAAAGA
>JAFRWW010000045.1 GCA_017441585.1 Lachnospiraceae bacterium
CGCCTGAAAAGGTGCTTCAGTTCGGTGAGGGAAACTTCCTCAGAGCGTTTGTGGATTACTGGTTTGACATGGCAAATGAGAAGGCTGACTGGAACGGCAAGGTAGTTCTGATGCAGCCTATCGCCGGCGGACTGACAAAGCTCATCAACGATCAGGATGCTCTCTACACCCTGTATTTGCGTGGCTCCGAGAAGGGTCAGAAGGTGGATGACAAGCGTGTGATCTCCGTCTGCAGCAGATGCCTTAACCCTTACGAGCATTGGGAGCAGGCCATCGAGGTGGCAGTGAGTGATGACCTTGAGTACATCGTTTCCAATACCACCGAGGCAGGTATCGTACATGATACCGAGAGCAAGTATGATCAGGTTCCCCCTATATCTTTCCCTGCAAAGCTGACCGTGCTTCTGCATAAGCGTTTCCTGGCAGGCAAGAAGGGCGTGGCTATGCTCTCCTGCGAGCTTATCGACAATAACGGTAAGGAACTTTTAAAGTGTGTGAACCAGTACATCGATGACTGGGGCCTGGAACCTGAATTTAAGAAATGGGTCAATGAAGAGAATCTTTTCTGCTCTACCCTGGTAGACAGGATCGTACCCGGCCGTATCCGTGACGCCGAGGAGGTTAAGCGCCTCGAAGAGGAGAACGGTTATCATGATGAACTCATAGATGTAGGCGAGTGCTTTGGCGTATGGGTTATCGAAGGACCCAAGGAATTGGAAGAGCAGCTTCCCTTTAAGAAGGCAGGCCTTAATGTACACGTAGTTCCCGATGTAACCCCTTACAAGCATCGTAAGGTGCGCATCCTGAACGGCGCTCATACAGGTTTTGTCCTGGGTGCATATCTGGCAGGCTTTGATATCGTAAGAGACTGCATGCATGATGAGGTGGTTAAGGGCTTCATGAACAAGCTTCTTGATGAGGTTATCATCACTCTCAAGCATGAGCTGGATGAGAATGATCTTAAGGAGTTCGCAGCTGCTGTTGAGGACAGATTCAACAATCCTTTTGTTAATCATGAGCTGATGAGCATCTCACTTAATTCCACCTCCAAGTGGAAGGCTCGTGATCTGCCTTCATTCCTTGATTATTATAAGGAGTTCAATAAGCTTCCCGAGGCCTTTACCATGTCTCTGGCCGCTTACATAGCTTTCTATTCAAATGATATCCAGGAGCGTACCGAGGACGGTCTCATCTGCAAGAGACCCGCAGGTAACACCTATAAGATCCAGGATGATGCATGGGCTCTTGATTTCTTCTATGAGAGAAAGGATGCATCTGCAGAGAGTCTCGTACATGACGTGCTGACCAATACCCAGATGTGGGATCAGGATCTGACTCAGATCGAGGGCTTTGAGGCAAAGGTAGTGGAGAATCTTAAGCTCATCCGTGAGAAAGGCGCAAAGGAAGCATACGCCAGCGTATTGTGATTTTGATAAAGAGTAAGGAGTATTATGGCAAATACAATACAGATAACACCTAATGATAACGTGATCGTGGCTCTCTCACCCATTTCAAAGGGAGAGACCATAGAGGTGAACGGTGTCAGCGTTACGGCTCTTGAGGATGTGCCTCAGGGGCATAAGATGTCCGTAAAGGATATCGCTGAGGGGGAGAATGTGATCAAGTACGGCTTCCCTATCGGACATGCCACAGCGGCTGCTCCCGCCGGTTCATGGATGCATACTCATAATGTAAAGACGAATCTTTCGGGTGAGATGGAATATACCTATTGCCCCGATGTGCATCCTCTTTCAAAGGTGGAGCCCGAGACCTTTAACGGTTATATCCGTAAGGATGGCCGTGCAGCCATCAGGAATGAGATATGGATCATACCTACCGTCGGCTGTGTAAATGATGTGGCAAAGAAGCTGGTAAATGACAACCAGGATCTGGTGAGCGACGGGATTGACGGTCTTTATACCTTTACACATCCCTTTGGCTGCTCTCAGACCGGCGGAGACCATGCCCAGACCAGGAAGCTTCTGGCAGCTCTGGTGCGTCATCCCAATGCCGCTGCAGTGCTGGTTCTTTCCCTTGGCTGTGAGAATCTTACTCATGAGCAGTTTGTGGAAGAACTAGGCGACTATGATAAGGACAGGGTTAAGTTCCTTACCACCCAGGAGGTGGAGGACGAGTTTGAAGCAGCAAGACCTCTTCTTGAGGAGTGCGCGGCCTATGCCCGTCAGTTTAAGAGACAGCCCGTTCCCGTGAGCAAGCTGGTAGTCGGTATGAAGTGCGGTGGTTCTGACGGACTTTCCGGTATCACGGCTAATCCTACCGTCGGCAGATTCTCCGATATGATGGGGGCCAGAGGCGGAAGCACCGTTCTTACCGAAGTGCCTGAGATGTTTGGTGCGGAAGGCATGCTCATGAACCGCTGCATCAACAAAGAAATCTTTGATAAGGCCGTAAACATGATAAACGGCTTCAAGAATTATTTCATCTCCCACAATGAGGTGGTATATGATAACCCCAGCCCCGGTAATAAACAGGGCGGTATCACCACTCTTGAGGATAAGAGCTGCGGCTGTGTACAAAAGGGCGGCAGTGCACCTATCATGGATGTGATAGGTTACGGTGATCCGGTGGTCACTCCCGGACTTAATATGCTTTACGGCCCCGGAAATGATCTGGTGAGCTCTACCGCCATGACAGCGGCAGGCGCCCATATGATCCTGTTTACCACAGGACGCGGCACGCCTTTCGGTGCACCTGCTCCCACCTTAAAGATAGCCACTAATACCAAACTGGCTACCAAGAAGGCAGGCTGGATCGATTTCAATGCCGGTACCGTGGCTGAGGGTGAGAGCCTTGACGATGCGGCAAAGCGTCTTTTCGATCTGGTGATCGAAGTCGCCGGCGGCAAAAAGACGAAGTCCGAAGAAAAGGGCTTCAGAGAGATTTCCATCTTTAAGGATGGAGTAGTGTTATAAGTAAGATTCTTCGTCACTTCGTTCCTCAGAATGACAGATGAAGAAGACGTGAAAAGCTGTCATCTGTTCGGAATGATAGGTAAAAGATGTCATCTGTTCGGTATGATAGGTAAAAAATGTCATCCTGAACGAAGTGAAGGATCTTAATATAGTGAAGCAAAAGAATAAATCAGTCATAAAGAAGGAGAGAAAAAATGAGTATGAATGATCAGATCGCGTCCTATGGTGTGGTTCCCGTAGTGGTTCTCAATGACGCAAAAGATGCAGAGCCCCTGGCACAGGCCCTTGTAGAGGGTGGTCTTCCCGTAGCAGAGGTTACCTTCAGGACAGATGCAGCAGAAGAGTCCATAAGGATCATGAGCACAAAGTATCCCGACATGCTGGTGGGTGCTGGAACCGTGCTGACCAAGGAGCAGGTTGACAGAGCTATAGGTGCAGGCGCTAAGTTTATCGTAAGCCCCGGTTTTGATCCTGAGATCGTGGATTACTGTCTGGAGAAGGGTTATCCCGTATATCCCGGCATCATCACTCCCTCAGAGCTGGCTCAGGCTGTTAAGAGAGGTCTGGAGGTTGTTAAATTCTTCCCCGCTGAGCAGTTCGGCGGCGTAGCTACCATTAAGGCTCTTGCAGCACCCTATACCCAGGTTAAGTTCATGCCCACCGGCGGCGTAAACGCAAAGAATCTTCCCGATTATCTTGGCTTCAACAAGATCATCGCCTGCGGCGGCAGCTGGATGGTTAAGGGCGATCTGGTAAAGGCAGGAGAGTTTGATAAGATAAAAGAAATGACCGCTGAGGCAGTTAAGCTGGTTAAGGAGATCCGTGGCTAAGTTCAGTATAATTTTGTACCGAAAAGTCAGTCAGTATGATTATGTACCGGGATGCCATTCGATATGATTTCAGCATCGAAAAGTCATTCGGTAAGATTCAGTACTAAAACGTCATTCCCGGGAGCGAAGCGGCGACACATATTATACCATGAAATGGTGTCATGCCGCCCCGGAATGATAGTTAATAATAAAAGTTTTTATGAAGGAGAAGAGGAATGGATTTAAATTTGAAAAAAGAAGGAACCTATGCATTTGACGCAGTATCTCTCGGAGAAGTAATGCTTCGTCTGGATCCCGGTGAGGGACGTATCCGTACAGCACGTCAGTTCCGTGCATGGGAAGGCGGCGGAGAGTACAACGTAGTACGTGGTCTTCGCAGATGCTTCGGTCTTAAAACCGCTGTCATCACAGCATTCGCAAAGAACGAAGTCGGCATGCTCATGGAGGACTTCATCCTTCAGGGTGGCGTGGACACCTCTTTGATCAAGTGGATGGACACCGACGGAATCGGCCGTGTATGCAGAAACGGTATCAACTTTACCGAGCGCGGATTCGGTATCCGTGGCGCAGTAGGATGCTCCGACAGAGCTAATACAGCTATTTCAAAGGCTAAGCCCGAGGATTTTGATTTCGAGCACATCTTCGGTGAGCTGGGTGTAAGATGGCTTCACACCGGCGGTATCTATGCAGCTCTTTCAGAGCAGTCATGTGAGACCGTTATCGAGGCTATCAAGATCGCTAAGAAGCACGGCACGGTAGTTTCATATGACCTTAACTATCGTCCTTCCATGTGGTCAGCTATCGGCGGTCAGGCAAAGGCTCAGGAGGTAAATAAGGAGATCGCCAAGTATGTGGACGTTATGATCGGAAACGAGGAAGACTTCACAGCATGTCTCGGCTTTGAGATCGAGGGTAATGACGCTAACCTTAAGGAGCTTAACCTGGACGGCTACAACAAGATGATCAACGAGGCGGCAGCTACCTATCCTAACTTCAAGGCAGTAGCTACCACCCTTCGTACAGTACGTACCGCTACCGTAAATGACTGGTCAGCTATCTGCTGGGCAGACGGTAAGGTTCATAAGGCTAAGGATTATAAGGGACTTGAGATCATGGACCGTGTAGGCGGCGGCGATTCCTTCGCATCCGGCCTTATCTATGGCCTCATCACCACCAATGACGCTGAGGCAGCCGTTAACTACGGTGCAGCTCACGGTGCTCTGGCTATGACCACCCCCGGCGATACCACCATGGCTTCCAAGAAGGAAGTTGAAGCTATCATGGGCGGCGCAGGCGCACGTGTACAGAGATAATGTGGCTTTGAACCGAAGATTTTTGTATTAACTTTTAACAGCCTTTCTGTTATAATGGCAGAAGGGCTGTTTTTTGTATAAGATTCTTCGCTGCGCTCAGAATGACATTTGATGTACTTGTGAGTCAGTTGTCATCCTGAGCGAAGCGAAGGATCTTGACAGAGTGAATAAATCAGTAAAATTAGGAGTATACATAATGGCAGATACAATATTTGACGGTAAGACATTGATGATAACCGGAGGAACGGGTTCCTTTGGCAATGCTGTTTTGCGCAGGTTCCTGGATACAGGGATCAGTGAGATACGCATTTTCTCAAGAGATGAGAAAAAGCAGGACGATATGCGACATCATTACAATAATAATAAGATCAAGTATTATATAGGCGATGTGAGGGATATACAGAGCGTCAGGAACGCCATACAGGGCGTGGATTATGTTTTCCATGCAGCAGCCCTTAAACAGGTCCCCAGCTGCGAATTCTTCCCCGTAGAGGCCGTCAAGACCAATGTACTGGGTACCGAGAACGTGCTCACCGCCGCCATAGAGGCCGGGGTTAAGAAAGTGATCTGCCTGTCTACCGATAAGGCGGCTTATCCCGTCAACGCCATGGGCACTTCAAAGGCCATGATGGAAAAGGTTTTCGTGGCTAAGAGCCGTAACAGCACACAGACGGTGATCTGTGGCACCAGATACGGTAATGTAATGTGTTCCAGGGGTTCCGTTATTCCCCTTTTCATAGACCAGCTCAGGGAGGGTAAGCCCATGACGGTGACAGAGCCCACCATGACTAGGTTTATCATGTCCCTGGAGGAGGCTGTGGAGCTGGTGCTTTATGCCTTTGAAAATGCGAATCCGGGAGATATCATGGTACAGAAGGCTCCCGCCTGTACCATAGAGGTCCTGGCTCAGGCCGTAAGAGAGCTTTTCGGACGTCCCGAGGCTGAGGTTAAGGTAATAGGCATAAGACATGGGGAAAAGATGTATGAGACCCTGCTGACCAATGAGGAGTGTGCCAGGGCCTTCGACGAGGGCGGCTTCTATCGTGTTCCCTGCGATAACAGGGATCTGAATTATGATAAGTATTTTGTCCAGGGTAATCAGGAGAGAGTTAAGTTAAAAGAGTTTAATTCCAATAATACTGAGATCCTGGATGTGGAACAGGTTAAACAAAAGTTATTAAAGCTGGATTATATACATGAGGAACTGAAAGAGTTCGGATTGGAATAAAAGATTCTTCGTCGCTTCGCTCCTCAGAATGACCTTATGAAGAATTGATATTATGAAGAAGATTGACGATTAAAATAAAATAACAGATATGAACGATTTCAATGATAATATAAAACAAAAAGCGATATTAATAACCGGAGCCAAGGGCTTTATTGGCAAAAATCTGATTGCCAAACTGCATTCGGAGGGATTTAATAACATACTTGAATATGATAAAGATACGGATGAATCCATTTTGACACAGTATACGGGAGAATGTGATTTCGTTTTTCACTTAGCAGGCGTTAACCGCCCTAAGGATGAAAAGGAATTTAAAGAGGGAAATACCGATTTTACATATAAACTGACGAGGCTTTTGTCGGACAATCCGAAAAAGCCCGGACTTCTTATGACATCATCCATCCAGGCGGCACTTTCCAATCCATACGGCGAATCGAAAAAAGCCGGAGAAGGAGCTGTCTTTTCTTATGGGGAACAGACGTTTTCTCCCGTGTTTATCTACAGACTTCCGAATGTCTTCGGCAAATGGAGCAGACCGAATTATAATACGGTGGTCGCCACCTTCTGTTATAATGTGGCAAGGGATATTCCGATACAGGTGAACAATCGTTCAACAGTGCTTAGATTTGTGTATATAGATGATGTGGTTGAAGAATTTTTAAATGCTTTTAAGGGAAATGCCACAAATCTTACGGATGGGATCATATATGGATCTGCTTTTGAGGGCAGGTCTGACAGCAGGCCTGTGACTACGGAACCTGCTCTTTGTCCGGAGGATGCTTACAGATATAAAGGGATAGGACGCATACATGAGATAACTCTTGGCGGTCTGGCGGATATGATATCATCATTTAA
>JAFRWW010000046.1 GCA_017441585.1 Lachnospiraceae bacterium
AACTTCCCACTTGATGATAAAATAGGCAATTTATGTCATTCTGAGCGCAGCGAAGAATCTTTATAAAGATGACCTTTTTAAATCCTTTAACTCTTTCAGGATCCTTCGTTTCACTCAGGATGACATGTGGGAAGTTTTAGTTTATTATTCTTCCTATAGCTTCGCCTACCTCAATTTTCATCCCGAGGAGTAGCTCAATCTCTCAACCAATATATCAGCGCATCTTCCACAGGCTTTTCATAAAAGTTCGGGCGGACTCCTTCACATTTAAAGCCCAGTTCTTCATACAGAGCTATGGCCGCCTCATTTGAACGTCTTACCTCCAGAGTGTATCTGCGCACTCCCCGATGGCGGGCGTTTTCCATAAGATATCTGAGCATCTGCCTGGCGTAGCCTTTTCGCCTGTGGTTCTTTTGGATCACCACATTTGTGATCTCACCGTCGCCGCACATGTTCCTAACTCCGCAGCAGCCTATGGGTACGCCGTTTTCTTTTGCCACGATGTAGTAGGCGTAATCCAGGTTTATCATCTCCAGAAAATCCGCTGCCTTCCACGGCATGGAGAAGGTCTCGCTCTCTATTATGCTGACGGCTTCCACGTCGTCTTCGGTCAGTTCATGAAATGTGACCATTATGCCACACCTCCATATTAAAAAATTATGTTTTTAACAGGCCTGCTTCAAGTTCCCTCTCTGCCTGGGGCTTTCGAAGGTACAAGGGAGTGTGCTGCGCAGCGCTCACCGTCTTTCCTTCCTTTACATAGAGAGCTCCCAGGGCAGCCACCGAAGCGGCTCTCTGGCGGTTCATGTGAGGAGGTGCGATCAAAATATCGCACACATCTGAGCCCTCACTTTTATCGACTTCACAATCTGTAATCTCACTTCCGGCAATTCTGTCATTCACATCAAAACCATCATGCATCAGACTTCTTATTTTTTCTTCATATACCGGCACGCCGTCTCCCATGAGCATCACCGGTCTGCCAAACTCCTTGAGTTTTGACACGAACTCCTCAACAGACAGGGCCGAGCTTTCCATGAGACAGGTAAACTTTCCTTTCTCATCAAAGGTGTAAGCAGCCGTATATACCTGGGAGCGCCTGGCATCCATGATGGGAGCTATCAGTCCCATGTATCCATAGGCCTGATAGGCCATGGCTTCCAGAGTGGGCACTTCCACGACGGGCTTGTCAAGAGCGTGAGCCAGTCCTTTTACCGCCGCCGAACCTATCCTCAGGCCGGTGAAGGAGCCGGGGCCTTTTGCTATGGCTATGGCATCCACACTTTCCAAATCCCAGTCTGTCATACGGACGATCTCATCCAGCATGGACATGAGAGTCTGGGAGTGAGTCTTTTTATGATTCAAAGTATATTCTGCTGTAAGTATTTCATCCGTGAGCAGGGCGGCTGAGGCCACCATGCCGGAGGAATCAAGAGATAAAATCTTCATGGTTTCTGCTTTTCTGTTTTTATATTCCTGCTCTTTAAAGATTCTTCGTCATCCCTTTCAGATAACCATATCGACTGTCATCCTGAGGCTTCAGCCGAAGGATCTTATTCAAAAGCAACTCGATCAATTGTCCTGCTGAGCCATTTCAATCCGTCTGTAATCCATCCCCTTTGACAGGTCCCGCGCCATGTGTATCCACACGGCTGTGTCAGGGATCAGTTCGCGGATCATATCGGCCCATTCTATTACGCAGACGCCTTCACCGTAAAAGAAGTCTTCGCAGCCTATCTCATCCATCTCGGATATATCACCTATGCGATACACATCGAAATGATAAAAAGGCAGGCGCCCCTTTTCATAGACCTTCAATATATTAAAGGTAGGGCTGTTCACGGTCTGGGTAATGCCAAGACCTGCTGCCAGTCCCTGGGAAAAAACCGTCTTGCCGCAGCCCAGATCCGCATCCAGTGCATATATTGTGCCGGGCTGTGCCTTCTGTCCCAGTTTAAACCCAAGATCATAAGTCTCTTCCCGGCTGTTTGTCTCTATGATCTCTTTTTCAATAACCTCTTTTTCAATCATCTTATCAATTATCTTACCAATCAACTTTTCCGGAGATTCATCGTATTATCAACCAATCCCCTTAAAATCTTATCTTCATCTTTTTGGGCTCCACATATTTTGACAGGAGCGCTATTATGGCCGTGGTCTTTTCTCCCAGTTCCTTTCTGGGGAAGATCGTAGCCGTCTTTTTTGTGGTAAATACAAATATGTTTGAAGCGGTGGCGCACACCTTTACCACACCGTCCCATTCCAGGGTCTGTGTGGTATCATCCTGGCTCACCTCCATGCCCTTTTCATCCAGACGATAGTGCAGGGTCTTTTTGAACGAATCCACCAGGAGCACGTTCTTTTTGGCGCTTATATATAAAGTCACTGGCAGATAAAACAGCACGATAAGGCCGAATATCAAATAGGCCAATTCTTTATATGAGGCGTAATTAACCAACAAAAGTATACCTACCAGCGTACCCAGCATCCCCGTCAGTGAGGTGTAGGTAGTGTACAGGTAAAAGTCGTACAGCGCACCGGCAGACATCTTTACATCAAACTCTATTTCATCCAAGACTTTTTCTCCACTTTTACATCCATGTATCAAAAAACGCAATAAATCACATTACATTATACTGAAAAACGGAAAACTGCGCAAGCCATGGGACGAATCCGCAAAAATAACGATCCGTCTATAATTCGGGACATAAAACAGCCTCCCCGCCATGGGAGAGGCTGTTTCATGCGCGGTTTTTATCCGGTTATTTAAAACGAATTCCGATCCAGCAGGTTTATCTTCATGTCATAGAGTCTGGGCGTCAGATCCACATGCACGGGATGGGCGTTTACGATACGTCTGTTCTCATCCCAGAGGGTATCCAGCTGTTTTGCGCAGTAGTCCCTTATCTCCATTACCTTGGGAGATTCATATACACACTCGCCCTTCAAAAATACAGGGATCATGATCTCCTTGACGGTAAAATCACCCGGATTAAGTTTTGTCTTCTTCCAGGGCTCGTTGGGATCAAATAAAAGCAGGGGCTTATCCTCGCTCACCTTTTCGCCAACGAGAGCTATAAGATCTGCCTTTATCTTACCAGTAGCCTTTTCATAGATCCTGTATATGGTCTTATTACCGGGGTTGGTTATCTTTTCTGTATTCTCGGAAAGCTTGATCTTGGGGATGAACTCACCGTCATCACCCTGTACCGCCGAGAGCTTGTACACGCCACCGAAGGCAGGCCAGCCTGCGGAGGTGATGAGATTGGTACCCACGCCCCAGGAATTGATGGCAGCACCCTGAACCTTAAGCGAATCGATGAGGTACTCATCCAGATCATTACTTGCCGCGATGATGGCGTCAGGAAAACCTGCGTCGTCCAGCATCTGTCTTGCTTTTTTGGACAAATATGCCAGATCTCCCGAATCCAGTCTGATACCGTAACGTGATTTAAGCCTGCCTTCAGCCTTCATCTCCGAAAATACCTTAATGGCGTTGGGAACGCCGGACTTTAAGGTATCATAGGTATCCACCAAAAGAGTACATGCATTGGGATAGAGCTTCGCATAGGTCCTGAAAGCCGTCAGCTCATCAGGGAAGCTCATAACCCAGCTATGTGCGTGAGTTCCCATAACCGGCACGTCGAAAAGCTGGCCGGTAAGAACGTTTGAGGTGCCTATACAGCCACCGATCATGGCAGCTCTGGCGCCGTAAGTACCTGCATCAGGACCCTGGGCACGCCTTAAACCAAACTCCATGATACCGTCTCCCCTTGCGGCAAAACATATCCTGGAGGTCTTGGTGGCGATGAGGGCCTGGTGATTGATGATATTGAGGATGGCTGTCTCCAGAAGCTGTGCTTCCATAATGGGAGCTATAACCTTTACCAGAGGCTCTCTGGGGAAGATCACCGTACCCTCGGGTATGGAATAGATATCGCCGGTGAACTTAAAATCCTTAGCCCACTTCAGGAAATCCTCGTCAAAAATATTGAGTGAACGAAGATACTCGATATCCTGCTCGCTGAAATGGAGTTCCTTGACATATTTGATCACCTGCTCCAGTCCTGCCATTATGGCATAGCCGCCTTCTAAGGGATTGGTGCGGTAGAACATGTCAAAGATGACCCGCTTGTTCTGGTTTTCATTTTTGAAATACCCCTGCATCATGGTGAGCTCATAAAGGTCAGTCAGAAGGGTCAGGTTTTGTCGATCCATAATATTCTCCTTATTTAAGATTCTTCCTGTTGCGTCGCTTCGCTCAGAATGACATCTGCAATACACTCTTAATTCTTCTCCTGCATGGACTGGATCTCAGGGATCACGGAGTACATGGGCTTTACATCCTTCTTATTCTTGAGGATGCGGTCGACGTAGTTCTTGGTAGCCTTTGCCACAAGGGGTGAAAGAGCCAGCACGCCGATAAGGTTGGGAAGCATCATGAGTCCGTTAAAAGTATCCGAGATGTCCCATGCCAGCTGTGCGGTCATCACCGAGCCTGCCAGAACTATGATAACAAAAATGATCCTGTAAGGCCATACACCCTTCTCACCAAAGATATAATGGCAGGCTGTGGTACCATAATGGCTCCAGCCAAGTACGGTGGAATAAGCAAAAAGCAATATAGCCAGAGCGACGAATATGGCGCCGGCAGGTCCGAAAGCATTTGAAAATGCAGCGCTCACAAAGGATGATGATCCCACGCTCTCTCCCAGCTCTGTCAGTTCGCCGGTAGTCAGATCCACCATGCCTGATGAAAGCACGGTAATAGCTGTAAGGGTACATACTATGATGGTATCCGCAAACACCTCGAAGATACCCCACATACCCTGACGCACGGGCTCTTTTACATTTGAAGATGAATGCACCATGACCGATGAACCAAGACCTGCCTCATTTGAGAACACGCCACGCTTAAAGCCCATCTTCATGGCAAGGGCCAGTCCGTAACCGAAACCGCCGCCCGCTGCAGCCTGAATGGAAAAGGCACCCCTGAAAATGGCTGAAAAGATCTCGGGGATCATGGAAATATGCATGATGATTATAATGATGGTTCCCAAAAAGTAAAGTATGACCATGAAGGGAACCAGCTTTTCGGTGGTGGCCGCCACTCTCTTAAGTCCGCCGAGGATAACGGCTGAAACCGCAATGAACAAGAAGATACCCACTGCGATGGGGGGGATATTAAGTCCCACACTGCTTCCTGCAGTTACCACATTTGATACCATGGAATTAACCTGGCTCATGTTACCTATGCCAAAAGAAGCCAACAGACAAAAAACTGAAAAGAGCGTAGCCAATACGGAGCCCACAGTCTTCATTCCGGGCTTGGCACCCAGACCGTCCCTCAGATAGTACATGGCGCCGCCGTGCCACTCACCGTTTTCTCCCTTACGACGATACAGAATACCCAGCACGTTCTCAGAATAGTTGGTCATCATACCAAAGAAAGCTATGAGCCACATCCAGAATACTGCTCCGGGACCTCCGGCAGCTATGGCACCTGCCACGCCCACTATGTTACCTGTTCCCACCGTAGCCGCAAGGGCGGTACAAAGAGACTGGAACTGGGTAATGCTGGCGTCCTTGGTCTTGCCGGTCACATGGGAATCGGAAAAAATAGCCGCTATGGTATTGTCCATCCAGTGCTTAAAATGTGTCACCTGGAAAAACTTGGTAAGGCATGTCATGATGATGCCTACTGCACCGAGCAGAATAAGCGCCGGCCATCCCCAGACTATGCCGTTAATGACGTCGTTTACACTTGCGATTGTGTCTACTACCTGATTCATAAATTACTCCTCTCACGATGCCGATTAAAAGTGTCTTTCTCCTTTTACACAGTCAAATATTATACTACAATTCGGGATTTATGAAAAGACTGTATATTACCCCGCCATGATCAGGATCTGAGTCCTGAGAAAAAAACCTTAAGCAAGGCGGAGCACTCCTCCTCAAGAACTCCCTTTTCCATTTCACAGCGGTGATTAAATTCCTTCATCTGGAGCAGATTGAGAATAGAACCGGCACAGCCGGCCTTAGGGTTCATGGCGCCTATGACCACCCGGTCTATCCGGGACTGGATTATGGCTCCGGCACACATCTGGCAGGGTTCAAGGGTCACATACATGGTACAGCCCTCCAGCCGCCAGTCGCCAAGCTTTTTACTGGCCTTTTTTATGGCGGTGATCTCCGCATGGGACAGGGTACACTTATCCGTATTCCGGCGGTTATAGCCTCTGCCCACTATCAGGCCTTCAAACTCTTTCATGCGCTCTTTTATTTCCTGCACGGCGACCCTGCCGGAGGACAGTCCGTTATACACTATCACGCAGCCTATGGGGACTTCTCCGTTTTTCGCAGCCTTCTTCGCCTGCTTTATGGCTTCGCGCATATATTTTTCATCATTGTTCATTTTATATTGCTCCATCAATAAGCTATTTCTGTCGCCCGGCTCGTAATAGCATCAGACAAATTCCGCGATATATGTTATAATCCCAATATCGAAGAGAGAATTGCAAAACTGACTGTTCATCAATATAGCCTGATCTTCTGTCATTCTGAGCGTAGCGACGCTGATCACATCATGAAATGATGTGATGCCGCCCCGGCGAGGGGTTGCGAAGCAACAGGAAGAATCTTTATAAAGCTGACATTTTTGAATATTTTAACTCTTTCAAGATCCTTCGTCACTTTGTTCCTCAGGATGACATTATGGAAGTTTTAGCAGACAAATCGATAATAAGATAATGAATATCTATACCATAAACAAAACCACACTCATAGATTTTCCGGGGCATCTGGCAGCGTCAGTGTATACCGGCGGCTGTAACATGCGTTGCATTTACTGTCACAACGCGCCCCTGGTGACAGGCGTTGCTTCACTTGAAACCATAAGTGAGGACGAATTCTTCGCTTTTCTTGATAAGCGCAAAAAAATCCTCCACGGAGTATGCATCTCAGGAGGAGAACCCACTCTGTCGCCTGATCTGCCTGATTTCATCGACCGTATCAGATCCTATGATCTTAAGATCAAGTTGGATACCAACGGAACAGACCCAAATCTCATCAAAGATCTGATAAACTCAAAGAAAGTAGACATGATCGCCATGGATATAAAATCATATCCTGAAGATTATGCAAGGATCTGCGGCGCACATGTTTCCATCGAGGATATCAAAGAGTCTGTCAGGATCATCATGAGTGCACCCATAGACTATGAATTCAGGACCACCGTACCCGCAAACTGTTTCTCCACAGACGATATGATCAGGATCGGTCAGTGGCTGCGGGGTGCAAAGGCATTTTTTCTCCAGGCTTTCAAGACATCTGATACCTGCATGACTCCAGGATTAAAAGAGCCTTCCATAGAGGAAATGAACAGTCTGCGATCTGCTGTGCTTCCATATATTCCGTCTGCATCGATCCGGGGGATAGATTGAAAAAGATTCTTCGTCACTTCGTTCCTCAGAATGACATTTGCATACTTTTCCAAATGACAATCCAAAGCATCCAATGATCAATGCTTCATATACTGCACCACCATCAGGGCGATCTTGAGTGTCAGGGCGTCATCAAAGGTCCTGATGTCAAGGCCCACACTCTTTTGCAGCTTCTCTATACGGTATACCAGCGTATTTCTGTGCACATAGAGCTGGCGGGCCGTCTCAGACACATTCAGATTATTTTCAAAAAACTTATTTACAGTGGTGATGGTCTCTTCATCCAGATCATCAGGAATCTTTTCACCGAAGATCTCATGCATGAACATCTCGCACAGACTCTCGGGCAGCTGATATATGAGCCGTCCTATTCCAAGTGTGTTATATGCATTTATACGTCTTTCGGAATAAAAGATGCGGCCCACCTCGGAAGCCATACCCGCCTCCTTATAGGAGCGGGACACTTCCCTTAATTCGTTGACTATGGTACCGTAGGAAACCTTTACGTCGATCATGGCCTCGGTGTTCATCATATCGCAGATGGTCAGAGCCAGCTTATTAAGATCGGAATAATCTTCACCCTCCCTGAGGGCCTTTATCAATATGATGCTGTTCTCATTCACGGAGGTGATCACATCGTGGGATGCGGATGAAAACATGCCCTTAAGCAACGAATGGGCCATACTCTCTGTCCTGGCATCCGCTCCCGAGAGCTTCACCTCAAAAACACACCGCCTTAAAACAGCAGGGATATGAAGTGTTTTTGCCCTGTTATGTATATCCACCAGCAACAGATTATCCAGTAGCAGATTCTGGAAAAAGCTCTCCACATCGGTTCCCGTCTCGCTCATTTTGAGCATGGTGCGAAGCTGCCCCGCGACGATACGTCCGATGGTATAGCTCTCCTCGGAACCGCCCTTGGTCATGACCACATACATATCCTCATCTTCAAAGGATATCCTGAACAGATTCCTGTCAGACACATTCTGACTGTCGGCAGCCGATGAAAGGAAATCACATATATTATCCTTCATATATGACATATCTTCATCGTCTGTGGCGGCCACTATATTTCCCTGTACATCCGTCACATATATATCCATACCGGCTACATTTTTAAGGTCGTCTATACTCTCCTGTATTATCCTGCTCGTGATCATAACCTTTCTCCTTAAACCTAAGATTCTTCCTGTTGCTTCGCAACCCCTCGATTTTCATCCTAAGGGGTACCACGAAGTGGTGGATTCCTTAGGATATCCCGGGGCGGCATCACACCATTTCATGGTGTGATCAGCATCGTCACTTTGTTCCTCAGAATGACATGACCCTATGTCATCCTGAGGCTTTAGCCGAAGGATCTTTTTACACATAAATTAAGAAAGGGGTATCCGTAACCGGATACCCCCATCGTAACATCCTATTATTAGTTTGTGATAACCTGCTCTGTATCCTTATCGAAGATGTGGATCTTCTCTACGTCAAAGGCAAACTTGCAAAGGTCTCCGGGTCTGGCTGTAGTTCTGGGATCAACTCTCGCTGTCATGGGGAACTCCTCCAGATCAAAGTACAGATAAACCTCAGCACCAAGGAGCTCGTATACTCTGATGGTAGTCTCGAAGATGTTCTCATTCATCTCAACCATCATTTCTGAATCATATACGTCCTCGGGACGGATACCAAAGGTAACCTGCTTTCCGTTATATCCACCCTCAATAAGCTTCTTTGACTTAGTGG
The DNA here is from genome assembly GCA_017441585.1 of Lachnospiraceae bacterium. Lineage (GTDB taxonomy): Bacteria > Bacillota > Clostridia > Lachnospirales > Lachnospiraceae > UBA1753. The sequence goes on from JAFRWW010000046.1 coordinate 9,177, forward strand.
GAGGAAGAAGGATCTTCTTATCGGGAGAGATAGCCAGTCTGACTGTCTCGCCTTCGATCTCTACTCTTGCATCCAGGAAGTTCATCTGAGGTGATCCCATGAATCCTGCAACGAAGAGATTAGCGGGCTTCTCATAAAGGTTCTGAGGTGTATCAACCTGCTGAACCACACCGTCCTTCATAACGACGATCCTGGTACCCAGTGTCATAGCCTCTGTCTGGTCATGTGTAACGTAGATGATGGTACTTCCCAGTCTCTGATGAAGTTTAGCGATCTCAATTCTCATCTGTACACGAAGCTTTGCGTCCAGGTTTGAAAGAGGCTCGTCCATGAGGAAGACCTTAGGATTACGAACGATCGCACGACCCATGGCCACACGCTGTCTCTGTCCACCGGAGAGAGCCTTGGGCTTACGATCAAGAAGTGCTGTCAGTCCGAGGATCTCAGCTGCTTCCTTAACCTGCTTGTCGATCTCCTCCTTGGGAACCTTACGAAGCTTAAGTCCGAAAGCCATGTTATCATATACTGTCATATGAGGATACAGAGCGTAGTTCTGGAAAACCATCGCGATATCTCTGTCCTTAGGCTCTACGTCGTTGACAACGCGGTCACCGATTCTCAGCTCGCCTGAAGAAATCTCCTCCAGACCTGCGATCATACGAAGAGTAGTGGACTTTCCGCATCCGGAAGGACCAACGAAAATGATAAACTCCTGATCCGCTACCTCCAGATCAAAATCCTTAACTGCTTCAAAGCCGTTAGGGTAAACCTTGCAAATGTTTTTTAATGATAAACTTGCCATCTCTTTCCTCCTAAATAATTTTGTGGGTTATTTGCGGACATGGCACAACGAGTAAACCCATACGACCGCAACAACATGATTTTAACAAAAGGGCAGTAGATTTTCTACTCCACTATTGAACAAAGATTTTTAATATCTTTATGCAACTTGCCATATATGGCATATCGCATAAAAACAGGAATTATCACTTGATATCACTGTAAAGTGTAAGCTGATTCTTTCCGTTTTTCTTGGACTGGTATACGCCCTTGTCAGCGGCTTTGTACAGCTGTTCGAAATTACCGCCGTCCTCAGGATACATGGCCACGCCCATACTCGAGGTAACGGAATACTTCACGTAATCGCCGGCCTTGAAATCCTTGAAGAAGTTTATGAGCTTGTTCGCTTCCTTATCCCTGATCTCCTCATTGGGTATCTTTTTAAGGAATACTATGAACTCATCTCCGCCGATCCTGCCGATGATGTCGGAGGAACGGAACTGATTCTTAAGCCTGACGCCCAGAGTGGCCAGGACATGATCTCCGAAAGCGTGTCCCATGGTGTCATTTATCTTTTTGAAATTATCGATATCCAGCACTACCAGCATGGCGGGCTCATTTTTGCCGTCGCCGTCAAGGAATTCCTGGATATGCTTCTCCGTGGCTATCTTGTTCAAAAGACCGGTGAGCAGATCCGTCTCCGCCTTGTTCTGGAGCTCGATACGGCTCTTATTGTATACGGTCCTGTTAATGATGTTGAGCACGATCACCGCCCCCAGGAAAAGTACCAGTGCCACAAAAAGCTTAACCAGAACGTCCTTTGTGTCGGCGTAGTTTCTGGAATTGATCACCCTGTAATAATATCCTGAATGGATCTCCATCACATACAGGCCGCTGATGCCCACGGGAAATGCATTCAGAAAGATATCCGAAGAATCCAGGACCGCACACTCCTGGATCGGCTTATTATTCTCGATATTGTTACGGATCCTCTGGACGATGGCCCCGTCCGTGCCTGCAAGCTTATCAAAAATATTTTCGTTCAGCGCCACCTTGGGCCTGATGCCGGTGAGGGACGAGATCACTCCGTCGCTCCTGATCAGCATGTAAACAGTGGAGCCGTCATAATCACTCTGATTGGGAATGAGATTAAATCTGTCCACGGGATACTGAAGACAGACCACGCCTTCCACCGTGCCGTTTTTGGTAATGGGCGAATAAAACGCCAGCATCCGCTCTCCGCCCTGCAGATCCTCCACATCGGATATGACCTGTATGCCTGTGAGAGCCTGGCCGAAATCGGGATTATCCCAGACATTGAAAGAATTGCCCTTGATATCGACGCAATTGCCCGCACTGTCGCTCACATAGCCGTAAGTAGCCTGTGAAGAATCCACAGCCCCCTGGAGCAGCTCATAACTGTGCTCTATAAGGACCGTATCCTCCAGTGACAAAACAGATGCCGCTACCAAAGACACCTGATTGACCGTATATACCTCTGATGAAAAAGACTCCGTAAGCGTCCTGACATGCGAACTGAAATAGTCCGATGAAACATCGGACGCGAAGGCTTTCATTCGATTGCTGTAGGACAACAGTACTGCCAGAAAATAGACAAAAAGAACCAGGGATACCACTATCCACTGCTTAAATGATTGAAAATTTCCCTCAGACTGTCGATGGGACTTGGGCATTTTGGCCTCCCCCTTAAGATCAAATAACAACTTACATTGTATAATATCCGTCAAAAAAAATCAACGTATTGTTAATACCATGGGCATGTAGGTCACTCCACAATTTCTTTGCACATCCTGCGATTTGCAAAAACCCAGCTTCCTGTAAAAGTCCACCGCCGGAAGCGCCGAGTACACCTTGATCTCCTTTTTCGGGGTATTAGTGCTGACATACTCCACCACCATAGCCACCAGATCCGTAGCTATATGACGATGATGGTACTTTTCGTCCACAAAAAGGATGGACAGGAAATTAACGCTCCGGACTCCGGCTATGCCTACCATCCTGTCATTATCAAAGGCGCCGAAGGCCTTATATTCTCCCAGCAGGAACATCTTTTCCAGATCACAGTCCGTCACAAATCTGTAAAAGGCCTTTACGCCTTCGGGTTCGCAGTTTGCGGCCTCAGACTTAAGAAAAGATGTCCAGGCCAGATGCATTCCCGATCTCCACTCTTCTTTTTTCAGTTCCCTGAACCGGATCATCCGCCGAATATCCCCGAAAAAAAGTTTTTGATCTTTTCCCACATTGAACTGAAGAAGTCCGAGACAGCGCCTTTTGCGGCTTCCTTCGCGGCTTCTTTCACAGCTTCCGTAGTCTCTCCGTCAGCCAGGGCACTCAGATCGTCCAGGGATATCTTGTCCCCTATGCGGTCATATATATCCTTAGCCTGGTCGATGAGGGTATCATAGTCAAGTCCCAGTTCGCTGATCCTGAGCATCAGGGTCACGATCTGTTCCTTTTCTTCACTGCTCAGGGTGACTCCGAATTCCGTGGCTGCTTCATCTATGAGTGCTTCTATGTCTTCTCTTGATTCAAGGTTCCTGCCCACCATCTTGGCTTTGACGTAGGCTATGAATTCCGACACTTTTTCGGAATCACCTATGGTATCTGCCAGTTCTCCCGTAGTGACCAGTTCGTCAAGAGCAGTATCAAGCTCAGTTTCGCTCACGTTGTCGCCGGACATATCTTCATAGGCTTTGAGTGCGCCTATTAAAGCTGCGGTTCCGGAGATGGATGTGGGTCCCACAACCATAATATCAGCATCCGATACGCCTGCCGTAAGCAGAGCGTTCCTGTACATATCCACTGTGCAGTAATTGATATTTTTAGTCACTACCTGTACGCCATGCCCTTTTTCGGCTTCCTTTACGAGCACTGATGAGAGGGCTCTTTTACCTATGATAGAGGGATCGATATAGCTGTCCAGATACTGATGCTCCATTTCATTTGTGACATAGACCACATCATAGCCTGACAGGTCCACGCCAAAAAGTCCCATCTGGGTGAGGACGCTTGCCAGCTGGTCGGGGTTTAAATCCGCGCCCAGTGCGAGGTAGGGTTTGGACTTATTCTCGATCACGGCTTTTTCGGCCTCGGTGATGGTGGTAGACTCGGTGATGACGCTTTCGGATGTGGCGCCGTCCCAGTTTATCTCCACGGGCTCGCCTGCCGTGACGGGCAGGGCCAGCGCCAGGGTCAGGATCATTGAGCCCATTATTAATGTATATTTTTTCATAATATTTTTCCTCGTTAAATGTCCGTAATTTACTCGCTCTTAAGCACGTCCTCAGCCTTCAGTCTTGCAAAGAGTATCTCCGGCGCATCCGTAACCTTGGTGCCCGAAGGATACGCACCGAACTTATCCAGCGAATCATAATCCCTGGCAGGGGCGTTCAGCTGGGCGATGATCTTTTCCGAAGTCGCGGGCATGAAAGGCTGCAAAAGGACTGCGCCTATGCTGATGGATTCCACCAGATTATAGAGCACTGTGGCCAGACGGTCCTTCTTATCCTCTTCCTTGGCCAGAGCCCAGGGCATGGTCTCATCGATATATTTGTTACATCTCTTGAAGACAGCAAAAATCTCATCTATGGCGTCGGCCACACGCAGCTCGCTCATCTTGGCGGTTGCGGCTTTTACAGCGCCTGTGGCCACAGCCTTGAGTTCATCATCAAGGGGCTCGGCTGCTCCTTTGTCCTCTACCACTCCGTCAAAATACTTGTTTGACATGGATATGGTACGGTTCACCAGATTGCCCAGGATATTGGCCAGATCGGAATTATTGCGCTCCAGTACCAGCTCCCAGCTTAAGTTTCCGTCATTGTCAAAGGGCATCTCATGGAGCACAAAATATCTGATGGCGTCCACGCCGAACACATCCACGAGATCGTCCGCATACACCAGATTTCCCTTACTCTTGCTCATCTTGCCGCCATCAGTCAGAAGCCAGGGATGGCCGAAGACCTGCTTGGGCAGGGGCTCGCCGAGAGCCATGAGGAAGATGGGCCAGTAAATGGTATGGAATCTGATGATATCCTTACCGATAAGATGCAAATCCGCGGGCCAGAGTTTTTTATACTGCTCCGAAGAATTACCATCAGCATCATAGCCTATTCCGGTGATATAGTTGGTAAGAGCGTCCAGCCATACATAAACCACGTGTCTGTCGTCAAAATCCACGGGAATGCCCCACTTAAAGGAGGTACGTGACACGCACAGATCCTGGAGTCCGGGGAGCAGGAAATTGTTCATCATCTCATTTTTCCTGGACACGGGCTGTATGAACTCGGGATGGGTATTGATATGCTCGATGAGCCTGTCGGCGTATTTACTCATCTTGAAGAAATAAGCCTCCTCAGAAGCCTTCTTTACTTCGCGGCCGCAGTCGGGACACTTGCCATCCACCAGCTGGCTCTCGGTCCAGAAGGACTCACAGGGGGTACAGTACATACCTTCATACTCACCCTTATAGATATCACCCTGCTCATAGAGGCGCTTAAATATCTTCTGCACCTGCTTCTCATGATCGGCGTCTGTAGTTCTGATAAATTTATCGTAAGAGGTGTTCATCAGATCCCAGATAGTCTTTATCTGGCCAGCCACATCATCTACATACTCCTTGGGGCTCACGCCCTTTTCTTCTGCCTTGAGCTCTATCTTCTGACCGTGCTCGTCAGTACCGGTCTGGAAAAACACGTCATAGCCTTCCAGCTTGCGGAATCTGGCGATGGAATCCGCCAGGACTATTTCGTAGGTGTTACCGATATGGGGCTTTGCCGAGGTATAGGCAATTGCGGTTGTGATGTAATATTTTCCTTTGTTCATTTTCTTGTTCCTCCATTAATTATAAGATTCTTCGTCACTTCGTTCCTCAGAATGACAAGAACGAAGTTTTTTCATTTCTTTCAGAATGACAAGAACGAAGTTTTTCATTTCTTTCAGAATGACAAGAACGTAGTTTTTTCATTTCTTTCAGAATGACAACAACGAAGTTTTTCATTTTTCTCAGTATATTCATACATTCCCGGGGGGCGGCGACTGTAATTCGGCGGCGATACGACGATTCTTGTCTTTAGAGTCGTATGCGGGCATGTTCACAGCCTCCACGCTGATATCTCCGAAAAGTCTTTCCCTGTTCAAAATGTACAGGCAGATATTTTTTGCGGTCCTCACCAGTATATCCCGGCTGATAAGGCCGGCCTTGAGCCACTGTGCGGTATTGTCATTGCCTGTATTTTTCTCGCTGCAGGCATGGACCGAATACAGATCGTTCTGCGCCCTCAGCATAGGACCGCCGTTTTTCATGGTGCCCTCCGACTTGTACTCAGGCACATCCTTATATGCGGGATCCGACTCATCATAAAGCTCATCGTCGATCATGGCCCACCAGTCCGTCATCACCACGCCTTCAAAGCCCCAGTCATTTCTCAACACTCCCGTCAGCAGCTGTGAATGGCCTGCCGTATATGTGCCGTTGAGCTTACCGTAGGTGGTCATGACGCTGTCCGCGCCCGCCTGCCTTACAGCATATTCAAAGGGCCGCAGGTATATCTCCCTTAAAGCCCTGTGGGAGACCACGCTGTCTATCTTTGTACGCATCTTCTCCTGATTGTTTGCACAAAAATGCTTTATGGTACCGTCCGCACCTCCGGCCTTAAGTCCCTGTATCTGGGCCGCGGCCATGAGTCCCGTCAGCAGCGGGTCCTCGGAAAAATATTCAAAATTACGTCCGTTTAAAGGATATCTGTGTATGTTTATTCCGGGTCCCAAAAGATTATCCACCTCGTTAAAGGTCAGCTCCAGGCCCTCATATTCATACAGTTCCCTTACCGACTTTGTGTCAAAGGAGCAGGCCATGAGGGTACCAGAGGGCAGCGAACAGGCCATGGAACCATCGTCTAACCTGATGCCGGAGGGTCCGTCGGAAAGGCAGGCCACCGGGATTCCGAAGGCCTGAAGCTTATCCGTGATGCCGCCAAAGGCTCCCATGGTTCCGTCCTTCGCTCTGGGGGAATACACTCCCTCCATTCTGGTAATACAGATCAGCTCCTCATCTGCTATCTGTGACAAAAATTCATCCAGAGAAGCCTTGCCATCCCTTACGTCCGCAAGCTTTATCCCTTTATCACCCGCGTAGGGCAGGGCAGAGGCCACATTTTCATCAATATATTTCTTTGTCGTCTCCCGGTCAAAATGCTTAAGGGGCACATCCTGCTGCATGATCTGTCCGTCCTCGATGTGAAGCCGCTTAAAGGGCATCACGGGAGAAACATCGCTTTTAACCGTCTCACACACACAGGTCTCTTCCAGGAAAAAGCTGCCGCACTCCTTTGCATCCCTTACATTATCACCTGCATAAACCTTATACTCGCCCTGCTCCAGGACAAAAGAATTCTTATTTCCCGTATATCCTCCGTCATCAAAGGAGGCAAAAACCGAAACCGGAATCTTCAATGTAGTATTTTTAATATCTCCAGGCTCTATGATCTCAAACTTATGAAAGGCAACAAGCACCCGGGCCGGTTTATCAAGGGCACCCTCGGGAGCCTTCACATAAACCTGAACGGCATTTCTACCCGCCATGTTTCCCGTATTCTCACATCTTAAATGCACCGTCAGCACATCGGGCTTTCCGTCAAAACAGGAAAGGGACACACCGGTTCCCTCAGACTTAAATCTGGTATAGCTGAGACCGTATCCGAAGGGGTAGAGGACTTTATCCTTTGCCACCGTCTCAAAATATCTGTAGCCTGTATATATATCCTCTACGTAATGATTCCTTTTCTCATCTCCGAAGTGATCATGAGCGGGATAATCAGACAGTTCAAGGGCTATGGTATCCGCGAGGCGCCCCGAGGGATTCACCTTTCCCGTCAAAAGATCCGCCACGGCGTTTCCGCCTTCCATACCGCCCTGCCATACATACATGACTGCCTTGGGATCATATTTTTCCACCCAGGACATGTCCATTATGGCACCGGCGTTTATGAGCACCAGGGTATTATCAAAATGGGCACACATCATGGCCAGAACTTTTTCCTCTTCATCCAGAAGGTAGAAGCTGCCTTTTTCAGCCAGGGCATCCTTATCCTCACCGGCCATACGACCTATGATGAAGATTGCGGCATCACATCTTTTTGCTGCCTCCGCTACCACATCCTCATCAAGAGGCATTTCCTCCTGATAAAAGGGTTCGGTAGCCCAGCCGGTCCCTTCGTCAAAGGGATGATCCTTTATCCATTCTTCATAAATGGAAGAAAGCTGTTCATCCACGCTCACCACGCCGCTGTCCTTAAGTCCCTGAGGTATGGACACCACGTAGGGCACATTCACCATTCCTCCGGAACCGGCGCCGGCGTTATAGTAATTCATCTGGGATCTGCCGAATATGGCCAGTTTCATTCCCTCCTTATAGGGAAGGGCAGCACTGTCATTTTTTAACAGCACACAGCCTGAAGCCGATACTTCCCTGATCTTTTTTGCATATTTTTCATAATCAAGTGTTTTTTTCATTTTCAAACCTCGCATACACTTCTCTTTTGGATATGCCTAAGTCCGCAGCCACAGCTTTCATGGCCTCTTTTTTGTCAAGACCCTGACTTAAATATATATCCATATGCTCCGTCAATGTCAAATCCATAAATATTTCCATACTGCGACTTTGGGCTTCCTCTTCGCTGAGACCTTCTATGATCAGTACGAATTCCCCGCGGGGATCTTCCTTTTCATAGCGTTCCATACAGCCTTGGATGGTGGATATATACGCTTCTTCATGGAGCTTGGTCAGCTCACGGCAAAGGGTAATGTGTCGTTCATATCCAAGAGTATCACCTAAAAGCGACAGTGTCTTTTTAATATGATGAGGCGCCTCATACATTATGATGGTGCGCTTTTCATCCTTAAGATCTGAAAGAACCTTGTCCCTTTCTTTTTTGCCGGGAGGCAGAAAGCCTTCAAAGCAAAACCGCCTCGCGCTCATGCCGGATAAAGAAAGCGCTGTCACACAGGCACAGGCTCCGGGAAGGGATGTCACCGGCACACCCTGCTCATGGCACATTTTGACCAGGACCTCTCCGGGATCCGATATGGCCGGCATGCCCGCATCCGTGATGAGGGCAATGGTACTGCCTTCTTTCAGCATATCTATAAGCTTTTGCGCCTTCTCATATTTGTTATGCTCATGATAACTGGTGAGGGGCCTGTTTATATTAAGATGATTAAGGAGCTTAAGGCTGTTCCTCGTATCCTCCGCCGCGATCAGATCCGCCTGTGACAGAGTCTGTACCACACGATAGGTTATATCTCCCAGATTACCTATGGGAGTGGCGCAAAGATACAGGGTTCCGGGAGTCAGTTTGTATTCATCTTTCATATCATTTTCCGCCATCAAACATAAGATTCTTCCTGTTGCTTCGCAACCCCTCGCCGGGGCGGCATCACATCATTTCATGATGTGATCAGCGTCGCTTCGCTCAGAATGACAAAGACAGTTGTCACTGCTAATATCCATATACCTCATACACCTCGTCCGTGTAAACTCCCTGTTCCTTATATATCACCAGCGGGCTGTCCACTCTCATCCCTGAGTTTCCGCCCCTGGTACTGTCAAGCAGCACCATGTTCGGCTCCCTGTCTGCATAAGGATATACCATCCTCATACGCTTAAGGGTAAGACCCGCTGCCTTCAGGGATAATATGATCTCCTCCAGTCTCGAGGGTCTGTGCACCATGTAAAAATGCCCGCCGGGAATTAACATATCTGCCGCAGCTCTTGTGACATCATCAAGGGTGCACAGTATCTCATGCCTTGCGATGGCCTTGGCGTCTCCGGGATTTTTAAGGCCATGACGGTTTATCATATAGGGAGGATTGGAGGTCACAGTATCAAAGGATGCGGGGTTAAAATATTCCCTCACATTTTTTATATCGCCTTCAATAATCTCCACCCTGCCGGTGAGATCGTCCATTTCTACGCTTCTTCGGGCCATGTCGGCACTGTCATGCTGTATCTCAAGCCCCGCAAAGTATTTCCCCTCGGTCTTTGCGGATAAAAGAATGGGGATGATGCCGTTCCCGCAGCCAAGGTCTAAAGCCCTTCCGCCTTTTTTGACCTGTGCGTACCCCGAAAGGAGCACCGCATCCATGCCAAAGCAGAAGCGCTTTGGATCCTGGATGATATAAAGGCCGTTCCTTTGCAGATCGTCGATCCTCTCTCCCGCCTTCAGTTCAAGCTTGTCAGTTTTCATTCCTGTTCTCGGATTTCTTTTTATCTTTGTTAAAGCGTTTCTTCCTGAAATCACCGGAATTCCTGTGCTTTTGATCGTCGCCACGCTGCTGACGGGCTTTATTGTCACGGTTATTGTCGCGGTTTGAGTCATCGCCCTTCTGAGTGCGGTTATTGTCGCGGTTATTATCACGGCGCCTGTCATCACGCCTTGATCCGTCACGCTTTGAATTGTCCCGCCTCTGGTCATTGCGCTTTCTGTCTTCTTTATCACGCGGCTTTTCTTCTTTGACAGCCTCATCCTGTGAATCCCGATCCTCAAGTGCTCTCAGCTCTTCCTCTGTGGCATCGGGGATATATTTCTTTCCCTTATTCTTTTTGCCGCGGCTTATGCGATAGGCCACCTTGTCAGCCCCGATCTCTATCTTTTCCACGATATTTCCTTCATCATCATGGACCATGAGCCATACTCTCTGTCTGAGTACGTCCACTGCGTCGACTCTTCCTCTGACGCCGTCTGAGGTCATGATCACGTCACCCACACCGGGCAGATGCTTATTCAGCTCTTCATATGCTTCCTGCTCATTTTTGAGACAGCACATAAGTCTGCCGCAGTTTCCGGATATCTTAGTCGGATTCAGGGACAGATTCTGCTCCTTGGCCATCTTTATGGACACGGGCACAAAATCGGTAAGATAAGAGTGGCAGCAAAGCTCTCTTCCGCAGATGCCGATACCACCCAGTATCTTGGTCTCGTCCCTGACGCCCACCTGCCTGAGCTCTATCCTGGTCCTGAATTCAAAGGCCAGATCCTTTACCAGTTCCCTGAAATCCACGCGTCCGTCGGCGGTGAAGTAAAAGAGAAGCTTGCTTTCGTCAAAGGTGTACTCTGCGTCGATC
>JAFRWW010000047.1 GCA_017441585.1 Lachnospiraceae bacterium
AACTTCCCACTTGATGATAAAATAGGCAATTTATGTCATTCTGAGCGCAGCGAAGAATCTTTATAAAGATGACCTTTTTAAATCCTTTAACTCTTTCAGGATCCTTCGTTTCACTCAGGATGACATGTGGGAAGTTTTAGTCATTTATTTTATCTCGATGAATCGGATACCAGCCTGCAGAATATATGCTTATTCGTCTTATATTCCTTAATCCTGGTGATCTCAAAGCCGGCCTGCTCTACAAATGAAGTATCACGCCTGTCGATGGCTTCTATGATGACCAGCGTATCCTCATTGATGGCCTTTGAACCCTTAAGCAGCGACAATACCTTCGCGTCATAACCCGACTCATAGGGCGGATCCATATATACCACATCATACACGCCCTCACGCTCTATGGCCCTTATGGATGAAAAGACATCCGCTGAGATAAGCGTGGCCTGATCCGCCAGATGGGTATGGTTCAGGTTATATCTGATACACTCCTGGGCCTTTTTTGAATTGTCCACAAATACAGCCCTCTGGGCGCCACGGGACAATGCCTCTATCCCTATGCCGCCGCTTCCGGAGAAAAGATCCAGGAACTTCCGTCCCGGCACCTGATCCTGTATTATGTTGAAAAGCGTCTCCTTGATCCTATCCTGGGTAGGTCTGGTATCCATACCCTCGGGAGTCTTTAGAAGGAGCCGTCGCGCACTTCCTGCTATCACTCTCATATTATATCTTTATCCTCTTAATGATTTTTCAAACTTTCATTCTGTATTTTTTCTAACTGTCATTCTGAGCGTAGCGACGCTGATCACACCATTTATGGTGTGATGCCGCCCCGGCGAGGGGTTGCGAAGCAACAGGAAGAATCTTTATAAGGCAAGCTTTATTAATTATCCCTACTCTTTCAGGATCCTTCACTTCGTTCAGGATGACGTATTAAAACTCAGGATGACACTCATCGTCAAAACCTGATCTTCGTTCCCTTGCTGTCACGTCGAAGAAGCTTCACTTTATTAAGCTGCACTTCCTTATCATCGATGATCGCCACTGAATCGTCTGTGTAGGTGGTAAAATATACCTCCTCCACATAATCGCCTGCCGTCAGCTTTATTCCCCTTACGCCCACAGCCGTCTTCTTCTTTTCAGGCACTTCTTCTATGGCAAATCTCAGGAAATACCCTCCGTGGGTGCGAAGGATCACATTATGCTCATTTTCAATAACCTTGACTGAAACCACTTCGTCGCCGTCATTTAACTTGGTGGCTGCCACTGTCCTCTTTGCCACATCAAACTCGGTTCCGAACACCTGCTTCATCATTCCCTGCTTAGTGGTAAATAATAGCAGTTTCATGGCCATATTTTCAAGGTTTGTAACGCATACCACGCTTTCATTGGCGCTGTCATAGTTACTGATATTGTCGATGGGCACGCCCTTATCCCTGAATTTACCGATGCCTAAATCTCTTGCCTTGATGGAATGGACATTTCCCGTATTTGTAAATACCAGGATCTTATCCGTGTTCATGCAGGTAAAGGCGTAGATATTTTCCGCAAGGGCTGCCTCCTTATTCCTCTCAAAAGTAGGCACGTCCACACATCTGGCGTATCCGAACCTGTCCATGAGGAAGGCGATCTCGCACTCTTCAAACTTATTTTCCTCAAAGACTGCCTCTTCACTGTTCTCAATGACAGTCAGTCTGGGCTTTACGAATTCTTTTTTATAACTGTCCAGATCATCCAGGATCTGCCTGGACATGGATGAATAGTTATTAAGCAGATCTTCATACTTTGCGATCCTGGCCAGAGTCTCCTCATGCTCCTTCTTTAAGGCCTTGATTTCCAGACCGATGAGCTTTTGCAGACGCATCTCCAGTATAGCCGATGCCTGCCTGGGTGTAAAGCGAAGCTGCTTTGCCATCTCGGGAGACATGGGATTCTTGAACTTTATGCCATCGATCACACCCTCTGTCAGACAGGCTTTTGCCATCTTTACATCCTTGGATCCGCGGAGTATCTCGATTATGAGATCGATGACGTCGCAGGCCTCGATGAGTCCCTCCTGGATCTCCTTTTTCTCCATATCCTTATGAAGAAGGTTTGTATATTTGCGCGCGCACAGTTCAAACTGGAACTCCACATTGGCCTCGATTATCTTTTTAAGGCTCAAAGTCTCGGGCCGTCCGCCTGCTATGGCCAGCATGTTCACGCCGAAGGTGCTCTCCAGCTGGGTCTTTTTATAGAGCATGTTCTCCAGATTTTTGACATCGGCGCCCTTTTTGAGCTCGATGACTATCCTGATGCCCTCTTTGGACGACTGATTGGATATATCGGATATATCAGTGGTCTTTTTGCTCTCGATGAGATCAGCCACGTCGTTCAGGAACTTGCCTATGCCGCTGCCGATCATGGTATAGGGGATCTGGGTGATGACCAGGCACTGCTTGCCACCCTTCATTTCCTCCAGTTCCACCTTGCCGCGAAGCTTTATCTTACCCACGCCGGTGCTGTATATCTCAGCCAGTTCATCCTTATTAGTCACGATGCCCCCCGTGGGAAAATCGGGACCGGGCATGATCCTTAATAGTTCTTCATCGGTGATATCGTTATTGATGATATAAGCCTTTACGGCGTCGATCACCTCTCCCAGATTATGGGGAGGGATGGAAGTCGTCATACCTACGGCGATACCCTCTGAACCGTTCACCAGTATATTGGGAACCCTTACGGGCAGCACCTCAGGCTCTTTTTCCGTCTCATCAAAGTTGGGGACAAAATTCACCACATCCTTGTCAAGATCCGCCAGAAAGCAGGTCTGGGTAAACTTCTCAAGCCTGGCCTCCGTGTACCTCATAGCAGCCGCCCCGTCTCCCTCTATGGAACCGAAGTTACCGTGGCCGTCCACCAGGGTCTGACCCTTCTTAAAATCCTGAGCCATAACCACCAGCGCCTCATAGATGGAGGAATCACCATGGGGATGATATTTACCCATGGTATCGCCCACTATCCTGGCGCACTTACGATAGGGTGAATCATGCCTTATCCCCAGTTCATGCATATCATAGAGCGTACGCCTCTGCACGGGCTTAAGGCCGTCCCTCACATCAGGGATAGCCCTGGATATTATGACACTCATGGAATAGTCGATAAATGACTTCTTCATGATATCCGAAAACTCGGTGCGAATTATCTGTTCTTCAATTTCCTTAACTTTCTTCTTTGCCATTTCTTATTCCTTAGTTACTATCATTTTGTTGTAAAAACTGCGATCCCGGACCATTTTGAAACATGTCCCGCATCTGAGCCGGCCTTATAGGCTCTTACCCTGACGTAATACCTTGTACCGCTTTTTAGTCCCCTAAGCTTCACCGATCTGGATTTTTTGCCTGCGGTCACGGTATTGACATCATTTTCAAAGTTTTTATCCTCGCTGTATTGAACCTGAATGCTGTCTATCAGTTTTTTTTCAGCTTTACTGAGCTTATTCCATTTGATAGTGACCTTCTTTTTTGTCACCCGGGGGCCAGCGATCTCTACTGTGGGCAGCGTAGCATCCAGACGCGAGATCACCGTAGTTTCAGTCGCACCGCATACCTCACATACCCTTGACTGTTGTCCCTCATCAAGCTCTGTGGGTGCGGCGGTCGTAGCCCATTCACCGAATTTATGACCCGTTGCAGCCTCTTTGACGGTTATGGTCTGCGGCTCAAAACCATCGGTTTCAAATGAAGCCGTATAAATCGTAGTTCCATCCTTTATACAGCTTGCCTCTTCAACGATCTCTTTTTGGGCATCTGAGGTTTCCTGCATCATATGGCTTTCATCATACTTGCACCTGCGGTATGCGGTGCAGGTGCTATGATCATCGGACCAGACATAAGACGTTTTCAGCCATTGATGCTCATGTCCCGTATTTTGAACATTGATCTGAAGCATGGCAGGATGGGGGATCTCACTGTCATCTATATAATCCTCGGGTGTATTGGTGGCCGCCATGCTGGCAGTCTTATATACTCCGTTGTTGATCCGGTAACGCATGTATACGGTCCCCTCGCCTGTGGCTGTGAATTTAAGCTGACCGCTCACCGGATCCTTGAACAGACTGATGACCTCATTACCGGAGACTGAAATATCATTTCCGTCTTCATCAAAAAACATATAACTTCCGTTCGGAGCATAAAACGTATAAAAAGGTGCGCCGAACTCGTTAAGTGCCTTAAGAACGTAACCCGAAGCGTAATTTGTGTCACCCTTTTCCATATTGACTTCAGTAAGATAAGGCTTATTATAGAGCACGCCGTCAGGATTCATGAATTTGACTGCATCTATCGGATAGATCGGGAGTATATCCTCTATATCCGTACTGACCTTGTTTATCTTCGCAGTGAAGGTTGCCTGAGTCGTATCAAAAGGTATCGCAGATGAAATGACCGGGATCATAAATTTATCTCCGACATCATTCCACCTGATACCATCCGCATCGGTCATCCGGGACGAACCTGTACCCTGTTCATAGCGTCTGCCCAGATCCGTGCTGGCATTACCTGAGCTTCCGAAATCAGTCAGCTTATCAAAGGATATATCAACCAGGTTAGCGCCCTCGTCAAGATTTCCGTAGACATAGTAAACAGTTACCTTATAATTGAGAGCCGCCGGACAGTTATATCTGATCTGTTCTTCAGAATCAAAACGCTGCTGGCTCATAAGGGCGGTCGTATAGGGCGGAAGTGAGATACTGATCGTCCTGGACTCGCTTTCGGATTCTGTGGTCCCCTCGGATTTAGACCAGCCCTTTGTGACAGTTTCGGATGTAGAATGTGATGAGGAGATGGTCGAGGATATTTCATCACTCAATTCAAATACCTTTTCCAGCGAAAACTTGGCTCCCACCTTAACGGTATCGGAAACGCTGTAGGTGTCACCGGTTGTAGTTCCCCTGCTGCCGCTGATGTTGCTGGTCATCGTACTGCTGCCGGTCTGAGTGATACTCTGTGAAGCTGTCACGGTCTCGCCGGAATAGTTCTTCACATCGGATACTATCTTTTGTTCATCCTTTGATGAAGTCCCTCCTGCTGTTTTTACATAGGCATAAGGTGCCTTAGTGTTTTCATCCGGGATGATCGGGGTAATGGAGAAATCACTGAAGGTGATAAGCGCACCATGAATATTATGATTTACATATGCTCCTTTAAGATGTTTTAAGTCCTTACCTGATGCTCCGATAAAGGAATAGAATACTGGGCCCTTAAGCTCCGGCGCACCGGTGATCTTTACCGGAACCGACGACGGCACCACTACACTTTTTCCGTTGGTATCAAGCATCTGTTCAGCTGCTGTTCTGGCCACATTTTCGGCAACCGCATCAGTGCTTGCAGCCGATCTCATCGTTTCCCTGAAAAAACAAAAATCCACCTCGTCTATATCCCAGCCGTCGGTCCGCTTGGATTTAAAATCAGGATTTACCTTTACCGACTTAAAGATCCCGCTTCCCGTATCATTGTCATCATGATCAAAAGTCACGCTTAACAGGTCCTTACCATCCACCCCATTGATATAGCTGAAAAAATAGTCCTTTTCAACTCTGAACAGATTATCCTTAAGAGCATCCGATCTGTCACATTCAGCCAGCATATTGAACCCGTTGATCGTCCACATATCCTCCAGCGATAAGCTGTCGATCAATACAATGTTACCATCTTTATCATAGTAGTGGAAATCAGATCCATATACATTGGCTCCATTCCTGTTAAGGGCATTATGCAGCATTGATCTGTAATAGTCCGTCTGACTTGCGGCAAAATTTCCGTCGCCGACATTAATATAATTCATTCCGTCAAATTCATATGTGAGCGCAGCCTGAGCCGGTTCTGCATCTGATACTTCGTTTGCGCAGACAAGAACATTTGAGGAATTAACTGTGATCAAAAACGATAAAAGCAAAACAAATACTCTTTTTTTCATAAAAAACTCCTTATAAACTGTTTTATGATATATTTCCGCAGATGCGCTACGCATCAATCTCCGCTTCATTCGCATGCCGATAAATAAAATCCTTACGGGGTGCCACGTCGGTGCCCATGAGCACCTGAGTCACGGAATCAGCCATTCTGGCATCCTCTATCTCCACACGCTTTAAGATACGTGTCTCGGGATTAAGAGTGGTCTCCCACAGCTGGGAAGCATCCATCTCACCAAGTCCCTTATATCTCTGGAGCGTAAAATTACCCTTCTGGCGCTTACGGTAGTCTGCCAGCGCCTTATCATCATAGAGGTACTCCTCCTCACCCTTTGTGGGCATAGCCTTATAAAGAGGAGGCATGGCCAGATATACATGGCCCTCATAGATAAGTTCCGGCATGAAACGATAAAACAAAGTCAGCAATAATATGGCGATATGGGATCCGTCCACGTCCGCATCGGTCATTATGATTATCTTATCATAGCGGAGCTTCGTGATATCAAAGTCATTGCCATAACCCTCGGAAAAACCGCAGCCGAAGGCGTTGATCATGGTCTTGATCTCCGCATTGGCCAGAACCTTGTCGATGGAGGCCTTCTCCACATTCAGTATCTTACCTCTGATGGGCAGGATGGCCTGATACTTACGGTTTCTGGCAGTCTTGGCGCTGCCGCCTGCGGAATCTCCCTCCACGATAAAGATCTCACACTTTTCGGCTTCCCTGGATTCACAGTTGGCCAGCTTTCCGTTTGAGTCAAAGGAATATTTCTGCTTGGTCAGAAGGTTCGTCCTGGCCTTTTCCTCAGCCTTACGGATCTTGGCAGCCTTTTCGGCACAGCCGATCACGTTTTTGAGTTCCTCCAGATTCCTGTCAAAATAGCGAACTATCTCATCGCCGGTAATCTTGGCCACTGCCTTGGCCGCGTCCTGATTATCCAGTTTCGTCTTGGTCTGGCCCTCGAATCTGGGATCGGGATGCTTTATGGATATGACGGCGGTCATACCGTTACGGATGTCCGCGCCGTTAAAATTCTGATCCTTTTCCTTGAGGATGCCAAGTTCCCTGGCGTAACTGTTTATGACCGTGGTGAACTGAGTCTTATATCCCGTCAGATGGGTACCGCCCTCGGCGTTGTAGATGTTATTACAAAAGCCCAGTACATTCTCATGGAACTCGCTGACATACTGAAAGGCTCCCTCCACCATGATGCCCTCGGACTCTCCTGAGAAATAGATCACATCGGTGATGGTCTCCTTTTTATAATTAAGGTCCTTAATGAAGCCTATGATACCGTCCGGCTCTGAGAAGGTCATCTCCACAGGCTCTTCCTGACGCATATCCTTATAGATGATGGTCAGTTTCGGATTAAGATATGCAGTCTCATGAAGACGGCTTATGATGTCATCTTCCTTAAATCTGGTCTTTTCAAATATCTCGGCATCAGGTAAGAAATTGATCTTGGTACCTGTCTTTCTGGTTTTACCTATGGTGGGAAGCAGGCCGTCAACAAGCTCCACATCAGGGATTCCCCGCTGATAATGATCATGGTAGATAAAACCATCCCTGGCCACCTCGATATCCAGATATTCCGAAAGAGCATTAACCACCGAAGAGCCCACGCCATGCAGACCTCCGGACACCTTATATACGCTGTCATCAAACTTACCGCCTGCATGAAGGGTGGTAAACACCAATCGCTCGGCACTGATGCCTTTTTCATGCATGCCCACGGGGATTCCTCGTCCGTTATCCGATATGGTAGCGGATCCATCCTTTTCAAGGGTGACCCTGATCTCATCGCAGTGCCCTGCCAGATGCTCGTCCACGGAGTTATCCACTATCTCATAGATCAGATGATTAAGTCCCTTCGTGGTGACGGAACCGATGTACATACCCGGTCGTCTCCTGACTGCCTCCAGTCCCTCCAGGACGGTGATGGCATCTGCGCCGTATTCTTCTTTCTTACCCATTTTTTACCTCGTTACAAAGATTTTCCAAACAAACGTTCTATTATTGTATCAGACTTTAGAATATTAATCAACTTTTTTACATCACGATCAGTCAAAAAACACATAACTATAACAATCGAATCGGCAATCATACCGATTCGATTGTCTTAATCTCCATTATGATGGTACAAATCACCAAATGATGTACCCATTATAAGAGTCAACCATCCTATTATACAAATCGGATATAACCCTAAGGTATACACAAATACAACTGTTACAACAAAATAACTGAATATCCCATAATTGTTCTAACAATAATGAGCATTATATCTAAATAAATACTACCACCATCTAAATCTTTATAACATATGAACCATTATTGGCAAAATCAAAACAGATTTCATCGGAAAAAGCTACCACCATCTATCCATCGTGACATAGATATTAAAAACTCAATCCATCCAAATGGAACAATCAAATACAACCACGCCAATAAAAAAATAACACAATGCTTTTTTATCCATAATAAATCATCTCCATCAATCAAAACCAATACTTCCACATATCATATATAAACACACCCGTGATTGACACAAAGGAAAAAACCATAATTCCCACAAACAAACCGCTTATCACAAAAATCACTTTATATACAAGAATGCGATCTGCCGGATAACGAAGATGATGAAGAATTGAATAAACATATATTCACGACATTTAAGAGTTGTGTAAAATAAACTACAACGCAGAACTATATCCCCAGTAATACCAATTACCACTAATAGGCTTTTCATTAACATGATTAAACGCAGAATAATCAGATCCTTTATAATTATCATCTGCGTAGATCAAAACACTTACTCCACATCCTTTTTCTTCATTTGAACCAACATTATGCTTTCTATCTTTTACTGCAACTATTATTTGCATATTTCCTGATTGATCATAATAAACTGTGATTACAGAAAAACATCCATAATCTGAATTATGTAAATATATATTTTTTAATACAGCTATATCAGAACGAATACTATCATTACATTGTATTGTATCACTTTTATCAATATAAAACCTTGTACATTCATCTGTCTTCATTTCATATCTTATATTACAAAGCGATGGTTCATAACAATTGGCAAAATAATCTGCCACATCATCAAAAGTCTGTTTATTTTCAAAATAACACTTTTTGACATATATCTCATCTTCATGCATTTTAAATAGCATTACGCCACAAAACACAATAAACAAAAAACTGAAGTAAATATATATTTTTTTATTTTTTTCATTTATTTGCATCCAAACTAACGCGAAATATGTAAATAATAATAATCTTTACTAAAATCATAATATAAATTAAACCCTTTTTTTATAAAACTAACATCGTCAGCTCCATCAGGTCCATTTTCAGTACTAATAGAATAAATATTCCCACCGTTTTTTAAATCGTCAAACGAATATCCACCAGCATTTCCAGAATACCCATACAAAATATTTCCTAAATTTTCAGTAGTTATAATCTCATTTTTAAATATAAAAATAAAGAACATTGGTACCGTGTACCTTTAAATATTTGTTAAGGCTGTAATAAAAATGTAAAGGTACACGGTCATGTTTTCTTTCCGCTTAGGGTGCAGACAGAGGAGACTTTCCGTGGCCATCTGCTGTTAACATTTATAGCTTGTGTCATTGTAAAAATGATACAGGACAAACTGAAGCCAACCAAATATAACCCTATTTCAATGTTCATGAATCTTCGCAACCAAAAATGCAAGGTTTATGCAAAACAACTTCTAACAACAGAGGCAACCAAGGTCATGAATGATTGTTATAAGATCTTTAAGATCAAATGTCCGACAGAGGTTACTTTAAAGCGTGGTTAGAAAAGTTGGTCGGGAACTATAGATTATTTAATCATATATACAATGATCAACAACTAAATCAAACCATCTTTTTTCAAAAAAGTTCAACTATAAACGATAATGGCGTACACATTAGTAAAGTAGCCCATCCAACAATACAAACCGGATATAATATCAAAGACAATACTTCAAATATAATTATTTTTTTCTTCATGAAAGCAATTCCCTAAAAAAAATAAACTCGTACATAGTACAACATATCAATAATAAAAGTACAAAGAGTCACAAGCACCCATATTCCGCTAATATAGAGCCCTATTGTCAATATAAAAGAATTCTTCACTTTATATTTTTCTTTATTTCTAATCGATTGTATTATACCTAGCCTAAATATGGTAACTACGACAACTGGAATACCTAAGAATGCAAACATATTATATATTTCATCTATTCTCATTTATATACATCCTATAATATCAGTCATTTTTATAGTTCTACTTCCTTTCTTGTTTGAAATCTGTTTTTTCAAACTATCCGGCGATATTTTAACGCTAAACGCATCATGAGGATAAATCGTATTCCATATAATTGCTGAAATATGTGCACAATTCAATCCAATAAAATTGTAATAATTATCAGACTTTAATATTTTAATTACACTTTTTATATCTTCGTCTTCTATATATCTTGAATACGCTTTGTTGGAACTATACGCTTCATTATGATAATATACATAAGCCAATTCCCTATTATAATACACACCTCCATCATCACCATCGCCTATTTCATCATAATTCTCAAACATTTCTGGATTCCATGTTTCTGCATCTACAGCGGAACTGCCCAAAGAAATATAATCTCCGCAACCAATCAAATACTTCCCTGGTGATTCTGCTTTCCACTCTCCATACGAATAACCTTTAGTAAATCCACTAAAATCAAATGAATCATTGACAAAACTTTGATACAATAGAAAAGCATGTCCAAATGGAAAATTATTACATGAAACAATAGTCAACTTACCTGCAATCGCTTTACCTTCAATAAAAATACCCTTTTGCAAAGGATTATTATCTACGCTGAACACAAATTCATCTTCTTGAACAGAACATTTATATTTATAATCAATCTTTCCATCAACAATACCATCTTTATCAGAATCCTTTTTTGTCGGGTCAGAGTAAATCGGAACAATAAAAATATCACAACTGTTTATCATAAATGAATCAGATTTCTTCACAATCGATGAACATTCAAAACCGGTTTTTTCCTTATATTTTTCCATCAACTCTTTAAGCGTAAACATATCAGATTCTGGATTAACAAACATAAGCTCCTCAGCATTTGTCAATCCATCTTCATCATAATCTCCGCTATTGGTTTTACTTATCTCACCGAAATCTCCGGGAACAGGATTCCATGTATGCGCAAAATAATAGGACGATACATCATCTCCCCATTCACAGATAAATTGCTTTACCTCCTCATTTGGCTCGTTATTCCACAACCCAAAATAATCTTTATTCTTAAAGTCATAGATTTCCAGACACTTTTCATATTCGTGATTCGGCTCGTCATGTCTCCAGTTTGTATATGTAAAAGGTTCGCCAGTCACCCATTCAAATTTATCAAGATCACTGTCTGTATAACCACCTATCCAGTACTTGACATTAGCATACTTTGTAAGAACATTCTTTTCAATGAACTGCTGTTCTTCTCTATTATTTATACACAGCAGATGTCCCTTCAGATTTTCGCAATACAGTTTTGCGTCATCCCAAGTATGCGCAACAGGTATTACTGCATAAACATGATCTTTATATACCTTATAATTGACCTTTCTCGCTGCAATGCTCTGAGGAAGTGATGCAATTATTGCGTCGGTATTTCTACCGCCATTTCCATTATTTCCATTTGCAGAATCTGTTGACGTAAACTTTTTCTCCCACTTTTCTATATTCATCAGGAAATATGTTCCCTGTTTATTAGTCGTAGTCGAAACAGTTCGGGTATGAGCATCATATTTTGACTCTATAGGAAGATATGTATTTAGTTCATCAGAAAAATAAGCGATGCTGTAATTCCTTATCGCATCCGACATTGAAATATTACCCTGTCCATTTTGAGACAACAATTCATCAGACAATTCAAAATTGATTGTCATGCTGTCCAGTTTATTATCATATTCAAAAGAAGGAATAATACCAACTATCGTATCATTGGCTATAGATGCAGCATAAGGGCTTTCTTTCACCACCATTCTATCAGCATTTCCGGCCGCGTTCACTGATAAAGAAAGTTTATATAAATTCTCATTATCATTCACGAAAGCCACGACTTCACTGTCACTGTCAATCTGCTGAACAATCATCCTCTCGCAGTCTTTTATACCATCTGTAATATCACTCAAAGGATCCGTTCCGATCTTCAATTCATCACCATCAGAAATTCCATCACCATCCGTGTCATCATTTAACGGATCTGTCCCACATCCATCTGATTCATCGCCATCCGATATCCCATCAAAATCCGTGTCAGGTGATGAAGGATCCATCCCAGCCTCAAGTTCCCTGCCATTTGGTATTCCATCTTCATCACTGTCTGATTCATAATCAGAAACGCCATCTTCATCAGTGTCATAGATCAAGGGATCTGTTCCTGTAATAAATAATTCTTCATAATCCGTCAGATTATCATCATCCGTATCTTTATCATAAGGATCAGTTCCAAATTCGATTTCATATGAATCCGGAATTCCATCATCATCTGAATCTTTGTACTCATCTTTATCTGCGCTATTTTGACTTATCTCATCTTTTTTCGCTTTATAGGATATCTCACAAAGCCTCACATTATCTATTTCAAAATCCGCACATGAGAGATTAAGCCCAACAGTATATGACGATCCCGCTCTTATGATCTGCGCGTAATCAGGACACTGGATATGATAGTGACCGGCATCTTCTGTTATAGATGCATTCCAAGCGCTTCCAATTATACCATTCCCATCAAATTCAAGATTCCATGCTTCTATATCCGTGTCTGACTTATTCGTGATGATCAACTCTGCAACAGAGCCGGTTCCCCATGACTGTTTTATAACTATTTCGACACTGTAATCGTCTTCTGATACAGGATACTCTTTTGAGACAAGTCTAAAATTATCCGGATAAACTATTCCATTTTCCTTACTTACGGTAAATCCGAATTCCACCTCACCATCCGGCTTAACAATTCCATTATACCCTTTGTTTTTGAACAAAATAGAATCATCAGACATCAGAACTTCTGCGTTATACGCACCTGTAATCTCTTCTGATATATCACATAACAAAATCCAATTCCGGATACTTTTATCACCTGTATTTTTAAGAACAACCTTTGCATTATATGCATCGTTCCATTCACCTGCCACCTGAAAAGCAATAGTATAACCATCATGGACATATTCTTTACAATATGTGTCATGGTCAGTTTGTGAATCCTCATTGGTTTTCTCCTCAGATTCACCATAGAATTCTTCATTTAATATATCAGAGTCAATTACAACGTTTTCATCTGCATAAACAGCTTCAATATCCAATAATAAATCAGATATCAATACCGAAAACGATATCATAAAAGCAAGACCTAATCGTAAACCTTTTGTCATCTCAAGCACTCTCCTTTTGTAATAAAAATATTTTCCATAACACCTTATTAATACATTCAACGTGCAATATCAATATATTGTATATGACTAACATCCATTATAATTGACAAAACACTGCATATTTTAACATAAAGTGTCAATCAATCACAAGTAATTTAATCATTTTTATTCATAATAAGCTTAACCACCGGATATGTTCTAAGATATTATTTTATAAGATATTTCATTCTTTGATAACCTTGACCGCCATAATAATTAACAGTGGCATGGAAACCAACAGTATAAGCACGGGGATGAAGCTGTCCTCCTCAAACAAAAAGGCGCTGCCTCCGGAAATGAGAGGCGACAGGGCTACCAGCATGACTATCTTTCCAAGATACTTAAGGTAGCGTTTATCCCGCCTTTTCTTTTCATCATAGATCTTATATAGAAGGGGCGTATCAAAGCCCAGATAGGTTATCACGCCACCCGCAAATATGCCTGCGGCAAAGATCAGCATTAGATATCCATAGTTATACATAAAATATTGTTTCCTTATAACCCCACAGCCCCAAGATTCTTTCTGCGGTACTGCTCATACCGCGCAAAGAGGCCTTCGTTTCCGGCGCCTTCTTCCTTAAGCTTCAGCTGCTCTGTGGCGTAGGCGGCGGCCCTGCTCAGCAGCGTCCTGTCTGAATAGATATCCCCCAGAGCGAAGCTCATGTCACCGGACTGTCTGATGCCAAAGATATCGCCGGGGCCCCTTTGCTTTAAATCCTCCTCTGCTATCTTAAAGCCATCATTTGATTTATTCAAAATATCCAGCCTTTTCTTTGCCTCCTCACTTTCCGTGGTACACATGAACACACAGTAGGACTGATGCTCGCCTCTGCCCACGCGGCCCCGCAGCTGATGGAGCTGGGCCAGGCCGAAGCGCTCGGCATTTTCTATCATGATCACGGTGGTATTGGGCACATTGATGCCCACCTCCACTACCGTGGTGGAAACCAGCAGCTTTATATCTCCATCGGCGAAGCGGTTCATTATCTCATCCTTTTCGTTTCCCGTCATACGCCCGTGGAGGCAGGCCACTTCATATCCTTCAAAAATCTCCTGCATCTGCGTTACATAGTCTGTGACATTCTCACCCTCAATGGCTTCGGATTCCTCCACCATGGGACAGATGATAAGAGCCTGACGCCCCTGTGATAACTGCTTTTTTATGAAATTATAAGAATTATTGCGATAGGAAGGTCCCACCACACAGTTCTTTATGGGAAGCCGCTGAGCAGGCAATTCGTCTATGAGGGAAATATCCAGATCCCCGTAAACTATTATGGCCAGCGTCCTGGGAATGGGAGTAGCGCTCATGACCATGGTGTGAACGCTCTGGGCGGAGTAAGAATCAACATCATTTCCGAATGATGGCTTTGTATCAGGCGCACCACCTATCATCGCATCCGTCCCGGCAGTGACTCTCTCATGCCCATCATCACCCCCTGCAGATACCGCCGCATTCTTCTCATTATCATTACAAGTTCCGTTGCCTCTTCTGCCCGACACCGACAGTCTCAGTCTCTGGTTCACCCCGAATCTGTGCTGTTCGTCGGTTATCACCAGTCCCGGATCGTGAAACCTTACTCCATCCTGTATCAGGGCATGGGTTCCTATGGCTATATCCGTTTCACCACTATCCAGACGCTCATGTACCAGCCTTTTTTCCTTGGCGCTCATGGAGCCCACCAGCAGGTCACACCTTACGCCTTCAATATGAGCTACGTCCAGCAACTTATTTAGCGCCTCATAATGCTGCCTTGCCAGCACTTCGGTAGGCGCCATCAATACAGCCTGATATCCCGCATCCACAGTGGCCAGCATGGCCGCAAAGGCTACGATGGTTTTTCCGGAGCCCACGTCCCCCTGTACCAGTCGGTTCATGAGCTGATCGGATGACATATCGGCAAAGATTTCATCCAATGTCCTTTTCTGCGCTCCCGTAAGTTCATAGGGCAAAGAATCCAGCAGTTTATGCACAGACTCCGAAGAGCTTATCTTAAAGGTATTTTCCGCCCGTTTTCCCGATCTTAATTCCCTCACCTTGAGTATAAAGAACAGAAATTCTTCAAATACCAGTCTTTCCCTGGCTTTTTCTATATCCTTTCTATCCTTTGCAAAATGAATGAGATGAAGAGCCTTTGCATAATCCATAAATCCAAGACTTTCATCCAGATACTCCTTCGGGATATCAGCCGTATCAAGAGCCTGTGTCACCAGCTTTTGCAGACGCTGCACATTTATCCCCTTTGTCAGCGGATATACAGGCATATAGGTACTTTTAAGCATCTCATACTCATCAGTCTTGATTATCCTGGGATTTGACAGAAAAAATGATGTTCCCTTAACCTTGATATGGCCCCTTAAGATATAGGTGCCATTTAAAAACAGAATATTTTTAATATATGGCTGATTGACCCATTTCACGGTGACAGAGCCGGTTTCGTCTCCTGCCACACATGAAAGAATCTTATATTTTTTAATATAGCTGAGTTTGGGCGAGATCTTCACCTTAAGCCTGAGAAGCACATCCTCTCCCATGGCGGAGGGTTTACACACATCCGCCACCTTTTTTATCTCGGGACACTTATCATAGGCCCTGGGATAATATGTGATCAGATCCCACAGGGTAAAAATCCCCAGCTTCCCTAAGATCTGAGCCAGCTTATCTCCTACGCCCTTAAGATTTGTAACGGGTGATGACAGTTCCATGGATCACTCTACCGAGATAATATAATAATATATAGGCTGTCCGCCGTAATCCACCTCTACTTCCACTTCAGGGAACCGCTCACTGATACGGTTCGACAAAGAAGCAGCTTTTTCCTCATCGCTTTCTTCGCCAAAATAGATGCTGACCAGGGATGATTCCTCATCCACCATCTCGCATACCATATCAAAAGCGGTATCTTCCGCATCATTTCCCACAGCCAGGATACGACCTTCCCCGATGCCCATGATATCTCCCTGTTTGATATCCTTATCGTCGATCAAAGTATCACGCACGGCGTAGGTCACCTGCCCGGTCTTTACCTGTAAAGCTGCATCCTTCATTTCTTTTTCGTTTGATTCAGTGTCTCCTGTCTCGTCGAAGGCTATTAAAGCAGCCACTCCCTGAGGGATACCGGTAGTGGGGATAACCGTGATTCTTTTATCCTTTGACAGCTTAGCCGCCTGGTTTGCGGCGAGGATTATATTTTTGTTATTGGGCAGAATAAATATGTTGCGGGCATTTACCTTAGCCACTGCCTTTAACAGATCGTCGGTGGAAGGATTCATGGTCTGACCACCTTCCAGCACCTGATCCGCTCCCAGCGACTCGAATATGCTCTTAAGTCCGTCCCCTGCGCACACAGCTACGAAGCCGTAGGTCTTAGGCTCCTTTTCCAGTGTGATCATGGTATCTTCGCGCACAGGCTCATTATCACCGGCTATCTTTTTGACGCCGGCCTTCCTTAACTCATCGGAACGCAGCACTCTCTCATGGTGCTCTATGCGCATATTATCTATCTTGATACAATTGAGCTGGCCATATTTCATGGCTCTCTGAATGGCCAGACCAGGATCGTTGGTATGCACATGGACCTTTACCACATCGTCCATCGCCACACATACGATAGAATCGCCTATGGACTCCAGGAATTCCTTGAAATCGCTTTCGCTCTTTTGGTTAAATACCTGTTTAAGTAAGATGATGAATTCGGTGCAGTAGCCAAACTTTATCTTTGTCTGCTCCACCTTAGCGCCATAGGAGGTCTTTTCACCGCCTGTGCTTTTCTGTATGGAAAGCTGAGTCCTAACCTCATCATCGCTAATCTCGCCCTTTAAATAATCACGGGCTCCCATAAGTATGTAAATCAGACCCTGTCCACCGGAATCCACCACTCCCGCCTGTTTTAACACGGGAAGGATCTCGGGAGTCCTCTCAAGGGCCGCATTACCGTAATCTATGACCTGATCCAGAAACTCCAGCACGTCATCAGTATCTGCGCTTATCTGGGATGCCTTTTCCGCCATGGCGCGGGCCACCGTGAGTATGGTGCCCTCCTTGGGCTTCATTACCGCCTTATAAGCGGTCTCGGTAGCCTTATTAAAGGCCATGGCTGCAGTACCTGCATCCAGTCTTCCCGCCTCCGAAAGAGTCTTGGTAAAACCGCGCAGCAACTGACTTAAGATGACGCCGGAATTACCCCTGGCGCCACGCAATGAGCCGTTTGACACGGCCTTGCACACCTGTTCCAGACTGTCGGTGTCACTTACCTCATTCAAAGCGCTGACCGCAGACATCATGGTCATGGACATATTGGTGCCGGTATCACCATCGGGTACCGGAAACACATTCAGTTCATTTATATATTCTTTCTGGGAATTAAGCATTCCCGCTCCGGCCAGAAACGAGCCGTAGATCAAAGCGGCGCTTAAACTATCAAACTTCAAGACAAACAACCTCCGATAAAATGTCCTTAAGGAATCGTATCATAATATCATGTACAGTTCCTAATCTATAACTCTGACACCCTCGATATATATGTTTATTCTCGCCACGGGAAGTCCCGTGTATTCTTCTACTTTATACTTTACATTCTCGCGCAGATTCTCGCTCACAGTTAAGGCGCTCACTCCGTATGCGATTATGATATGAAAATCTATAAAAAGCCTGTTCTCCCGGACCACCACATTGATGCCCTTTGTCAGACTCTCCATCTTTAAAAGTTTAACCAGGCCATCCTTCATGGATACCGCGGCCATACCCACTACGCCGAAGCACTCCATGGCTTCGATGCCGGCATACTGGGCCACCACCTCGGGCTCTATGATCACGTCACCGAGATTGGTACTCATTTTTCCCTTTACCATAAGACACCTCCTCACGATACATTGTCTGATAAAGAAAAACCTCAGGCATAAAGGCAGCCTGAGGATATTCATACATTTTTATGCCCCTCACATTTGACGGTGTCAATAATTAAGCGCGCTCTACCTTATTGGAGCGAAGGCATGATGTGCAAACGTACCTGCGGATGCTTCTTCCGTTCTCGTTTATCTTCACCTTTTTGATGTTTGACTTCCAAATGTGATTGGATCTTCTATGTGAATGGCTGACGTTATTTCCAAAATGAACGCCCTTGCCGCATATTGAACACTTTGCCATGGTTACACCTCCTTTACGAGAATTTTCATATAAAAAACACAACGCAAAATATTATATCAAAACATTTTGAATGTTGCAAGTGTTTTTTTGATCAAGATCTTCATGCGAATATGTCAGGTTCTACGTTCTTCAAAGACAGGCTCAAAATTCCTCGAGATTATGTTTCAACGTATCATATTCCTTATTTATCGAAACCACAGTCTCCTTATCCCCCGCTATATTGTCGGGATGGAATATCTTCAACAGATCCCTGTACCGCTTCTTTAAGGACAGAGGATCGTTCACCCCGCGGAAAAAGACGGTCATCTGGCCCAGCTCTCTCATGGTCTCGCTGCCGACGCGCCTTAAGTCCGACTCCAGGCGCCGTCTCTCCTCCATGATCCGCTTTTCCATGCGCTTTAAGGAACGCCTGTCCTCATCCAGCTCGTCAAAGCCTCGCTTTAAGGCCTTCCACTTTTCTTCGATGAGCTTTTCCTCGATGGCACACTGCTTTTTGCGATAATCCAGACGTCTGGCTTCATGCTTCATCTGAAGCTTCACCCTGTCCTTTTCATCGTCAAACTCGCGTCTTTGATCCTCCAGTTCCTGCCTTAAATTCTGCAGACGGATATTTTCGGAGAATAACCAGTGCTTTATCTCGGACAGCTTATCCTCAGCCTCCGTACCTGCTATGACATCCGCTATATTTTCGGGATTCAATGCAAAATCCATACGATCACCCTTTTTTAATTATCAAAGGCCGCCTCTATCGCTTCTTCGTTGGATAATTTCCCGGGATCAGCATCCTCAGCGGGAACCGTGAACTTATTTACCAGGTCGGGAACCATGTCCAGGATCTTTGAGATGGAATCCTGATTGTTCACGCTGATGAGCCTGGTGGCACCGTTGCTGATGATGAGCACTGCGCTGGGTGACATCTTGCCGCCGATACCGCCGCAGCCCTTATCGCCCTTTTCATTGCTGCCGGCGCCCATACCCACGCCGAAGCTCACATCCATCATGGGAACTATGATGGTATCCTTCACCACTATGGGCTCTCCCACCACCGTCTTTGTGGAGAGGAAGGAATTCATGCCTCCCATTAATGACTGCATAATGGAATTATACTTACTGTCTGCCATTTTTTTACTCCTGTCGCCGCAAGCCTTTCATGATCACTGCCTATACTCACCCTTAATGATCGATCCTTGTGATGACTTATCATAAACAGATTTTATGACCGGCCGCGCTTTACAAAACCAAAATCCCCAATATTATACCACACAACCATCGTTTTGAACAGATGGCTTTTATACATATCTTTGCACTTCTTTGATGAAGCGTCTTACATTCTTATCCAGTCCCAGAACCGCCGCGCGGCACAGAATGAAGAATACCACGATCCTTCCCTCCAGATCTCCCTTTGCGTCCATGACGCTCTTTTCAAAATCGGCGTTAAGCACGATCACCTTTCCTATATGGGGATACAGGAAACTGTAGGCCCCCACGGCCTTTCCCGTGGCAGAGGCGTCCTCAAAGCCAAGGTCAATGACAGCGCCGCCCTTTCTGGGCGCACAGTGGATCAGTATCTTAAGCACTTCATTAAGTATCTTACTGATGGCGGCTATGTTTTCATCCTTTGTCAGAAAGTCCTTGCGCTCTTTGACCCATTTGTACCGCGCTTCGCCGTCTTTTTTAAGGGACAGGATCTTTTCCTTTATCGCGGTCAGTTTTTCTTTGATCCGGGCGATTGCCTGACTTATCTTATCCTTAAGGGGAACCTTTTCTTTTTTACCGGATTCCGTATCCGTGTCGTCTGCCGTATCATGATCTGTATATTTTTCACTGTCCGCTGACTTTGACGTTTTATCGGATTTATCAGGAATAGCTGTCTTTTCCCTGTCGCCGGTCTCATCGAGATACTCGGACAGCTCGTCCTTTTCTTCCTTTAAGTCCCACTTACTGTAATCCGTGGTTTCTTTGGTTTCTATGGCAGGCTTTGCATCCTCTTTTTTCTTTTTGCCGGTCTTTTTCTCTGCAGAAGGCTCCTCTGTTTCTTCTTCCTCTTCATCCTCCGTGGGATAAACCTTTTTCCAGAATACCTTCACCCAGTAATCAAAATACGCATCCTCACCGGGCTTCTTTTTATATACCACGTCCGCCCGAAGCAAGGGGGTAAGCCATCTGACCTTTGCCAGAGCGTCTATATCCTCTCCGGCCTTGTATCCCTTCACCTCATATTTAATAGGGGCAAAAAGGATCAGCAGGATGAGGACCAGCAAAAGTCCAAGGATCACAGCCAGCACTATGCCGACCACCTTAAGCACGGTGAGTATGACCGTCAGCACTCCTGTCATACACCCACCTGCCTTATCATATGTCCAAAGTCAAATGACATTTTATCCCTCGCCATGATAGTGACCAGGGAGGAGATCACGGCTATGGCTCCTTCCTTTGTCTTTGACATGCCTGCTATCACCAGGGGAGTCTCGTCGCTCAGCTCATAGTCTATCTTATCGCCGTGGATGATCTGAAGTTCATTACATTCCGACAGAACTATAAAATATATGTCGCATTTTCCCACGCCGTGAAGAAGCCTCCACTTATAAAAAGAGGCATTCCTTTCCACATCATCCGTATTATAAAGTTTGGGTGTAAATATTATATTTCTTTTCATCAATATTGTTTATACTGTAAATGACGGATTTTTTCAAGTGTAAGAAATCCACGGGCAGTCAAATTATGGATGATCCGGCAAAGAAAAACCCCGGCAGATAACTGCCGGGGTCCGTTTTACTCTGTCGTGTATGATCGATAAAAATTACTCGGTCACGATGCTGTGAAGCTCCTCAGCCTCTTCCTCGGTAAGTCTGGCAGCAGCAAAAACGCTGTCCTCGGTAACGAGATAGATATCCTCGCCTTCCTCATAGTAACCAAGCTGAAGTCCGCCTACGGTTACGAGAAGGTACTCTGTACCGTCATCGGTTGCAGCGTTCTCAACAGTGTACTCAGCAAATGCCTCGTTTGTTCCATCATTTACATAAGCAACGTCGCCGTCTGATGACTCATAGAAAAAGATCATGAAATCCTCACCGCCGTCATTTGCGTAGAAACCGTCTACATAGCTGATGTCGGATGCAACCTCATCCTCGCCTTCAGCAGCCTCTTCGCCCTCAGCAGCTTCTACGCCTTCAGCAGCCTCTTCCTCTACCTCAGAAACCTCTTCCTCTACCTCTTCGGTCTCCTCGGGAGCAGCTTCCTCAACTACCTCATCAGAAGCAACCTCAGCTGTCTCTGCACCGCCGCAGGCAGTAAATACTGTTGCTGCCATAGCAGCTGCTACAAGTGTCATAAATACTCTCTTCTTCATAATAAACTCCTCCTCGGCACAGGTTCGGATACCCGATGCCATCATTCTAAAAATTTACGCAACGTAGTAAAAGTTAACATAATTTTTTTAACATGTCAATAGCCAGATACTATCAAATAAAGAGCAAACACGCTGACAAAATATGCTAAATAAACAAATATTATACCTTCCAACTTTCAATTCCGGACTTATCGCTTAAGAATACACCCCGGACAACGCTTCATTATCTCCTGCAAAACATATTCAGTCTGCTCCGGCATCACAAAGGCGTTAAATCTGTCTATTCCAAGTTTGATGGAAATAGTATCATCCGCGGGCCTTGATTCAATGCTCTTAACCTTTTTATAAGCACACTGTCCCACGACCTCGCTCATTTCTTCCCGAAGATCGGAATACATCATGGCCGAATCAACCAGACTGTCATTGTCAGAAAAAAGGATCGTCAGATCCGCCAACACATCCATAGCCCCATAAAAAGCCTTCGACGCCTTTGATCTTTCCGTTTTCTCATCAGGCTTATGGTCAATATATTCCTTGCGATATCGAATGAGTTCCTTTTCCCCAAACTCATACCTTATGACAAATTCCGTTCCCACAGGAGTCGCATCATTTTTATCGGTAACCCTTCCCTTATAAAGCCAGTTAAGATGTCCCTGCTGATCATAATACACACCTGCCGGAAGTGCATTTTTTTCATTTGTCTGCACAATTCCGGGATTCATCGCCTGACCAAAAGGCTTCCCGCACTTTCTGCAAAACTTCGCTGCTTCATTTATACTTTCGGTTCCGCAAAATTGACAAAACATGATTCTTCTCCCCCCAAATAATTATGGTTCAACCCACTCAAAAATAAATGCCGTCCCCACATGACTATGTTGATATATCAATGCGCATTTTCCATCACGATATTTTTGAGGATCAGGAAACCTTACTACAGCAGTTTTGCTGCTTCCCAATGGAGCAAAATAGTCATATGATGCGTTTATCCGATAATCTATATAAATATCATCATACACATCCTTCATGGAAAATCCCTCTTCCATAGTATTCTGATCAAAAACCTCTACGATCCACAGCGAACCATA
Organism: Lachnospiraceae bacterium; assembly: GCA_017441585.1. Lineage (GTDB taxonomy): Bacteria > Bacillota > Clostridia > Lachnospirales > Lachnospiraceae > UBA1753. Next base: position 23,034 of record JAFRWW010000047.1, read on the forward strand.
AGCTTCAGCATTATCCGGTCCTCTGTCAGATTTATTTATATCCAGTCTGAAATCAACCTCAAACTCATCGCCGGGATAATACTTATCACCGGGCATCGGACTAAATTTCAGATTATAATCTTCTTTTACATTTATCTCACCATGGCTGTCCGAACTCCCGTTCTGATAATGAAACTCTCCGGCAGATGATACGGTCTCTTTATAATATGGACTCACCGAACCGGCCCTGTTCTGTATCGAAAAATAGTCATAATAATAATCACTTGAATTTCTCGTATCCGTCAGTCTCCAGTATCCGCCTTTTTCCTCTTTTGCTTCCTTTTCCTCTTCCTGTGAAAGATCGACCGCAACCGGCTCCGAACCCGGTCCCAGCAAACCTTTTTTATTAGAATAGGTGCCTGCCACGCACTCCCATATTGTCAGTTCAAGATTGGCCTTCTGCTCTTTTGATAATTTGTTACCGTCCAGTTCAAGTTCCTCCCCGGCGATCTTTACAGCATTTACGGCCTCATCCAACTTCACCTGACGTGTATATACATCTTTTCCGTCATACTTAAGCCGTATGATATAACTGTCCAGAACTTCCGCTCTTTCCTCCCCGCGGATATCCTTCAATGTAATATAAAGTGTACCATCCTTAACTTCTGTTTCAGGCGCCTTGGGATTCTTCAATGCATATAAGGAATACCCGCTTCCATCACTTCCTCCGAAAAATCCCTTTTCCTGTGCGCCGCCGTCCACTTCCATAAGAGAGAATTCAAAATTTCCGGTATTTAAATACTTCTTAGGCTCAATAAATAGGCCTTTATCTCCCCAGTTTAAACTGTTTTCTCCATTTTCATCATTACCAATAGCCGTTATGACAAAATCATTGTTTTTACTCATAACCTCATTAAAGTTATCATCGTATTTAAGTACAAGGGCACACTCTTTTACATAATCCTTATCCTTCGGTTTCTTTATGATAACCTTCCTTACCCGTATCGTATAATCCTTATTATACAATTCTACAGTCTGCTTTTCTTTATCATCAAAAAATAATCTCGGTGAAAAAGCAGTATACTCCGTCAACCCTTTTTCATCATAAAACCTCGACTGAGCCTCGTTATAAAACAAAGCCTTATTCTCCTGCGCAAAGCCATGCCAGTATTTTGTGAGATCACTGTCGTCATCGACTGCGGAAAAATTATTCTTTATCAGCGTCGTGGTATATGAAAACCGTCTGGTCCTATACATGTTAAGAATAGACGGATATTCATCCTCAAAAGCAGGGATTTTTCTTAGATAACCGAGAAAAATCCCTCTGGGATAAGCCGTTGACGCCACCAGCGAACCGTCAGGGGTAATAACTCCGCCATGTCCGTTTATCTTTCCCTCCGGATAATTTGTACTCATTTCATCAAGAGGCAGTGCAAACCATCCCAGTTCGGAATGTTCCTTAAGACAATCCGTTTTTTTCGTGCTCACATCACCTTTTTTTGTATAATACTCAAAGGCTATTGTCTCTATATCCCCCGCCATCAGTTCATCAAAAAAATAATTGGCTCTCTTTTTTGAAACATATTCCCTCGTTACCACATGAAACATTTCATGCGTAAGAGTGATCAGCATTATGTCATAATTCTCTTTTGCCCCCCCTTCCAGCATTCCCATATACACACAGATATAGGAATTGCCCAGCCAAGGAGGAGTTACGGCAACGCCATAGGCCTGGCCCTTTTTTCCGGGAATCAGTTCCAGTCTAAGCTTATAAGTCGGCATATTTACCTTTAATTCATCCCGCAAAAAACGCCACGATCTTAAAGCATGTCCACCTACTATTTCAATATCCTTATTTCCATTTTTATTCTCAGTCAACCTGTTCTTCATCGGACTGCTATCAAGCAGAGCCTTATATTCCTGCTTAAAAATCTTCATATAAGCCTTTCTATAAGAAGGCGTATCGATATCTTCTGCCTTTTCAATATAATATCCTTCTTTGATCATTCGCTCCAGAGCTTTTTTCTCGGCTTCTTCGACAATCCTTTTTTTCTCGGCTTCAACATTTTTTGTCACATCATCATTAATAGACATCCGATCAAGCATGATCTGAAGCACAGCCTTATCACCATCATACAAGTCATAACAGTTCGTAAGTGGATTATAATACGCCCCTGCCCCAAAACCTTCAGCAACCGGAATGCAGGACACCAAACACGCAATGATACTGTTTTGTCTTGATTCTATTACTATCTTATTTTCATCGATTTTAGTCGCATACTCATACCATTTACCCTCATCATCTATGCGATAGACAGAAAATCCCCTGTAATCTTCCTCCTCAAGTCCGAACTCATCCATATCAAAGGTCATGGTAAACACACCGGGCAGCATTTCATCATCCTTGAGCCCGGCATCCAGTTCCCAGGCTCCAAGCATGACGCCCGAACCACCTGCCTGTTCATAATACTCATCCTTCAGCCTTTGTCTGACATCATCCGAAACTTTTGTCAAATGGAAATCCCTGTTTTTATCCAGGGCGTTTTCTTCTGCCGCAATCACTATGCCGTCTACCGGCTCTATGCTGAAGGCACTGCTGTTTCCTTTCGCAGGCTCCTCAAATTCTTCCTCCACATCCTCCTTCAGCATCCAGTCATTTTCTTCATCATAAAACCAGCTATATGCAGGATGTACATACAGTTCTGAGTCTGCTTCCTTTGCGACTGTTTTTTCCGCCGTATCATTAGTCTTATTTGATTTTTTCCCATTATTATGTCCGGTATTTTGTGAGGTTGAGATTCCGATTATAACACCTGAAATGACAACAACAGCCAGCACCGCCACGGCAGCCAATCCTATGACAACGGCAGCTATGATAAAAGGAGCCGCAGACTTTTTGGATTTCTTTTGCCGAACCTTTTTATCGTTTTTAGGAACATGCACCTGCTTGGGGTCATTATTCTGCTGTGATGCATTATTCTGCTGTGGAGCATTATTCTGCTGTGGAGCATTATTCTGCTGTGGAGCATTATTCTGCTGTGGAGCATTATTCTGCTGTGGCTCTTGAACATGCGGTGGCACTTGGACACGTTGTGATTCTTGGACACGCTGTGATTCTTGAACACGCTGTGATTCTTGGACACGCTGTGATTCTTGGACACGCTGTACATCCGGTGCAGACGTAGGTTCAGTCTGTACCGTCTGCTTCAGTTCCTTACCACACCCGGGGCAAAACTTAGGATCATTCTTTATTTCTCTTCCGCAATTCTTACAAAATCTAGCCATAATACCTTCCTGCTAATACAATCGGTTTAAAACTCCAACAAAACTAAAAAAGACAAGGCTGCATCAGGCAGTCTTGTCTTTCAACCATGTAACTATTTATCAATTAGAGAATACGTCTTATAAATCTTATGCATAATACTATGTAGTCGCTTTTGTTGTCAATATCACACATTTTCAAGATCAATATTAAAACACCTCATGTGAAATTATACAACACTTGCAAATAAATCACAATAGTTAAGCATACAATCGGCAGATACCCGAAAAAAGCATTTATGAGTATTCAATCGAAAACATGATCAAACATTTAACTGACGTAATTTTCCAATAAGCTTTCCAAAATACTCCGGCAAAGGTGCATTTGTCTCTATATACTCTCCCGTCACGGGATGTAAAAAGCCAAGAGTCATGGCATGCAGGCACTGGCCCTTGAGTTCCTTAAAACGCTTGTTCACATTGGGATTGCCATAGACCTCGTCTCCCAGCAGCGAATGGCCTATATGAGCCATATGGACCCTGATCTGATGGGTACGGCCTGTCTCCAGCACACACTCGGCCATGGTAAAGCCCTTAAAGCGCTCCAGCACCTTATAATGGGTCACGGCGCGCTTCCCGCCTGCCACCACTGCTATCTTTTTGCGGTCCTTTGTGCTCCTGCCAAGGGGCGCATCTATGACGCCTTCATCATTTTTAAGATTACCGTTCACTATAGCTATATATTTTCTGTTGATAGTATGGGCTTTAAGCTGGGCCGCTATGGATTCATGGGCCAGATCATTCTTACAGGCTATCACTGCGCCTGTGGTATCCATGTCTATCCTGTGTACTATCCCGGGGCGCATCACTCCGCCTATCCCCGACAGATCATGACAGTGATACAAAAGGGCGTTCACCATAGTGCCGGTGATATGGGTATTATCGGGATGTACCACCATGCCCTTAGGCTTATTCACCACGATGACATCACTGTCTTCATAAAGGATATCAAGGGGGATATCCTCGGGCACCACATCAAGGGGAATTGCAGGCGGAATGGTTACGCAATACTCTTCCCCTGAACATACTTTATAGGAGGCCTTACGCAGCGGTGATGCCCTCTCCTCATCCAAAAGTTTCGCCACTCTGGATCGTGAAATATTATCAAGTTTTTGGGCAAGAAAAGAATCAAGCCTTTGGCCTGATTCCTCTTCGCTCACTATAAATGTAAATATCTCATCTTCCATGTACTTTACCCCAAAGAGCCACCGCTTCTATAGTTAAATCCCTAAAATACATCTTCACAACGATAAAAATGAATCCACTCACTCTTCATCAGGATGCTTTTCCTTAAACAGCTCATCATCCTTATACATGAAGATCAGCATAAAGAAAAGCAGGAAAGAACCGATGGTGACATAGCAGTCGGCCACGTTGAAAATGGGAAAATCAATGATCCTGGCGTAAATGAAGTCCACCACGTATATGGTGATGCTCCTGTCGATGAGATTACCGAAGGCTCCCGCGGCTATGAGAAGCAGCACATAGCGCAACGCCCTGTATTTATCATCTGCCGACAGTTTCACTATCATCCATGCGGCAAAGATCATAAATGCGACTCCCACCACGATAAAGAATACGCGCTGGTTCTGGAGCATGCCAAAGGCAGCCCCCCGATTTTCAAGATAACGAAATTCAAAAACTCCGTCAATTATGGAAAAAGGTTCCTTATCCTTGAGTTTAACTATGGCCAGTATCTTTGTATATCTGTCAAGACACACCAACACTATGAACACCAACAGGTCCATGAGCAGTGTGGTGATCCTTTTTTTCTTATCCTTCATATTTGATCTCTTATTCTAAGATCCTTCATCGCTTTTCCCTCATAAAGGACCATATCAACTGTCATCCTAAAGCCTTGGAAGAATCTTTATATATAGGCAATATTATATCAGTCTCTTTCGTTAAAATATATTTCATTCAGGGCAAAGCGCATTTCGTCATCGGTGACTGTCCTGTCGATAAACGCGCCTCCCACTTTTTTAAGGAGTATAAAACGGATGGTATCACCGTCAGCCTTTTTATCGGATTTAGTCAGGCGTATTATCTCTTCCACGTCGATATCATCCACGGTTATGGGCAGGTTAAAGGGCATGAAGAAATCTCTTATCTCATAACACTCCTCGGCTGAGAGGAGCTGCCTCTTATATGAGATGATGGCGGCGCAAACACAGCCTAAGGCCACGCACTCGCCATGAGTCAGCTTAAAATCCTTATATTTTTCAATGGCGTGTCCCAGGGTATGTCCGAAATTAAGGAGGGCTCTCTCACCCTTTTCCTTGGGATCCTTTTCCACCACTGCCTTTTTGATGAGACAGCTTTCATAGATCATATGCTCCAATGCCTCAGGCTCCTTATCATTGATCTCGTTAAAACTGTCTATGAGCCAGGTGTAAAAAGGCTCGCTCTTGATGATGCCGTGCTTTAGCACTTCAGCCATGCCGGAAGCAAACTGACGGTCCGACAGGGTCTTTAAGGTAGAAGTGTTCATATATACCAGGGACGGCATATGAAAGGCCCCCACCATATTTTTATAAGCGTCCAAATCCACGCCTGTCTTGCCGCCTATGCTGGAATCCGTCTGTGAAAGTAAAGTGGTGGGTATCTGGATAAAACTGATGCCCCTGAGGTAAGTGGCCGCCGCATATCCGGTCAGATCACCCACTACTCCGCCGCCTAAAGCGGCCAGCATGTCATGTCTGTCAAAGTGTTCCTCGATGAGGAACTTATACAGTTCCTTAACCGTATCCAAATTCTTATTTTCCTCGCCGGCAGGGATGGTATATACCGTAACCTTTCCGCAAAGAGACGTAAGGATATCCTGAACCTCCTTTGCGTATAAAGGGCCCACGTTTGAATCCGTCACGATGCAGACCTTCCTGCCCTGAAGGGACAGTTCAGACAGCACATATTCCCTGAGCATGGAAAAATCATTGTTTATAACTATTTTGTAACATTCGCTTCCTTCGTAGGATACTGGGATTATCTTAGACACGTTTATTACCTCACAAAACCATTTAACTGCCTGCAATAATAAGGGGCAGCCCGGAAGGCTGCCCCGAAAAAAATCTAAACCGATCAGATCCTGGACACCGGCGAAGAATCATCACCTGACTTATCATCGTCATCGGTATCTCCCATAACACCTACTCCGGGAGGAGTAACAAGGAAGATATAATGTGATATCTGCTGAAGCTGTCCATCCATAGCGCAGGTAGCGCCGGAGATAAAGTCGATTATTCTCTGAGCCTCGCTGACATCCAGTCCCTCGAGATTGAGATTGACTATCCTGTTCTGAAGGAGAGTCTCCACGATCTGCTTAGCCTCACGAATTCCTGAAGGCTTATAAAGTACTACATCCATACCGGGGGCAGAACTGTTCCTGTTCCTCGATGCCTTCTTTATAGGCGTAACTTTTTTTGACTCGCGCTTAGGACCATCATATTCCTCATCATTATCATCACCGTCATAATCATAATAATCATCATCATAATCATTGACTCTGAACGCGCCTAATACCTTGTCGAACATTCCGTTTGAACCCATTTATAAACCTCCTATCAGATGCTAATACTGTAATCCCTCTCTCCGAATATGCCGGTACCTACTCTCACAAAGGTCGCCCCCTCTTCTACGGCGACTCTGTAATCTCCCGTCATACCCATTGAAAGGAGTGGTCTGTCTGAATCAAAACACCCACGAGTACTATTATCTGACAAATCTGATGTTATGTCAACACAATTTTGATATAAATTTGCAAATATTGAACGGTTTTCCTCTTCGTCCACTACATATGGTGCCACAGTCATGAGTCCTCTGACCCTTAGATTTGGCAGTGCGGCTATACTTTTCACCAGTTCCTTAAGGTCCGAAAGAGAGGTTCCAAACTTGCTCTCCTCCCCTGCCACATTGACTTCCACCAGTATATCCATGGTGATATCCCGCTTTGCGGCCTGCTTGCTGATCTCCTGTGCCAGATGCAGTGAATCCACACTGTGGATGAGACAGACCTTATCGATTATGTATTTCACCTTATTGGTCTGGAGATGACCGATCATATGCCAGCGAACATCCGAAGGCATCTTATCATATTTATCAAGGATCTCCTGGACCTTATTCTCGCCGAAGTCGCGCATACCGGCATCATAGGCTTCCATGAGCATGGGGACGGGCTTGGTCTTGCTCACCGCGATGAGAGTGACCTCATCAATATTTCTGCCGGAGCGCTCACACGCCGCCTTAATATTCGCTTTTACGTTTTCGATGTTTTCTTTTATTGTACTCATATCGCTTTACTCTTTATACATTTATTGATATGCCCGGTCTGTCAGGATCCTTCGTCACTTCGTTCCTCAGGATGACATAGACCGACACTTAATTAATAATGGACCGACACTTTTTGATCACTCAAAGACCAGTTCGTCGTCATGCACGCTGGAGCCGTCCAACACTATGTGATCATAGACCGACAGACCATAATCCGTATAGGACTCCACTATGGCATACTCCTCATTCTGATACAGGATATTGATCTGGGTAAAATCGGCGTAACCTTTATTCATGTTATAGACGCCCACCAGTGTGCTCTTTTTGCCTATGGCGTATTTATCCAGATGGTTCGGAGCTATGATATAGTCGCCGAGCCTGAAATCCGCCACATCCACATACATCTCGCCCTCTATACTGTAATAGATCTGGGCCGGAACCGTCTCAGTAGAAAGACTACCGTCCTCAAGGTAAGTCTCCCTGATAAAGCCGGGGCCATCCTTTGAGTTCTCGTTATAGTATTCCTCCGGGATCAGATAAAAATCCCTTTCCACTATGGCGCTGTTGGGGATCTTAAGCCCCTTCTGGGCCTGAAGCATAAGCTCCACATCCAGATATCTGTCCGTAGCAAAGGTGATCATGGAATTAGTGAAATCCAGTTTACAGTAATGATCACCCTCTTTGTCGATAAAGCAATTCACCTTGCCCCAGGATACATCGCCTGTCTTTATGAACCTGACCTCAATATAGGACTTTTCCTCCAGTTCATGGAAACGCTTCTCATCGATGGGAATGACTATGGACCAGTTCTCCTGGGTGATCAGTTTATATACATCTTCGCCCTGGGCCACCATGGCACCGGAGTAGAGCTGTTCCTTGGGATGCTCCTCCTCGTCAAAGATGGATGCGTCAATATCAGAAACCGTCAGATCCTCCAGCCCGTCCACGGAATAGACCACTATGCCACTGGTAGGCGCATAGGAATACTTAAGGGAATTAAGCACTGTCCTGTCTGTAACCTGGGAAAGGGATTCGGTGACATTTCGGCTGGTCAGCTTATTTACCGTACCCTGGATGCTGAGTTTGAAATCATATACCGAATCAAAACTGTAATCGGTATATGTATTCTTGTAATTGACGATCTGGGTCTTGAGCTCGTTCATATCCTCGCTCTTGAGAGTTTCATTTCCCTCATTGCTCACACTCAGCAGGTCATTGAGCCTGCCGGTCTCATCCACGGTATAAACCAGGGAATTGGCCGCTATGCGTTCTCCCTCCCTGGCGTAATAATTGATATAGCCCAGGTTCTGGGTGCTGCACACCTCTTCTTCCCTCAAAGCCACGCCCCTGTAGGTATTGTCAGTGGCCAGGGATCCCTCCTTCACCTCATAGGGGATGATCTGTTTTGCGTTTATGGACTGGAATACTATGATGATGAAATACGCAAAGACAAATATAAAAATGACGGGACCGATGATCGAGCTCGTCTTTTGAGGCATGGGTATTACATTATCTTCGTTACGTTTCTTTCTGCGCGCCATTTCACATATACATTCATTCGCGAGTACAAAAGGGGCTGACACAGGCAGCCCCCTTGAGATTATCAAACAAATATTACAAAACAACTATCAGATAAGCATAGCCTTCACGTCATCGCAAAGAGTGGAAGAATCCACGGAAGCGCTGGCCATGCACTTTATATCGTACTTCTCAGTCAATGCGCTTATCTTGATGGCAGCCTTCTCAAAATCCTCTCCGGCTATCTTACGGAGACGGTCTATGTATATTTCCTTAAGGTCGTGATCGGCAGATATGATACCGGCTACAAATCCGGCAAACTCCTCAGCTGTAGTAATGGAATAGTCGCTTACATTAATAAGCCTGACACTGTTTTTAAGTTCGTACATATGAGAATTATCCAGATCCAGGAAAACTATATTCCCGTCTGAAACACCTGCCGCCGCATTTGCTTTTTCCAGTAAGACCTTAGTCTTGCCGGATCCCTTCTCTCCTGCCAATAACTGAACCATAAGAATGACCTCCTTAAATATATTGCGCGGTTATTACGCCCCGCTTAATGATTATATAATATTTTGAGCAAAATAACAAGTTAAAACCACTTGTCTATTCATCAATTTTATCCAGAAGCTGATTCATGTGGGAATACAGTATCCCACGCTCCCTGGCCCGCATGACAATGGAAATGTAAGGCCTGCCGGTCTCATCCTCCGACAGCATCACCAGATTGTTTCCGGCGGCCATGGTGGTGCCCGTCTTTCCACCGATGACATTCACGCCCCCGGGCGGCAGTACATCGCCCTTCAGGAACAGATTGGTGGATTTAAAGGTCATCTCCTTATAATCGCCGGCTGCGGTCCTGTAATTAAAAGTGTATTCCTTTTCGTTTATTATCTTTTGGAACCACTCATAGGTAATAGCCTTGTTAAACATGAGATACATGTCATAAGCCGTGGTATAATGCTCTTCATTATGCAGTCCGTGGGGATTGACAAAATGAGTATGGGTAGCCCCGAGCCTTTTCGCCTCCGCATTCATCATGTCGGCAAAAGCCTCTTCAGACACTGCGAAATGCTCCGCAATGGCCACTGCCGCGTCATTACCCGAATACATCAAAAGCGCATGCAGCGCCTGATCCAGATTCATGGAATCTCCGGGCTCAAAACCGCACAGCTGTGCTCCAGACTCCGTGATCTTTACATTTTCGGAACAGGTGACGATGTCCTCCTCAGAGCCATTCTCCATGGCGATTATGGCAGTCATCACCTTAGTCATGCTGGCAGGATACAGCTGTTCAAAGACATTGTCCGAAAACCTGGTGTCGCATCCGTTCACGTCAAAAAGGCCGGCAGATGCATAATCCTTATCCTTGCCGTCCTCCATGAGGCTTTGGTCCTTACCTTCCACTATGCAAAGATCCTGTGAAAAGGGCTCCACTCTGCCGCCTGCTATCTCGGTGACACCGTACACGGAACCCTCAGGCAGATCTTCAAAGGCCATCTGAGGCTTTTTACCGCATGCAGTCAGCAATATGCTCATACCTGCGGCTGTCAGAAAACATATACTCTTTATTACGTGATCATTTATACATCTCACGCCACTCAAGATCTCCTCTGTCAAGTGATTTGATCAGAAGCTCCGCCGTAGCCAGATTCGTGGCCAGAGGAATATTATGGGTGTCACAGAGCCTGGCAACGTTAGTCACGTCCGGCTCGTGATTCTTCCTCGTAAGCGGATCTCTCAAAAATATCACCAGATCGATCTGATTATGCTCGATCTGGGCTCCAAGCTGCTGTTCGCCGCCCAGATGTCCCGCCAGATATTTGTGGACGCTCAGGTTCGTGACCTCTTCTATGAGACGTCCCGTAGTACCTGTAGCATACAACTCATTCTTTGACAGAATCCCTCTGTAGGCGATACAGAAGTTCTGCATCAGTTTCTTTTTCGCGTCATGCGCCATAAGACCTATGTTCATAACTCAACCCCACCTTCTCCTTCTCAAAAATAACATACCAATTCACCGACGGGCGGCGCCCCCTCACATACGTTCGGCGGCAAATTCCTACCATTCCCCGTTTCTCATATCCCTCGGGTCCAGCGGCTGCAGCCCCACATTAAGCACAAGCCCCACGCCCAGGCACAGACTGACCATGGAAGTGGATCCGTAACTGATGAAGGGCAGCGGAATACCCGTATTCGGCATGAGTCCCGTGGTAACCGCGATATTCATAAAGCTCTGAAAGCCTATGTTCGCAGCCACTCCGGCACAGATAAGCCTTCCCGCCAGATCCTTTGCCCTGCGGCATATCCCCAGGATCTGGAAAACTATGCACCCCTGCAGGAAGATCACAGCCACACAACCGGCAAATCCCAGATCCTCGCCGATCATGGCAAAGATGAAATCAGTCTGGGGCTCGGAAATAAAATTACCGTTCTTGACGGAGGCTACCTCATTATTCTTGTAACCCTTTCCCGTCAGGCGCCCTGAGCCGATGGCTGTCATGGAATTCTGCTGCTGGTATCCTTCGGTATTAGAATACTTATCGGGCTGAAGCCAGGCCAGTATACGCGTCTGCTGATAATCCTTGATCAGTTTCTGATCAGGCTGGATCACTATCATCAGCAAAATGGCCGCCACAGGCACAAACACCACCAGCACCGCCGTGATCAGCTTTATGCTCAGCCCCCCGATAAAAAGCAGAGCGCAAAAGATGATCAGTATCATGATGGTAGTGGACAGATCGGGCTGCTTGAATACCAGCACCAACGGTATCAGCATCATCCCGAACAGCTGCAGCAATACCTTAAAGGTATTTAACTTTTCCCTGTGTTTCATAATAAACTGTGCGAAAAATAAAATCAACAGTATTTTTGCAAGCTCTGAAGGCTGAAACCTGAAACTCCCGATTTCAAGCCATCTCTGGGCACCTTTTCCTTCGCTTCCCAAAAAGATAACGGCCGTTAACAATAAGATATTTCCGCCATACAGTACCCAGTAAAAATTCAGGATCAGGGAATAATCTATGAGGGAAAGAATAACAAGACCCACCAGACCTATGATGAGTCCCTCGATCTGCTTCGTCTGATACGCTTCTCTGGCGCTGCCAATGGCCACTATTCCATACACGGTCTGAGCTATCACCAGCAGCAGCAGGAGAAAATTATAATTTTTTACGCTGTATCTTTTTAACATATCCTACAACAACCTGCTCCTGCAATTTTCGATAAAATCCTTTGATATGCCTTCCATCAGCACTCTGCCGTCCTTTTCATAAAAGATGCGGGCGCTGTTTTTTTTGATAAGGCTGTTGCCCAGGTCCTTCTGGGTCACATTTATCACCACGTCATTTATCACTACCGTGGCCAGCGCCTTTACGTCAAAAGCCGCCACGAAGTTAACCTTGGGATAAGTGGTATCCACCAACTCCTCATCCGGCTCCTCTTCCTCCTCATCATACATGACATTGCCGGCTATGGCCTCGCCGTAGAGTGTGCCGATGACCGTGATACTGCCACCCGAGACCACCGTAGCCCCGGGATTCACATCCCCGATCACTGTGAGGGCATAGGGAGACTCCAGCTTTTCTCCCGACTGAAGGGTTCCCACATACACCTGGCCCTTTGCGGCGTCCGAAGCCTGGGCGAACTCCTTCATGGCCCGCAGATAAAGGCTGTTTCTATCATCATCCTTAACCACCACACATGAGATCCTGACATTGCTGGAGGAGGTGATGGCTTCAATAAGCTCATCTTCTTCCTCATCCGTCAGCTTACGGCCGGAAAATGAGATGGCGCTGTTTGCATTGCCGAAGAATGCGGCATTGCGCTGAAATTTATCTCCCAGTTCCCGCACCAGATCCTCAAGGGGCGCCTGATCGTCAAGGACTATATTAAATCCGTTTTTAAAGCTTTTTATAACAACTGCATCTTTTGCCATTATCTTAAACCCATTAATGCCCGATCATCCGTAATGATCCTGCCATCAATTAATGATTCCGTCATTTTTAATCCGAAATGGTACCGCTGGTAGGTATGGTAGCCCTGCCGTTCACGATACTGTCCTTATCCTTAATACCAAAATAATACTGGAACACATCTCTTGCGACTTCAGCCGCATTTGCCGAGGTGTATCCGTATGCGATCCTCACCGCCAGTGATATCTTGGGATCGTTCGAGGGGGCAAAGCCTATGAAAAGCGCATGGTTAGGTCTGGTTCTCACCTGCTGAGCCGTACCTGTCTTACCTGCGGCATCCACCCCACTGTCCTTGAAGGCGGCGGCCTCATTAACCACACCTCTCATACCTGCAAAGACACTACGCCACACATCCTCGGAAGCCTCCACCCTGTTTCTGACCTGAGGAGTATAATCTTCCACTATATGGCCATCAGGATCCGTTACCTTATCAAGGAGACTTATATTATAGCAGGTGCCTTTGTTTGATATGGTGTTTGCATATCTGGCGATGGAAACCGTGGTAAAGGAATTGGTACCCTGACCGATGGCGGAACGTACCGAGTCCTCATCGGAGATGGAAGGTGTTGTCTCGGAAAGTTCTATGCCTGAAGTGTCGGTAAAGCCGAACTTATCCGCATATTCCGCCAGTTTTTTAAGTCCCACATCCGAATTATATTTGCCAGTACCGTCAAGTCCCAGTCTGTATCCCACTTCATAAAAATAAAAGTTACAGGAATTTGTAATGGCCGTGGACAGGGTCTGCTCACCGTGTTTGCCCGGATACTTCCAGCACTTGGGGTTATCCACCTTGTCATACTCGCCCAGACACTCTATCTGCTCACCGGTAGTTATGACATTCTCATATATGCCCGCCATGGCCGATACGATCTTATACGTGGATCCCGGCGCCGTCTTCTGCTGTGTAGCATAGGAGTACAGCGGGTTGGAAAGATCGTTTCTGAGCCTGTTGTAATATTCCGTGTCTATAAAATTGGCCAGCCTGTTATTGTCATAGCTTGGATAGGATACGCAGGCTCTCACCTCACCCGTGGCCGAATCACAGACCACGCAGGATGCGGTACAGGGGTCCAGGGCCAGCATGGCCGGAGTGATCTCTATGGTACGTATCTCCTCCACCATAAAATCATAGGGTGACAGTTCTCCTGCCAGCAACAGCCTTTTGGTCTCCAGATCATCCCTGATAACCCCCTGTTCAAACAGCGCCATGCATATCTGCAGGGGAGATATCTCCCCGTCCCGTATCATATACTTTATCACTTTTCGCTGAAAAGCGTTATTGTCTTCCAGCAGTTCTATTATCTTGTTAGTGAGGGCCTCATACACCTGAGCGGAATCCGAATACTGCTCGGGGGCGTCAAGCCTCGTGACCTCGATCCACTCCATGGCTATGGCGTGTTTTAAATACTCGGGCAGGGAGATAGTCTCATTCTTCCAGGCCTGATATATCTCATCCTGTTCATCTACCTTATCGCTTATGAGTATGCCCTCGTTTGAAGACGAAAGGGTCTGGGTGATGAAGCTTTCATACACCTGATATTCCTTATCCAGGGTGTCATAGGCGTTGTTGCCGTTTAAAAGTTCTTCCCTCAGTGTAGCCAGCACCTGATCCTGCTTTTTTTCACAGGCCGCATGGATCTGCTGCTCATACATGCCCGCATCCTCTTCTCCCATGACGGACAGATCGAGAATACCGTTATTGAGCAGGGCGTAGTACACACTGTCTATTGGGATTATGATATTTGATGCCGATTCGTTTTCCCCCTGTACATATTCTTTCACATTTTTGATACGGGAGACTATGATACCCGCCAGTTTCTGTTCCAGTATCCTGTATATAGCCTCCTGCAGATCGGCGTCGATGGTAAGATACAGATCGTTGCCCGCCACGGGCTGGGTGACGCTTGCCACCTCTGCCACCTTTCCCACGTTATCCACATAGATCTCACGGCGGCCCTTTTGTCCCTGGAGCTGCTTTTCCATCACCTGCTCTATGCCGGCACGGCCTACCATATCATTTCTCTCGTATTTGCCTCCGGAAGCATTATACTCTTCCAGTTCAGCCTGGGAAATGATACCCGTATAGCCCAGGATAGGCGACAGGCTGGGCTCGTCGATATAGCGGCGCACGGTATCCTCAGCTATATCCACTCCCTGCATCTCGCTTTTATTCTCCATCACCATGGCGACGGTCTTTTCGCTCACTCCCGTGGCTACGTTGGTAGCTATATATTTCTGATAGCTGTTAAGGCTCATGGCATAGCGGACGGCCACCATTTTGAGGAGCTCATCCTTCGTATAGCCCTCCATGGGTATGAAATCATACTTACCCTTTTCATTCGGAACATATTTTCCTATGCCGAATTTTGACGAGGAGCACAGATAGGTTATCAGCTCCTGAGGTGTGGCGTCGCGCTCCTTGAGCTTAAGGTCTTCCGTTTTGGAATGTCCGTATATGTCCGCCAGAAAACGCAAAAGACTCTTACCTTCCACGGAATAGGCATAGTGGCCGCTCTCATCCAGCACCACGTTAAAAGTACAGGCCAGATCGTCACCGTTATCCTCCACCATGTGGATCAGCCTGTAAATATTCTCATTCATCTGTCTGTTTTTCTCGGATCCGGTGCTGTCATAGTTATCCTCGATGGTAACGGAATAGGCCAGTTCATCATAGGCCAGGAGTTTGCCGTTCACGTCAAAGATCTTGCCTCTCGTACTTTTGATGGACTGCTCCTTAAGTATCTTCAGGGTAAAGTTGTTCTGATAATCCTCACCCTTCACTATCTGCAGCACAAATAGACGATGCACCAGCACTCCGAATAAAAGGAAGATAATGAGCATCAGTACAAAGATACGGGACATTATAAAATTTATTATCTGCTCTTTTATCTCGTTAAACATAAATAGATCAGCTGAATATCACTTCCGTCTTACGTTCATCCTCTTCCAACAGACTGTTGATGTAAAGCACCGGCCGATAAAGCACCAGCGTGGCCAGCACGGTATAGACGATCTCGGGGATCGCCACCTGCTTCACATAGGCGAAAACATCAAACCTGCGCCGCAGAAGGAACATGAAAACATAGATCACACTGCTGTATATGATGCCGGAAAAACCGACAAAGAATATGGGGAGCTTAATATCTTCGGGATAAAAGATACGGTTGAAGAAACCGTTCATATAGCCCACCATCATATAGATAAGGGCATATGCCCCCAGTATGCCGCCACCGTAAAACACATCCAGCAGAAGACCCGAAAAAAAGCCCACCAGAAGGCCTTCCCTCTTGCCTCTCATAAAGCCGAAACAACTCACTATCATGAGCACCAGGTTAGGCACCACCGGTCCCAACTGTATGCCGCGAAGCAACGTCGACTGAATGATGAAACAGATTATTATCAAAATAAAATGCACAAGTACACGTTTCATTTATCCTCATTCCCGTCGAGCTTAATGGTCTCGTTTTTAAGTTCCTTGATGACCAGAACGATATCTATATGGTTAAAGTCCACACTGGGAGTAATGGTGCCGGATTTCGTCAGGTTATTGTTATCATTCTCAATGGAGCTGATATAGCCTATGTTTATACCCGGAAGGTACTTGTCCGATATATCGGAGGTCACCAGCACGTCTCCCTGTGCCACCCTGTTGTTCTCATCCACCAGCTGTGAAAATCTGATCTGACCCTTGTTTAAAAGAAGCAGATCTCCGGTCACCATGAGGTTATCAGAGGTCGAGAGCACCTGTGCGCTGACATTAGAGGCGTCATCTATGATGGATCTGACACAGGCCCAGTTAGGCCCCACGTCGGTCACTATTCCCACCAGGCCTGCACCTGCTATGACGTTCATGTTTTTCCTGACGCCGTCATTCTCGCCCTTGTTAATGGTGAAAATGGAAAACCAGTTTCCTGCATCCTTGGCTATGACTCTGGCTCCGATGGTATCGTAACCGGAATACTTTTCTCCCAGGCCATAGAGCTGCCTGAGTTCATTGAG
Source organism: Lachnospiraceae bacterium (assembly GCA_017441585.1). Lineage (GTDB taxonomy): Bacteria > Bacillota > Clostridia > Lachnospirales > Lachnospiraceae > UBA1753. Next base: position 40,091 of record JAFRWW010000047.1, read on the forward strand.
TTCATACTTATCCTGAATGAGATTGGAATTTTCCGTCTTGAGGGCGTCCACCTCATCCTGAAGGGCCTTATTCTGTTCCAGCACCACCTTAAGGTCCTTGAGATCCTCGGCTCTCTGGGCCAGATATGAGCCCACCGACTCTATACCGTTTTCAAAAGGTACCACCAGATATCCCGACACAAAGGAAAGGGGTTTTACCACCAGATCCGTGGAAAAGGTCAGGATCATCAGAAGGATGCATACGCAGGAAAGGATGAGCAGCATATATTTGCTGTCAAGTTCTATTCTTTTATGTTTGATTCGTACTCGGGGCATTTATAACCTCATTATATCACTTACAAAAACTTCCCACATGTCATCCTGAGTGAAACGACGCTGATCACATCATGAAATGATGTGATGCCGCCCCGGCGAGGGGTTGCGAAGCAACAGGAAGGATCCTGAAAGAGTTAAAGGATTCAAAAAGGTCATCTTTATAAAGATTCTTCGCTGCGCTCAGAATGACATAAATTGCCTATTTTATCATCAAGTGGGAAGTTTTAGTCACTTAGACATACCCTGGATCGAGTACGCAACTGACTTATACTTATCGTCCTTGATCACTCTCGCCAGACCGCAGGCCACGGAATCGGCCGCATTATCGGCTATGTTCACCTTAAGATTGGTACCCTGACTCACCAGTTCTCCAAAATGATTGGTCACTGCGGAGCCGCCGGTAAGATATACTCCATGCCTATAAATATCGGCTGCCAGTTCCGGGGGAGTACGCTCCAGGATCACCTTTATGTTATCAATGATAGTGTCAAAATGCTCCCTCAGGGCAAGATCCACCAGGGTAGTGGGAATCTCTCTTTCCACGGGCAGTCCCGTCACTATATCCCTGCCGTATACCACGGCGCTCTCCCCTGCTTCTTCCAGCATTCTCATGCCTATCTTAACCTTTTCCGCAGTCTTCTGTCCTATCATGAGATTGAACTCTTTTCTGACAGCAGCTCTGATGGCGTCGTCAAATTTGGCTCCGCCCACCTTTATAAGCTTGGATAAAACGATACCGCCCAGGGACAGGATGGATATCTCTGTAGTGGCGTATCCCACGTCCACTATCATGACGCCCTGGGAATTCTTAACATCAATATCCAGACCCAGTCCGTCAGCTATGGCCTTTTCCACCACCATGATCTTTTTCGCCTTGACATTTGCATCCCTGACCAGATCGTAGAAGGACCTCTTTTCCACCTCGGTCACGTCCGTGGGCACAGATATATAATAATCCGCACCGCTTGACTTGCTTCCGGCCAGATCGGCGATAAAACATCTGAGCACGGTCTGCATATTTTTGATGTCGGCGATCACGCCGTTGGTCACGGGATTGGATATGACTATGTTGCCGGGAGCCTTTTCGAACATCTCAAAGGCCGAATCGCCATAAGCAAACAAGGTATTCTTGTTCTGAATGGCGATCATATTCTTTTCATTCAGTATGGAGTCATCCGCACTGTTATAAATCTTGATATTTCCGGTACCCAGATCGATCCCGAAGGCAAAATTCTGCATTACAGTATTCCTCTTTCCTTTAATGATATAAAATTGTTATCTCCGATTATCACATGATCCATGAGGTTGATCCCCAGAAGATCCGCTCCGTTTCGCAGTTTCCTGGTAACCTCCAGATCATCTAATGACGGTGATGGATCACCGCTCGGATGATTATGGATCAGTATGATGCCCACAGCCGAATGTAATAGGGCATCCCTGAATATCTCTCTTTCGCTGACCATGGAGCTGTTCACCGATCCTCTGGTCATCATTTTCTTTTTGATTATCCCGTTTTTACCGTCCAGATAAAGCGCCCAGGTTTCTTCCACCTCCAGGGGCTTTAAAGTAGGCAGGAACATTTCAAACACATCCTTACCGGATGTGATGCGCTCTTTCTTAGAGCCGCCGCCCTTTTCCCACATGCGTCTGGCCAGTTCCGACAGGCATCTTAGCTGTACCGATCTCACCTGTCCCACGCCTTCTATCTGCTGAAGGGTACCAAGGGGTATCCTGTCCAGATAGGCGATGCCGCCGTATCCTTCGGCGCACTCGATAACGCTTCTGGCCACCTGAGTGACTCTGAGCCTCCCCGTGCCAAACCTGAAGATCACCGCCAGGAGTTCCTCATCCGTAAGGGCATCCGCGCCATACTTAAGGCATTTTTCTGTCGGGAGCTGATCCGGGGACAGATCTTTCATCTTTGCGTGAGCGGTTGTCAGATCAGGTCTTTGCTTTTGAGGATCGACGTTTTGATTCTCTGCCTCAATGCTTTGTCTTTCTGTGTCTACGCTTTGTTTTTCCGCCTCAATGCTTTGTCTTAGTGTATCACTATATGTCATATGATTCCTTTCCCTGCTTTTCCGGGGCATAAGAAAGGGGTGCGTATGCACGCACCCATCTATGATACCACAAAACATCTATTCGGTCAAAATATAAGAAAAACAAACACTGAAGACCATAAGCAGACTTAATACGGACGATTTCACATTCTTCCTGTTTCGTCCGTATGCGTATCAAAGAAATACGGACGAGTATACGTTTCCCTTTTTTTAGTCTGTATCATTACACAGAATTAATACAGACTATTCGAAATATATCATTTCCGCTTCCGGCGACTTACATCTGCCAAATAAAAGATTTTCAATAACTATTACTCTATGCCTTAAGCGGTGCAAATATCTCTTCCAGTCTGGTCAACGACAGGCCGACGCATTCACTTATCTTTTCAATGCTGTCACCGGCATTATACATATTTATTGCAATCTTCTCTGTTGTGCGCTCTGCTGCACGTGCAACTTTCTGATCCGCTTTGGCACGTTCCTCCTTAACCGCCTGATTTACCGCATCTATTTTTTCCTGCTCTATGATCTGTTCTACCTTTGTCATACCAATCTCCCTCCTTATTCTCTCTGCTGTCTCCTTATCGATCACCTTATCTGTAAAGGCCAACAAGCACTTATAAACAAATACTGCAGCCTTCTCATCAGTGATACGCTTAGCGAAATCTATAGCCACATTAATTGCAATTCTCTTTTCATCAACGCCTTCAAAAGTAAGCGGATAAATGACAAGTTTCATCAAATCTTCATCCGAAAGTGAAATTTCGGAATCCAGTTTACTTTTTATACCATCATTTATTTCCTTTGTATCAAGTCCTGACAGAAATGCCTCAGTCAGTTTAAATTTTACTGCATCCATATCAAGATACGGATCAGTCGTTCCGTGCTTAACATCGGCAGTATATATAATGATGATCTTCAACCTCGGGAAACATCCATTTTCATTATAAAGTCTCTGGGCAATTCTGGCAATATATCCGATATACTTCTTCTTGTTCTTCTCAGAATACTCACTTTCATAATCCACTATAGCATAGGATCCGTCCTCTAATTCAAACAGGTTATCAAGTTTGAGTTCATTAGCCTCTATCACAGGCAGATTAGTAGGGTCTGCCCGCTTTACTTTCGGTACGTCTATCCCATATACTGCAAATGTCTTACCTTTAAATTCTTCCGCCATCACTTTTGATACAATATCTTTATTCTGATATGCGATGGCAGAATCATTTCTATTAGTTTGCATTTTCTTTACTTGTTTTCTCTTCATTCTGCATCCTCCAAGTGCTTCCTCAAAATGCTTCCTCCAAATACTCACAAACAAATAAAGCAGATTTCTTGATCACAGTTTCTTCTCTCGCAGATCCTTTTCTCGCAGACCCTTTTCTCGCAGATCCTTTTCTCGCAGATTCGTCTCTTACAGATTCATTTCTAACAGATTCGTCTCTTTCAGAACCTTCACATACCAAATATAAATATCCATAGTTCACCGCCTTGCATAACAATCCATGCAAATGCCAATGATAAAGATATTTATTGAAAAAACAATACTGTACGAGTCACACACATATTCAATTATTTCATGGAAATAGCGACAGTCGGAATGTTGTCACTTTTCTTAGAAATGATGTTTGGATTATAAATCAAACAGGGGCTTATTGCAAGCCCCTGTGAAGAAACAAATTATTTATTTCTGCCGAACATAATATTTACGGATCAGAAAATATGGAAATGAGCGAACATGGGAGCCATGGTGTTGGCCACGGTGGATGAGGTCTTAATGAAGATATCAAGAGCTACGCCCACCACGTCCTTACGGGTATCGCCGACGGTATCGCCGACCACGGTTGCCTTGTGCTCCTCAGAACCCTTCTGGGCGATCTTGGAGACTTCCTTTTCATTACCGTTCTCATCATACTCAACAGCCTTGTACTCAAGCCTGCCGCTTTCCACATACTTCTTGGCGTTATCGTAAGCGCCGCCGGAGTTACCCATGAATATGGCGCGGGGAACTGCCACGATGGTCATACCTACCAGGAGTCCGCCCACAAACTCAGGTCCGAACAAAAAGCCTGAAACCACGGGCACAATCATGGCGATCAGCGAAGGAGTCAGCATCTTACGCAGAGCCTCATTGGCTGCCATATCGATGACATGGTTGTAATCGGGTTTTACCTTGCCTTCGATGACGCCGGGCTTGGAGAGCTGTCTCACGCCTTCCTCAGCCATGAGATATGCGGAATCGATAGTGTTACCGGTAAGCAGTGCGGAGAAAAACTCTACCAGCGCGCCGCCAATGAGTCCGCCCACTACCACCAGGGGTGATGCAAAGTTAAGGTCGGGTATGTCGCCGGTCATATAACTGCTGACATATGCAAAGATCAGAGCCACGGTAGCCATGGCTGCGGAACCTATAGCCAGTCCCTTACCTATAGCTGCGGTGGTATTTCCAACTGCGTCAAGGTTATCGGTGATCTCTCTTACATGGGGATCCAGTTCGCAGGACTCTGCGATACCGCCGGCATTGTCGGCGATGGGGCCGAAGGCATCCTGGGATACGATGGCACCTACAAAGGCCAGCATTCCGACGGATGATATAGCCAGGCCGTAGAAACCACAGGTCAGATAAGATATGAGCACTGCCACTCCGATGAGGGCCACGGGTGCCAGACATGATCTGGATCCTACTTCATCACCCTTGGTCACTACGAAGGCAGGACCTTCCGTTGACATCTGTGCGATACCCTTTACATATCTGTACTCGGTGCTGGTATAGATCTCGGTGATCCTTCCCACGCCCACGCCTGAGATGATACCACAGGTAGCGGCGATGAAAGGTGAAACCCAGCCCACCTTAAAGGATACGGGGATAGCCACGCTGTTGAAGAAATAATATGAAAGAGCCAGTCCGAAGATCATGGTGAGACCTGCGGAAAGATAGGTTGCGATATTAAGTTCCTTTGCGGGGTCATCTCCTGCCTTATGCTTGATGGCATAAAGAAGACCGATGAGACAGCCCACCAGTCCCATGGTAGCCAGGAGTACGGGATAAAAATATGCGTTCTGCTGGAAAGCCACATCCTCTGCAGTGAACATTCTGCTGACGATCAGGATGCTTGCGGAAAGCGTAGCCACAAAGGATTCCAAAAGGTCTGAGCAGTTACCTGCGATATCGTTTACGTTATCTCCGATGAAGTCTGCGATGGTATTGGGGTTCTTGGAATCATCCTCATCCAGACCGAACTTTGTCTTACCTACGATATCTGCGGAGATATCGGCTGCCTTGGTATAGTTACCGCCGGCGATACGGTTGAACATGGCCACTACGGAGCAGCCCAGTGAATAGGTGGACACTCTGGTCACGATCAGTATCTGGGGCACGTTTGTGAGAAGTCCGTGTCCCGTCCTGGTCAGGTCGAAACCACCGGATATGATGATCAGGGTAGCCAGACCCAGAAGACCTGCCGCATGAATGGTAATACCTGAAATGATACCGCCTGAAAGAGCCGTCTGTACTGTGGAGCCTATGGAAAGAGTCTCACGGGCAGTATTGGCGGTCTTTACATTTGCCTTAACGGCACCGATCATACCCAGCACACAGCCGATGGAGCTCATCAGTGCTCCCAGCAGGAAAGTGATACCTGAACTCACCTCTATAAAGAGTGAAAAGATCACTGCGATGGCGATGGCAACAGGCACTATCACCTTGTACTCTCTTTTCATGAAAGTCTCAGCGCCGCTGCTGATGATGCCTGCCAGTTCCTTCATCCTGTCGGTTCCATCCTTCAGCTTCTGAAGGGCGGCATAATTGGCATAAATAAAGATCGCTGCCAGAAACACTGCGATATACACTACGCATACCAGTACTACATAATTCATTTAGTTTACCTCCTGGTGGAAAATAATTAGTACAAAAAAAGCCGTTTTTTAGAATATCACAAAGTCTGTCATGAAACAAGTGTACGTTTCATATACTCAAGGGCCATCAAAATCCCCAGTTTTCCATGGGGCCAGGTCAGTCCGCCCTGGAAGTAAACATTATAAGGTTCCTTAAGAGGGCCGTCGGCGGAAAGTTCTATGGAGGATCCGGACACAAAGGCTCCGGCCGCCATGATCACGGGGCTGTCGTATCCCGGCATATCCCAGGGCTCGGGAGTCAGATGCGAATCTATGGGAGCCGCAGCCTGTATGCCGCCGCAAAAAGCTTTCAGGGCCTCAGGACTCTCCAATGTCACCGCCTGAATGATATCATAACGGGGACTGTCAGATGACGGATAGGTTTCATATCCCATCTTCTCAAATACCGCTGCCGCAAAAATGGCCGTTTTAAGCGCACTTGCGGTGACGGTAGGTGCCAGGAACAGTCCCTGGTAGAAAGCGGGAAGGATCCCCAGTGAAGCCCCCACCTCTTTTCCCAGGCCCGGGGAAGTCAACCGCTTTGCGGCATTTTCCACACATTCCTTTGTTCCCGCTATATATCCGCCTATGGGTGCCAGTCCTCCGCCGGGATTTTTTATCAGGGAGCCCACCACCATGTCAGCGCCCACATCCGAAGGTTCGATCTCTTCGGTGAATTCGCCGTAGCAGTTATCCACCATCACCTTGATATCGCTTTTGATCCCCTTCACAAATGAGATGAGCTCACCTATCTGTTCTACCGACAGAGTGGGTCTGGTCTGGTAACCCTTGGATCTCTGAATGGTCACCAGCCCGGTCTTATCATTGATGGCATTTTTGATCCCATCATAGTCAAAGCCACCGTCAGGCAAAAGGTCCACCTGTGAATAAGTTATTCCGTACTCCGCCAGAGATCCCATGGAAGGTCTGATGCCTATCACCTCTTCCAGCGTGTCATAGGGCTTGCCCACCGGACTTAAAAGCTCATCCCCGGGGCGCAGATTAGACATGAGGGCCAGGGCCAGAGCATGGGTCCCGCAGGTGATCTGGGGTCGCACCAGAGAGTCTTCAGTATGAAACACATCCGCGTATATTTTTTCCAAAGTATCCCTGCCCACATCATTATAACCATAGCCCGTCGTGCCCAAAAGGCAGGCCTCCGACGCACGGTTTTTCTGCATTGCGGACAGCACCTTGAGCTGACACAGTTCTGCGTTTTTGTCGATTTTTTCAAAACGGGGCTTCAACTGTTCACAGATTTTTTCGCCCAGTTCCTCTATCTCTTTTCTTATTCCGAAGGTTTCATACATGATCAATTTAGCTCCTCTTTGACATCCGAGCGTTTAGTATTCAATAAGCTATTTGCTTACAGCAATGCCCTAATACACTCTTCTACTTTACTCATATCTGCGATAGGCTCGAAACGGGCCACCACATTTCCCTCGCGATCGACTACAAACTTTGTAAAGTTCCACTTGATATCCGATTTTTTATCCCAGTCGGGATCTGCCTCGGCGAACATTTTTTCCAAAAGTGCCTTATAAGGATGCTCCTCAAAGCCTTCAAATCCTTTCTGTGACTTGAGATAAGTATATAAAGGAAGCTCATCTGCTCCATTGACATCTGCCTTCTTCATCTGGGGAAAAGTGGTATTGTAATGCAGTGTGCAGAATTCATGGATCTCCTCATCCGTTCCGGGAGCCTGTCCTCCGAACTGGTTACAGGGGATATCTAGCACCTCAAGTCCCTTGTCGTGATAATCCTTATACAGCTGCTCGATGGGCTCGTACTGAGGTGTGAATCCACAGCCTGTGGCGGTGTTCACCACCAGGATCACCTTGCCCTTATAATCTGCCAGATTCAGTTTCTCTCCGTTTCCTTTTGTCACTTCATAATCATAGATCATTTTTGGTCCCTCCTTTGTGTCTTGTTTTCCTTTTCTCCGTCCAACAGCTTATACAGCAGACGGTATAACTCTCTCGCATCCTTTTCGTCAAGCGGGACGACACCCTCCGACAGTTTCAAAGGAATATCTTTGCACTGCTCCTTTAATGCATCCCCCTCGGGAGTTATGCATATGATAGTGATCCTCTCATCGTCCCTTGACCTTTGTCTGGTTACATACCCCATCTTTTCCAGCCTCTTTAAAAGAGGTGTCAGAGTCCCCGCATCCAGGTGCAGGATACTCCCCAGCTGCCCCACGTTAAGACTTTCATATTCCCAGAGTGCCATGAGCACCACATACTGAGTGTAAGTAAGTCCCAAAGGTTTCAGATAGGGCGTGTAGCTTCCCACGATCTTCCTGCTGCAGGCATATAAGGGAAAGCATAGCTGATTCTTAAGCAATAGTTGTTCGTATTTCTGTGCCATTATATTACCCCGCGTGCTTTATCTTTTGTCATATTATATTGTGCAAAATATATTTTGTCAAGCCCTCATCTTTATATTTCTCATCAAAAGGATCCAGCCAGACAGTATCCTTTTCCCGCTTAAACCAGGTCACCTGGCGCTTGGCAAAATGCCTGGTGTCCCGCTTTAAGATCCGCACAGCTTCCTGCAGGTCATACTCTCCGTTGAGATATCCCAGGATTTCCTTATAACCAAGGCCCTTCATGCTCACATAGGAAGAATCCAGTCCCTGAGCCTTGAGAGCCTTCACCTCATCCAAAAGTCCTGCTTCCATCATCATATCCACCCGCCGGTCAATGCGCTCATACACACGTTCCCTGTCGGTATTTAATACTATATAGGTAAAATCATAGGGAGAATTTTTTTGTGACTGCTCCAGATTGTGTTTCGACATCTTCTCACCTGTGGTCATATGATACTCCAGAGCCCTCATGACTCGTTTTACATTGTTTTTATGAATGGCAGCGGCGCCTTCGGGATCCACTTTCTTAAGCCTTCCATACAGGGCATCAGGCCCTTCTTTATCCAGATAGTCCGACAGTTCGTCACGGACCTTTGATGGTTCTTCCTCGGTGAAATCTATGTCATAAAGCACCGCCTGGATATAAAAGCCTGTGCCGCCGCAGATGATGGGGACGTTGCCTCTTTCATATATCCCCTCCATGGCCTCACACGCACGCTTTTTGAATTCATGTACCGACCAGGGTTCAAAGGGAGAAAGGATATCAATGAGATGATGCCTTACCCCCTGCATTTCCCCGGGAGTGATCTTCGCGGTACCTATATCCATCCCCCGATATACCTGCATGGAATCGGCGCTTATCACCTCTCCACCGATTCTTTTTGCCAGTTCAACGGAGAGAGCGGTTTTTCCCACTGCGGTAGGGCCGGCGATGATTATCAGTTTTTTCCTGTTACACATTGTAGTATTATCTTTTATCTGAAGTATTTGTCTTGCCAAACATATAAAGATTCTTCGCTCAGAATGACAATCATTCAAAATGACAGTCATTCAAAATGTCATTATCTTAATTTTTACATAAGGGATATCCCGAACATGAAGGTGACCTTTTAAGCGAGTTGGTTTTCTGTCTGAGCGTAAAAGGCCACCTTCATGTGAGGGTAAAGTAGTGAGTTTAAACTATACGCTTAAATTTCTTCTCCATCTCATACTTACTCATTACTATGACGGTAGGTCTGCCATGAGGACAGTTATAGGGATTATCAAGGGAGAGCATCTCATCGATAAGGGCCACAGCCTCAGCTTCGGACAGGGTATTGTTTCCCTTAACGGCGGCCTTGCAGGCCTTGGTGGCGATGCGGTCCTTTATGATCTCATCACTCATGGTGGTCCTGCCGTCAAAGGCCAGGGAATCCACCATTTCGATGAATATTTCCTTAACGTCAAGGGATATGAAATTCTCCGGCACGCTGCGGAGCGCATATTCCCTGCCGCCGTAATGCTCCACCTCAAAACCGGCTCCTGTGATCACGGACTCATGATCAGTGAGAGCCTGCTCCTGCTTTGCGGTAAGTGATACTATCAAAGGAGGCATCAGCTGCTGTGAGTACACTCCGGACTCTCTTATCTGCTTTACGAATCTTTCATACAGCACCTTTTCATGAGCCGCATGCTGGTCGATGAGCAGCATCTTGTCCTCATATTCTATTATCCAGTAAGTATCAAAAACCTGTCCCACCATCCTGAATTTCTGGGCGGCGGTTTTGGTCAGTATCTTTTCATCAAATAGGTTAAGCTGTTCGCTTTTTATCTCAGACTGCTTTTCCTCATATTCCGCCGTCTCCCTTAATAACCTGGAGGTTTCAAAGGGCATGGCGGGGCGGGTCTTCTTCTCTTGAACAGACTGAGGGGTGACAAAGGGAAGGTCACCCGGTTCTGCATTCCCTCTCCCTGAGACATCAGAATTATGATCACCCGAACCAAAAACATCAGACTGCGAATTACCGGAACCAAAACCATCCGGCTGCAAATTTCCTGTACCGGAAATATCAGACTGTGAATCATCCAAACCAAAAACACCAGGCTGTGAATTAACTGAACCTAGATCGTCTAACTGAGAATTACCAAGACCTGACCCCTGCACATGGGTATTCCCCAATGTTCCGACAGATCCTGAATCCTGCATAGAGGTATTCCCGGGTATAGCCGATCCCGCAACACCAGATAAAGCCGGCTTCACATTTCCCTTAACCGGCGCGCCGGGGTCACGAGACGTGCTAAGCTCCGCCTTCGGTATCATCTCCACGCTCTTAAGGGCAGCTCTTAAAGTTTCCTTTACCGCCTCATAAACCCTGTCATTATCGGAGAATCTGACCTCCAGTTTTCTGGGATGTATATTCGCATCCACAGACACCGCGTCCAGATGCAAGTCCAGCACCACGAAGGGGAACTTATGCTGCATCATATATGGAGCATAGGCCTCCTCCACCGCCTTGGACAGCACCTTTGAGGTCTTTACATATCTTCCGTTCACGAAGAAATGCTCCATGGCACGGGTGCTGCGGGCCACCGTCGCCTTAGCCGCATAACCCTTCACGATCCCATCATTAAGAGGTATCAGTTCACCTGCCACGTCTCTTCCGTAGATAAGATATATCACATCCTTTATATCTCCCTTGCCGTAGGTCTGCAGCACGGTCCTTCCGTTATTTATAAGGGAAAAAGAGATCTCAGGATGTGAAAGCGAGAGCATCTCCACCACCTCTGTCACATTGGCGGCTTCTGAGGATGCTGATTTTAAAAATTTGCGCCTTACCGGCGTGTTGAAGAAAAGATCCTTTAAGATTATGGTGGTTCCGTCGGGAGCCCCCACCTCCGACAAAGTCCCTTGGGCAGCGCCCTCACTCTGGTATCTGGCCGCCACTATATTGTCCCTTGTCTTTGTTATGATCTCAAGCCTGGTCACCGCCGCAATGGATGAAAGCGCCTCCCCGCGAAAGCCCAGGGTATCCAGTGTCATCAGATCCTCTATGGTGCTTATCTTGCTGGTGGCGTGACGCATGAAGGCAGTCTTTAGCTCATCCTTATTTATGCCGCAGCCATCATCGGATACGCGGATGAGGGCGATGCCGCCCTCCTTTATCTCCACATTGATCACCCGTGCTCCCGCGTCTATGGAATTCTCACACAGTTCCTTCACACAGGAGGCAGGCCGCTCCACCACTTCGCCGGCGGCGATCTTGTCTATTGTCTCATCAGATAAAATTCTTATCATATCCTGTTTATCACCTTGCTCTTAAGCTTCTGCAGCTGTACCAGCGCATCCACGGGCATCATATGCTCTATGTCCATGTTGCGCAGTTCATTTATGATATCATCATCCGTCTGTGTGGCAAAAAGGGACATCTGGGACAGTTCCATCTCATCTATCTTTTTCCTGGCCTCGGAAAGCTGGGCCATATCCTTGATCTTTGAAGTGATATCATTGGACATGAGCTGCTCCACCAGTTCATCCGCCCTGCGGATCACGCCATCGGGCACCCCCGCCAGCTTGGCCACCTGTATACCGTAGCTCTTATCCGCTCCGCCGGAGATTATCTTTCTTAAAAAGATGATATCATCACCGTTTTCCTTAACCGCTATGCAGTAATTATTTACGCCTGGCAGTTTTCCTTCCAGCTCTGTCAGTTCATGATAATGTGTGGCAAACAAAGTCTTGGAGCCCAGCCTCTGCCTGTCAGCGATATACTCTATGACAGCCCAGGCTATGGCCAGCCCGTCAAAGGTAGCGGTTCCCCTTCCTATCTCATCCAGGATCAGCAGGCTCTTGGGGGTGGCATTTCGAAGTATATTGGCCACCTCAGTCATCTCCACCATGAAGGTCGACTGTCCGCTGGCCAGATCATCCGAGGCGCCTACTCTTGTAAATATCCTGTCACAGCAGGCTATGGTAGCCTCCTTTGCCGGCACGAAGCTTCCCATCTGGGCCATGAGCACGATAAGAGCGCTCTGTCTCATATAGGTGGATTTTCCTGCCATATTGGGTCCTGTGATGATGGCTATATTCTTTTTTGAATTATCAAGATAGGTGTCATTTTCGATAAAGCTGCCCTTATCGATCATCTGCTCCACCACGGGATGACGGCCGCCCTTTATCTTGATGGCACCGCCGTCATTTACCTTGGGTCTTACATATCTGTTTTTTTCTGCCACATAGGCCAAATCGGAAAAGACGTCTATGCCGGCTATGGCTCTGGCAGTCCCCTGTATCCTCTCTATCTGCGCATAGATATAATCCCTGACCTGGACGAAGAGATCATACTCCAGGGTCATGAGCCTGTCGGAGGAATTCAGTATCTTATCCTCCAGATCCTTTAACTTATCATTTGTATAACGCTCGGAGCCCGTCAGTGTCTGCTTTCTGATATAATCATCCGGCACCATATCCTTGTAGGAATTGGTCACGTCAAAATAGTAACCGAAAACCTTATTATATTTTATCTTAAGATTCTTTATGCCGGTGCGCTCCCTGTCAGCTTCCTCCAGCTCGGCCAGCCATTCCTTGCCCTTTATTCCGGCCTGACGCAGCTGATCCACGGTGGCATTGTATCCTGTCTTTATTATGCCGCCTTCCTTTACCGTAAGAGGAGGCTCGTCCGCTATGGCCCGGTCGATGAGATCGCACACATCCTCCAGGGTATCCAGAGTGGACACCATCTCCTGTATCATCTCAGACTTAAAGCTGTCCCTTATGAGATTCTTAACTGCCGGAAGCACCTGCACGGAAGCCTTGAAAGCCAGCATATCCCGGGGATTCACCGACCCGTAGCTGATCTTGGATAAAAGACGCTCCAGATCGTACACGCAGTTCAGATACTCCCTTATCTCTTCCCTGTCGATGGAATTGTCATAGAATTCCTGAACGCATTCAAGGCGCTTTGAAATAAGCGCCGCATCCGTCAGGGGCTGCTCTATATAATTGCGAAGGAGCCTGCCTCCCATGGCAGTCTTTGTCTTATCAAGCACCCACAAAAGAGACCCGTATTTTCTCTTTTCCCTGAGGGTCTCGGTAAGTTCCAGATTCCTGCGGCTGGCCGCATCCAGCAGCATGAAGGATGAGGTCAGATATGTATTTATCCTGCAGATATGGTCAAGGGATATCTTCTGAGTATCCGTAAGATACCTCATCATGGCGCCTGCAGCCAGAATGCCGTATTCCAGACTTTCTATTCCCAGTGCTGCCGTGGATGCCACCTTAAAATGCGAAAGCAGTATTTCCTCGCAGTTTTTCTTTTCAAAATAAGAATTATCCACTGCACTGACGCAGATGTTGAGACGCTCCCTCAGATCCTTTACATTGACGGAGCTCATAAAAAAGGTTTCATTACAGATAAGCTCCAGGGGAGAATATCTGATGATCTCATCATATACCTTATTTTTTTCCTGAAGCTGAGTCAGACAGAAATCACCTGTGGTCACGTCACAGGCGCAGATGCCGAAGAAATCATCAAAATAGGCGATGGCCAGAAGATAATTGTTTTTCTTTTCATCGATGGCGGACATGTCCGTATTGGTTCCGGGAGTCACTATCCTGACGATCTCCCTCTTCACCATACCCTTGGCCTGCTTGGGATCCTCCACCTGCTCGCAGATGGCCACCTTATAGCCCTTATTCACGAGCCTCGTAAGATACGTATCCACAGCGTGAAAAGGGACGCCGCACATGGGCGCCCTCTCAGATAGTCCGCAACTCTTACCCGTCAGGGTAAGCTCCAGCTCACGGGATACCAGTTCGGCATCCTCGAAAAACATTTCATAAAAATCACCCAGTCTGTAAAACAGGATACAGTCGGGATTTTGATCTTTTGTCTCAATATAGTGCTTCATCATGGGTGACAAAGCATCATATTCCTCATTGCTCAAATTCATTTGTCAGATCCTGACCTTACTTACACAGTCACCGAGTTTCTTTGCGATATCGGCGCTTTCATTGACATACTTCGTGTTACCGTCGCTGATACCCACGATATCCATGGTCTTCTGTGCCATATCCGTAACGCCCAGGGCGGCCTCGTTCACGGTGGAATTGATGCCGTCTATGCTCTCGGTGATCTCTCTAACATTTTCATTAAGATTCTCCACCAGATAGTGGATATCCTTGAGATTTGCCTGGAATACCCGGGCATCGTTGTTATACTGCTGGGATACGCTTATGAACTCGTCGTAATCCTTTGCTACCTTTTTGTCCAGAAAATCATTTAAGGTAGCCAGACACTCTGACATATTATCCACTGCCGCATGCACATCGTTTACTATTTCTCCGATGCCGCCCACGGTCTGGGAGGACTGTCCTGCCAGTTTGCCTATCTCCTCTGCCACTACGGCAAAGCCTCTGCCCATCTCTCCTGCTCTTGCAGCTTCAATGGAGGCGTTAAGCGCCAGGAGTGAAGTCTGGGACGCTATATCCTTTATGGCGTTTGCCATATCGTTTATCTTTTCCACGGCCTTGGACTGCTCTAAGGCGTGCTGTGACTTCTCTTTTACTTCATCATACAGGCGGTCTGTCTCACGCCTCATGGCTGCCACCTGAAGCTCCAGTTTCTGAGCCTTGACCTGTATCTCATCCGTGACTGTCATGCCCTCGGAGGTCACCTTTTCTATCTCGTCGGAATCTGTCTTTACATTCTCCATGGCATCGGAGATATTGTGCATGCTGGCCGCCGTCTCTTCCATGCTGGCTGCCAGTTCCTCGGCGGTAGCGGAATTATCTTCCGAATGCTCATGTACCTTATGTGTGGCATCCCTCAGTCCCATAACGGAATCATTCAGCACCCCGAAGGTGGAATTGATCTCAGAGATCAATTCCTCGGTATTCAGGTTCATCTTGTGGACTGCAGCTGCCAGTTCGGCCACATCCCCGCCTCCCTTTGACAGGGCCACCAGTATCTTATCCTCGGTAAAGTCAAAGTCCGCGCTCTTGTTCACGGAATGGGTCACTGCCCCCACGCCCTTTACCACGGGTATGGAAACCAGATATCCCACCAAAGCTCCCACGGCAGCAAGGATAACAGCTGCGATCAAAGCCTTAATAAAGATTGACGGATCGCTCCCGCCCACCAGAAGCGCCATGGTCACCACACTGATAATGGCTGTAATAACGCATGATATGATAACCGTAACTTTGATGCCCGATAATCCCTTATTATCTGAAATCATAGTATCCCTCCTCCATAAATCCATCGTTCCTAAAATCACACCTTCTCAGGTTCCGGATAATCCACCCCGAAAGTATCCACCGTGACAGTCTTCATGACCACATCCTCCACGGGTCTGTCGCCAAAATCGGTACGCGTATTTGCGATGCGGTCCACCACATCCATGCCCTCCGTGACCTTGCCGAAGGCGGCATACTCGCCGTCCAGATGGGGAGAAGTCTTATGCATGATAAAGAACTGGCTGCCTGCCGAATCCGGGATCATGGTCCTGGCCATGGAGAGCACGCCGGGCTCATGCTTAAGATCCGCATTATCATAAAAGCCGTTATGTGAAAACTCACCCTTTATGCAATATCCGGGGCCGCCGGTACCTGTACCCTCTGGACAGCCGCCCTGAAGCATAAAGCCCTTTATGACACGATGAAAGATAAGTCCGTCATAATATCCTTTTTTGATAAGTGAAATAAAGTTATTCACTGTATTGGGAGCCTTATCGGGATAAAGCTCTGCCTTGATCACATCACCGTCTGCAAGGGTGATGGTCACTATGGGATTCTGCGCCATATACGATTACCTCCTAAGATCAAATAAAAAGATACATCAATTATATCATAAATTCTCACTGTCTGAAAACCACTTTTTTGTTGGGCTCCAGCACCGCATAAAGCAAAAGTCCCAGTCCTGCCACAGAGAGGACCTCGCCTGCTCCCACGGAGAGGATCATGGTCCAGATGGGAAGTGTCACCTGATATGCATACCTTAAGATAAAAGGTATTATGAACGCATTCGAAAGAATGGGAGGAATGGCTGCCACTACGGGCTTTTTATGTCTGAGATAATATGTGCCCAGGGCGCCGATCAGTGTGGCCAGGCTTCCGAAGATCACGTCAAAAACGGAAGCTCCGGACAAAAGATTACCTAAGAAGCATCCTATATAAAGTCCGGGGATGGCCGCCGGAGTAAATATCGGCAGTATACAGAGCGCCTCCGAGATACGCACCTGTACCTCTCCGAAGGAAATGGGTGCAAAAACAAAGGTCAGCACCACATATATCGCTGCGATGGCCGCAGCCTGAGTCATAAATATGATTCCCTTTCTTTCAAACATTTTTTATTTCTCCTATATAATAAAAACCCTTACATTCCGTAAGCACAACATCCACATATTTTCCGATAAGCGAAGCGTCCCCCTTAAAATGAACGCTCATATTGTTTTCAAGCCTTCCGGTCACCAGGCCCTCTTCCCTTTCATTTACATCTTCCACCAGTACGGGAAGTGTCTTTCCTTCAAGGAGCATGGCCCTTTTCCTGCTCATCTCCTGAACCAGGGCAAGCACCTTGTTAAAGCGCCGTGTCACCACCTCCTGAGGGATCTGATCGGGACGTGAAGCCGCCGGCGTCCCCGTACGTTTGGAATACTGAAAGGTAAAGGCGTTGTCAAACTCAGCCCTTCTTATCACATCCAGTGTCTCTTCATTATCCTCATCAGTCTCTCCCGGATAACCAACGATTATGTCGGTGGTAATGGCCACATCGGGGATCTTTTCACGGAGCTTTCTTACCAGCTCCAGATAATGCTCCTTATCGTAACGCCGGTTCATATCCTTTAAAAGCCTGGAGCTGCCGGACTGAAGAGGCAGATGCACATGGTTACATATCTTTGGATGCGATGCGATGGTGTCTATCAGCTCATCTGACAGATCCTTGGGATGAGATGTCATGAACCTGACTCTCCTGATCCCTTCCGTATCCGCCACAGCCTTAAGGAGCGCGGCAAAAGTCATCCTATCCTCTTCCTTAAGGTCATGTCCATAGGAATTCACATTCTGTCCCAGGAGCATGATCTCACTCACGCCTTCCTTTGAAAGCCGGCTGACCTCCTCCAGAATATCCGATGCAAGACGGCTCCTCTCCCTGCCCCTGACATAGGGGACTATGCAGTAGGTACAGAAATTATTACAGCCGTAGCTGATATTGACTCCGGACTTAAAGGGATATTTCCTGCGAACCGGCAGATGCTCAGCCACATCCTTAGCCTCCTCCCAGATATCCACGGTACGTGTTTTCTCTGAAAGATGCCTGTACAAAAGCTGGGCCAGAGTGTAAACATTATGGGTACCGAAAATGATATCCACATGTGGACAGGTCTTTTTGACCTTTTCCGCCGCCACGGTCTCCTGGGTCATGCAGCCGCACACGCCTATCACCATGTCCGGGCGTTGTTTTTTTACTTCCTTTAAGGTCCCCAGCCTGCCGTACACCTTCCTGTCCGCATTATCCCTGACGGTACAGGTATTATATAGCAGAATATCCGCCTCATCCTCGGATGCGCTCACACATCCTGTTTCTTCAAGGATTCCCTTAAGTTTTTCTGAGTCACGGGCGTTCATCTGGCAGCCAAAGGTCACCACGCAATAAGTGATGCTCCTTTCCTTCTCTTTGCTCCATTCACCGATGAGAGTCCTGCATTTTTCTATATATTCTAATTGTTCTTTTTCAACGGAATTCAAAATGATCCTCTTTATCTCAATCTGCAGTCTATCTGATCACACGGTTCTGTGTCACTATCATGTCCATGGGTATGTCATTTTCGTCCGTGGGAATGGTATCCTCTATCTGACAGTCAAAAGCAAGGCCCAAAAACAAAGAGTCAGGCATCCCCGAAAGATACCTGTCATAAAAGCCCTTGCCATGGCCCATCCTGTTCTTGCTCGTGTCAAAAGCCACCCCCGGAACCATTATGATGTCGGGCGTGTCTTCTTTCGGATCAAGAAGCGCGTCGTCATCTCCGGGTTCCATGATGCCCTGATAACCCTTTTTCAGATCATTGATGGCAGAAATCTCCCTGAATTCCATGACGCCGTCGGATATCACTCTCGGCAGCGCCACCCTCTTTCCCGACATAAGCGCATCCTTTATTATCTCAAAGGTCCACACCTCATTGGTGTTGGAGGCGTACGCGTATATCAGGGAAGCCTTCCGGTATTCAGGCAGATGTATCACCCTGTCGGTGATGGATTTTGACGCGGCGAAATCGTCCCTGGCACAAAAGATTATGCGCTGAAAATTCTTTCTTCTTCTAATGAGTTCCTTTGTTTCCAAATTTCTCTCCCAGATTCACTATGGTGCCGTCAGCTTCCTGAATATCTATATTGTTGAGCTGGCTTCTTATGGAACCTCTTATGGCCATGATATATTCGCTGCGAAGGGCCTTTTGTTCCTTTAGCTCTTCCTCGGTCAGACCCTCGGCCTTAGATTTGTGGTAGAGTTCGTTTATCCTGTCTATCTTTTCCTTTGTCATCACATCTCTCCCAGAAACTCATCCAGGTCAAAAGTATCATCCTTATCTGCCTTAAACAGCGTTCCTATATTTTCCCCGTCGATTATGCGGGAGATGATCTCCACATCCTCACCCGAAGCTATGATCATATCCGCTCCGGCGCTGGTGGCTATCCTTGCAGCTCTCAATTTAGAACTCATGCCTCCGGTTCCCATTCCGGTACCGGTGCTCTCCTTACCCATGCTGAGTATATGCTCATCAAGAGAATCCACTTCTTCTATAAACTTCGCATCGGGATTCACATTGGGATCATCCGTATACAGACCGTCCACATCGGACAAAAGAATAAGAAGATCCCCCTCCACCATTGCAGTCACCACAGCCGAAAGTGTATCATTATCCCCAAAAGGTCCCAGACTCTCTATCTCATAAGTAGCCACGGTATCATTTTCATTTACGACAGGCACCACTCCCAGTTCAAACAGTTCGGAAATGGTATTATGTGCATTCCTGCGGCTTATGGGATCCGTGATGGTCTTTAATGTGATGAGCACCTGGGCACACATCTGGTTGTACTCGGAAAAAAGCTTCTGATAGGTGGTCATGAGCTTAGCCTGTCCCACTGCGGCACATGCCTGCTTCAGCGCAACCGACAGTTCATCATGCCCTCTCGTGGACACCTTCACATGCAGGCTCTTTTTCCCCACTGCCACTGCACCTGAAGTCACCAGCGCCACATCATAGCCCCTGTTCTTAAGATCTGTAAGCTGTCTCACCAGTTTTTCGATCTTGAGCAGGTTCTGCGAGCCTGTCTCGGGATGGGTGATGGAGGATGAACCTATCTTCACCACTATTCTTTTCTTATTTTTAAGTTCTTCTCTCTTCATTTCTTTTATATATGAAAACAGACCGAAATCTTCGTTTTACAGCTAAACCATAAGATATTAACATTATTTCAGGTTTATTTCAAGTTATTTTGTGTATCATGGCCTTCTGAAATCCGTATCGGAATTTTCCGAAAGTATATTCCATACCTTTACGAAGACATGGACATGATGTATATTTTTATATTATAAAAAAGATGCGTCGGCTAAGGCCTCAGGATGACACGCAACGACTGTCATTCTGCGACAAAATAAATAATACAAAGGAAAAACCAATGATAACCGAAATCAGAAATGAACTGTTCTCAATGCAGGATAAAGAATACGGCATTTTTCAGTCAAAGCTCATACCCACGGTTGATGCTTCATTTTTCATAGGCGTAAGAACCCCTCCGCTTCGCGCCTTCGCAAAAAGACTGGTAAAGCAGGAGGGGATCGATGAATTCTTATCTGCTCTCCCCCATGAATATTTTGACGAATATCAGCTCCACGCCTTCGTCATCTCCGAGATGAAGGATTACGAAAGATGCATCCGGGAGATTAACCTTTTCCTTCCCTATGTGGACAACTGGGCCACCTGCGATCAGATGTCACCAAAGATTTTCAAAAAGCATAAAGACGAGCTTCTCGTGCACATATATGAATGGCTTGCTTCAAAGGAAACCTACACCGTGAGATTTGCCATCGGAATGCTGATGGAGCATTTTCTGGATGGAGACTTTGATGTAAAGTATGCCGAAGAGGTTTCAAAGATAAGATCCGAAGAATACTATGTCAATATGATGACCGCCTGGTATTTTGCAACAGCCCTGGCGAAGCAATATGACGCCATCATTCCCTTCATTGAAAATAAGCGGCTGGATAAATGGACCCACAATAAAGCCATCCAGAAATCCATCGAAAGCAGACGGATCAGTGATGAGCAAAAGGAATACCTTCGAAGCATGAAGATAAAATAAAGGACCTCCAAAACTTCCTTTAAATCTCACGTATGGAAGTGATGGTCCAGACCTTGATATTATACTCCTGAATGGCTGCGCCGCAGTATTCACAGACCTTTCTCTTAAGGCTCTTTACCGGCGCGCCGCAATTCGGGCAGTTATAACCCATGGCCATTTCGCCGTCATTTACCACCTTTTCCCGGTCCTGGATATAAACCATCTCCACTTCAAACTTTGTCTCATAATCGATTTCTTCGCTGCCCTCTGTCACCTCGCCGGCCTTTATCTTGTTATGGTGACACACTAAAGCGCTCTGGAAAGTGATGATGCAGCGTCCGGGATCCTTAAAATACTTTGAGATTTCCGTACAGTGCACGTTTATATCATCAAAATTCTCATGGATCCCCTGATCCTTAAGCATATTCAGATGAAGCTTAAGGGAAGTCATTAGTTCTTCTCCACCGCCCATTAAAAGAGCAGGATTCTCCTGATCGATAGCCCTAAGATAGGATACCAGCGTGGTCTGCACCCTGCGCTGCATCTCAGGATAATTAAACCCGGGAAAATCCTTCCCTATCCTGGGAAGAAAAATGGCGGTATTATTCATGATGGCCTTTTTTCTGGAATATTTTTCCGCCTTTGCCGTCTTCTTTAACTGAATGGTCTCATTGAAATCAAGACTGTCCTGAGGTACCGCGTTACCACCTCTCGAAAAAAAGCTCCAGAAGTCATCACCATTTTCCATATAAAACTTAATAAAATATATTGCCACCACTGCCACTATGAAAATAGTGAACTGACTGAAATATGCTCCCATTCACTTAAACCTCATTCGTTTTAAGCCCCATCTTACGCTCGTACATTACCCTTCAAGTGTTTTATCCTGAAGACGGATCTCCAGATCAGAAAGTGCCTCAAGATATGCCAGTTAAAAAATCACCCCGATAAAATTACCTGTACATTTTACATCAGAATGATGTTTTTTGTAAACATATCAAAGGATATTAGGTTTAAGAATAAAACGTCCCATTATGATTCCGGCATTTAAGGGTTACTCAAAAGATTCCCTGCCACCCTTATTCCATCCACGGCAGCCGAAACTATGCCCCCCGCATAGCCTGCGCCCTCACCGCAGGGATACACGCCCCTTATGTTCAATGATACGCAATCCTTTTCCCTCAGTATCCTGACAGGAGAAGACGTCCTGCTTTCCACCGCAGCCATGAGCGCATCAGGATCATCAAAGCCCCGTATCTTCCTGCCAAAGGTCACCATAGCCTCCCCGAAGGCCATCTCCATAAAGTCAGGCAATATCCCCCGTAATGAGGTAAAGGTGAATCTGCCCTTGATGCCTTCCATGATACCGGACTCATCTGCCTGTCCGCCTTTTGATAAAACGATAGTCTCATCCACCTCTTTCATAAAATCTCCAAAGCGCTGCACCGGAATGAGACCACCGCCTGCCTCATAAGCTCTTTTTTCAATAAGCTGCTGAAAATACACTCCCCGCAAGGGATCAGAAGGATCAAATTCAACCTCAGCCCTCTTGAGAGCCTCCGTGTAATCTGCCTCATCCACCGCCACCACTATGGCGGAGTTAGCCCATCTTCCATCCCGGCCGCTGTAGCTCATGCCATTGATACACAGTTCCCCCTCCGCGGAAGATGAATTCACCACATATCCTCCGGGACACATGCAGAATGAATATACTCCCCGTCCCGAGGAAGTCACGGCAGTCAGCTTATAAGGAGCAGCCCCAAAGCAGCCCCTGTATTTTTCACCGTACTGGGCCAGATTGATAAGGCTCTGCTCATGCATCAGCCGATAGCCTGCGGCAAAGCTCTTGGGTTCCATTTCCATCCCCAGATCCCTTAGCATCATGAAGGTATCCCGGGCACTGTGTCCCACAGCCAGTATCAGGGCATCACAGGCTATCCTTTCGGATCCGTTGACTTTGGCGGCGCAAAGCTTCCCATCCAAAACTTCCATCCCCGTCAGAGTCGTCTTAAACCTCACCTCTCCTCCCAGAGATATGATCTCATTTCTTAGATTTCTTATCACACTGCGCAGCACATCCGTTCCCACGTGAGGGTGCTGTTCATAAAGTATGGATGAGGGTGCTCCGAACTTTACGAAGGTTTTGAGCACACTGTCTATCCTACCGTTAATATCCTTTATACCGGTATTCAATTTACCGTCTGAAAAGGTACCGGCACCGCCTTCACCAAAGAGCACGTTTGACTCAGGATCAAGGATACCCTCCTTCCAGAAGCGATCCACATCCTCTCCTCGCTCGTCCACGCTCTTTCCGCGCTCGATCAAAACCGTTTCAACGCCCGCCAGTGTCAGATAATATGCGGCAAAAAGACCGGCGGGACCGGCTCCCGTAACTATGACTTTTTTGTGCGATATAGTCCCACAGGAAGGTGCGATCGTATCAGGGGAAACCACATCAAAACAAGGAGTGTCTGCGGCGTTTACATCCGAAATGCTCACATCCACCCCTTTAAGTTTTTTGACAAGGGTCGCCTCCTTCACATTTTCAAGCAGCACATTAACAGTGTATACCCAGAAAACCTCAGGTTTTTTCCGGGCATCCACCGATTCCTTGACCACCATTATGCTTTTGATATTTGAGATGTCTGTCTTAAGAAGTGCCGCGGTCTTTTTTTTAAGCCGGAGCATACGATGGGGCGCATCCTCCCCATCATGAGGCGTCAGCTTAACCTGTCTTACTATTAGCATGACAAAGTCCTCTCATTTCCCTGACCTCATCCGCACTGCAGTCAGACTCTTTATACCTGGCCTTTTCATAGAGATCATGAAGTCGCTCCAGACCGCCCCTGTCACCCTTTCTCACCAGTTCTTCTATCTGGGTGGGAGTCAGGGCCTTTGTGATATATTTGGAATCCGGATGAGATTTAATAAATCTGATATAAGCTCTCCTTATCCTGGACTCATTTGTCCTGTCAAAGAATCCGGGCTTTTTATCGGATGCGGACCTTCCCTTCTTATCATCCGTGGGAAAGATGAACTCCGATACATCCGCGCTATCCGAATACTGGGTGCGCTGGAATTTTTTGTAAAACTCCAAAAGGAGCTTGGCTATACAGAAGATGAACAATATTACGATGGCGATGATAGCTATGACATAGATCACATTCCACAGCTTCTCATTCATCATCCCGCCTTCCTGGAACTGGATGCCTTTAGCCATATCCATCATGGTCTCTGTGGTATCCTCTCCCGTGGGCAGCATGGCCAGGATCTTTAAGATCACTCCTATGAGCCAGCGCAGAAAGACGATGGTAGCCTGGGACATAAGATCCACTATCTTTCCCGACGTAGGCACCAGAAGGGATAAAAATATGAGAAGCCCTGCAGCTATGACAAAAAACAGAAGCTCCGTCTTGTTTCGCTCCCTGATGGTAGCAGCCGGAAGATAAGCGCGGTCCCTCACCTGATTCATGGAGGCTTCCAGATTGGTCAGTTCCAGGAATAATATAAAAATGAATATGTCAGCAATCTCGAATATGAGTGCGATCCGCATGATACTGCCCGAAGCCAGCAGCGCCCCCAGTCCCCAGAGTATGATATATACGGAAAGAGGCAGAAGGTCCGGATAAAAGATGGGCTTTGAACTGTTATGCTCCTTGTAAGACATGCCGCTCAAAACGAATACCAGTATGCAGAACGGAACCTTTATGGCAGTAAACTCTCCCGCCACGAAATGTATCAATACAAAGGATATAACGATACCGAAAACAACCGCCGCCGTAAAGGAGAAGAAATGTCTGAACCTGCCCGGAAGGAAGTCGGCATAGAGAAAAAAGGCCCACAGCAACAGCACGGCAAGTACAAGGCGCCATGCATATACCGGCAGCCCTATACCTCCCTTTTCGTACATACCGCATACGATGCAGGTATACAGCGCGGTAAGGAATGCAAAATTATGTGCAACTCTTAAGATTTTTCTTACGTCTGCTACATCCATAAATAAGATCCTTCCCCTACGTCAGATTTATAGGATAAAAATCAATTCCCCTGGCCTGTGCGGGGAAATGAACCGTTTTCTTTGTAGGACAAAGCCACAGCACTCTGCCACAGTCGGCAGCAAGCTGTGAAACAGCCTCTGTCACATCCGCTCTCACGGAAGATGAGATCACACAATAGGTCATATCCGTCAGCCTTGAATTCTTGGTCTCTTCCTTTACCAGGTCCGAAAAAGGCTCCCTGGCCTGATCCAGATCTATCCTGGCCAGAGCCCTGGCTATGACCTTAAGATACTCGCCTGATTCCACTGTATCCACGGATACAGGCGCATGGGTGATAAAGTCCACAGCATTGGTCTTTACCGCGGCGCTTATCCCCGACTTGGATATACCGTCAGCCATGGTAAGGGTCATCCTGATGCCGTCCTCCAGCACCTCCATGTCAAAAATGCCCTGGGGATCGTCCAGATTAAGCAGGATGGCTATCCTTGAAGATACGGTGGAATCCCTGAGGTTTACCATCAGATCGCCGGTCTTCGCCGTCAATTTCCAGTTAATATTACGAAGGGAATCTGTGGAGCGGTAATCCCTGACACCGCGGAAGGTAAAGGGATCCTCATAGATGAAGCTTCTCTTTTGCTCCAGTCCCATAAGCCGCTCAAAGGGCAGGGACATCACATCTACAGGAAGAAGCCTGGGATAGACATATATATAGGTCTGCTGGGGATCATCAAAATAATTCTTTTTCCCCGTAAAAAGATTGGTGCCGATAAGTTCAGCCTTTTCGATGGTATAATAGCCTCTCTTATCCGCCTTAAAACGCATGACACGCTTAAGCCTCTCATAAGAGCGCAGTGTGAAAACATCACTTACATAGGTCTGGTCCGAAATGGACGCATTGGGATAATCCACCGGCACCATTTTCCTGTCCACACAGAACTTAAGCTGAAGAAAAAGAAGCGGCAGTATCTTTTTATTGGTCAGAACCTCCATCAGCTCGCATTCCTCGCCCTCATTGGCGTGATCCTGAAGGAATTCCAGCTGAACCTTAAGCTCATTTGTCCAGTTTTTCTTGTACAGGCTGTTGTATACCGTAAAGAGCAGTATCATCAGCAAAGGTATGATAAATATAGCCATATTCCGTACCGTTATCCTGACTCACGGATAGATCAAACTTAAGTTTTACCCGCGAATGAACTAAATGCCGTGTTAACTCTTAACCCTGAAACTCTTCAGTGGGTACGCTCACAGTCTGTAATATCTCTTCTATCGCCCTCTGGGCATGGTTCTCGTCACCGAAGCGATGAGGCATGATGAGTCTGTGTGCCAGAACGGGCACTGCCAGTTCCTTGACATCCTCAGGCACCACGTAATCACGCCCCCTGAACAGTGCCAGTACCCTGGCGGTATTCATAAGAGCCAATGCGCCTCTGGGGCTGATACCCGAAGCCACATCGTTTCTGACACGGCTCTGGGCAGCTATATCGGTGATGTATGAAATAATGGAATCCGATACCTTTACCATCACCGCCTGAGTCCGCAGGTTAAGGATATCCCTGCCTCCGGCCACAGAATCAAGATCCTTAAGTACGTCATTATGCATGAAACGTCTCAATATGTTTTCTTCCTCTTCCTTGTCAGGGAAGCCCATGGACAGCTTCATCAAAAATCTGTCCAGCTGTGCCTCGGGAAGGGGAAATGTACCCGAAGTCTCCACCGGGTTCTGGGTAGCTATAACAAAGAAAGGATCGGGAAGGGGCCTGGTCACGGAATCCACCGTAACCTGATTCTCCTGCATACACTCCAAAAGACCTGCCTGGGTCCTGGGAGTGGCACGGTTTATCTCGTCGGCCAGCAGAATATTTGTAAAGACGGGGCCCTTAATGAATTCAAATTCTGAGTTCTGGGCATGCCATACATTAAGACCCGTGATATCTCCGGGCAGAAGATCCGGAGTGAACTGGATCCTGGAAAACTCCATATCCATGGACCTGGCGATGGACTTTGCCAAGACGGTCTTTCCCGTACCGGGCACGTCCTCTAAAAGGATATGGCCTCCCGCCACCATAGCCACCAGGCAATAGGTGATCACATCTTCCTTGCCCACGATGACCTTAGATACGTTATCAAGGATTTCCTTATACTTTTGATTGTCCATTTTTATGCTCCCCCCTTTTATTTTTAAAATACCACTTGAGCACCTTTTTCGCTCAGACAGAAAACTAAATCGATTCAAATTCCCGCTCAGTCAGGTAGCTTTTTTCGCTCAGACAGAAAACCAACTCGCTTAAAAAGCTACCTTCCTGCGCGGGATATTCCTTCTTTAGTGATCTTGAAATACCTGTTTCTTTGTCATCTTGAGGAACGAAGTGACGAAAGATCCTGAAAGTGCCGACACGTTACAAAACGCCATTTTTGTCAAGATTCTTCGCTTCGCTCAGAATGACATGCAGCCGCTCTTCCTGCCACCATCCCCGATGACATGGCAAACTGAAGATTATACCCGCCGCAGATGCCGTCCACATCCAAAAGCTCCCCGGTAACATACAGTCCCGGTATATTTTTTACCATCAGGTCCTCATCCACCGCCGACAGATCAACTCCGCCGCTGCACACCTGGCACTGGGCAAAGGAACCGTGACCGCTCATCTTTATCTCCCAGTTCCTGACCGTGTGCACGAGATGTTTTATCTCTTTATCTCCAAGCGAAGAAGCCGGAGCCTCATGACTCTCTATCCCCGTCTTTTTAAATATGGCATCCGAAAGCGGTCTGACAAATATCCCGGTGAACAGATCCTTTATCTTAAGTCCATCATACTCATGGATCTTATGGATCAGATACTCCTCAAGATCAAGGTTTCGACAGGTGAGATCACACTCATCAGAGCTTCTCCCGGCTTCACCGGATCTCACACATGTATTGAGGCGCCCGGAAATGATATCAGCAGCCGGATACTCACCTTTACTCACATCCGAAAACAGATCCAACACGAAAGACACATCCCTGCCTTCCTCAAAAGCCCTTATGGCTCTGCCCGAAAGCTGGAAGGTCACTATCCCTGAGATGGCATCCTTAAGGATCTGAAGCTGGCCCGTATCGGAAAGCTCAGCCGCTCCGTCGATCATAAGAGTGATCCTGCAGTCACATCTGACCCCCGCCGCCAATGAAAGCGGATCATTTTCGTACATACATTTGGTGAGGGCCGGATACGGCTTCACCTGAGGTATCCCCAGTTTCCTGCATAGCTTGTATCCGAAGCCGTCCGATCCGGTCTCAGGGTAGGCCCTGCCGCCGCAGGCAATTATACAGGCGTCAAAAACTTCTGTCTGCATGACGCCATCCTCGCCGCACATGGTCAGTTCGAATCCTGTCCAGGGGTATGCAATCGCGCCCTTTTCAAAATCCACACATTCTGAGATCCCGGTCACCTTAATGTCGGTACGGATCTCTACGCCCTCTCTTAAAATCAGTAATTCCAAGGCGTCCCTGACGGATGATGCATGATTGGATGCGGGATAAAGATACCCTTCTTTATCATACACTATTATGCCTGCATCTTCAAAGACTTTTAATGTATCTTTTATACAAAATTTACCCAATATTTTTTGTGCAAGGGTATCACCGCGGGAATAAAAAGCGGCATTATGATCACCGGTCAAAGTAAGATTACTGAAATTACACCTGCCGTTTCCGGTGAGAAGAAGTTTTTTACCGATAATGGGATTACGTTCAAAGACAGTCACCAAGGCGCCTTCCCTTTTGGCCCCCAGGGCCGCAAAGATCCCGGAAGCACCGCCTCCGATGACAGCGATGCGCCTACTCATAGAGTTCCTCATCATTAAGCCTCAGGAATGCGACGAGGAATTCTCCCATCTTAAAGCGCCTTAATTCACTGACCGAAATAACTCTGAGTTTTATGACAAGATAGCAATATACCAGACCTCCCACTATCATGGAGATCATAACATTTGCGATATTGCCTGAGATCAGATCCATTATCTTTGATACCACAAAGACCACCAGGGCCATGATGGCGGTACATATAAGGGGCATCACAAAGGTTCTGAAGGTCTCCTGTCTGTATCTTATATATTTCCTGATGGCCATATGATTCAGAACACTCATGAGAAAGGCGAAACAGGTATTTGCAAGTATTACGGAATATATTCCAAAATTCGTAAAATTGAGAAGGGCTATAAGAACGCCCATCTGAAGCATCAGCGAGATCACGGCGTTTCTCACGGGGATGTTCATCTTGTTGATTCCCTGGAGAATACCGTTTGAAAGCGTGGATATGGAATAAAGGATTATATTGATACAGCCCAGATGCATGAGCTTTGCCGCCAGATCATAACCGTCCTTAAACAGCATGGCCATGATGGGACGGGCCAGCACTCCCAGGCCCACCGCACAGGGGAAGGCCAGTATCATCATAAATCTCATAACCTGGGATATCTTGCGTCTGGCACCCTTTAGATCCCTTACAGCCATGCAGGCCGTCAGGGCAGGTACCACCGATGAGCACATGGCATTGGAAAGAGCTATGGGTACATTCAAAAGGACCTTGTACTCTCCCGAGTACACGCCCCAGGTATAGGACTTGGTATCCCCGAAGCCCTTTAACATCATTATCCTGTTAAAGACAGAATTGGACAAAAGCTCGCCGATATTGTATACCGCCGTGCTGAGTATCACGGGAACTATGGTCAGAAGCAGTATCCTCATGATATCACTGTAGGGCTCTGCACGCCTTGCCATCTCGAGCTTCTGTTTTTTCTTAAGGGTGCGGCTTTCATGAAGGAGCATCGCAGACAGCAGAATAAAGCCTGCCAGGGCGCCTGCCCCGGTTCCAAGCGAACTGCCTGCGGCACCATAGGCCGCGGAATAATTATCATTCTGTAACAGGGCACCTACCCTGAGGCCGTAGTCAAACAGGTATTTTGCCGCAAGTATGCTGACCACCGCGTTTACGATCTGTTCCACGATCTGGGATACCGCCGTAGGGATCATGGTCCCCATGCCCTGGAAATATCCCCTGATAACGCCCATCAGGGCCACTGTCAGAAGGGTGGGTGCAAAGACCTTAAGGGCTATGCCCGACATGGATTCGCTCATGAGATGGGTGGCAAAGAAATCCGCGCCTATCAGTATCAGAAGGCAGACAAAACCGCCCGTACATGCGGCGAACCTGAAAGCTCCCCTGAATATACGGTCTGCATTTTTGTATTCACCGGCTCCTATCCTGGCACTTACCAGTTTGGAAACCGCCAGCGGAAGGGAATAAGAAGATATCAGCAGCATGATCGTATAAATCTGATATGCCGCCGCATAATAACCGTTTCCTTTAGGACCTATGATATTCGTGACAGGTATGCGGTAAAACATACCTATGATACGGGTAAGGATACCCGCAATGCCCAAAATACCTCCCTGGATTATAAAGTTATTCCTGGAAGATTTCTTTTTCATTTAGTTGATTTCAACTTTATCTCCGTTAGAATCCTGGATTATGCATATCCAGGTTTTACCCTGATTGACAATGATCTCATTGCCCTCAGGATCATAATATCTCACCGAACCCTGATCTCCGTCATAACGGATCCAGGCGCCGTCGATGGCCTTGCCATGGGTGATATAAGTCATCTTACCGCCGGAATGGCAGTCAAAGCTCAAATAACCCTTATCATCGATCTGCTCCCATACGGAATACTGAAGGATCAGGTTATCAACTGCCAGCTGCTGTCCGTTCACGTCGTCCACCTGGGGACCGTCATACTGATATCTGTAATACTTGCAGTCATCCTCATTGTACTCAAACCAGGGCTTGTTTATGAGATAACCCGGCTTTACGACCTTGGCATCGTAGGAATCCGAAGAATCGGGAACCACCACCTCGTCGTCCCTGGCAAAGGTGAACTTGCCCTTGTAATCGTCTCTGTAGGTGGTGCGGTATCCCATTTTTTCGATGCCGGCGTCAATACCCTTTGC
The DNA here is from genome assembly GCA_017441585.1 of Lachnospiraceae bacterium. GTDB lineage: Bacteria > Bacillota > Clostridia > Lachnospirales > Lachnospiraceae > UBA1753. Next base: position 71,031 of record JAFRWW010000047.1, read on the forward strand.
GGATGCATAAGCATTATGAGGCGCCACACGGTCTGAAGTGCGGTAAAAAACTATGCCTCCGATATTTGAAAGGCCGCTCAAATTATCCACATAATCGGACTCCAGAAGGGGCACTGCGTAGGCCGCCTGTCCGTAGTGGGCGTAGATGGCGTCATACTCCAGAGCGTAATATACAAAATAATTACGGCAGGACCTGACGGAACCTATCTTATCCAGATCCTTATAATTCTCAAATATGCCCATCATACGGGTTAAAGAGCCTTCCACCACGCACTCATACAACACGTCCGCAGCGGAAACTCCGCTCATTGGCTGGGCTTCCTTTATATTATTCAACATGACGGCTATGGGTCTGTGGTCGCCCACGCTCTCATCCACCCATTTACCGGTGAGATAGCTTCTTACCTTGCCGTCCTTTCTCTCTCTTTCCTTTCCGTAATCGGTACGTCCCTTATCCTCGTCGGGAGTGATCTCCTTTTTCTCTATGCTCTCTTCGAATTCGGCGTATGCGTTTACATCCTCAACGGGAGCCTCCTCAAATGCGCCGGCGTCCTGACCGGGGGCAGCCCCTCCGTTACAGCCCGCAAAAAATACTCCCGCACAAAGAGCGGGCAACAATATCTTCTTAATACCCTTCATTTTATCAACACCTCTAAAATCAATCTCTTGTAATGCAGAGCCTCTCCAATATCCTGTCCTGTTTTTCAAACATAACCTTTTCTTCATCCGGCTCCATATGGTCATAGCCTATTAAGTGTAACACACTATGAGCAATAAGAAAAGCAATTTCTCTATATAATGTGTGCCCGTAGCTTTCGGCCTGCCTTTTGGCACAATTTATTGATATCACCATATCCCCCAAAAGCAGCTCTCCCGTATCGGGATCAAAGCAGTCGTCATACTGTTCAACCGCTTCAAAATCAGCGGGCTTCGGATACTCAAAGGCCGGAAATGACAGCACGTCCGTCACCGCATCCTTGCCCCTTTGCTCACGGTTTATCTCCCTGATGGCCTCATCATCCGTCATAAGGAGGCTGACACTTGCCTCATAGGGGCACTGCTCCGTATCAAGGACTTCAAGGGTGACCTTCTTTAAAAGATCCTCTACATCAAAGTCAGGCATATCATCCGTTTCGCTTTCAACGTAGAAAGTCATAATATAGCTGCTCCTTTTCAAAACATTCCTTAAGCTTCCTGTAATCTCCCACTGTCATGGGACAGCTGTCAAAAACACCGGCCTCATATTTCTTTTTAAAGACCAGATCTATCACCCTTGAAGTATCCGGCAGCGCGTCATTTTTTTCCACCAGATATCTGATGGAAGCCACTATGTCATTGGCCAGGATACATATGACCGTCTCGGTATTCCTGACCGGCCTTTGGGGCGCTTCACAATATTCTTCGATAAGCTCCAGGGCATGGGCCGGAAACTTATGCTCCCTGGCGATGAGGGCGGAAAGATTCTTCGCATCGTTTTCAAGGACACCTATGCGATGATAATACCCCAGGCACTTGCAGGGCTGCACATCTGCTCCCATCTCCTTTGCCACCCTCATGCAGAGCATGGCGCAGTGAATGGCGATCAGATATTCCTCGTTATTCTTTTTCTTTAGTTCCATCAGAAGGTCATATTCTGGATCGTTGATCTGCTCATATCTGCCCGTCACCGATTCATATCTGAAATATGAATATACCCTGAGAAAAATAATGGACAAGACAAGATCGAGAACGATGCCGATAATAGCGGCAATTAACGTAGCCCTGTTGGCTCCTCCCGCCGCAGCCACAAAGACTATGCTGCACACTGCCCGGGAAAGCGCCACCAGCAAAAGCTTTTTGATATGATGAAGGGCAGACACGTGCGAGGGAAAGCTTCCCTCCCTGGAAAAAAGAATGAGCATCCCGAACACCGGAATGATCAGATCAAAAACATATCCCGCGTGAAGCCGCCCGAGGCAGAGCATAAGGGCGGCGGCGCTAAAAAGGGAAGACAGCGCCACAAGAGGCGATGATATAAACAGTATTATCAGTACCAGTGCTCCCACAGGGATCACAAGGGGCGAAAGCCTGGCACCGATGACGGAAAAGATCATCAGCACCGCATAAGCCATGAGCATGTATCTTTGCGCTCTTCTCATACCGGGAGAAAAAAGGTCCTTGAGGCGTACATACTCAAGAGTAAATATCATGCAAAAGCCCATCACGCCTCCGACGCACACAGTGCGCACCAGTTCTTTTCCCTCAAAATATGCAAAATAACCGCCCAGCACGGAAAAAGCCACTGTGATGATAAACAAAAAAGCGGATATTATTATTTCTTCAAGCGATGTGATCTTACTTTCTTCCATCCTTCTTGATACGCTTGCCCGTATCCTTTTCCTTCTTCTTGCTCATATCCTGCTCATATCTGTCATAAGCGTTCACTATCCGCTGGACCAGAGGATGTCTTACCACATCCAGGGCTGTTAAGTTTATCACCTTGATATCTTCTATATCCCTAAGGATCCTGACTGCCACATCAAGTCCCGAGGTCTGTCCCACGGGCAGGTCCTTCTGGGTCTGGTCTCCCGTTATGATGACCTTTGAGCCAAAGCCTATTCTGGTCAGGAACATTTTCATCTGGGCCGGGGTGGTATTCTGAGCCTCATCCAGGATGATGTAGGCGTTATCCAAAGTACGGCCTCTCATGTAAGCTAAGGGGGCCACTTCGATGAGCCCCTTTTCCATATTTTTCATAAAGGGTTCCGCACCCATGATCTGATAGAGGGCGTCATACAGAGGTCTTAAATAAGGGTCCACCTTTGACTGCAGATCGCCGGGCAGAAAGCCCAGCTTTTCTCCCGCCTCTATAGCGGGCCTGGTCATGATTATCCTGGAGACTTCGCCGCTCTTAAAGGCGGTGATGGCCATGGCCATGGCAAGGTAAGTCTTACCCGTTCCCGCAGGTCCTATGCCGAACACCACCATATTCTTCCTGATGGCATCCACATAATCCTTTTGTCCCACGGTCTTTGGCTTTACGGGTTTACCCTGTATGGTATGACAGATTATCTCTTCATCTATCTTTGCAAGCTCAGTCTCACGATCTTCCATGGCTAATGACAGGGCATAATCCACATTCTGCCTGGTGATGGTATTTCCCCTGTCTGAAAGCTTTTTAAGTTCGGTGATGACGCCCGTCGCCCTCTTTACATTCGGCGCGGGTCCGCTCACTTTTATCTTGTCATCCCTGAATATCACATCCACCTTGAGAGTGCGCTCAATGATCTTTACATATTCGTCAAACTGTCCGAAGATATTCTGTGCGGCTCTTTCGGACATTTCCAGTATCTGTGTGTCTGCTCCCATATAATGTCAGTCCCTCGAAATAAATTTTATAAGCTCGGGCTTTTCCACGGGAGTTGCCGAGTACTCATATACTTCCATAAGCTTTTCTCTGGCATCCTCCAGCTTTTCCTTATCATTTGCATAAAGATAGGCCAGTACGTCTCCCTCTTTCACTTCATCCGAAACCTTTTTCTTAAGTTCGATACCAACGGAGAGATCTATGACGCTCTCCTTGGTAAACCTGCCGCCCCCCAGGGCCAGACAGGCAAGTCCCACCTTTTCACAGTCCATATGCTTTATATAACCGCTCTGGGTGGCATACAGAGGTTCTATCAGGGTGCTCTCAGGCAGCATTTCAGGATTGTCTATGGCCTCGGGCAGTCCGCCCTGCGCCTTTATAAATTCCTTAAACTTGCCTATGGCCCTTCCGCTGTCTATGGCGTCATTCAGCATATCGGCGGCCTCATCCATATCCTTTGCAAATCCTGTTCCCGTAAGCATCAGTCCACCCAAGGTAATACAAAGCTGCTTAAGATCATCGGGTCCCTTGCCGTTGAGCGTATCTATGGCTTCCTTTACCTCCAGAGCGTTGCCCACCATGTTACCAAGGGGCTGGTCCATATCGGAGATCACATATTCCACTTTCTTTCCCGCTCTTTTTCCAAGCCACGCCATCTTCGTCGCCAGTTCCATGGAATCTTCATATTTTTTCATGAAGGCGCCGCTTCCCGTCTTTACGTCCAACACGATGAGGTCGGTACCCGCCGCGATCTTTTTGGACATGATGGATGCGGCTATAAGGGATATGTTATCCACCGTGGCAGTAACGTCCCTAAGTGCATACAAAAGCTTATCCGCAGGGGCTATCTTAGCGCTCTGCCCCATTAAAGCTATGCCGTGGTTTCGCACATTATCCTTGAATTCATCCATACTGAGTTCGGTATGAAAACCGGGAATGGACTCCAGCTTATCTATGGTGCCGCCTGTATGTCCCAGTCCTCTTCCGCTCATCTTGGCCACCTTTATGCCGCAGGAAGCCACCAGGGGAGCCAGCACCAGAGAGGTCTTGTCTCCCACGCCGCCGGTGGAATGCTTATCCGCAGTGACGCCGCCCACGTCGGACAAATCCAGTACCTCTCCCGAATAGGCCATGGCCGTGGTCATATCCAGGGTCTCGGGATCGGAAAGTCCCTTAAAATATACTGCCATCAGAAACGCAGACATCTGATAGTCGGGGATACGCCCGTTTGTGTAATCCACTATCATGTCGTACATTTCCTTTGTATCTATAGTGCCGCCCTCTCTTTTTCTGAGGATCAGATCGTACATGTTCATGCTCAGTTACCTCTGCGTGTTTTTTTGTTTATGTTTTACGCTGTTTATTAAGATCCTTCGCTACGCTCAGGATGACATTTAAGGCTTTACTTATGATATGGCTCATGATTCATTATCCTAAAGCACCTGTATATCTGCTCCAGCAGTATCACCCGCATGAGCTGGTGCGGAAATGTCATCTTTGAAAATGAAAGCCGCAGATCGGCTTTCTTCTTTATCTCATCCCAAAGTCCCAGGGAGCCGCCTATCACAAAGGTGAACCGGCCCTGCTCACTGACCATGAGGTCCGAAAGCTTTTCGGACATAGCCTCAGAGGACATCTCTTTCCCATCGATGTCAAGAGCAATGAGATATGTCCTTTGGGGTATCTTTAAAAGGATACGCTCCCCCTCAAGCTTAAGGATCTGCTTCATCTGCTCATCGCTCAAGCTCTCGGGGGCGTGTTCATCCTTCACCTGTACTATATCGAGGTCACAGTACCTCGACAGTCTTTTCGAATACTCTCCTATGGCATCCGTAAAAAACTTTTCTTTTATCTTTCCAACACAGATTATATCTATCTTCAAATCAAACCGCCAAACACCTTATTTTGATAAGAATTCATCTATTCCCTTTGCTGCCGCCTTGCCTGCGCCCATGGCCAGGATAACGGTAGCTGCGCCGGTAACGGCATCGCCGCCTGCGAACACGCCCTTCTTGGTGGTGGAGCCGTCTTCTTCCTTGGCCACAATGCAGCCCCATTTATTTACATCAAGCCCCTCCGTGGTCGATGAGATGAGGGGATTGGGTGAAGTTCCCAATGACATGATCACAGCATCTGCCTCTATCTCAAACTCGGATCCGGGCACTTCCACGGGTCTTCTTCTGCCTGACTCATCGGGCTCACCCAGTTCCATGCGGATACACCTCATACCGCGTACCCAGCCCTTTTCGTCCTCCAGGATCTCCACGGGATTGCACAGCAGGTCAAAGATCACGCCTTCTTCCTTTGCGTGATGTACTTCTTCCACTCTGGCAGGCAGTTCTTCTTCGGAACGACGGTATACGATATGTACATCTGCGCCAAGTCTTAAGGCTGTTCTGGCTGCATCCATAGCCACGTTTCCGCCGCCTACCACGCAGACCTTTTTAGCTCTCATGATGGGGGTTGAAGAATCTTCCTTAAATGCCTTCATGAGATTGCTTCTGGTGAGATACTCGTTTGCGGAAAATACGCCCAGGGCCTGCTCGCCGGGTATCCTCATAAACTTGGGCAGTCCTGCTCCCGATCCGATAAATACGGCGTCAAAGCCTTCGCTTTCCATGAGCTCATCCACGGTAGTGGACTTTCCGATGACCACATTGGTCTCGATCTCCACTCCGAGGGCTTTTACATTTTCGATCTCTTTCTTTACTACGTCCTCTTTAGGCAGACGGAACTCGGGTATACCGTATACCAGCACTCCGCCGGCTTCGTGAAGGGCTTCGAATATCTTTACATCATATCCGAGCCTTGCCAGATCGCCTGCACAGGTAAGTCCTGCGGGGCCTGATCCGATGATAGCCACCTTCTTGCCCTTCTTATCGGGATTTGCCTTGGGCTTGATGCCCATTTCCCTTGCGGTATCGGCCACATATCTTTCCAGTTTTCCTATGGATATGGGCTCGCCCTTTATACCTCTTATGCACTTGCCTTCGCACTGGCTCTCCTGGGGGCATACTCTTCCGCATACCGCAGGCAGGGCCGATGCCTGTCCTATGATCTCGGCTGCCGCTTCCACGTTGTCGTTTTTAACCTGCTCAATGAAGGCGGGGATATTTATGGACACGGGGCAGCCGGTGATGCACTGTGCATTTTTGCAGTTGATGCATCTTGAGGCTTCTGCCATGGCTTCTTCTTTGTTGTAGCCGAGGCATACTTCTTTAAAGTTTGTGGCCCTTTCCTTGGGGTCCTGTTCCCTGACGGGGACTTTTTTCAATACGTCTACTTCTATCATTTATCTTCCTCCTGATGAAATCTGTTATTACTAATCAATGATCCGCTTCAGCATGTTCATTATCAACGTTCGCTGTCTCCGCTCCGCTCCGGTCGGCGCATAACAATCGTCCCCCGGACGATTTGCGCCGCTCTCGCTGTTGAAATTCCTCGGTTTCCCGCGCCGAAATGGTACTATGCCAAATTATCAGGCGGGACCCTCCTCGGACCGGCAGCGGATACTAAACTCAGACTTTGCGATGCCAACTCATTAATAGAATACAAATATCAAATCGCTCGTCTTCGTTAAGTACCGGCCTATTTCAATACGCTCACTTATGATCATGAAACATGCTTACGCTGCGTGATTATTAGTCAACTAATATATCAGCCGCACTGACCACAGCCGCCATGGTGGGTAGCGCCTTCCTCGAGGGCGAGCATGGCGCGTCCTTCCTGGGTCTTGTACTGGGCCTGACGTTTCATGGCCTGGTCGAAGTCTACGAGGTGGCCGTCAAACTCGGGGCCGTCCACGCAGGCGAACTTAACTTTGCCGTCCACCAGTATTCTGCAGGCGCCGCACATTCCGGTTCCGTCTACCATGATAGGATTCATGGATACGATGGTGGGGATGCCCAGTTCCTTGGTCAGCAGGCATACGAATTTCATCATTATCATGGGGCCGATGGCTATGCACAGATCATATTTCTTGCCTTGGTTCTGTACCAGATCCTTGAGTACGTCGGTGCCCATTCCTTTTCTCACATATGAGCCGTCATCGGTGGTGATGTAAAGATTTCCTGCCACGGCTTTCATCTCTTCTTCGAGGATGATCAGATCTTTTGTCTTTGAGCCAACGATCACGTCTGCGTCTATACCGTGATTATGAAGCCATTTTACCTGAGGATATACGGGAGCTGTTCCCAGTCCGCCCGCCACAAATACTATATTCTTTTTCTTCAGTTCTTCGATAGGAGTTTTCACAAACTCTGAGGGCAGTCCCAGGGGGCCTGTGAAATCATGGAAGGAATCGCCTTCCTTAAGGTTTGCCATGAGCTTTGTGCCGGCGCCTATCTCCTGTACCACGATGGTGACTGTCCCGGCTTCGGGATCATAATCACAGATGGTAAGGGGGATACGTTCGGAATCGGCGTCAGTCCTCACTATGACAAACTGTCCCGGCTCGCAATGCTTTGCCACCCTCTCGGCCTTCACATCGCATAAAAAGATGCTGTCGGCCAGTTTCTTTGCTTTTACAATCTCGTACATATTCTCTCCTTTCCAAGTCCCTATGGTTACAACACTTCGCAGTTTCCTTAAGGACAAATAAACAATGGGTCTGTTCCTTCCCTTATCACTGCATTACAAAATAACCTTCCGAATTACGTTTGCAATGGCCTGTGACGCCAAGGGTGGCCTCCACGGTAAACAATTCACCGGTAGGCCGCATCGCGCTTTTAATCTTTTCCGGATCGTTGGCGGCGGCCAGCACCTTATCTATGGGGGCCAGCTTTTCTTCTATGATGTAATAATTAAATCCATCCTGAGTCAGCATACCCATGCAGGAATAGCCATAACGTCCTTCCGGGGAATCACCGTTCACATCCATCACCCTGCCCGCGGCAATGAGGGACAGCTTCACCGAATTCAGGGCCTGGCTCTCGGAAAAGTTCACTGTCATGTTAAGGTCGTATTTCACACTGGTAACAGTGGAAAAATTGCCTTCATCATCTACGGCCACAAATTTAAAAGTCGAAGATCCCATGGGCATGAGCAAGGGGTATTTATATTCCGTACTCTCTTCATCCGGCATGGTATCGTCAGTTGTATAGTATACCTTATAACCCTCCATGGGTTCAACCTCCACATAAGAGGCCACCTCGTAGGAGCCTGACTCGGGAGTCACTATAGGGGCATCGGGCAATTCCTTGCCTATATCGTAAATAGCCGACATGCTGGGGCTCATTATCCCTAATTCGTTTACAAAAACGGCACGCAACACATTGTTTCCGATCCCCAGTTTTATCGCGCCTTCATACTGTTTACTATTGGTATCAGGCTCGCTTCCGTCAAGGGTATAATATATGGTTCCGGGGGAATCGGAAAAAAGTCTTACCTCCAATTCCTTTTCATACTCCCCTTCCTCCATATCCACGGTAGGGGGCTTAGCGATGAACATATCAAATTTTGAGCGGATATCTTCATCCTCGCATCTTTGTATAAGCTCCGCTGCCCTTTGACTCTCACCCTGCTCCTGATAGATGTTCACCAGGGCGCCGTATAAAAGTTCTGAAGGGGACTCATCTATCTTTGTGAGCAAAAAAGCGCTGGCTCCGTCAAAATCACCCTCTGCATACATGGCGTTTGCCACGCCTATGGCCGCCTCATCCGAAAGGGGATCCAGCTCAAGGGCGCTCTTATAATACTCCATGGCCTTTTGTGAATCGCCGCCGTCCAGTTCGGCGTTTCCCTTTTTTATATATCCTTCTGCCGTCATGGGGGGCGGATTCAGGTTATAAAAAAAGAGTCCCAGAAGAACGATCACCAGCAGCACGGCTGGTGCGATGAGCATTTTTATAAGGGAATCCCTGCTCCTTTTCCCCTCACCTTTTGAGCCCCGAGGAACACGCGTCGCAGTGCCGGACTCCTCCAAGTCAAGTGTATTGCCACTGACCGCAGACTCATCAAGGTCCATGGTGTCACCGCCGGTCAGCGGATCGGTCTGTGTATTTTCCAAAAGGTCCTTGGTCCTGGCGGTTCTGTATCTTCGTCTTATATCATCGGTGTAAGTGATATCGAGGGTCTTTGAGAAATCCTCGAATTCTTCTTCCGACATTTCTTCCAGATTTATGCCTTCGAGCATTTTTGAGATGGTATCGTCCATCTCGGCGTCAAAAACAGGCACCATCTGTATTTCATATCCGCATTTTTCGCAGTATACATTTCCGGGCTTTATTATATTTTTACATTTCGGACACTGATTCTCCGGCATGTTAACTCCATAACAGTATATATGTGAAAAGTATTAATGACTAAAACTTCCCACTTGATGATAAAATAGGCAATTTATGTCATTCTGAGCGCAGCGAAGAATCTTTATAAAGATGACCTTTTTAAATCCTTTAACTCTTTCAGGATCCTTCCTGTTGCTTCGCAACCCCTCGATTTTCAT
>JAFRWW010000048.1 GCA_017441585.1 Lachnospiraceae bacterium
AGGACTCGATGAAATAGACCGCAAAGAACAGGAACTGATGAAAAGGTTTTATGATGGAGTAAAAGATATATCCGGGATAAAGATCTACGGCGATTTTGATGCGCCCAGAACGGCCATCGTATGCCTCAACATAGGAGACTGTGATTCAGGACAGGTGTCTGACGTGCTGGCAGTTGATTACGGCATAGCCACAAGGCCGGGCGCACACTGCGCGCCTCTCATGCATAAGGCCCTTGGGACAGTGTCACAGGGAGCCGTCAGGTTCAGTTTCTCATATTTTAATACTTTTGATGAAGTGGATCAGGCAGTGAAAGCCGTGAAAGAGATCGCTGAAGAGCTGAAGAAATGATAAAAGAAAGATCGCTTAAAAGAATAATAACCTTCCATACCACAACAGATGCCATCGGATTCGAGAGGTACTGCATGGAAAACGGCATTCCCGGAAGGCTCATTCCTGTACCCGGGGAGATATCCGCAGGCTGCGGCATGTGCTGGATGGTGCCGTTGGAAAAGGCCGAGGCTGCAGACCGGCTTGTAAAGGAAGGCATATTGAAGACAGAAGGAAGCTATCTGCTTACGATGTAATGAAAAGCAAAGATCCGCGCGATGAGCGCGGATCTTTTTATTTGATGATTATGGGTTTGCCATGACGTTCCTCAGCGTATCCTACAATGGATGCGACCGGAATGCTTTCTTTGAGTTCAAGCAGCAGTTTCCGGCCTTCCTTTTCGGGGATCGCAATCAGAAGTCCTCCAGAAGTCTGCGGATCATACATGATGTCCGTCAGAGCCAGGTCGACGCCTGTGTCTTCGGTGGCACCGCAGCTGATCCAGTCGCGGTTTCCGTAAGCTCCGCTGGGAATGATTCCCATCTGAGCCATTTCATAGGCCTGGGGAAGAAGGGGCAGGGAGCCGCTGTCGATGGTTATGGTGACTCCGGAACCTTTGGCCATCTCGTAGGAATGGCCTGCCAGACCAAAACCTGTGACGTCGGTCACCGAGTGGACAGGGTACTTTACCATAATCTCGGCGGCGGCCTTGTTCAGTGTGGCCATGGATTCGGTCACGGCCTTCGCAGCCTCCCTGCTTATGAGGTCAGCCTTCATGGCGGTGTTAAGTATTCCCGTGCCCAGAGCTTTGGTGAGTATCAACACGTCACCGGGCTTTACTTCGGAGTTTTTAAGGACTTTTTTCGGATCCACGAAGCCTGAAACGCAGAGTCCGTACTTGGGTTCCTCGTCCTTGATGGTATGACCTCCGCAGATCACAGCGCCGGCTTCTTTGCACCTGTCATAGCCGCCTTTGAGTATCTCCAGAGTCATTTCCTGTTCCAGGTCCTCAGGTATGCAAAGTATGTTCATGGCCAGTTTCGGCGTGCCGCCCATAGCATAAACGTCTGAAAGGGCGTTGGCGGCTGCTATCCTGCCGTAGTCGAAGGGATCGTCAACTACAGGAGGAAATATATCGACGGTCTGGATAAGAGCCAGGTCATCGCTTACCTTGTATACTGCAGCGTCATCGGAGGTATCAAAGCCCACCAGAAGATCGGGGTCGCTCATACGTGGCAATTGACGCAGTACCTGCGTCAGGTCGCTTGGCGCAACTTTTGCCACTCATCCGCCGCGGCTGGTCATCTGAGTAAGTCTTCTCTTTTCTTTTTCCGACATGGCCCTCACCTCCTTTCGCATATTATACATTAATAATTATCCATCTTCATTATAACATAAGCAGGGCATTAGTCATCTAAATACACGGATAATTTATATTAATAATAATACGAATTAAATATAGATAATATCTATAATAATACATAGTTAATTGACGAATATTCAGCGATTGGGGTAAAATTATGCTATGAAACCGATAATTATAACCAACAATCCAAAAGTTTTCGCCGAATTTTTTGCCGGAGACGAAAATCTGCCGGGAACGGTTGGGGTGGATTTCCGGGAGGATCTGACCCAGGAGGACATCCTTTTGAAGGCCAGAGATCTGATCCATCTTGGAGGCAGACTCATCATCCATCCCATGATGGGAAGGATCAAGCCTCATGAAACTCCGTACAAGTCGGTTTTTATGGAGATACCTGATGAGGGAGAGCCAG
>JAFRWW010000049.1 GCA_017441585.1 Lachnospiraceae bacterium
TTAAATGTCGTAATTTTTTTACGCCGGATAAATTCTCATATTCGAGGCGTCCGAATGAGTCGTACCGGGCGGTACGGCGACTGAGGACAACGAAGAAGATGAGGATTTAGACAAGTATAAAGTTGCGATATTTAGTGGCAGAAGTAATATCTATAGGACTTGACATGACAACAGGTTAATGACAACCCCGGCAAAAACAGCAGGGGCTAAGGGCATGGCGTGAGCCCTGCCCCGGGCCCGGATCAGTTTTTTATCCTTATTCTTTATAAAAATATCGATGACGGAAAAAACAGCGAACTGCAAAAGGGCGCAGATAAGTATCCCGGATAAACAATCAAAAAGAGCCGGTGCGCCCAGAAAAGCCCCCATGACCATAAGCAGTTTTACATCCCCGGCTCCCATCGCCCGAAGGGCATATAAAACCATAAGCGGAAGGACCAGGAATACTCCCTTAAGGCTGCCTGTCAGTCCGGGACCGATAATGATGCTCTGTCCGAAAGCGATCAAAAATCCCGTCAGGATCCAGGAATTGGGTATCCTCCTGTATTTAAGATCCATAAAGGCAGCCACGAAAGTATACATGACCAATAAACAATATTTCATTTTTATGTGGAATGAAACGCGCGATGCATGCCGCGTTTCCTGAAGTGGTAAAGAGATTATAGATTCATAAGACGGATTTGTCCATTATACATTTTTGACAAAAATTCAGGACAGGAAAACAAAAAAACATCCCCGGATCCGCTTATTAAAAGGATCCGGGAATGTCAATGAAGGGGCTTTATCAAACCGAGAACGTAGTACTCCTGTCCGCGTTTACCACACTGTCATTCAGCATGCCCTTACCATAGGTCATACCGGTGACCACATGCTGTGTGGAATCCATCATGACACCCGAGTTATCCAGCTTTGCAAGTTCCACAAAGATCTCTCTCATATCCTTAAGCACCTTTACCGCGTCCTTAAGTCCACTGTCGGTTCTGGTGATACGCGCATTCATCAGATTCTTTTTCACAAAATTATAGAGCGCGAAAAGCTGATTGGATATATCTATGTCAAAATTCAGCGCTTCGATAAGATTATCCACGCACTTCCTGGTACGTGTAAGGTTCTCGCAATACGATGTCATATCGCCTGCATTATATGCGTTTTGTGCATCTGCGGCATATTGCAGGGCGATATCATACACTATGACTATCATCTCCGTTTTATTTGCATTGCCGATACGCCGTGTGAATTCTTCCTGTTTTGTATTATCCATAGTATTCCTTTCTTTACTATTTTCACTTATTATTACTGCAGCAGCTGCAACGCCTGCTGGGGGAATTCGTTGGCCTGTGCCAGCATGGAAGTGGCTGCCTGCGAAAGCACCTGAAGCTTGGTATATTCCGTCATCTCCGCAGCCATATCCGTATCCGTCAGGGTGACAAAGGACGAATTCAGACTCTCCACAGTCACATCCAGGCTGTCGCCGGTATGCTCGAGACGATTCTGATATGCGCCCAGCTGTGACCTTACCTTACTGGTATAATCCAGAGCATTCTGTATACAGGTGATCGCATCCTTTGAACCCTGTTCCGTGGAAAGGTCGATCCTGTCTATTCCCATCTTTTTAAGAGAGATCTCGGGGATATTCATCTCTATGACATCGCCCTCGTGATCACCCACCTGGACTCTCATGGCGCCTTTTTTCTCCATGGTCAGATTCACACCGGAAGGAACCGCCGTGCCCGACAGTTCCAAAGATACCTCTGTGCCGTCCTCGCCCGTAAGCGTCACCACGTCACCCAGTATCGAACCCTTCCATTCCTTACCGGAACCGTCGGGATATGTCACGGAAGTCGTAAATGACTTCGGCTCATACTCATAAACAGGATCTCCGGTAACCGGATCCGTATTGGATGATGCTACGGATATAGCCAGTGACAGCTGATAATCTCCGACAGATGTATCCTGATTATACCCCAGGACTTTAACGTTTTCGTTATCCGTATAGCCCCTGTATTCATAGGTACCGTCCAATATGGGATTGTCATTGAAATTAGTCTGCTTAGCGATCCTCTCGATCTCTGAAGAGAGCTGTCTTACCTCGGCATCTATGGCGCCTCTGTCCGCTTCCGTCATGGTTCCGTTCGAACTCTTTACCGCCAGTTCGTTCATACGCTGAAGTATATTATGAACTTCCTGGAGCGCACCGTCGGCGGTGACGATAAAATCGGTAGCCATATCCGTATTGTCACAGGCTTTTTCCAGAGATCTGATCTGCGCCTTCATCTTTGAAGAAAGCGCATAGCCCGAAGGATTGTCGCTTGCATTATTTATTTTATAACCCGAGGAAAGCTTCTTTGAAGAATTCGCCAGTGTATTCTCCGCCCTGGTCAAATAGTTTCCTGTTATTACTGCCGTAGTATTACTGTTTATCCTCATACTATCCTCCTCCGTTTATCTATCCTGTTTTTTCTTTTATTTCGTGATCATCTTTAATTGATATGCCCGGTCTGTCAGGATTCTTCCTGTTGCTTCGCAACCCCTCGATTTTCATCCTAAGGGGTACCGCTTGCGGTGGATTCCTTAGGATATCCCGGGGCGGCATCACACCATTTCATGGTGTGATATGCGTCCTCACCTTGTTCCTCAGAATGACATCTGATATATTTCTCAAGATGATATCACCTGTAAAAATGCCTTCGCCATCCTGTAAAGTCGCTGTGAAGATATCCCTTCATCAGCGGATATGTTCTCATCCACCGAGGCTGCTGCCACACCCGCACCGGAATCTGTCACTCTTTCCGATCCACCGTCCGATGCATCAGCCGATGTCAGAACCAGCTGTGGATTTCTCATAACTCCAAACTTATCCGACAGATCCTCATTGATTCCGGCGAAAGCTTCCCGAAGCTGTGCCAGTTTTTCCTTGAGGTACTCCTCACCATAAGCCGTTCTTGCGATCATATATCCATTTATATCGTCACCATCCGGCTTAAACGTAACCTTGAAGGGCCCATATTCTTCGGTTTGCGTGGCTATTTCCACCGAGCTTTTTCCCGTGCCCTTTATCACTCTCAAACTGATGGCTGTCAGTTCACCATCTATTTCCACGGGTATTTCATAATGCTCAGAACCTGCCATTTCCTTTATCAGGGACACCTGATCGTTCATGAGCATGAGGCCACGCAGCTTTGCCGAAGTCATATCCTGTTTCTCCATGGCAGCCTCTATATCCTGCTTCGCGTCATCCGTCAGATCCTCAATGGCTTTTTTGGCCCCGTCCTCAGTCTCAAAGTTCTCTATCATGTCAGCGATATGAAGCTGTCTGCCCATTTCGGACAGCCTTTTGAACACATCGCCTCTGTTATAAATAAGATTCTTCATGGCCGAAAGCGCCGCAGGATCGGCCTGCACCCCTGATGATTCCAGAGCGCGCAAAACAGTCTCATCGCTGTCCATCGCATCCCTGTAAAATTGCGCCTCCTCCTTCAAAGCCGCCTGACGGGCCGCCTCATCCAAAGGTGATGAAAGTGTCTTTCTCGAAATATCCCATACGCCCTCCAGATCGGTCTCCATGCTCAGCTCATCAGCATCAAGAGCAGCCTTTAAATGACCGGGCTCCAAGTCCTCCAGTATCTGACGGTTCTTTTGGGTGTAATACTCAGGTGAAGAAAAAGCGGACATTATCTGTGCGTCTATCCTCTTAATACCCTCGGGGATCACCCTTTCCAGGCCGCCGAAATCATCATCCACGGTATATTCCATACCGCCCAGCATCTTTGAATTCCTGATGGCCGTTACCAGATTTCGGACTGACAGGTCCGCCCCCTGATTTATAAGACTTCCTATGACCGCACCGTCGGATTTTTCCACCTGCCTGAAAAGCCTGTAAATACCGATAAAGCTCTCCTTCTCACTTTCGCTCACGGCGTTATTGTGCTCCAGTTTTACCAGGAACCTGGCGTAGCTTTCATTCATGGTATCCTGCGTATCATTATGCTCATCCAATGTGGCCGATAGCTGCTCTATGCTCATATCCAGCGGATTCTCCCCGGCTCTTATCATTTTGAGCACGGCCCCGGGAGTCAGGCGCTCCATCACACCCTGTATCTTTGCATCCGCTTCACGCATTTTTCCTATATTTTCGTCGTTGATCTGCGTACTGTTATATCCCAGTATCCTCACTGCGCGACGATTCGACTCATTCGTATCCAGGCCAAGGTCCTTAAGGATATCATCCACATTGCCAAAGGCCTTCTTAATGCTGTCACCCAGATCGCGCCGCACCTGCGTACCCAGAGTTTCATAAGACTCCCGTGCCTTCTCATAGTCGGAGGCCCGATCCATCCCTTTTTTGTAAAATCCGTTAAGGGTCAGGGGCTCCTGTGCCAGGTCAGCCACCGTATCCACAGGAAGATAATCCATGACAGCAGCCTTTACCATAGTCTGCATGTATATCCCGGGGGCACTTTCTTCACTGCCCAAAAGTGCTTCCATTCCCTCAAAACTCTGCCCGGCATATCTTTCCGTTAAGGACTCCTCCAGCTGCTTAAGAGAATCCACCTGAGCGATGAGTTCCTGCGTATCTATATAAAAATCACTCTTCAGCAAAAGTCTGTTGGCCTCACTGGTCATCTGCAGCTGTGCTTCATAGAGCTGGCGCTCCTGACGGATCAACGAAAGATCCACCGCTCTCTTTCCATCCGAAAGAGCCTGTGCACCCAGATCAAGCAAAGCTTCCTCATCCGGGATCTTAAGCCCCTTAAGTTCTTCATATAAGCCAAAATTTTCCGAAGTAAGAGGGATATCATTTTTAAGAAGTGTGGCCGCATCAGCCTCCGTCTGAGGATTCACCTCATGTCCGCTGCCCGTGATGACGGCATCTATCTGGTCCGAAAGCCGGGCCAGCTGTACGTTATCCGCCTCCATGTCGGGGATCACATAGGATCCCGCAGACATCCGGGCCCTGAACACATTATATAAAGTAGGATCCATTTCATTGTTCATCATAAAGGCGATACTCTGATCAGACAGGCCTTCGCTATTTACATCCGAAAGGCCCTTCGCCATATCCAGCACTTCCTGAAGCTGCTGCTCGTTTGAATGAGTATATGGCAGATCCTTTGCCTTGAGAGCACGCTCTATACTTCCCGCGCTCACTGTCATGCTGTCACCACTGACAGCCTCTATATCAGCTTCGCCAAGGTCATCATTGAAGCCTGCGATCACCGTCCCTGACTGAGCCAGCTTCGCCTTGATCTGATCCATGGAAGTGACCATTTCATCCGCATCCATGGTGCCCGGATGAAAGCCCTCCTTTTGCATCTGTTTAAAATCTTCTGTAGACATGGTGTTTGACATGACGGCAAAATAGTTATGCCGCACGGACGCATCCATGGAATTGATCCCCTCCATAGACTCGAGGACGCTCCTGCCCTGGCCCTTTAGCAGGCCGCTGTTGGTGTACATACCATCCCCTACGGCACCCCTTTGTCCCGAGATGTCAAGACGCAGGGTCCCGTTCACGTTAAAGGATGTACCCGAAAACTCCTGTGGTCTCAACTGACGGTTTCTCAAATGCTCATCCTCATAGGAATTTGCATCGTTTACTTTTGAAAAATCTATTCTCATACCTTTATCTCCGATTTCAAAACTACATAAAATAAATCGGATGATTTTTGGTTTTTCTTAACACATAGCCTTCCGACACTTGATCCCGTCATACCAAAAGATCCCCCGGATCTTTAATCCGGGGGACCTGTATCTTTACATATTTTAAAGCGATATATCTATTTTCGCCTGTTCCAGATTCTTTTCAAAGGAAACATCCTGGGTCTGTGCATTTTCAGCCTGACGCTCCAGGTAATTCACATCCTTTTTCCTAAGAAACTTTGCTATATCGGGTTTTTTGATAAGGTCATTGGTTCTTTTAAGATCAATAAAAGGATTCGATCCGATCGGGCCGATTCTCATATTCAGACTACCTCACAAATAAAGAAATATCTTTATGTAAACTCATAATGCTTCGTCTAAAAAAACACCAAAAATAATTATATCCTAACAATTTAGACTTTTCAAGCATTTCTTTAAAAAAAGCACAATATTTAGTCTGAAAACCCGATTTTTTCCGGATAAACACCATATATGGTACGACTTCATCACCCGCATTTTCTATGTTATGTCAACGGCTTGATCAAAATTTTAAAACCACCGCTCCGTAAGGTGCCAGAGGTACATTCACTGACCAGGGCCTGTTATCCCAGGGGATCTCCTCTGCCTTATATGTCTTGGGCAGTTCCTTTCCGTTACCGCCGAAGCACTTATCATCGGATGAAAGTAAAAGCTTATACTTTGTATTCTGGGGCACGCCCACCCTGAACTCATTTCTCTCCATGGGAGTGAAATTTATGATGAAGAGCAGATTGTCCTTACCGTTTTCACTCTTTCTGAAGAAGGTATATATGCTGTTCTGGGTATCATCGGCATTGATCCACTCGAACCCGTTGTTATTGTTATCATTCTCGTACAGGCAGGGATATTTATTATATATCTTGAGGAGCTTTGCCACATAGTCATGCATGCCCTTATGCAGATCCTCTCCCAGAAGGAACCAGTCCAGCTCTCTCTCTTCGCTCCATTCCCTCTTCTGGGCGAAATCCTGTCCCATGAAAAGAAGCTTCTTGCCGCAGTGTCCGAACATGAAGGTATATCCTGCCCTTAAATTCGCGAACTTATCGACCTCAAAGCCCGGCATCTTATTGAGCATGGAGCACTTAAGATGCACCACCTCGTCATGGGACAGCACCAGGATATAATTCTCCGCGCCGTTATAACTCATGGCAAAGGTCATCTTATAATGGCTTCCCTTTCTGAAGAAAGGATCCAGCTTCATATAATCACAGAAATCATGCATCCAGCCCATGTTCCACTTGAAGGTGAAGCCCAGTCCGTTATCCTCGGGAGAGGCAGTAACCTTGGGCCATGCCGTGGATTCCTCGGCTATGGTGATGGCTCCGGGTACCCTGGTCCTTATGATGGAATTGAGATGCTTAAAGAACTCTATTGCCTCCAGATTCTTATTTTCGCCGTATTTATTTGCCACCCACTGACCTGAATTCTTACCATAGTCCAGATAAAGCATGGAAGCCACCGCATCCACTCTCAGACCGTCCACATGGAATTCAGTCAGCCAGAAAAGCGCATTAGCAATGAGGAAATTCTTTACCTCATTCTTTTCATAATCAAAGATCTTGGTACCCCAATCGGGATGCTCACCCTTTCTGGGATCCGCATACTCATACAGAGGCTCCCCGTCAAAATCGGCCAGTCCGTGTACATCCCTGGGGAAATGCGCGGGCACCCAGTCCAGGATGACTCCGATCTTTGCCTTATGAAGCGAATCCACGAGATACATAAAGTCTTCCGGAGTACCGTATCTGGAAGTAGGTGCATAATATCCCGTCACCTGATAACCCCAGGATCCGTCGTAGGGATACTCCGCGATACCCATAAGCTCCACATGGGTATAATTCATCTCCTTCAAATATTCTATCAGTCTGTCCGCAAAGAGACGATAATTATAAAAGCCTTCTGCCTCGGGCACGGGATGCCTCATCCACGAACCGATGTGGCACTCATAAATGGCCATGGGGCTCTTCTGCACATCCTTTTTCACACGGTCCGACATCCATTTTTTATCACCCCATTTGTATCCGGTGATATCCGTAACCTTGGACGCCGTGCCGGGACGAAGCTCTGCCTCGTTTGCGTAAGGATCCGACTTATATATTCCCTGCCCCTTTGAACCTATTACAAAATATTTATACAGAGCGCCTTTTTTCACATCCGGAACAAAGATCTGCCAGATGCCCAGAGGCTTCAGCCTCTCCATGGGATGCGCGTCCGTCTGCCACTCGTTGAAATCACCCACTACGCTGACATACTGCGCATGGGGTGCCCATACAGCAAAATAGACACCGTCCTTTCCATCCTGAGCGGAAAGGTGGGCGCCTAATTTTTTATATATTTCATAATGAATACCTTCACCGAAATAATACTGATCCATTTCGGATATAAATACCTTTTCCATGATTCCTCCCGATTAAATCAAAAATCCATTCAATACTTCATTTTACAAAATTTGATTCACGTAATATGATCAGATCATTCTCATCATAGCGCTTTGCAAACAATATGTTCTTAAGCAGAACCAGGTTCTTCTTGTCCACATTGTTCATGGCTGCATCCATAATCTCTTCCACTTCTTTGGTAGTCACGAAATGTGTAGAGGTCTGAAGCTCGTCTATTCTGGAATGAAGAGCCAGGATACCCATATCATCTATGGTATATTCCTTTTCCAGTGCATACCGCTTTGCATACTCCACCAGATCATTATTTGAATATGTAGGTACCTCGATAGTAGCGGGGAACATATTCGCAAAATATGATCTCAGGGATGAAAGCTTTCTGATCTCGTTCTTCTCATCCTCCAATATGATGATCATACGGATGGAAGGATGATTTACAGCCTTAGCCAGCGTATCAAGAGTATTGACAGTCATCTTTCCGGCATTTTCTATCACAAGCGCTCCATTGTTAAGCTTGGGAATAGCCTTTCTTATATCCTTTGAATTAAGGACGCCCGCGTCTATCTTCCTCATACCGGTAAATTCGACCTCGGTACTCTTCATATATTTGGAAATGCCCATTGCCACTTCCATCCTGACTGACTTTTCATTACCGCAGATAACCACATTGCCAACCGTGGCATTCATGCTGCAAAGTGCCAGAGCACGCTTGATGCGTCCCTTGAGTTTACGGATATGGATCACATCACCAAAATCCGATTCCAGATACATATCATCTATATCCAGCTCCGCATCACCCGCATCGGCACTGTCAGATTCATCCTCCACAGCCTCATCCTCTGCAAATACAGCAGCATCTTCACCCATGGAAGCTTCATACCCCGGCAGCTCACCGGTAGCATAATCGTCGGTGGGTATCTGTGATGTATCAAATTTATCAGCCTCAGAAAATACCTCTTCACCGGCATATGCCTGATCAGTATACGCAGCTTCATCAGTGTATTCTGCGGCGGGATCGTCCTGATATTCACCTTCGCCTGCATACTGAGCGGCGGGATCGTCCTGATACTCGCCTTCGCCTGCGTACTCTGCGGCAGGATCATCCTGATACTCGCCTTCGCCTGCATATTCTGCGGCGGGATCATCCTGATACTCGCCTTCGCCTGCATATTCTGCGGCGGAATCATCCTGATACTCGCCTTCGCCTGCATATTCTGCGGCAGGCACATCCTGATATGCCTCCTGTGAAAGCTCATCCTCTATCTCAGGTATCTCTTCCACGCCCTCGGGCTCATAATATTCATCCTGAGACTCATCATACTCAGCCTCTTCAGGATAGTATTCCTGAACAGGGAGTTCCTGAGTAGGCAACTCCTGCATGGGTAATTCCTGAGTCGGTAATTCCTGGGTAAATGCCCTGTCTGTTCCAAGAGGGACATGACTCAGAGCCTTTGCCATATTCTTTGAAATATAATCCTCGGGAGCGGGAGCATCCTTCATGGCGCTCATATAAGGAAGCTCTCCCGTATCATAGCCCTGCTTGAGCATCTCGATGTTCCGCATGGTCTTTTCCACATCCTCCTCGGGAAGTACCACATCCTTTTCGATCTGCTCGACAGTGGGAAGCTCTCCCGTGATCCTGGGAAGTATTCCCTCCAGCTCACTGGCTATATTGTTGGTCTGCTCCAGATTCTTTCTCTTTGCGCCTGCGATCCTGCGCCTCTGGCTCTCTTTTCTCTGCTCTTCCCACTCGCTCATGAAGCCGGACATACTGATCTGTCCGGTGATCTGTTTCTCAACGGATTCGGGCTCGGGGATCACCATGCTGATCTGTCCGTCACCATCCTGCCTGAGCATACGGTTTACCGCATTTTCCGCAACAGGCGCAACGCCCTCAGCCGCTCCTGACCCCAGCACGCTGCTCTTGGTCCTGGTAACGCCCGACGCATATCCTGATACCGGCTTCACCACCGGCTCTATATTTTCGGGGACATTTGAAAAATAATTCTCCCCCTCATCCTCATCATAAACCATACGGCCCGTAGCTCTGATATCATTTAAGGCAGCCTCATTGGCCTGATTTAAAGCAAGGGCATCCTCGTCAGCAAATGCAAGCGCCGCCGTATGATTACCAAAGAAAGTCTCTTCCTGGGTCTGATCCTTTTCCTCTTCTGCAGTCTCCCCAGACGGAACCTGAAGATCCGTGGCCGTCTGCAGATCACCTGTATTAAGAGTCTCCCCATCCTGAGACTGAACAGTCAGACCCTCCGCCTGTGCTTCCTGGCTTTTGAAAAACGCCTTAACATCCTCAGACAGATCCTCCTGAATATTCATGGTGCTGAACTTATCTCCGGAAAGCTGCTTGACCTGTATCTCATCCTCCTGCGTATCTTCGGAGACGGATCCTGCAGCCGCCTCAGTCTCATAATTTCCATCATCGACAGCATCAGCACCCCGGTCATACTCTTCACCTGACGCTTCAGCGTATCCGGCCTCGCCATCCTCATAGGCAGCAGATTCTTCCTCGGAAGCTGTATCTTCGAATACTTCCGGATCCTCTCCCGACTCAAGCTTCATGATATGCTTCTGCTTCTCCTGCTGCATGGCAGTCAGAGGCTTGTGCTCCTGCTTTAGCTCCATAGCCTTAAGTATCACCCGGTTATCGGTAGCCATCAGGATGATCTCGTCACACTCCTGTACACACTTCTGGGCGGATCCCACCAGTTCGTACAGCTTAGCCAGTTCCAGGTTCCACTTACCCGGTACGTCTTCTACCTTTTTATATTTTTCCAGAAGAGCGATGCGCTCTTCATAGCTCACATCTTCCAGTTTATATAAGAGATACTTCAGAATGTAATTCTGTGCACTGCCGGGAGCCATCCTCTCATATATCCTCTGATAATTGACCGCATTCACCAGGTCATTCAGCTTAATAGAAAGCTTACACAAAGAAGAGACCACGTGTCTGGACTCCGGATTCTTATTATAGGCGAGCAACAGTATGTCTCTGGCATCCTCATATCTGCGGTTTGCCGCATATATCTCACTGACCATACAAAGGGTACGAAGCTTCTGTACCTTGCGCCAATTGATGATATCACACACCTCCATGGCCTCTTCGAAGCTGTGCTCCTTAACCAGGGATTCTATCTGCTCCAGTCTTATGTTATATTCCTTCTTATCCAACTGTGTCACCTCTATGAATTACATATTCCCACAATCCATACAAGTGTACCACACACAACATCTTGTGTCAAAGAAAATATTAGCTTACAACATGTAACCTTCAAAAGATTTAATTTTTAAGATAAAAAGCCCCATCCGGAATCCCGAACAGGGCTTTTACGATTCGCATTATACTGATGTTTTCATATCCTGTATTCTTAACTCAATATAACAAGGATGTCATCCCGGATCTGTCAATACAGCAATCCCAACGCCTTATAATAATTCTCAATACCGCTGGACTTTGTATTCTGGCTCTTTATGGAAGTCTTATACGTTCTGCCGTTAAGGCTGTAGGCGATCTTCAGATTTCCCTTATTAGCCAGATTTGTGACCTTCAACGTGCCGTTTGCATTAAGCGTCACCTTTGCGCCCGTCTTGGGATCGCTCACGGTCTGTCCGGGCATCAGAACGGCATTTTTACCTATGGTCCATACTCCGTTCAAAAGACCGGAGCCCTGTGCTATAAGTGTATCCCTTGAACCATACAGCATGGTAGGACGAACGATCAGATTCTGGCTGGGGCTTACTGCTATCTTCTTTAAGCTGGTATCAAAACCAAGACTCACTACCCTAAGGGTAATGGTGCTACCGGCTGCATTTGTAAAGGTTGCCTCATATATTGCACAGCCTGCATACGCCTTGGGTTTTACGATACCCTTCTTATTTACCTTAAGAGCTGCCAGCTTAGATGAATGTCCGAGAGTGCTTCTGGGAGCATCGGACATGGTATTTGCATAAGATGCAGGCAGGCACACCTTTGTCTTTGCGTTTACAGTGACAACAGTATTTGAACTTGCGGAATTCTGGCTGACCTTACACTCAGATACGGTGACCAGCTTAACCTTGCCGCCCTTATAATGCTGTATCAAAAGTCCTGTATCATCGAATGCACCCTTTACGACTACATCAGTCTCAGCGCCGCCCTTTACGGAAAGCTTAGCCATGGCCGCATAATTTGAAGAAACCAAAGCTGCAGTCTTCTCAGTGAGAACAGGATCGTAAGTTAAAGGATCTCTGCTATCCTTATCCTCCTCGGTTTCATCGGGATTCTCAGGATTATCAGGGTTTTCGGGGTTCGGAGGAAGGATGGTCTCTGTCTCAAGAGTGATCTCACCAAGTCCGCCCTGGGCCATCTCAAAGCTGTAAATACCGTCTCCGTTATCGGTAACTTCTACACTGTTGCCGTCCCTATCCCTGACCTTTACGCCCTTGATCACAGCACCGTCAAGGTCATCCGCCTTAACTGTGATCTTCTCACCGGCCTTTGCCTTGCCCGATTCGGGAGTTATCAGTACAAGACCCGTGGGAAGCACGATATCATACTCTTCCTCTACGGGAGGTACTTCTGCGTCCTTTGAAGTAACATTTACGGTTACTGCCTTATCCGTTATGGTAAGTTCATACTTCTCGCTGTCTTTGATGGGGGTCAGACCCTCTGCCTTATCGATCACCTTACCCTCGGCGGTTTCGATCATTACCGTATAAGTGCCTGCTGCCAGATTTGTGCCGTCGTTCAGTTCCTTAACATCATCACCGTCCTTATATTTAACTGAGGTGATGCCCTTATCCTTGGTAACGTTAACAGCATAGGTTACAGGAGGTTTTTCGGCTGCTGAAATACCAATATAGAATATATCTATATTATTGACAGACTTTATCTCTGCAGTGCCTGCCGTGCTTACTTCATGAACCGTAGTCTTCAAAGGCAGCTCTGCGGAATTATCAAAAGTCACCTCATCTATAAGAGTACCGCCGACACTGAACTTATATCCTCTGGTACTACTTGTTCCGCTGGCACGGCCTATGACGGTTACCACAGAATCAGCAGGCACATCAAAGGTGATCGTCCTGTCGCCTCCACCCATATTTATTCTTCTGACAAAGGTGCTTCCACTCTCTGCGGTCACTGTCTCAACCTGATCGGCAACCATCGTTTTGCCCTTAAGCGTAAACTTGTTGACAGCACTCTTTGCTCCGTTTATCAAAACACTTGCATCAATAGTCTTTGTGCTTGAACTGCTGTCATAATCAGTCAGCAGATATCCGGCCTTTCCTGCACTATAGTTACCTATCTTAAGCAGATCCATATCATTTGTATCAAGATAAGTCTCATCCTCTTCTATTACCGTGCCGGAAGCAGCATCTGCCTTTGCAGTTATCGTAATGGTGACATTTCCGGTAGGAGCATACACCACTATCTCGTCAGTCTTGCCCTTATTCTCATAAGTCCCGTCACCCTTCTTTGTACTTCCTTTGCTCATGGAAGCGCCGGTGACGTCTACGACGGGGGTATTATATCCTGCCTTTGTACCCACGTTGAAGGTGATCACATCATCCTCTTCCATTTTTGCGGGAATAGTGCCGGTTATGGTTATCTGCGCATCATCCTTGACAACCTGGACTGCTACCGCGGTCTCCTCGGTTCCGGCAGTAACGACTACATCGCCGGTGCCCTTGACAACAAATGTACTCTCCGCATCCGTCTTGACTGTAGCATTGGAAGCCATAACCGTCAGCAGCCTATAGCCCTGTGCAGGAGCGACTGTAAACTCTGTTCCTTTTATACCTGAAGTCTTACTAACGGTAAATGTATCCACATTATCACCGGACTTGGTTATTGTGCACTCCCTGTAAGAGTATACGGCATATACTGTCGCGCCGCCTACGGGCACCTTATAATCTGCCGCCAGTTCGGTAGTTCCTGCCTTATCGGCACAAAGCTTCGGATCGACATATCCCTCTACTTCCGGAAGAGTAATGCTGCCGGCCGTCATCGCATCAGTGAGAAGTGTGCCATGCTCAGCAGTGATCTCTACAGGCTCATTACTCAATATATTTCCGTCTTTATCTACAAGACAGGCTGATACGGTGTAAGAAAGCTTCTTCACGGGTATCCATAACTTAATGTCATGAGGGACCATTTCAAAGGTCAGCGTACCTGCCTTCTCGTCTACGGTATTACCATAATTAAACCAATCCGTTTTGGAATTACCGTCAACCCAATATGTATAATTGGGCCAGCCTTTTTCATCACCGGGATCAAACGCATATCCGTCAGCCAAAGACAATACTATGCTCTGTCCCTCACATGCTGCCCAGCCAAAACCGGATGCAGCTATATCGGTATTCAGTGAATACGGCTCTGTAAACTGACCATCAACCTGAGGCCATATTTCATACAGCGTCGCTTCCAATTCATCCACGGTCACGCTTACTGTTACCGCTTCCCCGGGCATATCAAATGTATACACGCCGCTCTTGCTGGGAGAATTCTCAGCATCTGCAGATGCAGTGGCCTTAAGACGGGCAGTATTACCACTGACCGTTACACCGGTGATCTCATAACCACTCCCAGCAGTAACTGTAAGGGCCACTTCCGTTCCCTCAGTAGCCGTCACATGATCTGATGTTATCGTATAATTCTCAGGATCAGCAGGAAGACTTATTGCATAACTGGGATACGAAATTGAAATCGAAGGAATATACGTTTCCCCTGCATATGCTATAGCAACATATCCATTTTCAACATCAGTTTCATTCGTTTCATAATCAAATGACTCCGTATTTCCATCTCCTGATCCTGAAACCGCTGTTTCCTGTGCTCCGATAGTATAATTCCAACTATAATTTGGAAGAACAGATACAGTGCATGCTCTGTCTACAGGGATCCTGATCTCACCTTTGTTATAAAACCATATTCCATACTTGGCATTCTTATAATATACATTAGTTAATGTAGCGCCACGGAACTTTGATGAGGCTGTAGGATTACCAGTTGTACTGATATTAAGTCCATCTTTTCCAAAATATTCAGCATCTGTAAAATCCCAAACACTTGCCTTACTTACTTTTGCCGTCAGCTCTGCTCCATCCTCTAAAGAAGCAGTTGTAACCTTCGTATTTCCGTCATATAATTCTGCATAATATACAGTATCATTATTGATCGCATCAAAATCCGCTTCTAATGCAACCTTAAGAGCCGTTGCTGACACATTATCTCTTTCAAGCGTATAATCCTGCGCAGCTTCAGGAAGATTAAGCGCCTCATATTCAGAATCACTTACATCTCCGGCAGAAAAAGTAACTGTGTATTTATGCTGTCCGACAAGCGCAACATAACTTCCACCATTTTCTATACTGTCAAGGGGCGTAGCAAAATCAATATCATCGGATGCATAAATTCCCGAAACAAAGTACGACTTGTCTGTAGAAAGATATGTAGTATTCAGATTGCTGATAATTCCATCATCACCTGCTGTTGTCGCATCAGTGAAACTATACGCATCAATGTTTTCTAAATCATTAGGAAGCGTAACACCATCTGATGTTGCAAAAGAGATCGCTGCAGTCTTCTCGGTATTATCCGTGTCTTCATAACCCAGCATTTCTATTTTTTGAATATAGAAATTATCTGTAGCCTGTACAAGAACATATCCGGGCTTATCAGATGCCGAACAAAGAACTACTTCTCCATACGTTGTTACCGCCTTACCGCCAACAGTATAAGACATTGAATCATTTTTCGCCGTAACCCTCACCTTAGCTTTAGAAGTATCTGACACATTCGGTGCAGGGACATAGATTTTAGTTCCGTTATTAATCTGAGCATCACTGCTGGTTTCATTTCTGGGTGCAAACTTTCCGGTAGCAGCATCTATATACAACCCATCTACTTCACCTGCAAATCCCTGTATCTGAGGATTATTATTTTCATCATAATAATTTCCGTTTGTAAAGTCCCAACTCGTTGGAACGGACGCAACAGGGATTACGCCAATATACTCTGTTATAAACGCATTATCAGTCGTGATATAGCAATCAACATCATTCCCACCCACGTACGTACAATACACCTGCGCATAATTACGCTGATCTGCGGTAATTATCTTATTTTTTTCCAGATTTTCACCGGGATTTTCTCCGACACTCAAATATGCATTTCTATCCGTTCCCGTTGCCTTCATCGCCACTACAACATATGATGGCGATTCTACAGTGAATTTCACATAACGATTAGACGCATTTGAATTCTTAAATTGAGTTGCCCCGGTTACTTTAGGGCTGGTTGAAAAAGTCTTCTTTATACCATTAATTACACCATACTTTTCATCCTTACTAAAATTACCATAACCTACAAAATTGAAATATGTAGTTGGTAAAACGGTATCAACAGATGCATCAAAAACGTTTGTCAGATTTAAACCTTTTTCCACATCTTCATCATCGATCGAAAGATCTATCACATCATCTTCAACAGAGTAGTTCTCTTCTTCACCATCAACCGTTTCCTCAACCGCATCAGCGACGGCAGATTCCTCCTCGAGGACAGCCTCTTCCTGTGCGAAGATCTCCTCGCTCACATCTGCCTCAGCCGCAGACACGGGAGCAAAGGTGCCAAGCACCATCGCTGCAGACAATAGTAATGCCAGATCTTTTTTCAAATGACCAAACACCTTCTTTTTAAACATATTCTTCCTCTCTTTCAATAAAACAAAAACGGAATTGCCGATCTTTTCGGCGATCCCGTTCATTCTATTACACGCAGTAAAAACAGTCAACGAAACGCAATTTTTTAACAATATCTTTGGCGAGAATGCACAAATCTCTTTCGTTCTTTTTTATAAAAAGAGCATGAATCAAAAGTAAACATGAGCGATCCGCCTTAATATTGATCCTCAATAATGTCTTATCACTTCGAATCTTTGCAGCTTAAGCTTCTCGTGCGACCCTATGCCTGCCTTTTGCCTGGCTATATCTATCTGCTGCTCTACCGTATCCACTCCCTCCAGATCCGGAAGCAGAAGACCCCTTCGCATACCGTTCGTCACGATCACGCCGTAACGCTTTACGTCAAGTTCGTCAGGCGACGCTATATCCTCAGGCGGCATCAGCTCATCCACCTTGATATCCAGAGCATCCAGCTCACCGCCTGTGATGGGCTCGAACCTGGGATCCTGGGTGGCGGCACTCACCGCGTTGTGGATTATCTCCTGCGCCAGATTTTCCCTCACCGGCAAAATAGTACCGATACAGCCCCGCAGCCTGCCGTTTTTATGAATGGAAACAAAGGCTCCGGCTCTTTTATTCAAAAGCTCGCTGCCCTTAAGGGTCGTCACATCGGGAAGCTTTCCCTCTCTCACATAAGATTCCACGGTGGTCCTTGCAAGCTGCACATATTCATCCTCGGTCGCTCTTTTTTCATCCATGAGACGTGTTCTCTCCTCCAAATATTTATCCAAAAAGTTACGGCTTTCGTCTCTTCCTTTTGCATAAAAAGAAGCCACCCCATAGCCTACGCCGGTCACATCCTGATGACAATACACCTCACTCTCCACTGCCCTTTTGTCAAAAGCACCCGCCATCATTACAAATGAGCGATGCCCGCACTCGGCAGCCCGGTCACAGAAATCTTCATCGAATTCCAGCATTTCCCCAAAGGCGCCCCTTTTTAGCACATCCATTATCCTCTTATCATACTCGGGACCCGCCGGGGCAAATCCGTAAGGTCCGTATTCCTGCAGCTTATGAGACAGATCTCCGCTGGCCACATAAACTGTCCGCCGGCCCAGGGAAAGGGAGACCGATTCTATAAACTTCCCCATTCTGTAATGATCAGTTAGATCCAGACCGGAGAGTCCTATCCTCACCAGTTTAAAATCCTTATAAAACTTCTCGATAAAATAAAGAGGCACCATGACGCCGTGATCCAGCTCTTTATTTCGATCACCCATGGTACCTGCAGGAAAATCCGCTTCATATACTGTTTTTTCAAGCGCCTCTATAAATTCTTCATCATATTTTTCGTCAAAACTCACTTCAGGCGCATCAAACCGCGCAAAGCTACCTACCCCACGGCTGCCGGATGATATGCAGAAATAATCCGTATACATGGTAGCGTGGGGAGAAGATATAAGGATGGTATCCGGCTTAAGCTCGCCTATCTGCCGGGCCACTTCCATATAGGCATCTATTGTATCCTGTACCTGCTTTTCGCTTCCGCGTCCCACCTTCGGAACTATCATGGGTGGATGGGGAACCACAAAACCAGCTATGACCGACATTTTATACCTCCTTAGGCAGATCTTCAACGGATAAGATCATTTCCTTCGTAAACTAACCGAAAGCGTCATTGTATCCATTCAACGCACACCTTATCAAAATACGATCCTGCTGCTGCAGCCGCATGGCAGGATCAGGCCATCATTCTTCACCTTTAATCCTACCTCATCCGAAGAAATTTCTCCACTTATTTTTGAAGTAATAGCTTTGGAAAGCATATACGTCATGACACAGCTCTGTAAGCCGGTGGTATATGAACTGAGCAGATAAAACAGCGGTCTTTCAGACAAAAGCATCGCCGTCTTTTCAATAAGAGGATATATGGACTCTTCTATTTTCCAAAGTTCTCCCTTGGGGCCCTTGCCATAGGAAGGGGGATCCATGATGATCCCGTCATAGGTATTTCCCCTGCGTATTTCCCGTTCCACAAACTTTACGCAGTCATCCACCAGATAACGGATAGGCGCATCCTTAAGGCCGGAAGCCGCGGCGTTTTCCTTTGCCCAGTTTACCATGCCCTTTGACGCATCCACATGAGTCACGTGAGCTCCGGCAGCGGCTGCACTCAAAGTAGCTCCTCCCGTATATGCAAAGAGATTAAGGACCTTTACCGTCCTGCCTTCCTTCACGGCATTTCTTATGAGCGGACTGAACCAGTCCCAGTTTGTCGCCTGCTCGGGAAACAGTCCCGTATGTTTAAAACTGAAAGGCTTAAGCAGGAAAGTGAGCCCGTTATAGTTTATGCTCCACTGATCCGGCAGATCAAAGAATTCCCATTCACCACCGCCCTTTGCGGAACGATGATATCTGGCATTTACCTTTTTCCACTCTTTTTTGGGAAGTGAAGCCGGCCAGATGACCTGGGGATCCGGGCGGTCCAGAAGATACTTCCCCCACCGCTCCAGTTTCCTTCCGTTTCCGGTATCTATCACTTCATAATCTTTCCAGTTTTCGGCTGTGAACATGGTATATTTCCTTTATTATATCGATATGTTACAATTTATTCTGCCGTGATGACTGATCCATAAACAGGAGAATCCCCAAAATTATCAAACAATAAAGCCCTTGATATCAATCAAGGGCTTCCAGCAGGGATACCAGGACTCGAACCTGGAAATGACGGAGTCAGAGTCCGTTGCCTTACCATTTGGCGATATCCCTAAACACAAAGGCTATTATACAAAATATAAACATAAAATGCAAGATAAATTTTTATTATTTTTATCCCACCACAAACACCTCCCCCAAATGCTCCTGTTTTGCTATCATAAAGACGTCACATGGTATGGAATCAAATGAGGAGGATTTCTGTCATGACCGGGGAAAATGAACGTATTCAGCTTCACATGTACCTTAAAATGCTAAGGTTCTGCGCAGGCTATTCCAGGGAACTGGTGGCGGGACACCTTCATATCACACCTGGAGCATACGGACACTACGAAACCGCACGAAGCGACATCACAGAAAGCCCTTATCTGCCCCTGCTGGCAGAGCTTTACAGAATTGATCATAAGGTCATATCTGACCTGGCCCTGGTGGATTCCAACGCACTTAAAAACCGTCCGCCTCTCACTCCCTCGGAAAATCTGGCAGATTTTCTCATCTACTTCACCAGCCCCTTAAGCAGATTAAATTACAAATATCTTTCTTTTGACGAAAAATGGTGCGTATACTATCTGAACAAGTGCAACAATAAAACGGCGCTGCTCTCAATTATGAGTGCCGCGCCCTGTATCATAGAATACTTCTTTGTTTAATATTATTCCTTTTATTTAATTTAGAATGACTATAACGAAGGTCATCCTTAAGCTTTAGCCGAAGGATCTTTACTCTTCTTCCTGTTCCTGAAGACCAGGTTCTTTAGGGTTTTAAGTTTCTTGATATTACCTTCATATCTGATCAGATTCTTCTCCCTGGCCTCATCAAAACTCATACCCGACTCCAGGAAGGAGACCACGAAACTGCCTTCTATGAAGACCTCCCCGTCACGATCCTTATAATCATAGGGTTCCACCGTAACCGCTCTGTCAGCCACTTCCATATACAGTATGCCTGCGCCTTCGCCGGAGACATTTATCTGTATTGCTATATGCTCAAAAATATTACGCGCATCAGCATACTCATAAACATTTCGAAACCGCTCAACCTGCTCCAGATATTTTTCCTCATTGTTCATAACCAAAGTACCTCCAAACGGATCACCTGCATTTATTACTTCTTTTCCTTGATATGCGCCTCATTATAATTGGACCGATAGGTGGAATCCAACAGCAGATTACCCAGAAAACCTATAGAGATAAACTGCGCCGAAAGAACTATGAGCAGCACGCCAAGCTGAAGGAGCGGTCTGGTTCCGATGGACACGCCCGTACACCAGATCACTGCCAGATACAGACAGATGATAAACCCGATAAAGCCCGATACCAGTCCCATCCTTCCAAACAGATACATGGGTCTGTCATAAAATTTGGACAGAAAACTTACGGAGAGAAAGTCAAACAGACCTTCCAGATATCTTTCCATACCGTATTTTGAGCTGCCGAACTTCCTCTTATTATGATGCACCGGGATCTCGGTTATGTGAAAACCTTTTCTGTAAGCCAGCACCGGCAGGTAGCGATGGAGTTGTCCGTAGAGGTCTATTCCCTCCACCACCGATATGCGCATCGCCTTGTAGCCGCAGTCAAAATCATGGAGCTTAATCCCGGACATGGTGGAGGTCACTTTGTTGAACACTTTGGAGGGCAGTTTTTTCTCCATGGGATCCAGACGGTTCACCTTCCATCCCACCACCATATCATAGCCTTCATCTATCTTTGTCAGGAAATTTTTGATCTCTATGGGATCATCCTGCAGGTCTGCGTCCATGGTGATCACCACGTCTCCTGTCACGTTGCGGAAGGCAGTGTGAAGGGCAGTGGATTTTCCCATGTTCTTCCTAAACAGGATATAGTGCACCCGGGGATCCTTTTCTGCCAGTTCTTTTATGACGCTGACCGTACCGTCCGTGGAGCCGTCGTCGATAAAGAGGATCTCATATTCTTTCATAAGATTCTCTTTTATACAGATTTCCACGTTTTCGGTGATCTGCTTATGCAGCTCGGGGAGGGATTCCTCCTCGTTGTATGCGGGGATCACGAAGGTTACCTTGCCTGCCCCCGATCTTGCATCGGGGGAGCCCGTCGCGGCTTTGAGCGACTTCAAAACTTCTCCGTCAGGAGAAGTTACCTTTTCTTCCTGCACTTCTTTTCTCCTTATTCTTTATCACGCCAATGCCTGCTCGATATCCGCGATGAGATCTGCGGCATCCTCCAATCCGCAGGAGAATCTCACCAGTCCGGCGGGAATGCCCGCTGCCAGAAGCTGCTCATCGGACATCTGACGATGAGTAGTGGATGCGGGATTCAGACAGCAGCTTCTTGCGTCAGCCACATGGGTCTCTATGGCAGCCAGCTTCAGTGAATTCATGAACTTCTCTGCAGCAGCCCTTCCGCCCTTAAGATTAAAGGATACCACTCCGCAGCCTCCGTTGCCCATATACTTCATGGCTCTGTCATAATATTTGTCACCCTTAAGACCGGGATAGCTCACATACTCTATCTTATCACTCTTGCTCAAAAATTCAGCCACAGCCTGTCCGTTTTCCACGTGTCTCTTCATCCTCACGTGCAAGGACTCAAGGCCCAGATTCAGGATATAACTTCCCATGGGTGAAGGGATGCAGCCGAAATCTCTCATGAGCTGGGCAGTACATTTTGTAATATAAGCGCCTTCTTTTCCAAAGCGCTCAGCATAGGTAATACCGTGATACGACTCATCCGGAGTGGTAAGTCCGGGATATTTATCCTTGTGCGCCATCCAGTCGAATTTACCGGAATCCACGATGACTCCGCCCACGGCGCTGCCATGTCCGTCCATATATTTTGTGGTGGAATGGGTCACTATATCCGCACCCCACTCGATGGGACGGCAGTTAACGGGAGTGGCAAAGGTATTATCCACGATAAGTGGTACGCCATGATCGTGAGCCGCCTTTGCGAAACGCTCTATATCCAGAACGGTGAGTGCAGGATTGGCTATGGTCTCACCGAATACCAGCTTTGTATTCTCTCTAAATGCAGCGTTTAACTCATCATCGCTGCAATCGGGAGATACAAAAGTGGTCTCTATACCCATCTTTCTCATGGTCACATCCAGCAGATTATAAGTTCCTCCATAAATGGAAGAGCTGGCCACGATATGACCGCCTGCTTCGCAGATGTTGAAAATCGCCATGAAGCTGGCTGCCTGACCCGACGATGTGAGCATTGCCGCAGAGCCGCCCTCCAGCATGGCTATCTTTTTTGCCACCATATCGTTGGTGGGATTCTGAAGTCTGGTATAGAAATAACCCTCAGCCTCCAGATCGAAAAGCTTACCCATGGCTTCACCGGTCTCATACTTAAAAGTAGTGGACTGGATTATGGGAATCTGCCTGGGTTCGCCATTTTTAGGGGTGTAACCACCCTGCACACACGTGGTTCCGATATTGTTGCTCATGTTCTTACTCCTTGTATTATTATTTGTTAAAACTTCCCATATAACCACAAATTCTTTAAATTATGCCCATTCTATGCCTGCAATGGGAAGTTATAATTATTTATTGCAAAACATACGGTTATCCGAGCTTGAGGCAGCTTTTGCTCGACGGAGAGCACCTAAAGCCGAATAATTACACCCGATTATAATTGATCAGACATCCCTTCAGGATGATCTCACGCTCATCTTTGGTAAGAGGCGCCATGGTCAGCGTAAACTCCTTAAGAGCGCCATCCTTAACCGCATAAGCAGTAAACTCTTCCTTTGCCTGTGCGATAGCTTCCCTGATACCGGGAATGAACAGATAATCCCCGTTTGCAAAAGGAAGCTCGCCGTCTTTGATAAGGAAGGGAAGCATACCCCAGTTTATAAGGTTTGAACGATATCTCTTGGTGGCGTACTCATTGGCTATATTTGCCCAGCCGCCGAGCACCTTCTGACAGGAAGCCGCCTGCTCTCTGGCAGATCCGTCTCCGGGCTTTTTAGCAAAGATCGTAGAGCCCACGCCCGTGTTCTTTGAATCTATATCAGCAAATTTTGTCTTTATAACCTCTGCCGCCTGCAGGAGCTCCTTTATGCTGTCCGTAGCGTCCACGCCCTTGCCCAGGGATGCATCGTCGAAAACTGCATTTGCCTCACCGGCAAAAATATCTATGTCATGCTCCCTTGCCTTCTCCGCCTTCTGGACTTCCTTGGCCAGACCCACATATGCGGGATCCTTTCTGGATAATGCAAACTCGGCAAGTCCCAGAGGATTGGACCTGTAGGATGAGGTCTCACCTGAGGGAATCAGCTCATCAGTAGTAGTAACCGGATCATGGATCTCGCTTACCACCTTTAAGATCAGATTATCAGTCAGAGCGCACATGGCGGGCCAGTCCTTGATGTTGGGACCGAGCTTAAGCTCTACGGAATCATCAGCCACGCCCTTTGAATCAAATACACGGTTCTCATATATCTTTGAATCAAAGAAATACTTATACTTATTGAAGTCGCCCTCAAAAGTGTCCGCTCCGGTAAGACGGCCCTTGTTAGCCGCAGTGGCGGCAATGGACCTGGCATCCATGAGAGCCACAGATGATATCTGGCCGTTCTGGATCTTTGATCCCTCCCTGTTGGGGAAGTTCCTGGTGCTGTGTCTTATGGAAAGAGCTCCGTTTGAAGGAGTGTCTCCCGCACCGAAGCAGGGACCGCAGAATGCAGTCTTTACCACTGCGCCTGCCTCGATCAGCTTTGACACGCATCCGTTTTTCACCAGTTCCATGTAAACCGGAGTGGATGCGGGATATACGGAAAGCGTAAACTCATCGGAACCTGTATAGTGTCCGTTCAGAATATCGGCTGCGGCACAGATGTTTTCAAATCCGCCGCCTGCGCATCCAGCGATGATACCCTGCTCCACATACAGATGTCCGTCCCTTATTTTGTCCTGAAGTGAATAATCTATCTTGTCTCCGAAAGACACCTTAGCCCTCTGCTCCACTTCATGGAGGATATCCTTTGTATTGGCGTTTACCTCATCTATGGTATAGGTGCAACTGGGATGGAAAGGCATGGCGATCATGGGTCTGATGGCTGACAGATCCACCTCTATCACGCCGTCATAATATGCGCCGTCCTCGGGAGAGATAGCCTTGTAATCCCCGGCCCTGCCATGGATCTCATAGAATTCCTTTATGTTATCATCATTGGTCTGCCAGATGGAAGACAGGCAGGTGGTCTCGGTGGTCATTACATCCACGCCGATCCTGAAATCCGCAGAAAGCTTTGACACGCCGGGTCCCACGAATTCCATCACCTTATTCTTCACATAACCCTTGTCAAATACTGCGCCGATTATAGCCAGGGCCACATCCTGGGGACCCACGCCCCTTACGGGCTCGCCGGTGAGATATACGGCCACCACCTCAGGCATATCTATGTCATAGGTCTGATTGAGGAGCTGCTTTACCAGCTCCGGTCCGCCCTCGCCTACAGCCATGGTTCCAAGAGCGCCGTACCTGGTATGAGAATCAGATCCCAATATCATACCGCCGCAGGAAGCGAGCATCTCTCTTGCAAACTGATGGATGACTGCCTGATGAGGGGGTACATAGACTCCGCCATACTTTTTGGCAGCGGTAAGACCGAATACATGATCGTCCTCATTTATGGTACCACCCACCGCGCACAGCGAATTGTGACAGTTGGTGAGCACATAAGGCATGGGGAACTTTGTAAGTCCCGACGCCCTTGCAGTCTGGATGATACCCACAAAAGTGATGTCATGGCTGGTGAGCTTGTCAAAACGCACCCTCAGTTTTTCCATATTGTCAGAGGTGTTATGGGCTTTCAGTATCCCATAAGCCATGGTCCTCTTTTTTCCTTCTTCCTTTGATACACCTGCGGTGTCGGAAAGATTTCCCCCTGTTAAAAATGCCCCTGTTTCACGTAATTTGATCATAGCTTTCTTCCTTTTTGCTGATTTTTAAAATATACAAGCTGTATTACAACATCCACTCTATCAAGATCCTTCGCTACGCTCAGGATGACATTTGTCACCTGTCATTCTGAAATACTCAGTTAATCACCTGTCATTCTGAGGAACGCAGTGACGAAGAATCTTACAAAACAGGCTCCGTCGGAAACCTCCGGAGCCTGTCCTTCGCCAACGTTTTATTTTGTTTTCTTTGATTCTCTCTTCTTAGGTATCTTGATCTTGTCCAAATGCCATATCTCATCCACATACTGCTGAATGGTACGGTCCGAAGTGAACTTGCCACTGCTGGCCACATTCAGTATTGCGCTCTTTGCCCAGCCGGCCTCATTTCTGTAAGCAGCCTCTATCCTCTCATGAGCCTGTGCATAAGAGCGGAAGTCCTTGAGTATGAAATAGGTATCCGCCTTGGAAGTGCTCTGAGTGTTCAGCAGTGAATTATAAAGGTCCCTGAATCTCTCCGTATCATCCGGTGAATACATGCCGTTGATAAGCTGCATCAGGACATTTCTCACATCACCGTCATTGTTGAAGATTTCCTGAGGATTGTATCCGCCGTTATTCTCATAATTTATGACTTCTTCAGATGAAAGACCGAAGATGAATGCGTTCTCCTCTCCGACTTCCTCCACGATCTCCACATTTGCACCGTCCATGGTACCCACGGTAAGCGCACCGTTCAACATGAACTTCATGTTACCGGTTCCGGAAGCTTCCTTCGAAGCTGTGGATATCTGCTCGGACACATCTGCTGCGGCAAAAATAATCTCCGCATTGGAAACCCTGTAATCCTCGATGAAAACGACCTTGATCTTATTATTAATGGAAGGATCGTTGTTGATCACGTCAGCCACAGAGTTGATCAGCTTGATGGTAAGCTTTGCGTTCTTGTAGCCCGCTGCAGCCTTTGCTCCGAAGATGAAAGTCCTGGGATAAAAATCGATCTCGGGATTAGTCTTTATCTTATTGTAAAGATACATTACATGGAGTATGTTAAGGAGCTGTCTCTTATACTCATGAAGTCTCTTTACCTGTACGTCAAATATGGATCTGGGATCCACCTCTATACCATTGTGAACCCTTATATACTCTGCCAGTCTCAGCTTATTCTGATACTTAATATTCATGAATTCCTGCTGTGACTTCTTATCATCGGCATATACCTTGAGCTTCTTGATCTGCTTAAGGTCTGTGATCCACTCGTCTCCTATATGATTGGTCACCCACTGTGCCAGCTTCGGATTACCATGAAGCAGGAAACGTCTCTGGGTGATACCGTTGGTCTTATTATTAAACTTCTCGGGCATCATCTGATAGAAATCCTTAAGCTCCTGATTCTTGAGAATCTCGGTATGAAGCCTTGCCACACCGTTTACGGAGAAGCCTGCGCAGATAGCCAGATGCGCCATCTTAACCTGTCCGTCATAGATGATGGCCATCTTTCTGATCTTTTCCTGATCTCCGGGATACTTCTGGGAGATAGCCTCCACGAATCTCCTGTTGATCTCCTCTACGATCTGATAGATACGGGGAAGAAGTCTGGAGAACAGCTCGATGGGCCACTTTTCAAGAGCCTCTGCCATAATGGTG
This sequence comes from Lachnospiraceae bacterium, assembly GCA_017441585.1. Classification (GTDB taxonomy): domain Bacteria; phylum Bacillota; class Clostridia; order Lachnospirales; family Lachnospiraceae; genus UBA1753. The sequence goes on from JAFRWW010000049.1 coordinate 27,007, forward strand.
TGATTCGTGTAAGCACAGGTCTTTGTGGTCACATCCCATGCCTCATCCCAGGTCAGCTTATGGTCATCCATAAGAATCCTCATGAGCTCGGGTATGGCAACTGTGGGATGTGTATCATTGAGCTGGAAGATCACTTTCTCGTAGAACTTCTTAATATCATCATGGGTGCGCATGTATTTTTCCACCGCCTCCTGTACGGATGCGGAAATGAAGAAATACTGCTGCTTTAAACGAAGCTCCTTACCTGCATAATGATTATCGTTGGGATAGAGAACCTCCACTATATTTCTTGCCAGATTCTCCTGCTCCACTGCCTTCCTGTAATCACCCTGGTCAAAAGAGTTAAGCTGGAAGCACTCCACGGGTTCTGCGTCCCAGATCCTCAGGGTATCCACGATACGGTTTCCGTATCCGACTATAGGCATATCAAAAGGAACTGCCAGAACCGACTGATATCCCTCCTGATGGAAGTGCTGGCGTCCGTTCTGATCCGTATCCACAGCCACATATCCGCCAAACTTTACTTCCTTGCTGTACTCAGGGCGGCGAAGCTCAAAAGGATTGCCATCCTTAAGCCAGTTATCCGGTACCTCCACCTGATAACCGTCCTTTATCTGCTGCTTGAACATACCATAACGATATCTGATACCGCAGCCATATGCGGGATAACCCAAAGTAGCCAGCGAATCAAGGAAACATGCGGCCAGTCGGCCCAGACCGCCGTTACCGAGTGCAGCGTCACGCTCCTGATCCTCGATCACATTGATGTCCACCTTAAGCTCCTCAAGAGCCTTTGCCACATCATCATACATCTTCAGGTTGATCAGGTTATTTCCCAGGGCTCTTCCCATGAGGAACTCCATGGACAGATAGTACACCGTCTTGGGATCCTTTTTCTCAAACTCCTTCTGGGTAGCCATCCAGTCCTCGATGATCCTCTCCTTTACGGCAAAACATACCGCGTTGAAGATCTGAAGCTGAGTAGCCTCTTCCAGATTCTTACGATAAAGAACCCGGACGTTATCCTTTACTTCCTTTTTAAAGGTCTCCTTATCAAAACCTACGCTGACTGCCATTTATTCCTCCTCTTTAAACCATTGATTAAACCAGACTTGCCTTTTCCCCTGTCATATGCCGGAAAAAGCATCTGATATGTGCATCAAAACAAATGAAATTCTACCATATTCATGCATTTTATGCAAATTATTCGGATATTTTGTGGTGATTTATATCCTATCCCAATCTTCTTCATATTCATAACCCTTATCACTTGTTATTCTTAACTTCGTCCTAAGGAGTACCACGAAGTGGTGGATGCCTTAGAACATTAGCGAAGCCCAAAGAATCTTTTCATGTTTATATCCCTGCAAAATACCAAGGGAGCGCGGATCATGCGCTCCCTTAAGTATAAAATCAAATTTAGGTTTTGACAAGATTAACAGCCAATAGCATATATACTCATAATACGACTACTTAACTACAACCGTACAATCATATGTATGTTTGCCAAGTTTCGCTGTTACAGTAGCCGTTCCGGGTTTAGCTGCCGTCAAAACGCCGCTGGCTGTCACATTTGCAACCTCCGGATTAGATGATACCCAACTTTCAGCAACCAATTTAGTTCCCTTGAGCTTAAGGATCTTTACCTTTCCGGTTTTAAGTATCAGCACACTCTTAAGCTTAGGCTGTTCAGCTTTTACAGTGCAGACAGTTCGTTTTTTCTTTCCATCCAGCTTATACAGCTTGATACTGCCTTTCTTAAACGCTGTAACCATTCCAACAAATTCACCGGTTGCCTCGTCTACAACGCATTTATAGGTACCGCTCTTACTTGATGTCTGCAGAAGTTTAGGATCGACGCCGGGAACCTTGACCACAACATCGTCTCCGACGATCATCTTCTCGCCTTTACTCAATTTAACCACATTCATTAATGTGGTGTTCACGATCTCATAGCCATCCTTAGTACTGGATGAACCGCCATCTTTCTTTGCGGACGAAGAACTGCTGTCTTTGTCACTGGATGAAGAACTATCATCCTTCTTATCGGAGGAAGAGCTACTGTCTTTATCGCTGGATGAGGAACTATCATCCTTCTTACCAGAGGAAGAGCTACTGTCCTTTTCGCTGCTGGAACTTGACTTATCCTTTTTAGGTATCACAGTTCCTTCGTTGCGCTTATCACCACAGCGACTGCATTCCTCATGCTTTACACCATCTTCATCCTCCGTATTTTCCTTATCAGTCACCCACTGATAATCATGTCCATAGACATTACAGTATGCGTTTACTCTGATCGCCTGCGTAGTTTCAGCTATCCTACCATCCTCGACATAACTGATCTTAACCTCCTTATCAGCAGGACTGAGTTTCCCTGACGGTATAACGGTATAATCTTTAACCGTCTTCTGTGTTCCGTCACTATAAGTAGCACGCACGATCATTCCGGTGTTGTCAAAAGTCTCTCCTTCAGTATAGAACACCTTATCAGGTATGCCAACAACCTCTATTTTTGTCACATATATCCGGCTGACTACAATTGAAAACATTGCAGTCTTTGTAACGCCGCCTTCTGAATAGCTTACGGTCACCAGCTGCGTCCCTTCCGTTTCAGCTTTTTCCTTATCGATGGAAATATCACTTACTTCCCGGCTTGTGTCATCATCATAAAACGCCATTATCTTTAATCCGGAAAGTTCAATGTCTTCGTTAAGATAATAATCCACCTTATCAGGAAGCTTCATTACTGATATCCGGCTAAGAACCTTTTCTTTTTCCAGCTTAGGGATCACGGTATTATTATTTCTCTTTTCCCCACATCTGGTGCATTCCTCATGCTTAAGACCGGTCTGTTCCTCTGTAGGCTCACTGTCTGTTACCCAGCGGAAATTGTGCCCATAAATATCACAATAACTGCTGACCGTTATAGCCTGAGAAGTTTCACAGGTGTGATCACCTTCTGTATAGCTGATCTTGACTGCAGTATCTGACTTCTTAAGTGCTCCCGACGGTAAAACAGTGTAGTTAGTTACATTTTTTATCAGGCCGTTATTATAAGTCGCACGGATTACCATTCCGCTCTTATTAAAGGTCTCACCTTCAATATAAGAGGTTTTTGACGGAACATTGATCACCTCGATCTTATCCAGGAATATCGCTTTAACGTTGATCGAAAAACTTGCAGTCTTTGTTATCCCGTCCTCAGTGTAGCTGATAGTGACTACCTGAACACCTGCATCTTCAGCCTTGGTTGAAGATGTGATCGTCGGAGTCACTTCCCTGTTCGTATTATCCTCATAATAGGCCACTACCTTTATGCCTGAGAGCGATATATCCTCTCCGCAATAGTACTCTGTCTTGGCCGGCAAATTTGAAATAGCGATTCTGTTAAGTGAATGATCCTGAACTTCTCTGGGGATAACGGTATCTTCATTTCTCTTTGCACCGCAACGATCACACTCCTCATGCTTTTTACCATCATGAGTTTCCGTTGCCTCTTCATCAACTATCCACTTAAAGCTATGACCATAGGTATCACAATAACTTGCGACCGTAATAGGATAAGTGGTATCACACGAATGACCGTTTTCTACATATGTCACCTTGATCGAATCATCAGTTGTTTTAAGCATTCCCGAAGGTGAAACAGTATAATTGGTCACATTCTTTGTCGTTCCGTTATTATATGTGGCCTGAACCACCATTCCACTCTTTGAGAAATAATCCCCCTCTACATAAGCGGTTTTAAGCGGAGCGCCCACAACCGCGATCTTTGTTACGATCACTTCACTAACATTAACATTAAATGTAGCCTGCTTCGTTATCTTACCTTCCGAATAACTTACTGTGATCGTCTGACTTCCAACACTTCCAGCTTTGGTAGGTGTAATGCTTGTAGGCGTGATCTCCTTACTGGTACCATCTTCATAATAAGCCATGGTTTTCATACCGGAAGTTAAAATTGCATCACCCAGATAATAATTTGTCTTTGTCGGAAGAGAAGTGATCTCTATTCCTGTCAGATCCGGCAACAGTTTAGGGATCTCCGTACCTTCATTCCGCTTATCCCCACAAACACTACATTCTTCATGCTTGGCGCCATCTTCATGATCCGTTGCGTCGGTATCAATAACCCAATAGTATTGATGATCCGCAAAGGGAAGGGCAACTGTCTTTGTATTTTTACTGCTTCCATATATTGCCGTATAAACGATCGATCCCTGTTTTATACAAGTGGAATCCTCCTGTTTGCTTGTAACCGTCGCCTTTTCAGTTTTAGTATGCCCCTGTGTCGTACTATCACATCTGTCACAAACCAGATTTACATTACATGTATATCCTGACCCAGACTTGATCCAATTAAATCCGCTGACATTATAATGATGTCCCAGCGCAGGTTCATCCGCCAGATCACTGGTCTTTGTATTTCCGCAATCCGGACAGGTCATCAATAAATATCCACCATTAACACAATCTGCTGCTATATGCTTACTGCCAAATGTACACGCACTCATAACCTTCTTGCCACAAATCCTGCAGACTCTGGAATGAGTAGTTTCACTCTCTGACATATACTCGCCCCAGTCATGTCCGTTAGCATCACAATAACTCTTTACAGTGATGCTTTGTGTAGCTTCCTTATAAATACTTCCCTCTTTATATTTTATAGTTACCTTTGTATCAGACGTATTCAGCGATCCGCTTGGTGTGAAAGTATAATCATTAACGATCTTGGTGGATCCATTGTTATATTTTGCTTTTACCACCATACCCGTTTTATCAAAGGTTTCACCCACTATATAAGAGATCTTTGTAGGCGCTGTAGTTATGGTAATTCCCGTAATGTCCACACTTTTAATCCTTAATACATATGTAGCAGATCTGGTTCTTCCCGATTCGGTATATTCAACAGTAACCGTGTTATCCCCGACAACATCTGAATTAGAACCGGTTATATTTGTCGGATTAACGATCTTACTTGTTCCGTCATTATAATACGCCCTGACTTTTAAGCCTGAAGTAGAGACAGAGTCTCCCTTAAAATACTCTGTTGTTATGGGAGGAGACTCTATTATTATTTTATTAAGCATAGTCTCCACAGGGAACTTATCTATTTCTCCAAGTATTCCCTTATTTAAAAGATCCAAATCATCTGCATCAATATCCTCGTCCCCATCAAGATCTAATGTCCTAATCTCCTCCAATGTAGGCTGGTAACCAGAATTATTAATCTTCTGTATTATTGTATTACATGAGGAAAGATCTGCAATTGAGAGCTTCCCATCACCTGTAATATCACCATACAGATATTTATCCTCAGCCAAGACAAACTTGCATGAATCTTCATAGGTTTTACCATTATCCGTAATGGTTGCATATATCGTAACTTCACCCCAGTTTTTCTTTTCCACATATGCACTTGTATTACCGGTTGAGGTTACGGTTGCAATAGACGGATCACTGGATCTCCATGTTACCTTCTGATTGGTCGCATTTGAGGGAATAACCTTGGCTGTAATTGGCTGACCGGCATGCATTCCGTTAATATAATGCTCAACATCATCAATCTTTATACCTGTAACAGGAACAGTCTGTGTAACTGTAACTGTTTCATGACCTAATAACGGATTTTCTCCACCATTAGTATCCAACGCATATACATATACCGGCACATTACCGCTTCTACTAGTATTGATAGTATACTCAAATCCATGTTTTCCAGTTATCCCATACGTCGCATTGACATCTGCTCGTTCTACATTTGTAACACCAAGATTATATCCATCAACATTCGAAGTATTGCTGTCTCCACCTACATATGCATGTATTTCTACAGATTTTGATGGATCATCGGGATCATAGGCCCAGCCTTTAATAGTGATTGTTTTATTACCTCCACTTGCAGTTTCCAAGTTTCCTACAGGTTCACTATTGTCCTTAATATACACACTTTCTGTAGTAGACCCCCAATATCCCTGTCCTATATTTACCGCTACTATATCAACGTTCCTACTACCCGTCTGATTCGTTGAGAAAGTAAAATTAAAGCCATGATTACCCTCCAGACCAAATGCATCATTCACATCGGCTCTATATATATTCGTTTCTCCAAGTCCATAACCTACGCCATCAATCCATGCCTCTATTGAAACTGGAGCAGTTTTATCATCAGGATCATAGGCCCAGCCCGAAATTGACACCTGACGTACTCCTCCGGATGCAGAATCAATACAAATCCTTGCACTGTGCTCTGCACTATATTCATCCCGACTTTGAATCATAAGATATGTTGAATCAGCAGCCCAATGACCTGGGCCAATATTAACTGCATGTATACTTACCTTAACAGCGCCGGATCTTTCCGTTGACACGGTCTTACTAAATCCATGATTTCCTGTCAATCCAAATGCATCATTTACATCAGGTCTATACACATCCGTTGTTCCAATAGAATGACCTTCATCATCAACCCATACCTGAACCTCAACAGATGCCCCTCTATCATCAGGATCAAAAGCCCAACCAGTGACTGTAACTTCCTGTACACCACTTGTAACAGCTTCAACACATATAGCAGCATCATGTTCATCTCCGCCAGTAGTACCACTATAATTTGGCCTAAAAAAACCTGCTATTACACTTGAACTTGTAGAATACTTACTATCATGTTCTATTACCCGACCACTGCTGCCCGACTCTGAGTTACCATCAATAAAACTAATTCTATCTCCTGAAAACTCAGTTACTATACCTATGTGACCAAACCTATCATCTGGATTACTGTTCCAAGAAAAGCATACAAGATCTCCGGGTTCAGGATCAAAGTCTCCTCTTCCGACTTCAACGCTGTTATAATCTACATCCAACGCGCCAGTATAATAATAATAATAGGTTCCTCTATCATTATATAAACCCTCTTGTATATAATCCGTAACAAACCCACTTGAACCAATATTTATGCCTAAATCTGAACAAACCCTGTCTACATACCATACGCACCAATCAGATGTGAAGCCAAAATCGCTTTTTGTCCAGTTTAAAAACTCTCGTGCATGATCAACAACATCCTCTCCGGAACATGTATAAGACTCTCCATTCTTATCCATTTCTTCAATAAACGAATAATCACTTACCTCTTTGTTTTTATCAGTTTCTAATGAGCCTTTCTCTTCAATATCTTCAGATAAAACATCCTCATCATTACCATCCTCCGCATCAACTGTTTCTACTGCCTCTATCTCTCCTTCTTCCTCAACCACTGCTTCTTCCTCTGAAATTTCCTCGGCATACAGTGGCATGGAAAGAGAATTAAACAACATCGAAGTCATCACTAAAACTGCCAAAATCTTCTTTTTCATACTTACCCCTTTCCTGCTTTGCAAAATCACATCTGCATACACATCCATCTTATTGCGACTAATAATCTGTATAAAATAGCCGCCACATTTTATGACTAAATGTTATTATATCATAAAATTAGTGATATATCACTAACATTATTGCCAAAAATAGTGTATCTGTTTATTAGAAATTCACAAAAACTGGAGGGGATAAAAAATTATAAATCGGGAGAATTACATGACCACAGTAGAGCAGATCAGGAAGCGGATTCACGAATTGTGCGAAGAAAGAAGCATCACACCAAATGCTTTGAGTTACATTTCGGGGGTGCCTCAGGCTACCATAAAAAGTATTCTAAATAATGAAAGTAAAAATCCCGGTGTGGTCACGATCAAAAAACTATGCGACGGTTTTGGCATCACCCTTGGTGAATTCTTCTCCACATCCGAGTTTGATAATCTGGATCAGGAATTGAAATAGATATTTCCTCATACAGATTTATATTAACCGATACACTGACCTGTAAAATCGAATCTATCCTGTGTAAATCTGCCGGCTCTTTTGCAAACTCCGATTTCTATCTTAAGCCGCTTTTCTACCACTGATAACACTTCATCCGCTGTCAAATCCGTCAAGGCATCACACCCCAGGCTGACCACCCCATTCTCACTAATATTTCCTTTTTCAGGGCGGATCATCATATCCTGATATCCATGCAGATCTAACATCTCATCTATCTCACAACTGTCAAGCCATAATTTTTCCCGGCATCTTTTCAAAACTGACACCGGAACCTTTGATCCGGTCAGTTTAAGCATCAACAGATCCACATACATAATGATTGCACCGGTCTCATCATAAATCCCTTCTATTTCAAAGGGAATATATTCTGGCAATGCCTTCGCCAACATAAGGCTGATCAGGTATTCCAGTTTTTGTGATACATCCCCATTTATATCGCCTTTCACTTTAAGCGCATATATCCGCTCATGCCATTTTTGTAGTTTTTCTTCGAAATAATCTTTTCTTTTATTCAGGTTCATCGTTACACCTCAGAATAATCGCTGAAAATATATTACTCTGAGAAAAAAAATTAAAAAAGTAGCCGTTTAGTATACTAATCGGCTACCTTTTACATAATTAGAAAATTATACTTCTTTTTTATTGCAATAACTCTCAAAACATAGTATACTTTGCTCACTCTTCTTAAGAAGTACATGACGGAGTCTCATTTCGCCGTCATAGATTCCATAACTAAATTTATGATGCTTCGATCAGCCTGTCATTTCTTATGATCCGGTTGCATTGAACCCCTGGGCGTTTATGCTCTTTTTTATCATAGAAGCGAAATAATACTGCAGGATTAATGTAATCATTTAAAGTGGACTGATCAATCAATGTACGGTTTGACAAATATAGGAGGTCTTATGCTTAACAATCAAATTTCAAAGGATTATGAGAATTTGACACTATCAAACAATTTTATCTTTATGAAGGTAATGCAGGATAAAAGACTCTGTATCCGACTTTTAGAAATCATCCTGAATAAGAAGATCCGCGATATCAAATACCAGACACAAAAAGAATTCGAAACTGCACCGGATTCCAAAGGCATACGCCTCGACGTATATGTCGAGGGATCATCAGAAGTATATGATCTGGAAATGCAGTCATTGGACACAAATGATCTGAAAAAAAGGAGCCGTTATTATCAAGGTAAAATGGACGTTGTTTTCCTTGAAAAAGGGACTGACGTAACTTATAATGACCTTAAAGACTCATACATCATCTTCATATGCACCTTTGACCTGTTTGAAAAAGGGCGGCACATTTACAGATTCAGGCAGATTTGTCAGGAAGACAATGATATCATCCTTAATGACGGAACTGAGCGGATATTTCTGAATCCTCACTCCGAACTGGACGATATCGACGAAAAGCTTAGTTCTTTCCTTAAATATCTGATAGATGAACACCCGAGGGATGATTTTACTGAAAGTCTTGATAAAAGTGTAAAGAAAGCACGGAAAAATAAAAAGTGGAGGGACGAATATATGACTGTCGAAATGCAGAACAGAATTATAAGAGCCCAGGGTAAAGCTGAGGGTAAAGCTGAAGGTAAAGCTGAGGGGATTGCCGAATTCTCTACTATCATTGATCGCTGTTAGAGTCGGGCAGAATCGACCACCCAGAGTCGCGTAGAATTGACCAATTTCAGTCGTTCAGAAATCGCCAATGCAGCGGCCGACTCCTTTCTTTAAGATTTTGATTTTGCTATCGAAACGGGATCTCCTGCCGAAA
>JAFRWW010000050.1 GCA_017441585.1 Lachnospiraceae bacterium
CCAGGAGAGCCGCCATATGCCCGTCGTGACCGCATGCATGCATTGCGCCGTCATTAAGGGAACGAAATTCGCAGTCAGTCTGCTCTGTCACCGGGATGGCGTCCATTTCCGCCCTGAGTCCGATAACGCGGGGACTGTCACCGCATTTAAGAGTACCGACGACACCGGTGCCGCCTATGCCTTCAGCAACTTCGACGCCCATGGCGCGGAGTTCCTCAGCGATATATGCCGCAGTCTCGAACTCTTTGGATGAAAGCTCCGGGTTCCTGTGCAAATGATGCCTCCACTCACGCATTTTATCAGAAAGTACGTTCATTTAAGTCTCCTGATCCGGTCCATTTATGAATCAATATAACGATGGTATAATTATAATCCGTGGCTTAGTGAAAATCAATTATTACTTGCTTTATCGCTTTAGAGCAATCCGATAAACTCAAATAGCATTATAGTACATCTTGAAAAAAGCCAGAACCTAGATTATAATTTAACAAGAACACATATTAATAATACGAAGAGACAAGTTCCGCTTAACGCGGATGAAAAGAGAAACCGGTGCGAATCCGGTACGATCCCGTCACTGTGATAGGGAGCGGGCGGCAAAGATGTCACTGAGGGAAACCTTGGGAAGGCGCCGTACGCTGTGAACTTAAGTCAGGAGAACTGCTTGCCTTTTAATGGATCTTTCATACGGTGTATATGAAAACTGTGATTTTTGGCTGAGGATTATTTGATTTCCCTGCCTGAGTGAAGAACATGGCTTCTGTATGATCGGATCGTACAGAAGTTTTTTAATCAGGAGGTCATCACTCAGTGCTTTCAATGCTGAAATACATGGTTATCATGGCGGCCTTTTACATCCTGTCGGATAAGGTCGTAAAAGGAGACTATGCCAAGCCGGTCCAGACTTTCTCGGATATGGCCCTTTATATGCTGGTCTTCATCATGGGGATGAGGATAGGAGCCAATGAAGAGGTGGTATCCAGATTGGGCAGCGTTGGATTGCAGGCTTTAGCTACCACATTTCTTGCGTTTTTCGGAAGCATAGGGATGGCTTTCCTTGTCAGGACCTTCCTGATGCTCGACAGGCATGGTCTTGGGGCTAAGCACATCAGATCTGATGTGGAGACTGCTGAAGAAGGCACAGGTTTGAACAGCCTTAAGTCGACGGTGATCATATTTTCTCTGGTCGCTGTAGGAATGGCCTGTGGGCATTATATAGTACCCGAGATGATAGTGGATCCGGATGAATTTCAGGAAGATGCCGGCACCATGATAGATATCTGCCTTTGCATACTTCTCGCGGGAGTGGGATACGGACTTGGCATTGAGGGAAACATCTTCGGAAAGATCCGATCCATAGGATTCCGCGTGCTGGGGCTTCCGATAGCCATTATGTCCGGAACTGCGGTAATGGGTCTGGCCTACGGTGTTTACGGACCGCTTTCAATAAAGGAATCGCTGGCGGTGTTCATGGGAATGGGCTGGTACGGTATGGCACCTGCCATAATCCTTAATGCAGG
>JAFRWW010000051.1 GCA_017441585.1 Lachnospiraceae bacterium
ATTCCCATATCTTACAAAATCATTTCACAGTAATCCCAATTCGTCCATGGCTTTTGTAATGGCCGTCTCGTATATCTCCAATCCTTTTTCCATCTGCTCATCCGTCATGCATAAAGGAGCAAGAAATCTGATGACATTACCGTTCGTCCCTGCATTCTCCAGAAGCAAGCCCATTTGAAGCGCGTGTTTGATCATTACAGAGACAAACTCCCCATAGGGTTCTTTTGTCCCGGGATCCTTAACAAACTCCACTCCCAGCATGGCTCCGATCCCGCGCACGTCTCCTATTACAGGATACTTCTTCATCAGTTCCTTAAATCCGGCCGAAACAACTTCTCCTATATGTTTCGCCTTTTCAGTGTATTTTTCCTCCTTGTATATTTCCATTGTCTTCAACGCAGCCGCACATGAAACGGGATTTCCCGCATACGTTCCGCCGATGGTCCCGGGTATTACGGAATCCATGATCTCTGCCCGTGCACAAACTGCAGAGATGGGCATTCCTGCTCCCATAGACTTTGCCGTGGTAAGAATATCAGGTGCTGCACCGGCCTCTGCCCACATTTCCGATACAAAATAATGACCTGACCGGCAGTTTCCACATTGAACCTCATCAGCTATCAGCAAGATACCGTTATCATCACAGATCTTTCTGACTGCCTTCACCCATTCGATCGGTGCCGGAATAAAACCGCCTTCTCCCTGTATGGGCTCTACCAAAATGCATGCCACCTCATTTGCCGGCGTTGCCTCATCAAAAACCTGATATATTTTTTGAATGTAATATTGGATCGCCTCATCATATGAATACCCTTTAGGAGCATGATACATATTAGGAAACTCGGCTCTGTATATTCCAGCCGGGAAAGGTCCCATTCCCAGAGAATACGCTTTCTTTGCAGTCAACGCCATTGTAAGATTTGTTCTGCCATGAAATGCTCCCGAAAAACAGATCACATTGCTTTTCTTCGTAAATGCCTTGGCCACCTTTATTGCATTTTCATCAGCCTCCGCTCCCGAATTGACAAAATAGGTTTTCTTTGCATCTCCCTTAACCGGAACGATCTCATTAAACTTCTCCGCTAATTCTATATATCCTTCATGACCTATTATATTAAAGATAGTGTGGGTGTACTTTTCAGCCTGCGCTTTTATGACTCCGACTACTTCTTCATTAGAGTAACCGATATTGAGTACTCCCACGCCGCCTATCCAATCAAGAAACCTGTTCCCGTCCAGATCCTCGAACATGGCGCCCTCACCTCTCACAATGGATACAGGATATGTGGCACCACATAATGCTTTAGGTACAGCCTGCTCCTTTCTTTTTATTAAATCCAGAGTTTTGGGTCCGGGAACTGTCTTCGAAACAACCTTTGGTAAATCTGTTCTTAACATTACCATCCCTTCTTTCTTTTGTTAAAAATATCACTGACTCATCCTTCCCAACTGTCATCCCGAGCCGGTTATAACAACATATGGAAAGCTTGAATCACTAAATATAACGCGCCCGTGAAGCGAGCATGTCCGCAATGAATCTGGAAGCTGTGATAGCTGAAATATCCGAATGATCATAGGGCGGCGCGATCTCAGCCACATCAAATCCTACCAGATTAACCTGACCCATGATATCAATGGCCTGGAGCATTTCCCTTGTGGTCATTCCGCCCGGTGTCGGTGCACAGGTGCCCGGGGTATAACAGGCCTCAAGTGCATCCATATCTATTGTCAGATAAACTCCGTCCGTGCCCTTAGATGCGATCTTTACGGCTTCCTCCATTATGGGGACAATGCCTCTTGTCCAGATATCCTTTGACGTATAAAGAGTAATGCCTTTTTCCTTAACATACTCATATTCGGCCATGGGATTCATGGCACCTCCGGGACCGATGAGCACGGCATTTTCCGGCTTAAATACTCCCGTCTCCATTACTCTGGGGATAGGACAGCAGTGATTCCAGATATCCCCGCCCACATCGGTTGCCGTGTCAAGATGTGAATCAAAATGGATATATCCGTAGTTGCCATTTGGATTGAATTCCGCAAGAGCCATAGCCGGCATGATGGGAGTCATATGCTCTCCACCGATCATTACAGGCATAACTCCTGCCTTTAACATCTCTAAAATAAAGTTCTTGCCCCTGATCATGGTCTCTTTTGCATCACCCAGCTTGACCGGGATATCTCCCACATCTACCAGACCGTATTTTTCGACTATATCGACATCATACTCAAAACTATAGGGTATATAGAGCTCAGACATTTCTCTGGCTCGTCTGGGTCCCATGGTGGAACCGGTACGGACAATGGTGGTGCAGTCAAAGGGAAATCCAAATACTGCCGCCTTTGCGCCTGAGGCTTTGAGTGCATCCTCCTTACATTCCACATAAGGACGGTTCATAAAAGTTGCGGGTCCGTAATGCAGTACTGTGCTCCAAGTATCATTTGCCATAATAAATTCCTCCTTTGTTTTCTTTTATTATGCTCCGATCAAAGCCTTATAAAGCTCCGGCCGGTAGTCACTCTCTCCTGTAAACTCATTTTTTATAAATATCCTTCGATCTGCCAGTGAAAGATCTATTGTTTTAGTCACAAGGCCTTCCTGAGAATTGTCCTGACCTCCGGCATAAATATGACTGTCAACCTCGCAAAACGGAGTGATCTTCGGTCCGAAAATGCCGCTTGCACCTCCAAAATAGCTGGTCTCGTCATAGCCGGTCAGGTTAGCGCTGGCAATGTATATCCCATTGCAGAATGCTCCATATTCCAGTGATTTGATATAGTAATTCTCAAATGATTTCCTGCTGCCGTTAATCCCCACCTCCTCGATCATGGCAGTAGGATTAATCACCAGTCTGCACCCGGCTGCTGCATATATCCGAAGCAACTCTGGAAACTGATAGGTGTCGTAACAGATGGAGAGACCGATTTTTCCCCACTTAGTGTTCACCATTATCGGTTTTGCACCCTTGGAAAAGAATTTGCTTTCCTTGCCAAACAAGTGGATCTTGCGATATCTTGATATCCCGCCGTCTTCTCCTACATAAACTGCCTCGTTATAAAACTTTCCGTCTTCAAAACCCGGCATGCCAAGCACGATCGCAATCCCATATTCCCGGGCTGTTTCCGAGAGAACAGTCATTATCTTATCATTTGCAGCATATGCCACCTCTTCTTTCTCACGAGCCCCGGCGTGCTCGCTTATGAACACGTCATAGCCCGATAGGGACAGTTCCGGAAACACTGCGATTTCACTTCCCTGCCTGGCCGCTGCTCCAGCAAAACCGGTTATCCTTTTAAGATTCGACTCTGTATCTCTGGCTTTCACTTTGAAATTTACAACCGAAAGTGTAAGAATATCTGAGTTACCCATGCCGTATACCTCCTACGCATATATCTCGGCTATAGCCCCCACATCGCGATTTCCCTGCATTACTCCGGAAAGGATCTGTCTCATGCGGATAAAATCCTGAGTATCTTTTAAATCCAGAGTTCTTCTTCTCGAAAGATAAATAGGAACCTCAGCCCTTACTTCACCGGGATTTGCAGATAGAATATACATCCTGTCTGCCAAAAATATGGCCTCATCGATGTCGTGGGTTATGAAAATAATGGTTGTTTTCTCATCTTCCCATATCTGCCTGACCAGAAGCTGCATGGAAGCTTTTGTATATGGATCCAGCGCTCCGAACGGTTCGTCCATCAGCAGCACCTCCGGGCTGTTTGCCAGCGCCCTTGCTATAGCAACCCTTTGCTTCATTCCTCCGGAGAGTTCCTTGGGATAACTGTTCCTGAATTTTTCCAGGTCAATGATCTTTAGATACTTATCAACCTTATCTTCGATAACATCCTTCGGCTGCTTACTGAGAGTCAGTCCGAATGCAATATTCTGAGCCACCGTAAGCCACGGGAAAAGTGTGTAATTCTGAAAAACCATTCCACGCTCTGCTCCGGGTCCTTTTATTGCTTCACTCTTCATAAGAATCTCTCCGCATGATATCTCCTCAAGACCTGCGATCATTCTGAGCAATGTTGATTTTCCGCATCCGGAGGGACCTACAATACACACAAACTCGTTATTAAGTACCTCTATATTGATTTCTTTTAATGCTGTAAAATCTTTTTTCTTTGAGTGATATGTTTTGGAAACATGATCAAGTTTGATAACCGCATTTCCAAAACCGGCTTCAATTCTTTCTCCGTATTCCATACCTTTACGCTCCTTCAACCCAGTGAAACAGTTTCTTGTTACATAGTGCAAACAGTCTGTCAAATATAAGCCCCAGAAATCCAATGATCAGGATGCCCGCATAGACCGCATCTGTCTGTAAAAAACGCTGCGCCTTCATAATGCTGTACCCCAGTCCGGAGTTGGCAGCCACCAGCTCGGCCACCGTAACATATGTCCACGCCCAACCCATAAGGATCCTCAGCGTGTCCATAAGTTTCGGCATCATGGCCGGAATAAGGATCTTACAGAGTACCTGAAACTTATTGGCTCCCAGGGTGTATCCGGAATTTAAGAGATCGTTTGATACTAACAGTGCATCATCCATTACCATGAGGATCATCTGGAACAAGGTTCCAAGCAGGATCACACCAATCTTCGCTTCCTCGCCGATTCCCACCCACATCATTACCAGGGGGAGAAATGCCGGCACGGGCATATACCTTACAAATTCACAAATGGGTCTGAAAATACACTCTGCGATCTTAAATGTGCCAATGGCTATTCCTAAAGGAACCCCGATGATCACCGAGATGATAAATCCCATTACGATCCTGTATATACTGACCCACATGTCGGCATAGATCGAACCGTCTGCGAAGCTCTTTATTATAAATCCGAACACTGCCCAGGGAGTGGGAAGCATACTTTCATCTGCCAGATGAAGCACACTTGCCAAACTCCATACTCCGAACAGTATCACGAATGCCAAGGTGCTTATAGTAATACTCGTCTTTCGGTCAACATTCTTTCTGATTCCAAAAAGATTACCAAGCATCTTCACCACCTCCAAGCATCTATCATTTATTTATCACAAAGCTTCCGTCAAACATCCCGTCGTAGCTTTCCCTGGACTCTTTGACAAGCTCCTGTCCAAGAAGGAAATCCGCATTCTGCTTTGCCACATAGGGAACATATGTATAATCATCCTTCTTTTCGGTAAATCCTTTGGCCATCTGATCTCTCGTAAGGATAGTTACTCCGTCAAATAAGAGCGTATACTCTTCTGCAGAGAGTTCAGCCTCCTTAGCCATGATCTCGATTCCTTCTTCCTTGTTTGCATTAACCCAGTCTACTGTCTGATACCATACATCTGTAAGTTTCTGAACATCCTCCGGATAGTCACGGATAAGTTCTCCGCTTACTGCTGTTGCATCAGAAATGAGTCCCGGAACATCTCCTGATGTAAAATACTTCGTTCCTTTTCCCGCATCTACAACCTGTGCACCATAAGGATCTGCCATAGCTGCTATCTGAACCGAACCACTGAGCATTGCCGGTGCTGCATCACTCATTGACATATTGGTGACGGTGATCTCGTCCTGCTTGATACCCCATTTATCCAATGCAGTAAGAAGCATATAATGCTCCAATGTTCCTACTTCAACGGCTACATTCTTGCCTTTGATATCTTCCGGTGAACTGATTTCATTTCCGAAAACAATGGCATCTGCTCCTGTTGAATAATCATTTACCAGTGTAATCTTGAAATCCTTGCCTTCGTTATATCCGGCGATCATGTCACAGACGGTTGCTCCAACTACATTTATCTTTCCGCTGTAGAAAGCCTGAAGCATGTCACTGTAGGAAGTAAACGGAACAAGTTCCACATCAAGTCCTGCTGCTTCGAAATATCCCTTTTCCTCGGCCACGAACCATTCATACCAGCTGGGCCAAAGATAGATACCAATCTTAAAAGACGCTTTCTTTGCCTCGCCGGATGCGGATGCTGCGGTTGTTGATACACCGCCGCTGCCGCCGCATCCTGTCAATGCAAGAACGCTCATAACCACTGCCATTAATAATCCGATCACTCTTTTTTTCATAATTTTTCTCCTCCTTTATAAACCTCTGTTTCTTCCTATAAAACTATGTCTTCGCCCCGTTCACCGGTTCTGATCCTGTATCCTCCTTCTACGGAAGAAACAAATATTTTGCCGTCTCCCGGGGATCCTGTTTTATTAGTGTCTATTATTATCTTTACCAGCTCATCAACCTGATCGTCCGCAACCCACACCACAATAAGTCGTGTGGCTATCAATACCGGTTGGACCGTTTCCTTGGATTCGTCTGAGGCATCTTCCAGTTCAAAGATTGCATTTCCCCTGCCTCTTCCCAGCACCTCCTTGGAGCTGAATGCGAAGAATCCGTTCTCGGCGAGCCGTTTCTTGGTTTCGGCATACATGTTGGTTCTTATCATGAATTCAACTTCCTTCATATGATCACAACCTTTCTGTCTTTTCTCCACTACTGATGGTATAGGCACACTCTACATCACTTATGAATATCTTTCCGTCTCCGAAAGCGCCCTTAATACCTGTCTTAGCATCCTTGATGATTATCTCCGATACCTTCTCTACCTCTTCATCGTTTACTACTATCACAAGAAGCTCTTTCGGGATCTCATCATAGGTTACCTGCGCGACTTTTAGTCCGCTCTGCTTTCCTCTTCCGAGAACACTTATCCTTGTTGCAGCATGAAAGCCTGCCTCATACAGCTTTGCAAGGATTGTTGATACTTTTTCCGGTCTTACAAACGCCTGTACCTTTTTCATTTCTTTTTCCTCCTTATCCCTGCTGATTAATAAAAAACAAGAGACAACGGTATGCCGCTTTCCGCGACGCCGTTGTCTCTTGTTGGTTAACAGACTACACCTTTGTGTAACACAAATGTCAATACTTTTTTAAAATTTTTTTTACTTTTTTCGAACCGGTGCCTGAAGCTCCACAATCATTTCCGAAAACCGGTCTGTTACCGTGACATCGATCATGTCACAGGCCAGGATATCTCCTGTGATCTCATAGCCGTTTTCCTCACAATAATCCAATATGGATCTCATTGAATTCTTTTCAAGATGGAGATAGTAATCATTATATATGGCACATACATATTCACCTTCGGGTATAATTTTTCTGTACTTCTTTGGAGCCTTCTTAAAGGAGTTTACAAAGATAAACGGCACGTATGGCCCGTAATCTGTGTTCATGTTCTCTTCGCTTAGGGGTATAAACCCTCCCTCCTTGCTGGCGCCGATCATTGGTGCCACTTCATTTAGGAGACTTTCCAAAAACACCGTATTCTCCGCATAATCCACAAGGGTATGCAGAAGCTTCCCGCTGGTAACGACCTTTCTCTCCTCGAAATGCTTTAGATATGCGCCCTTGGGGATGGCGTCCTTATCCAGAAACTGTTCGATCAACGTAAGCTTTTTTTCAAGCGTGCGCTTTAATGCCACCAATTGCTTAAGCTTTTCGTCAAACTCCGCGTTGAGGTCTTTTAACATTTCAAATGACTTGTGTATGTTTTTGTCCTCATAGTATTCCCTGACCATATTTACGCTCATTCCCAGCTGCCGGAGCTGAAGTATAGACCCCAGCAGATCATAGCGCAAAACATCGTAATATCTGGCTCTGTTCTCGTCTATGTAATCCGGCTTAAACAGACCTATCCTATCGTAATAACGAAGAGTCTCTGTCGTTATATCAAGCCTCCTGGCAAGGTCGGTTATGGAAATAAGCTTTAGATCTTCCTGATATCTTTGCCTGAACATATATATGCCTCCTTTGTTAGTAATTTTCAGGTTTTATTAATTCAAAATAGCTTACCATGAATAGCATACTCTTTCAATGACAGCTCACTATTGCATCGGCCCGGCTGAAGGTCTTTCAACCCGGCATATACACCTCCACAAGGATGCAATCCTCCAGATACTCCTGTGACACGATCTGGCAGGTTCGCCTGATCCGCTCAAGCTCTGCACCCTGATCATCCGTAAATCTCATCTTTTTAAGCACATAACCTTCTCTGACGATGTCACCTATGATTTTAAGCAGCTCATCCATGCCCTTACCGGGCAGAGCTGACACTCTGACACATTTCTCGGCCCGCTCATCCCGCAGGTAAAATGCGATCTCCGGATCTTCTTCGTACTTATCCGCCTTATTGAAAACGGTAATGACTTTTTTACCCTTTACATCCAGCTCATCAAGCGTTTCATATACTGTCTTCATGTGAAGCTCAAATTCCGGATCCGACCCGTCCACCACATGGAGAAGGATGTCCGCATAACCGGCCTCCTCCAATGTACTCTTAAAGGCATCCACCAGATTATGTGGAAGCTTATGGATAAATCCCACCGTGTCCGTAAAAAGTATGTGCTGGCCCTGAGGCAGCCTGCAATGCCTGGTAGTGGGATCCAGCGTAGCAAACAATTTATCCTCGGCCATAACATCCGATCCGGTCAGTCTGTTGAGCAAAGTAGATTTGCCCGCGTTTGTATACCCGACAATCGCCAGAACCGGTATCCCTTCATTATCACGCTTCTTTCTCATGGTCTCACGAACGCGTTTCACATCTGCGATCCAATGCGAGAGCACCGAGATTCTTTTTTGCAGCCTTCGTCTGTCCGTCTCCAGTTTCGTCTCCCCGGGGCCTCTCGTGCCTATTCCGCCGCCCTGCCTGGACAGACTTTTTCCCAGACCCTGAAGGTGTGAAAAACGATATTTCAGCTGCGCCATCTTCACCTGTATCTTACCCTCGTTTGTGAAAGCGTGTGCCGCAAAAATATCCAGGATCAGGATCGTCCTGTCGATCACCTTGCAGTCAAGGATATCTGTCAGGTTGCGGATCTGAACGGGCGAAAGCTCATCATCACAGATAATGCCCGTAGCCTCATACATATCCACGCAGTTTTTGATCTCCCCGGCCTTACCTTTTCCTATGTAGGTCTGGGGATCAAATCTGTCCAGATTCTGTATTACCTTAAAGACAGCCTCTCAACCCGCCGTATCAAGAAGCAACGCCAGTTCATTAAGGGAAGCCTCTTCCTTATCATAACCGTCGAATGCCACCCCGACCAGAATATATCGTTCTATATTATCCATTCCTTAAATGTCCCCGGTTCTTTGTCGCTTAGGCTTTTGCCTTCCTTTTTGGTATCCACAGTATATCTTATCAAATGTCACTTGACAACTTTCGACAAAATATGCTGTCATCCTTACAGAACAAAAAAAGCACAGGAAAGTTATGCTCTCCTGTGCTCAAAATACGTGGTTTTCAGTTTCTCAGTCTCCCACCTTTTTGATGTAGAGTTCATGCTGTCAGGTATTCCATGGGGCATACATTTGATTACACGGTTACATTGTTCAGCCCTTTGGCATAGCCCATTTCAGAGTCATGCCTACTACGGCTTCTGCTGACTTCTCACAGTTCGTTGTTACTACGGCTAATGAGACCGTCTGTGAGACCTCACGGGGTAAGTCTCCGAACCTTTCCTCGTTCACCTGTCCGATTTACGTACCATGGTTACGGTTGCCTTTGGGACTTTGCTGTCTTTGGCCAGCTCATCCGCATGATATGCCTTATATCGGCCGTTACAGCATATGCTGAAACTTCCTGTTCGTCAGGCCACGATTTCGCTATCCCTTCTTCTCGCCTGTTCCTCACGGTTCAAACCTTGGGAGTCGCTATCGGGTTCGTTGGCAACTACGCCCCTTGGGACTTTCACCCAAGGTTCGGGACATGCCCGTCACACTAAAAAAGGCCCTGACTCATAGGTCAGGGCCGGAAAGATTCTTCACTCAGAATAACAACTGCCTCATAATGACAATATTTTTGCTACATTATACTCATACTCGGGGATGCTCTTTTGCATTTCCAGAGCTTCATCTATATCAAAATCCACAAACTCTCCATGCTGATATCCCACTACTCTGTTTGACTTACCCTCAGCCAAAAGATCTGCCGCCATGGCGCCCATGATGGAAGCATAATAACGATCCTTACAGGTAGGTGAGCCGCCGCGCTGCATGTAGCCCAAAATAGTGGCTCTGGTCTCCATACCCGTAGCCGCCTCTATACGTCTGGCCATGGATGTGGAATGCCCTATACCCTCAGCATTTATGATGATATGATGAGTCTTTCCCTTTTTCCTGTTTCTGATTATATTATTGATGATCTCCTGCTCATTGAACTCATACTTTTCGGGCAAAAGGATATCCTCCGCACCGTTTGCCACACCGCACCAGAGGGCGATATAGCCGGCATTACGTCCCATTACTTCGATGATGGAGCATCTCTCATGAGAGGAGGATGTATCCCTGACCTTATCTATGGCCTGCATCGCCGTGTTTACCGCTGTATCAAAACCGATGGTATAATCGGTACAGGCGATGTCCAGGTCTATGGTTCCGGGTACTCCGATGGTGTTGATCCCCATCTTCGAAAGGGCCTGGGCTCCTCTGTAGGAACCGTCACCGCCGATCACCACGATACCGTCGATACCGAACTTTTTACACATATCGGCGCCCTGCTTTTGTCCTTCCTGGGTATGAAAGGCCGAACACCTGGCTGTTCCCAGAATGGTACCACCCTGCTGTATGGTATCCGAAACATCATGGGAATCCATCTCAAAAATGTCGCCTGCCAGAAGGCCCTTATATCCGCGCCTTATGCCCATTACCTTCATACCGTTGTTAAGGGATTTCCTCACTACGGATCTCACTGCCGCGTTCATGCCCGGAGCATCTCCGCCGCTGGTCAGCACACCTATTGTTTTAATCTGTTTTGCCATATCTGCATCCTCTTATTTATTCACTTCTCTCATTAATGACATGATCGATCGTCATCCTGAGGCTTTAGTCAAAGGATCTTTTTCCGGATCACTTTTCACCTTCTTTATGTTCATAACCTCAGATATTCTATCACATCCAAAGCAAAAATGCACTCAAAGCTTCACATTTTCTTCGCCGAAGCACTCAGAAAGAAGCGCCACGGAAGCGGCATCGGCCCTCACTCTCGCCTTTTCTTTCTTTATCTGCTTTTCACCGCACAGATAAATACACAGGGTATCCTTACCATTGATGCTCTCCAGTTTTTCATTTAAAAGAGCCTTATTGTTTTCATATTCCTCTTTATTTTTAAACTGGATCCACAGCTGTCCCGGCATGTCCTCAAAGGCGATGAACTCATCCACTATGAGCTCCGCATCCTGATCCTCCTTCGCCTGAACCTTTCCCTTTACGAAAACCTTCCGGTCCTCTTCCAGGAGCCGTCCATACTGTGAATACACCTTCGGCCATACCAGCATCTGGATATTTCCATAGATATCCTCCACGGATACATTGGCCATGAGATCGCCCTTTTTGGTACTCCTGACAGTCACCGAACTGATGAGACCGCCCACTATGACAGCCTTTCCGTCCCTGACATTGGCCTCTCCCGTGTTCTCATCCAGTCTGAAATCCTTGGCTTTGGCGGTCACCACCCGCTTCCACAGAGCCATATCCGACTCCAGAGGATGGCCGCTTACGTAGACGCCCATGACTTCCTTTTCAAAGGATAAAAGGGTGGACTTTGGAAATTCATCCACCTCGGCGATCTTATACTCAAACTTCTTTTTGTCCTCTTCTCCCACCAGATCGAAAAGGCTCATCTGTCCGGCGATGGCGTTTTTCTTTTTTGAAGAGGTGTTATTGATCATCTCTTCATATACCCCCAGCATCTGCCGGCGGTTATGGGGAAAGCAGTCAAAGGCTCCCGCTTTTATAAAGCTTTCCACACATTTTTTGTTCACAACACCGGTGGTCCTCTGGATAAAATCCTCCAGATTCCTGAAGAGCCCGCCCTGGGTCCTCTCTTTTATCACTGCGGCTACCACATTCTCTCCCACGCCCTTTATGGCGCAGAGCCCGTATCTTATTCCTTCCTTCCCTGCCGCCTCATCACCGGATTTTTCAACCGGAGTCTCAGGTCGCAAATCACCTGCGGATACCGAAAATCCCGCGAAGCCTTCATTTATATCGGGAGGCAGAATCTCTATACCGCGCTGGCGGCACTCATAGATATAATCATAGATCTTATCGGAATTACCCTCCACCGAGGTCATCAGGGCAGCCATGAAGCGGCTGGGATAATATCTTTTCAGATACGCCGTCTGATAAGCCACCACAGCATAGCAGGCAGCATGGGATTTATTGAATGCATATTCCGCAAAGCTCATCATGGAATTAAATATCCCATCCGCCACCTCAGGCGATATTCCCTTGCTGACACAGCCGGGCACGCCCTCAGCTTCATTTCCAAATATAAAATTATTCCTCTCCTTTTCCATCACATCGTGCTTTTTCTTACTCATAGCACGGCGCACCAGATCAGAGCGGCCCAGGGAATATCCTCCCAGGTCGCGGACGATCTGCATTACCTGCTCCTGATACACTATACAGCCATAGGTAGGCTCCAGTATGGGGCGCAGCTGCTCGCAGGCGTAGGTGATCTCATTCTGATTATTTTTACCCTTGATATATTTGGGTATGAAATCCATGGGGCCGGGTCTGTAAAGGGATATGCCCGCGATGACATCCTCCAGTGACCTGGGACGCAGTTCCTTCATGAATGAAGCCATACCCCTGGATTCCAGCTGGAAGATACCTGCGCATCTGCCGGTGGATATGAGATTAAAGACCTCGGGATCATTGTATTCCATCTTATCCCAGTCTATCTCCACGCCCTTGTCCCTCTTTATCATTTCCAGGGCGTCTTTTATCACCGTCAGCGTACGAAGTCCCAGAAAGTCCATTTTCAAAAGTCCCAGCTGCTCAATGGTGGTCATGGTGAACTGGGTGGTGATGGTTCCGTCGGAAGCTCTTGACAGCGGCACATATTCATCCGCGCTCTCGCGGCAGATCACCACTCCCGCCGCATGCATGGACGTATGCCTGGGGAGTCCTTCCAGACGAAGGGACATATCTATAAGATCCTTTATGCGCTCATCATTGTCATACAGTTTTTTAAGCTCCGGATTGACCTGCATGGCCCTGGTCAGTGTCATGTTCAGTTCATTGGGGATCATCTTGGCTATGGTATCAGCCTCCGAATAGGGAAGCTCCATCACCCTCGCCACATCCCTGATCACATTTTTTGCACCCAAAGTACCAAAAGTGACTATCTGGACCACCTTGTCACGACCGTATTTTTCCACCACATAATCTATGACCTCGCTCCTTCGCTCATAGCAGAAGTCAATATCTATATCGGGCATGGATACACGCTCGGGATTCAGGAACCGCTCAAACAGCAGACTGTATTTTATGGGATCGATATTTGTGATATGAAGACAGTAGGACACTATGCTGCCCGCCGCGGATCCACGTCCGGGTCCCACCGGGATGCCCTTTGACCGCGCATAGTTTATAAAATCCCAGACTATGAGGAAATACTCGATATAGCCCATTTTTTCAATGGTCTTAAGCTCATAATCCAGTCTCTCCTTAAGAGACTCATCACCCTTTGGATATCGTTCCTTAAGTCCGTCATAGCAAAGCTTTGTCAGATAACTCTTTGCATCATAGCCCTGAGGCACCTCAAAATTCGGGAGCTTTGTGACTCCGAATTCAATCTCCACCTTACACCTGTCGGCTATGATCTGCGTATTGTCTATGGCCTGGGGCGCATAAGGAAAAAGTGAGCGCATCTCCTCTTCACTTTTGACATAATACTGGCCGCCCTCATATCTCATGCGATCCTCATCCGACAGCTTTTTGCCTGTCTGAAGGCACAGCAGTATATCATGGGGCCTCACATCATCCGCATAGGTATAATGCACATCATTTGTAGCCACGAGGGGTATATCCAGTTCCTTCGCAAAATTCACCAGCACACTGTTGACCCGGCGCTGGTCCGGTATCCCGTGATCCTGCAGCTCCAGATAAAAATTACCCTTGCCGAAGCAATTCTGATATTTAACCGCAGCAGCCTTGGCCTCACTTATCATATTGCGCATTATGTTTCTGGGGATCTCTCCCGCCAGACAGGCGGAAAGTGCTATGATGCCCTCATGATATTTTTCCAGGATCTCCATATCCACCCTGGGTCTGTAATAATAGCCTTCCGTAAAACCGTCGGACACTATTTTCATAAGATTCGCATAGCCTTTGTTATTTTCTGCCAGAAGCACCAGATGATGATACTTATCTTCCGACGCCGCTCCGCTTTTATCAAAGCGGGATCCCGGCGCCACATAGACCTCACAGCCAAGTATGGGATGGATCCCCGCCGCATTTGCCGCCTTGTAAAAATCTATTACGCCGTACATCACGCCGTGATCCGTTATGGCTGCGGAGTTCATCCCCAGCTCCTTTACACGCTTTACATATTCGGTTATCTTATTGGACCCATCCAGGAGAGAATACTCCGTATGGGTATGCAGATGCACGAATGACATATGTCCCCCCTTTACTATAATACGTGTAACTATTCAGAACCCCATTCACAAAACTCATCCGCTTCGCGTATGTGTTTTGTTCATGTGGTTATCTCGCCATATATATGAAACCCGGCTCTTATGCAAGCATAAGCCGTGTTTCATATGCATGGCTCTGAATAGTTACAAAAAACGGGAGGACAACGCCTCCCGTTTAAAATCAGATGATCGCTTACTTTGATGCTGCGCTCTTAAGGATATCCACCTTATCCAGCTTCTCCCAGGGCAAATCCAGATCATTTCTTCCAAAATGTCCGTATGCCGCTGTCTGCTTGTAGATAGGGCGCCTCAGATCCAGCATCTTGATGATACCTGCGGGACGCAGATCAAAATTGGATCTTACGATCTCTACCAGCTTCTCATCGGAAACAGTACCTGTTCCGAAAGTATCCACTCTGACTGAAGTGGGCTCTGCCACACCGATGGCATATGAAAGCTGGATCTCGCACTTAGCTGCAAGGCCTGCTGCCACGATGTTTTTAGCCACATATCTGGCTGCATAGGCTGCGGATCTGTCTACCTTGGTGCAGTCCTTTCCGGAGAAGGCTCCGCCGCCGTGACGTGCATATCCGCCATAAGTATCTACTATTATCTTACGGCCTGTAAGACCTGCATCTCCGTGAGGTCCTCCAATCACAAATCTGCCGGTAGGATTGATGAAATACTTGGTCTTCTCATCCAGAAGCTCCTTGGGGAGAATGGGATCGAAAACATATTTCTTTATATCCTCATGTATCTGCTCCTGGGTCACATCCTCATCATGCTGGGTGGAAAGTACCACTGCCTCCAGACGGATGGGCTTGTCATTTTCATCATACTCCACAGATACCTGAGTCTTACCGTCGGGTCTTAAGTACTTGAGTGTACCATCCTTACGAACCTTGGTCAGCTGTCTGGAAAGCTTGTGTGCCAGATAAATGGAATAAGGCATGTAATCCTCGGTCTCGTTTGTAGCATATCCGAACATCATACCCTGATCGCCGGCACCTGTATCCAGATCGTCTGCCAGAGCTCCGGAGCGGGCCTCCAGTGCCTTATCCACGCCCATTGCTATATCAGCAGACTGCTGATCCAGAGCCACCATGACTGCACATGAATTACCGTCAAGGCCCTTCTTTCCGTCATCATATCCTATATCCACTACCGTCTGTCTTACTATTGAAGGTATATCCAGTACTGCCTTTGTGGTGATCTCACCGGTCACCAGTACAAATCCTGTACAGCTGACTGCCTCACATGCCACTCTGCTCATCGGATCCTGCTCATAGCAGGCATCCAGTATGGCATCGGAAACCATATCGCAGACTTTGTCGGGGTGTCCTTCTGTCACGGACTCAGATGTGAAAAGCTTCTTTTCGCTCATTTTTTCCTCCTGTCATCCAACCTTTAACTTAAACTTTGCTACTTCCTTCTCGCTGTCTACCAGCTCGATCTGTCCCCCTAAAGTCTGAAGCTTCAAGTGGAAATCTTCATACCCTCTCTGTATAAAATGTATATCGCTGATGACGGAAAAACCGTCAGCAGCCAAAGCAGCCAGTACGAGTGCAGCGCCGGCACGCAGGTCGGGAGCGTTTATCCTCGCTCCGTTCAGTTCCTTAACGCCCTCTATAATGGCCACATTTCCTTCTACTTTAAGATTAGCCCCCATACGAAGGAGCTCATCCATATATTTAAATCTGTTTTCAAATATACTTTCCGTGATAACGGATATTCCCTTTGCCAGGGCCAAGGTGACGCCCATCTGAGGCTGCATGTCCGTGGGAAACCCGGGATAAGGAAGCGTCTTTATATGGGTGCCTGTAAGTTCGCCGTTTGAAATGACTCTGACACGGTCTCCCCTTTCCTCCACACGGCAGCCTATTTCCGTGAGCTTTGCAGATATGGATTCGAGGTGCTTGGGGATCACATTTTTAACCGTGACATCTCCCCCTGTGACAGCAGCGGCCATCATGAATGTACCGGCCTCTATCTGATCGGGGATCACGGAATATTCCGTACCATGGAACTTCTCCACGCCACGGATACGGATGACATCGGTACCTGCGCCTCGGATATTGGCGCCCATACTGTTAAGGAAGTTGGCCACGTCTACCACATGGGGCTCTTTTGCCGCATTCTCTATGATAGTCTTGCCCGAAGCCATGGCCGCAGCCATCATGACATTAATGGTAGCGCCCACTGTGACTACATCCATATAAATATGGCTTGCGGTAAGCTTTTCGGCCACTGCCCTGATACGTCCTCTGTGGATATCGGCTTTTGCACCCAGTGCCCTGAAGCCCTTAAGGTGCTGGTCCACAGGACGGCTTCCTATATTACAGCCGCCGGGAAGAGCCACTTCCACCTTTTTATATTTGCCAAGCAACGCGCCTACCAGATAATAAGAACCTCTGATCTTTTTGATATACTCATTATCCACTACCAGATCAGATATCTGTGATGCATTTATCTTAACGCTGTGACGATCGGGTCTGTTGACGATAACGCCAATCTCAGTCATTGCCTGAAGCAATACATTTATATCCCGGACATCCGGCAGATTTTCAATTGTGACTGTCTCGTCGGTCATGATCGCCGCAGCGACTATGGCGAGTGCGGCGTTCTTTGCACCGGCTATCTCAACCTCACCGACCAGGGGCTTTCCGCCCTTTATCACATACTGTTCCATCCGTAAAAATCTCCAAAATCTGTGGTCTGCCTAAAAAACACACAACCACCATTATACCACAGAGTTTGTTTTTGTAAACAAGAAATACTTCCTTTAGATTATCTGGAATATCCACAGTATGATAACCAGTATTCCAAGAAGGTTAATGCCCAGCATACAAATGATAGCCAGCATCATATTTTTAATGGTAGAAAGTTTCTCTCCGGTATTGGTATTAAGCAGCGATGATACCGTATCATTTATTATATTCTTGGTATTATCGTTCTCACTCTTCTGATTGTCCCTGAGAGCAGTATTGATGCTGACGTCTACGATGTCCCTTAAGTTCTTCTCCCGGCTTGCCGCATCGGCATCAATCTCTTCCTTCTGATGCTGCAGACCTTCCTCCAGTACTGCCTGGACATTTTTATATACCTTCACACATTCCTTATGAACATGATCGGAAAGCTCTTCTGAGGTCCTGTCTATCTTTTCAGTCAGTTCCTGCTTTACGTCCGCGCCTGCTGAATCCACCACCTTGGCCACGCCTATGTCTGCCTTTTCAAAGCCTTCATTGACGCTGTCCACGATATCCGTCTTATTGGATGCCCATGCCACGGTCATGGCTGTCACGATATCCGTCTTGGAAAGATGAGGCATGGCGGAAAGCTTCGCCGATACCACATTCTCCACTGCAGATACGATCTCCTCCTTAGATACGGGAGTCTCCTTATTTTCCTGTATCTTGGACTCCACGATCTGAGCTATCTCTTCCTTAGATATAGGAGTTTCTTTGTTTTCCTGTAATTTTGCGCTTACGGCCTGTGCGATCTCTTCCTTTGATACAGGTTCTACCCTGTTCTCCCTTAACTTCTCGGAAAGGATTCGCGCTATCTCTTCCTCTGATACCGGTACTGCCTGATTCTCGCGAACCTTTATGGCTACGGCATCAGCTATGTCTGAGATTTCCAGCTTCTGTGCTGCCAGAGTCACTGCCATATCCGCAGCAACCGCAGATGCTATATCTTCCTTGGATACGGGTGTTTCTTTATTCTCCTGTATCTTCTCAGCTACGATCTGAGCTATTTCTTCCTTTGATATGGGAGCCTCTTTATACTCCTGTATCTTCTCAGCTACGATCTGTGCGATCTCTTCCTTTGATACAGGCTCTATCCTGTTCTCCCGTAACTTCTCTGAAAGGATACGCGCTATCTCTTCCTCTGATACCGGTACTGCCTGATTCTCGCGAACCTTTTCGGCCACGGCATCAGCGATGTCTGAGATTTCCAGCTTCTGTGATGCCAGAGTCACTGCCATATCCGCAGCAACCGCAGCTGCTATATCCTCTTTAGATACAGGCGCCGTCTTATTTTCCAGTATCTTTGACTCTACGATCTGAGCTATCTCTTCCTTTGATATAGGATCCTCTTTATACTCCTGTATCTTCTCAGCTACGATCTGTGCGATCTCTTCCTTTGATACAGGAACTGCCTGATCCTCACGAACCTTTTCGGCCACGGCATCAGCGATCTCTGAGATCTCCAGCTTATGGGAATCAAGAGTCGATGACAGCACGGCTGCCACCTCATCTGCGATCTCCTCCTTTGATGCGGGGGCTGCCATAGATACGGCCAGCGCTGCTGCCACTGCCTCAGCTATACCCTCCTCGGATACCGGTGCCCCCTGTTCCTGTCTTACCCTGTGAGCCACCTCATCGGCTATATCAGATATCACATCCTCCGAAAGCTGAGCCTGGGAAGACTGCTTTGCCATTATTTCATCTATGAGTTCATCTCTGGTAAGATATTCTTCCTTGATCCCGGTTATAAGCTCCGTCAGATCCTCTTTCGTCGTGTGACCGTTCATGCTCACGGCATCCGAGATATCATTCTTGGTAGATACCAGAGCTGCCATGATCTCTTCGGTAGCGGAAAGCCTGGCGGTATTACCCTCCTGGGCGCTTTGGCTTATCATCTCCACACACATGGCGTTGGAATCACTGACAGACTGAGCCACGCCTGACTTTATCTCTTCTACGATCTGCTCCTTATACAGTGCGAGCCTTTCGTCTATTATTCTTTCAAGTTCAGAATTATCCACAGCCGCAGCCTGCGCCTGTGCACCTTGCTCATAATCCCTTCCGGATCCACGATCCTGTGAAGCATTGATCCTGTCGGATAATTTGTCAAAAAAATAGTCCATACTTACCCCTTTGCAAAGCAGCCGAAAACGGCTCTACTTATAATAAAGCACAATCAAATTACATAGTATCATATTTTTCTTATATTTACAATGACCTTACCTGCTCGTTCAGGTCCATCATTTTAGCATCCAGATCGGACACCATCTCCGCACAGGAACGCAGATCACGTTTGATATGCTCCGGAACGTTATCAAAGAACTTATAGTTTATCTTATGCTCCAAAGTAGCCCAAAAATCCATGGCTACGGTACGTATCTGGATCTCCACCTTTGTCTCCACCGCGCCGTTGGAAAGATATATGGGCACCGTCACTATCATATGGTAACTCTTATATCCGCTTTCCTTTGGATTCTTGATATAGTCCTTTATGAATAGCACATGAATATCCGACTGAGAAGCGAGCATGTCCGCTATCCTATAAATATCGGAAGTGAAAGAACATATAACCCTGACTCCTGCTATGTCATTCACGTATTTGACCATATTTTCCGTGGTGGATTCGTACCCGCGGCGCTTTAATTTACGAACTATGCTCTCGGCGCTCTTAAGTCTGGTCTTTACATGTTCTATGGGATTATACTGATGAGCATGCTGAAACTCATCATTTAAGATCTCCAGCTTTATGTTTATCTTCTTTAAAGCCGAATTATACAGCAGCATCACGGTGCTCCAGCTGTCTGCATCCTCAAAGATATGGATCGCATTCTCCATAGTGTTGATATGCGCATCGTTATTTTCACTCATTTAATGTACCCCTTACTGCCCGGCACCGGATGTCCCCGACGCCATTAATACACTGTGCCCGTCATTTTCCTTAAATGTCGGCCGCACCCCTTATTATATCACATACACGCCCTTCAAAAAACATGAAAAATAAAAAAAGTCCCCATAAAATGAGGAGTGCCGCGAACTCCTTTCAGAGCCCGCGGCTATTATGAAAAAATCTATCTACTATACCTTCTCTTCTCTCTCCGTTCAACTTGATAAAACTATAACAAAAAAATATGAATAAAGTATGAACATACAGTAAACATATAGTGAAACTTTACAAAAACCTTTCTTTGTCCTCTTGTGTTTATGTTAAATTTGACCACAAGATATCGTTACCTTCACATTTCATGAATCATCTTTGCATACTCACTCCCATTTTTTGATACATTTTTTCGAGCACTCTCACATACCTATAACTGTCAAAAACAGCTGGTCTCACCACATATTCCTTAACACATCACCCTTCATAAAAAGGCTCCCGTTCACATCAGATTTAGCCGCCAAAAGGCTCTCCTGCTTCACAAGATAAGACAGATTCTGCCGGCTGCAATTTAAGAGTTTACAGCTTTGCGTAGTATCAAGCACGTTCTTTTGAATAAAAGTAATGACATCCGATCTGGTCAAAGGTACCGGCACTCCCGCATTATAAAGAACCGACGCCGGAATATCTATGGAATCGTTAAATGTCACATAATATCCACCGCATCCCACCTTTCCGGATTCCAGCAGCTTTGGATTATTCCTGACCTCTATAAACACCTCCGATTTATCGATCGGAATCTTCCTTATAGTTCCATCCGCAAAAATACACAGCGCCAAGGCTTCATTTAAAATAACAAATTCAGAAATATTTGTCCGCATTCTGTTTAAGACAAAATCAGGCAGTTCCTCTATCTTTCTGATATAAAGCGTATCCTGAGAACATCTTCCCTCCGAAAGCTCCAGAAGCTTCATTTCATCATATTCCTTAAGATGATGATGTGTCAGAATATCATTAATATTCTGCCGGCCACTGGGGATGACCCTCTCTTCTATCCAGGCTCTGCTTAAATCCCTTGGAACCGTAAATATCCCCTTTTTAACCAGACCGGAGAATAAGAGCGGTGCCGTCCACTCATCCATATCCTCCACCAGTTCGATCAGAAATTCCTTTGCCTTTTCAAAATACAAAAGAATACCTTTCCCTGTCCCATCTTCATAATCTTTTATCTCATAAATTTTCATACGTCTTATACCTTTTGTAGATCATATTCCAGATACGCTCATAATATATCTCAGGCAAGATACCATCTATGCCGTCAAACAGTTTTTTTCTGTCTGAGGGCTTAAGTTTTCCGGAAAATATTTTCTTTTTTTCACTTATCAGATCCAGATTTTCGTAACAGGAAAAACTGCCTATAAAATTCTGACACCTCTTATCCTCCATGATATCAAAAGCCTCCGCCTCCCCCTTTGTAAGGCAAGAATATAACAATGACAGCCCGTGATCAAAAAGAGGCGCCGGTCTCAAGGTCTTTTTCCTCGCATTTCGCAGGATCTCGATATTTGCTCCATGCCTGTCCCTGTTCAGGATCAGATAATCAACAGCCAGCATGGTATCGATATATGACTGCCAGCCATACCGTACGCAGAAATCATAATGACTCTCTCCCGGCAGGGCATTCACCCTGTAAAAATTATCCAAAGCCGTCTTACTCTCCCCGGCAGTTTTAAAATCCTCAGAAGCACATAAAAACGTATTATGAACCCGTCCCTCAATCATGATATCCGCATGGATCAGTTCATAATGCAAATGCTCCACACCCAGTATTGACAGAAGTCTGTCGACGATGATCTCGTTGATGCACTCATGACCTACCACACCCTTCATCGGATCAAAATTGGAAAGCTTATAATACTTTTTTACTCCGTCTATAGTCGATTCTGATTTTAAAAAAGTACCTGCTGTTCCACTGGACGAGCGCACGTGAGACCATTTTAAAAACTTCAGATTCTGCGTTTCATTTATAATATCCCTGTTATCCATCTCATGACTCCTTGTATATCATTTGACGTGCGTCAAATATGTTATATATATTTTATCATTTCGTTT
This sequence comes from Lachnospiraceae bacterium, assembly GCA_017441585.1. GTDB lineage: Bacteria > Bacillota > Clostridia > Lachnospirales > Lachnospiraceae > UBA1753. The sequence continues at coordinate 22,201 of JAFRWW010000051.1, forward strand.
GACGCGCGTCAAATAAATATTTCGCGTTGCAAATTCCGGGATAAAAAGGATAAAATATAAACGAGAAGGCAGATTTCACTAAAGGGGGTGAAGCATATGTTAAAAGACTGGGTTAAAACGAAAAGACCTGAAGATGAAGAGATCAATGAACGGCTGGCAAAAAGCCGGGCACAGCTTACAGGGATGCAGATGGCCATAAAGGAAAAGAAGCTTCCCGTGCTGGTGATCTTTGACGGCTGGGGAGCCGCCGGAAAGGGCAGCGTATTAGGGAAGGTAATAAAAAACCTGGATCCCAGATTCTACAAAACGGAATCCCTGTCCAAGCCCAGCGAAGACGAGATGCGAAGGCCGTTTTTGTACAGATATTTTATCAGGATCCCTGAAGCAGGCAAGTTCTCATTTTTTGACGAGAGCTGGATGGGCGAAGTCACCTCAGACTATCTTCATGGAAATATCAATCAGGAAGACTACCACCGCAGGCTCACTTCCATAAAGAGATTTGAACGGACGCTGACAGACAACGGATACCTGGTGGTAAAATTCTTCTTCCACATCTCAGAGAGCGAACAGAAAAAGCGCATTAAAGAACTGGAGGATGAAAAGAGTACAGCATGGCGCGTAAAGAAATGGGACCATTGGCAGAACGACCACTATGACAAATGCATGGACGTGTATGATGAATATCTGGATGCCACCAATCAGTTCGTGGCCCCCTGGTATTTTATCGATGCCAAGAACAGGAAATGGGCCCAGCTTCAGGTGACTGAGATCCTGGTAAAGAGTATCGAGATCGCCCTTCAGAATACGGGACGTGCAGCGGCCATTTTACAGAATACCTTCCCGCTTAAGCAGATGCCTCGTCTTTCGGAGATCGATCTGAATAAGAATATAGAGCGATCGGAATATGATAAACAGCTTAAGGAACTTCAGGACAAGCTGTCCGATCTGCACAACCGCATCTACCAGAAACAGATACCGGTCGTCATCACCTATGAAGGCTGGGATGCCGCAGGCAAAGGCGGAAACATAAAGCGGCTTACGGCAGCCCTTGATCCCAGAGGCTTTGAGGTGCAGCCCATCGCTTCTCCGGAGCCTCGCGAAAAGAACCGGCATTATCTCTGGCGCTTCTGGAACCGTCTTCCTAAGGACGGACATATCACCATCTTTGACAGGACCTGGTACGGACGCGTAATGGTAGAACGGCTGGAGGGCTTCTGCTCTGAAAACGACTGGCAGAGGGCCTACAATGAGATCAATGAATTTGAAAAGGAACTCTGCGACCACGGAGCCGTTTTGGTAAAATTCTGGGTCCACATCGATAAGGATACCCAGCTCGCCCGCTTTACGGATCGCCAGAACACTCCCGAAAAGCAATGGAAGATCACCGACGAAGACTGGCGGAACCGTGAAAAATGGGACGACTATGAGACTGCCATCGATGAGATGATCCAAAAGACCAGCACGGAGTTTGCCCCCTGGCACATACTGGAATCAAACGATAAGTGCTATGCCAGGATCAAAGCCCTGAAGACAGTTATTGAAGAGATAGAGAAAAAACTTTGATCTGATAATACAGACATTCTTTATGATCTGTAAACCTGTTTCAACAAACTCTTACTTCGAGAATACCGCTGTTCCGGTATAGTTCCCATGTCCCGTCAAAACCACGTTATTGTCCTGCACTTTCAGGGTATAATCTCCTTTTGCGCCTGCATCGTTATTCTTGCACTGCTTTAAAAATTTCCATCCGCCATACGGGGAGCCATCCTTCATGTACGAATACTTATAACCCACCTTTTTAATCTTTGCATCCATGCCGTTAACCATCAGATCCTTAATATTACCGGCGTTAAAGGAAGACACATCCATTGGATTTATCTTAAAGTAAAATCTTGCATTGGGATCCTTTTTAAGATACCTGTTTACCTCCTTAAGCACTGCCTTATCTTCCTTTGACAGCGTCTTCATGGCCTTTATCTGAATGGTAAAATACGGCGGTTTCACTGCCTTCTTATCGCCCGCATTTTTACCATTCTTTATCGTTACCTTTGATACCTTAAACTCCGAAGTATTTTCACTGACGGAATTTTTCTTAAATACCGCATCCGCCACCAGATCGTTAATGGCTGAAGCAGAAGGCTTTGACGTGGTCAATACATGCTTCCTGCCACAGTAGGTAAGCTCGTCCGTATAGGTCATTTCCATCTTTGCACCCAATGTGGCAAGTTCCTTTGCTCCCGGTCCATTATAGCTGACGGTCACCTTATTTACTGAAGGGGTAATAACCTCTGCATCCTGCGGCGTATCCGTATCTGAACCCGAATCCGTACCTGTACCTAACAGTTCATCAAGATTCTTTTCCGTATCCTTGATGGGGCAGTTATAATGGATCGTAACATCTGCAGGAATACCCACATCTTCAAGATGGTTATAAAGCGTAGTAGTAGAATTTATAGCCAGTTGATTTACGTGACCCTTTGTGGCATCAACGTTATATTCAGCGCATTTTATCTTCTTCCACTCGTCTTCCGTGCCTTCATAATATATATCCGTAATACTGGGAGAAAGCGGCCGTTCAGCTCCCGATTTAGGCTTTACGCCGCAGAAAGCATACACGCCGATCCTTTTAAGACTCCGTGGAAGTGTAACAGTCTTCAGATTTTCACAACCATAAAAGGCTTCAAACTGAATAGATTCAACTGTGCTGGCAACTGTCACATTTTTAAGCGAAAGGTCTTCCTGAAAAGCCCCCCACTGCACGTCCTTTGTTCCTTTTATTATGGTATAATCTCCGCCATTTTCTTTTATTATACCTTCCGGCACATACATAAGACAGGGTGTAATATAAGCTTTGCCTCTGATATCCTTAAAGTGATCTTTTACTTCATACACTGTGTCATCAGCGATCCTCATCCATTCATTTTTGGATGAGAACTTCAAATGTCTCATATTACCGCAGCCTGCAAAACAATCACCTCTGACATCCTGGATATCATCAGGAAAAGTAAACTCCGTAAGACCGGTACAATAATAAAATGTCTTTTTTCCTGTATACCATAATCTTTTTCCGATTTTTACTTCACTTAACGAGGGACATTTGGCAAAAGCCTCCTCACCCAGCTCCAGTTTGGCACCATTTACTGCGGCGTCTCCTACTTCCAGCCTGCGAAGTTTCGGACATTCCCTGTACGCACTCTCAAACATCACACACATATTGGTCAAAGTTACAGGGGATTCATAAATCACCTCTTCCAGGTTAGGAAGGAAATTACATTTTTCAACTTTTCCGTTTTTACTGGATGAATAATCCTCAGAATAATGCTTTGGACCTGATTCGATCACCACTTTTACTATCTCATCGCCATATTCATTTTTAAACTCTTTAAAATCCTCTATAGCGCCGTTACTGTCTTTATTATATCTGAGCACGCCATCAGAAAAATGCCAGTAGCCGTCTGCCTTGACATTATCCTTGCCCAAAGCATCTTCTTCATCATCTAAAAGATGATCAGAATCTAATGACAATTCTGAATACTCATCGGCATTAAAATCCATCTCACGCCCCGAAATATCCATTTCCAAATTGTCATCACTCATCTGCTCCACGGCATCCCCGATCGGTTCGTCAACCTGTGATGCAAATACAGTGCCTGCCGGCATCAAAGAATTCGCCAGCATCACAGCTGCGGTTAATAACGCCATCTTTTTTGAATAAAACTTTCGCATATAAATACTCCCATTACATTTTTGGTGGACAAAAAACTCCGACAGATATTATATCATACTTTTGCCTGCTATCGAAAAAGATATAAAGACATTGATATTGTAATCCAACTCCTAAAAAAAATGCAATCTCCGTTAACAGAGATTGCATCATATAAACTGCCGGCGACCGGAATCGAACCGGTACGGGTATTACTACCCACGGGATTTTAAGTCCCGGGCGTCTGCCAGTTCCGCCACGCCGGCAATATAGTTTAAGGAGGGACCCATGCGAAGCATGGGAGGATGCCTTAAACTTTAGAGCAGCTCATCTTCGCGAAGCGAAGATTATGCATGAGCTGCGATACCTTAAACTCGAAGCGAAGATTATGCATGAGCTGCGATACCTTAAACTCAAAGCGAAGATTACGCATGAGCTGCGATACCTTAAACTCGATGTGAAGATTATGCATGAGCTGCGATACCTTGTACTGAAACGACCCCAGGGGGACTTGAACCCCCGACCTCCGCCGTGACAGGGCGGCGCTCTAACCAACTGAGCCATAGGGCCTTATAATAACGTAAAAAGTCGACTGGCAAATATACCATCGACTTTAATGGACCCTCGGGGACTCGAACCCAGGACCGATCGGTTATGAGCCGATTGCTCTGACCAACTGAGCTAAGGGTCCATATAAAAAAATAAACTCCCCGAGTTGGGCTCGAACCAACAACCCCGCGGTTAACAGCCGCGTGCTCTACCATTGAGCTATCGAGGATTATGCAAGAAGCTTTGAGAAGTACATACATGAAAATTCATAAGTGTTGAATGCTTGCATTCATAAACGAATGAATTTTTATGGATGCACGGCGAATGCCGTGAACGAAAAATGCGAAGCATTTTGAGTCTTCTCAAAGTACCATACATTCAAAACTGAATACAGTCGATCTTAAGTGCTAAGAAAACAGCGCTTGGTAAAGCCTTCGGCCTATTAGTAACATTCAGCTCCATACATTACTGCACTTCCACCTATGCCCTATCTACCTCATAGTCTCTAAGGGGCCTCTCTTGCTTACGCAATCGGATATCTCATCTTGA
>JAFRWW010000052.1 GCA_017441585.1 Lachnospiraceae bacterium
ACGACAGTCTTTCGTATCATGGCCGGAAGCTTTTTCCATATTTGGGCTAAAAGACCGGTGTGCAGCATGATGCCCAGAATGATCATGGCTGCCCCCAGAATATCCCATATCAGAAAAAAGCCCGTGCCGCTTCTGACCTGCCAGATTATCACGCTGTACGCAAAGCATACCAGACCTGCAATAAATAATATTGTTTCAGTCTTTTGGGTTTTATTAGTCTTATTAGTGTTTATCATTTTTACGGTTATCTGTCTTAGAGATGTCTTATGTGTGGGTTTACATCAGATATTTTTCTATCTTGGTGTTTACAATATTCAAGTCTATAGGGATATCCTCGGCTTCTTCTGATATCAGTAACTTATCTCCCAGTATATAGTTATTTTTCTCATATTGAAATACCTTCTTTAAATTCTTTGTTGCATTCTTTATGTCCGGATGATGATTTACTGATTCTTATCGTATTTGAAATATCAGCCTTGTCTAATATTTTTCCAGATTGTATAATTGTTTTCATGGATCACATTTTCAGTGGTCATTCAAAGAAGGTCATTCAAAGAAGGTCATTCAAAGACAGTCATTCAAAGACGGTCATTCAAAGATGGTTGTTCAAAGCAGGTTATACAAAGCTGGCTATTCAAAGATTGTTTCTATGCGGAACAGACCGTGGATGATGCTTACGGGGGGCTTAAGATGGACAAAAAAACGATGAAACCGGGTTTCTCGGTAAGACTGGCGATCATGACATCGGTATTGCTTCTGGCGGCGAATCTTCTGCTGGGCTTTAATCTGATGAAGAATTCCCGCATTGCAATGAAGACCCTGATCGATAACCGCATGCTCGACATATCTAAAAGTGCAGCCGATATGCTGGACGGCGACGTACTGGAAAGCCTTACGGCAGAGGATGAAGATACCGAAGGGTATAGGCAGATCAGCGATACTCTCGCAGTTTTTCAGGACAACATAGATCTTAAATATATCTACTGTGTCACAGCCTGTGATGATGGCAGTTTCGTTTTTTCCGTGGATCCCACGGAGGAAGATCCCGGGGAGTTCGGCAGTCCGGTGGTAAGCACTCCGGCGCTTGTGGAAGCTTCCCATGGTAAATCTGCGGTGGACGAAGAACCCTATTCCGATGCCTGGGGCAGATTTTACAGCAGTTACAGCCCTGTGTTTGATTCTAATGGTAATGTGGCAGGCATAGTCGCCGTGGATTTTTCTGCGGACTGGTACGACGAGCATATAGCCGGTCAGAACAGGGCTATCATGTTAAATTGTTTTCTTTCTGTCCTGGTCGGCGTATTGCTGATCATGCTGGCGACGGGACAGCTGAGGATAACGCTTTCCAATATGACTTCTGAGATCGGGGAAGTGGCCAGAGATCTGGATGATCTGACACATGAGATAAACCCGAACTCTCCCCATGTAAGGGTGGATGATACCTCACGGGATGATATTCAGACCCTCGCCCGCAATATCCATCTCATAAAGGAGAATCTCCATAAGTATGTGGAGGATATGAATATGCTTGCAAATAAAATGGTCACAGCTCTGTCATCGGGTTATCGAAGCGTGTACTATGTGGACCTGGATATGGATGAAGGCGTATGTTATCAGGAACACTCCCATATGGAGAACGGTTTGCAGCAGGGAGAATACTTCAAATATGAAGAGACGCTGAAAAAATATGCGGATGACTACGTGACCGAGGAGTACAGGGATTCGTTTCTGCAGTTTATATCTCCGGATGCCGTCAGGGAAGGCCTTAAAAATGAGAATCTGATCACCTTAAGGTATATGGTGGATCATGGCGGAAGCCAGTCGTACGAGATGCTGGCCATGGCAGGCGTGAGACGTCCCGAAGACAGGGATGATAATATAGTTCATGCGGTCGGCATGGCTTTTGCGGACGTGGATATGGAAACCCGTAAGAATCTGGACCAAAGTCAGGCATTAAAGGATGCGCTGGCGGCGGCCGAGGGCGCCAATAAAGCCAAGACAGCTTTTTTGTCAAATATGAGTCACGAGATTCGCACTCCCATGAATGCAATAATAGGACTAAACCGTATCACCTTGGAGGATCCGGCCCTGCCGCCGAATGCCAGAGAAAATCTGGAAAAAATAGGAGCTTCTGCAGAACACCTTCTGGGGATCATAAATGACATCCTGGATATGTCCCGGATAGAGGCGGGGAAAATGTCTCTTGTGAAGGAGGATTTCTCGCTTAAAAAACTTCTGGAACAGATCGATATGATGATAGGCGGTCAGTGCAGGGATAAGGGATTAAACTGGCACTGGGAACTGGTGGGTGATACTGCGCATACTTATTCGGGAGATTCCGTAAAGCTCCGTCAGGTTCTTATCAATATTCTGGGTAATTCTGTTAAGTTTACTTCCGCCGGGGGAAGTGTAACGCTTTTGGCTGAGCGGCTGTCCGGTTTTGAAGATAAGTCCACATTTTGTTTTACCATAAGCGATACGGGAATAGGAATGGATAAGGAATATCTGCCCAGACTTTTTGAGCCATTCAGTCAGGAGGACATAACCAATAAGACAAAGTACGGAAGCACGGGGCTTGGCATGTCCATTACAAAAAATATCGTGGAGATGATGAACGGCGATATCAGTGTGGAAAGTGAAAAAAACGTGGGGACAACTTTCAGGGTTAAGCTGACGCTGGATGATTCAGTGCAAAAAACTGATGCTGAAGCTGTTTCAAAGGAAGGTTCTGCATCAGATAAAGCAGTTGCCCAAATCTCTGAGGATGAAATAAAGAATATCCTGACCGGCAGACGCATTTTAGTGGTAGAAGACATGGAGATCAACGCCCAGATCATAAAGAAACTGCTTCAGATGAAAAATATGGAATGCGAGCATGCGCAAAACGGACGGATCGCAGTGGATATGTACACGGAGCATCCTGCAGGATATTATGACGCTATTTTAATGGATATGAGAATGCCGGAGATGGACGGTCTGGAAGCGACCCGTGTCATAAGAACCTTCGACAGACCTGATGCAAAGACCGTTCCCATCATAGCCTTGACTGCCAATGCCTTTGATGAGGATGTACAGCGCTCGCTTCAGGCCGGAGTGGATGCACATCTGTCAAAGCCGGTAGATCAGGACAGTATATTTAAGATGCTGGCTTCCTTGATCAGGAATCATTGAAAATGGAAATGTAAGACCTTCTTTGAGATCGGTTGAAGAACAGTCAAAGAAAAGACCGGTTAATGATTATTAGAAAATATGAAGAATAGGTTAACGATCTGTCCATCATATCCGATAATTATGATAAGGTTATTTTTCTTTTCGGTCTTGAATGTGGATCTGGTAAAGCGACTTATATGTAGAAACAAAAACGTGTTGTGTGTGAGAATGATAAGCTGCTTTGTGTGAAAACGGTAAAATGATGATCGAAACATATGTGAAACGGAATTCACATAGATGTTACATAGTCTATTAAATATCGTGATTCAGACAGGTATAAAGTCGCGATATTTAGTGACTCCTGTAATGAATACACGGAGGTAGATGATATGTCAGGTATTTCGGGTATATCCGGATCATTTCAAACTTCATATCCGTCTGTATCTTCACAGAACAATACACTGAGTTCTATTGTGGGGCACGGTAAGGCGCCAAGTGATCCTAAAAGCGCCATCGGTGCGTCCATTTCTCCCATAGGCAGTGAAGCAGCGTCTTACTTAAGAGATTCAGGTGGCATAAATTTGGGTAACCCGATGGCGTCTGCAAAAAAGCAGGCTGCTGCCAACAAGCATGCCTCATCGGGAGCCGCGATGCGCCAGAGTGAGCAGTTCAGGCAGCTCCTCCGCGATCTGAAAAAAACTGAGGATGAAAATAAAAATCCCTATGCCGTAAATCCGAATGATAAAAATGACAGTTTTTCCGAACTCCTGGGCGTTACGGAAGATGATGACGATAAGGAAAAGTCCGATAAGCCTGTAGTCTATAATTACAAGGAAGTGGCTTCAAAGATACAGAGGGCAAAGACTTCCGTAAGCGCTGCCCAGGCTGTGCTGGCGGCAAAGAGAAAGGTCATGGATGTAAAGCGCAAAATATCTGCAGGAGACGGTGATCCCGAGGAACTGCAGCTGGCTCTCACCCATGCCAAGCGTATGGAGATGGTGGCCCGGAAAAAGAAGAACCATCTGGAAATGGAAGAGATAGCCGGCAATAACATAAAGCATGATGAGAGGGTTGATAAGCAGGAAGAAGCGGCAGAAAGTCTCAAGAATTCTCTGGTGGCTGCCGAGGAGGAAAAGGTAAGTGGCCTTGAGGATAAGATATTTGAAAAGCGGCAGGATATGATCGAAGAGGCTGCGGATTCATTTTCCACAGTTTCTGCGCCGGTATCATCGGAATACTCATCCGGCGCTTTTGTATCGGAGGCATATTCAAAGCAGGAAGGAAGCCCGTCGGTATCATCGGCCGGTCAAAGCAGCACGACTGATATGCTCTCCGAGCTCAATGAGATGATCTCGGAATTCGGAGAAGAAGAACTTAAAGAACTGGAAAATGCCATGGAGATGCTGGAGGACATGGAAGTCATGGATCCCCACATGACCAGGGAAGAGCTGGATGAGCTTAAGAAAAAGCATCGAATGGCAGAGCAAAAGGCCATGGTGAAGGCTGATATGGACTATTTAAAGGGTATGATAAAGCATCAGACGCAGAAGTTGGCAAAAGCCATGTCGCCGGGCATGGGTAAAACAGCGGGTTCATCCCTTGGATCATCCGTAGCCTTTGCAGCCGCTGCAGCAGGCGCGGGAGTGTCTGTGGCGTCATCGGCCGGAATCGCCAGTCCTGCGGCTTCCCCGATGGCAGCGCCCCAGGTGTCCGTGTCGACAGGGGCAGCTATAGATGTGTCAGTGTGAATCGTCAGTCCTATTCTTTTAAAAACCGGGGTGACAGAGAAGTGTTCCTTCCTTCATTGTCGTTAACTTAAGTTATGCATAAAGCTGCATAAAGCATATCTCGTGCAGGCAAAAAGGGCAAAAAGGGTCAAAAAGTCGTGCTTAATTTAATGACAACCAAACATTAATAACGACCAAATACACGCGAAAAACAACTGAATAATCATAAACCCAACCGAAAATATGGTCACTCCAAAGCCTATCTGATATAATTTTTAACGGTTATGATTTGAAATTGACCTAAATAAAGATGAAAGACGGGCTATTATGAAAAGTATGGTTGACATCGATGTGGTGCTGGATGGGCAGTATGTCGATCCGAAAGTGACTATTCAGACTAAGGAAAAGACTAAACAGGTCGAAAATATAATCTATGCGGTGGAGAATGCTTCTGATAATGGTTTTCCTGTCATTCCCGCATACAATGAAAACTTTCTGGAATTTTTATCCCAAAGAGATATAATCAGAGTCTGCATCCAGGGCCGTAAGGTAGTGGTGGAGACCGAAAACGGCAGTTATGTGGCCAGGAAGACACTCTCAGCGCTTGAGGAACTTCTTAATCCCGAGCGTTTCTTTCGTATTTCCCAGTCGGAGATCGTAAATCTGTATAAGGTGAAGGGCTTTGACTTAAGCGTGGCCGGAACCGTGGGCGTGGAGTTTGACAACGGCACCAGATCCTGGGTGGCCAGAAGCCGTGTCAAACTGATAAAAGCGAGGCTGTGCAAATGAGAGATGAGGGAATGGCTTTCAAATATAAAGTTATGGTCCTTGCCTCCATAGGCTTTGGCCTGGGGGTCATAATAGGAACCCTTGTCACCGCCATAACGGCCACACTGGAGATGGGTGACGGGACGCTTTATATATGTGCTCCCGAGTTGACCGAGGCCATGGGAGGGGTTCTTAAGGCTTTTGTGGTCCAGGCCATCGTTTCGGGCCTTTTAGGTACTGTGGGGATGGGACTTTCCTCCGTCTACTATAAAGAGGACTGGAGCGTGCTCAAAGCTACGAGTGTACATCTCCCTGTCACTCTTGTGTTTTTCTACGCTACCGCCTTCTTTTTGAGATGGTGGAGTTACAAAGATGTGGCTTTTTGTTTAGTCATGTTTTGCATTTTTTTTGCAGAATATATTATAATATGGCTAGCGAATTATTTTGCCTATAAGGCTCAGATCGCCAGGATCAATAAGGCTCTCAATGAGATGAAACGTAAGGATAATGTAGATGGTGATCTTCTGTCATCCCGGCAATAGTATTAATCCTTTGTCATCCTGAGGAACGTAGTGAATAGTACAGATAGTAAATAACTTAAACCATAGAATTCATGGATCATGATAATCACCTGGATCGTACCGCATTTCCCTCCACACATCGGAGGCGGTGAAAAATTATATTATGACGTGTGCAGACAGCTTGTGAAAAGAGGCTGTCAGGTGCGCGTAGTCACCAGCAGCTCCGGCGGCATAAAGGGACATCGCAGGATAAAGGGCCTGGACGTCTTTTACTGCGACTGGCCCCTGATCTTTGGGCATCCCCTGGTGAAAATCTCCGATATCGTAAAGCATGTCAGACGGGCGGATATCGTGCATACCACCATTTATTCCACCGCCATAAAGACCAATCTGGTATCAGCATTCTATAACAAAAAATGCATCACCACCATCCACGAGGTCATGGGTGATAAGTGGTTCTGGTTTGAAAAGAATCCTGTTAAAGCCCTTGCCTTTGGGATATATGAAAAACTGATCATCAGCCTGTGTCCCTATGTCCATGCGGTCTCGAGGGCCACGGCCCGGGATTTTGAAAAGTATAAGGGGCACTGCAGGCATCTGTTTCAGATCTATAATTATCTCAGGCTGCCCGCAGCATCCGTAATTGAAAAGGAAGATATCGATTTTCGGGAAGTTTTTTCACTTAAGGATGATGAAAAGGGGATACTCTATTTCGGAAGACCCGCCAAAAATAAGGGGATATTTGTCCTCCTTAAGGCCATAGCAGCCATTAAGGATAAACCGATGATCAGGGGAAAGGCCCGATTCTGCATGATCCTGGCCGACGAGCCCTCCGACGGCAGAAAAGAGGTCATGGAATTTATCGCAGATAATGGCCTGTCGGATATGGTAAGCATAAGGAGTTCTCTCCCCCGAACTAAGCTTTTAAAAGTGATATCCCAAAGCAATCTGTGTGTGATACCTTCCGTTACGGAAGGATTCGGCTATTCGGCCGCTGAGGCCTGTGCGCTCAAAAGACCTGTCATAGCCTCTGACGGCGGTTCCCTTAAGGAAGTGGTCAGCGGAAAATGCAGATTTTTCAAAAATATGGACAGCTGCGATCTGGCAGAGAAATTATCCGATTACATTAAATACGGAACAATGGGCTTTTTGGAAATCCCCGAAAGGACTTTTGACAGGGATAAGATAATAGATCAATACATGAAAATGTACAGATCTCTTTACAAAGAAAAATAAGGGCATTTAGCCCTTATTTTTTTTGATCTTATCAAGAAGGTTATTTGACACATCGGTGATCAGAGAGTCTCTTAGCATTAAAAGCAAAAGACAGTATAAGATCACACCGGCTGCCATCTGTATCAGTAAAACTGCAATGCCGTTTATAGCAAGCTTCCCTGTAAACCATACTGCCATAGCCATGGGAATTCCTGCCAGTATCCTTTTTACGGAAAGGCTGCCCAGTAAGGCCGGCGGTAAAAAACTGTTACAGTGGATCATAAAGAGAACTGCTATGAGTACTTCGGCTACAAGCGATGCCATGACTGCTCCGTCGGCGCCCCAAAAAGGTATGAGGCAGATGTTCATTATAAGGTTGAGTATGGCTCCCGCCAGTATATATTTTGTGCTCTGTGCCCTTTTTCCTGCCGGGATATAATAATAGTTTTCAAGACAGTTGGTGATACTCACTATCAGGATGAGAGGCAGCATCAGCCATATGAGTTTTTCCACCGGTTCATAACCGGGCCCGAAAAATATGGGTACCAGATTATGGCTTATGCCCAGCAGTCCGAACACTGCGCCGTATCCCATGAAAAAAATGTAATCCATTGACTTTGATATGGCGCTTTTTATCTCATCATGCCGGTCCTGTGCATACAGATATGACATTCTTGCTGAGGCGACGTTGACCATTACCCAGTAGACAAAGGTTTTTGTGACACTGATGACCCGGTCGGCCTGTTCATAGTAGCCGTTCTGACAGGAGTTTTTTGTTATTACTCCGATGAGGAACTTGTCCAAAACCATGTAGATGGACATTACGATGCTGGGGATGAAGTATACCAGTGTTTCTTTCAGATGTTTGCGGACCGGAATGTTTTTGAGACTTACTTTTTTTAGATATTTTGGAAGCATCAGCCACATGCTCAGGTGAGTTATAAGCACTATGGATGAATTTAAGGCACAGTATATCGGCGTATCGCCGCTGTCATTTATCAAAAGAAAAGTCAGTATGATGCCGAGGATCCTGACGCCGATCCCGCAGAGGGCTGTGTCCTTTACCTGCTCTAGTCCAATATAAAACCACTGGATCTCAAAAATGGCTCCCAGAAGATAGGGAGTCAGTGCCAGATAGAGCAGCTTATACCTGGTGGTAAGGAGGATAAATATGCCCCACAGTACAAGACAGATCAGTCCGGGGATCATACCGGACAGCCTGATCTCCCAGAACAGACGTGAGACGGCAGCTTCATTATCCCTGCAGCGGGATATCTCCCTTGTTCCGTAGCCTGATAAGCCCAGTGCACAAAACAGTATGAAATAGGTCGCCACTGAGTAGGTAAAGCTGAAATCACCCACACCCGTAGGCCCCAGCACTCTGGAAACATAGGGGACGGTTATGAGCGGCCCCGCCAGGAGTGTCAGTTCATACAGGAGTCTGTATATATAATTTTTCTTTAAATCCGGCAATTGCCGATCCTTGCGGGATTGTGTGGATTCCATATTATTTTACTTCAAATACAGTGGCAAAACCGCCTGAGTAAGCTGTAGGAGTAAAGCATGATAAGCCCTGGCCGTTCTTAAAATACAAAGTGCCGAAGACTGAATCATAGAGCTTTTCGGTCATTACGGTCATGACCGGCTTATCTGAATCGGTTTCCAGATATACTATCAGGTCTTTGCTTCCTTCAGCCGGTTTTTCCATGGGGTCTTCCTTGATCATACCATTGCCCCTTATGACTACCCTGTCTATTGCGGGAACCTTCGCACCGGCGTTTACGGCTTCGGTATGTGCTTCATATTCTCCATCTTTTTTGGTGAGGATGAGGTTGAAAGCTTCACCGTCCGCATTAAATCTCCATGCGACTTGTCCCTTACTTAGATCTACCTGTGTGGGAGTCATGCTCATGGCGTAGTCCTCAGTGTTAACTCCGTCCTCACCCCAGGTTCCGAAGGTATAAAACCACTGTGAAATGGCGTACATATCCCGGGTGATCAAACACAGGACTTCCTCATCTTTCTGGGGGAACATAAGGTTTGCGATTTCTTTTGATTCATCGTCGGAAAGTCCTTTTTCTTTAAGCTTTTCCGTGGCTGTCTCTTTTTCCACTGAAAGCAGTTCGGTCATGAGGGCGAGGGTTTCCTTATTTTCTCCAAAAGCCGCTGTCATTTTTTCCGTGGCAGCGTCACCTTCTCCGGATAACATCTTTATTATATTTTTTGATAATACTTCATCCTGAGTGGAAAGTGCTTTACCTATCCAGTATACGCGCATTCCGTTCTGGGAACCACCGTCGAAAATGGTACGGCGGTCAGCCTTTTCTTCATAAAAATACCCATAGTCCCACCAGCTGGCCAAAATGGCGTCTTTGGGGGCGTTATACCGGATATTTTTAATGGGCTCGTGGAAACTTCTGCTTACGGAAGGATGGGAATCCGCCGATGATCTGTACACGCCGTACAGTGCGGGGAAGATCGCGAGCAGCACTATCATGACGACATAGATCTGATAGTCCATCATCTTTTTTTCTCTCATAAGGTTTGTCAGCCATCCCACAAAAAGGCCTGCCAGCAGGGCCACCGGCACTGCAAAAAGCATGATGAAACGCCAGTTCCTGAAGGCCAGTACAAATGATGCGAAAGACCAGACCACCAGAAGGACATGGTCAAAGATGAAATCTTTTTTTATGATGCCGCGTATCAGCATGATGCACATGGTTATGGCCGCAGCGCAGGGGAGCGCCCCGCCTACCGCGTTTATCACGCCGATGGTATTACCTGAGAGAACCTTCATCTGGAACAGGCCCGTCAGGCCGCCGGCGATAATGGCCGGTTTTTTCATCTCCGATACGGATACGTAGGCGTCAGGGAAGATTCCGCCGCCCCCTGCAAATATGGCTTTAACCTGACTGAACATATTTGCAAAGAAACCGATATCAAAGATCATGATCAGTACGATTATAAGTGCGATGACAGTTCCCCCACCGATAAGTGCAGGTTTAAGGTTCTCTTTATTGCGGAGTCTTTTAGCAATCGCATATATAATAAGCGCTGCTACGGCTATTCCGATGAAGAGAGTGTAGGCGTTCCAGGATATTATCAGAAGATACAGCGAGATAAGGTAAAGTAATATCGATAGTATTTTCTTGATTTTGCCAGCGTTGTTTTTGACTGCATCGGACTTGCCATCGATGAGTTTGTTCACGCCGGAACTTTCGATAGTTGATATCAGCAGGACGGCCGATAAAAAGAACAGGCAGGATACGGTGGACAGCAGTGTGTCGGTATCGTAAAAGCCCGGTATGGTATGGACAAAATATCCGTAATTCACAGATGCCAGTATGGATGCGACCATAGCTGCTAAGAGGCCGCCCAGCCTGTATGCAAAGATAAAAACAGGTATGACTACCAGGACCGAAAGTACGGTTCCCTGCCAGTAAACTGTTTTTTCAAGCGTCACCTCCGGCTTAAACTTAGATATGATTTTATTTGAAAGTATCGCGATGTAGGCCATCAGCGGCTTGTAATCTCCGGCGCTTCTTCCGTAGGGGGCGTAACTCAGAGAATCCCAGGGCTGATCGTCCTTGTACTGTCCGCCGGGAACGCCGTAATTCATGATATCCCGTGTCATCCTCAGGTGATAGTAGGAGTCCATTTCCGTGAGATACGGAACTCCGGTGTCCGGATCTGTATATTCTTCGCCCAGTATACTGACTACCTGGCGGTGGGACATGAGCCTGAATCCAAAGGCGGCGAGCATTATGAGCAGCATCACGATTATTGCGATAGTGAATTTTTTTGTTTTATCTGTTTTGGTCATTTTTCTTCCCTGTTTTCGTTCGTATTTTTTTCTTCCCTCAGCGCATCCTCCTCCACGAACCGCTCGAACTTATCCTCCAATGCGGAAAATCTCAGCGACTGGATAAAACAGTGGGCCAAAAGGCAGAAGATGATTATGAGAAAAACGAGATTTATCGGCGACTGAATGCCTATAAGTCCGGCAAGCCATATGACCACCCCTGGAAAAAGGCTCAGCACTACAAATACCATGGAGAGGATTACCCAGAAGGTGGTATCATGAAGCTTTACCTCTGATTTTTTAAGTCTTCTTGTCACAAAAAGGAAACTTAAAAATGATGATATGAATAAAAGTATCCTTAATATTATCGGCATGTCAGCTCCTTATCCGGGAAAGCAGCAGGATGGATGTACATATCCTGAACATGTAGCGCATGGAACCCACTATGTCCAGATAGCTCTTTCCGCTCATCCTTTCATTCATGGAAACACTCACTTCCGAAACCTTTATGCCCTTTTTCAAAAGATAAGAAAGGGTGTCCGGCTCAGGTGAGTATAGAGACGATCTCACAAACAGCTCCATTACGTGGCGGTCATATATCCTCATACCGGAGGTGGGATCGCTTATTCGTGTCCTTGTCGTAAGGCGGATACAGCCGGAGATCACACGGCCTCCGATGATACGGGGAGTGAGTTTTACGGTTTTTTTGATATATCTGGACCCAATGACTATATCTGCATCTGTCTGTTTTATGGTGTCATAAAGATTTTTTACGGCAGTGGCATCGTGCTGCCCATCGGCGTCAAACTGCATGCCGTATTCATAGCCATTGCTAAGAGCATATTGCATTCCGGTACGGATCGCTTGGGCAAGCCCTAAGTTTACCTTGTGCCTCGCCACTTTTATTCCCAGTTCTTTACATACATTAAAGGTGTCGTCCCGGGAGCCGTCATCCACCACCAGTATGGAATGATCCCCCGCCACGGCACGAAGCTGCGATATTACGCCGGATAAATTTTTTGCCTCATTGTAGGCCGGGATGATTATCAGCAGATCTTTCATTTCGCCGGGATCCGTACTCCTTATGTGATATTACTTCTGTTGTTAAACGTCGTCATTTGTCCGGCACATTAAACTGTCGACATTGAATGGTCGGAGTGATCATACGTAACTTTTCATTAGAAATTTTACAATTCTAACGAATAATTCTATCAAATAAGGTAAATATATTCAACAAAAAGGGCTATTCAGTATGTTTTGGCACGTGGACTGTTGAAACTGTTCCTTTGGGAAACAGTCGGACATAAGTATCGTTTGCTAAAGTATATGTTGGATGAGTTGCAAAATCTAACAAATAATCACGCAAAATGACTGATTATGTGTCAAAAAAGACCGATTAGACAGTTTTGCACATCTGTTTTATCTGTATATGATATATTAAATGCAGTTTGTGAAACAAAGGAACTGAATAAGAAGTATCTTTTTACATGATAGTAAATCAAGGAGGACAAGCTATGATAAAAGGAAGGATTTTAAAAAGACTGACCAGATTCGGCCTGTGCTTTTATCTTTTTGCCTACTGCATGGCCTTTACTGTCTGTGCCGAGGAGTATCCGGTACTGATGCCCGACGCCGGAGCCGGTGTCGCGGACGAGGTCGCATATGAGGCGGTGGAAGACGCCGAAGTACTGGATGTAAACGGTATTACCGAGGCTGATGACGCTACGGCCGAAGATAAGGTAGATGACGCCAAGCCGGTGGACGAGGACGCGCTTGTGGAAGAAACCGCCCTCGGAGACGCTATTCCGGTGCCTGATCTGGAAGGAGAGGCGTATGCAGGTTCCAGCTTCACCGGTCTGTTTAATCAGATATGGGAAACAGTAAAAACAACAAACCATAGCCAGGACTACGATGTGCCCTACTCTGTGTTCCTTACCCAGGACGTGTATCTTGATAATGGTACCGTTCCCGGGTATGTAAGCCGTATCGGTGATGTGACCATTGACGCCGCGGGATACAGCTTTATAGGCGCAGGTGCGGGATATGCAAACGGCAGACGTAATCTGAATGATTTTCATGCATTCAGGTATCTTACCATAAAGAATGCACGTTTCACAGGCTTTGAGAGCGGAGTTTTTGAACATGACTGGATTGATCTCGGGTGGAGATTTAATCATCTGAATCTCATCAACTGTACCTTTGAGGGAAATAAAGGTGGTTCCGGTGCCGTCCTCTATGCTATACAGGAGGATTATGTATCGCTTTCTAACTGTACCTTTATTAACAATACAGCATCCGGCAGCGGCGGTGTCATATATCTTAATTATCCCGGTTCCCTTGAGGTTGAGAACTGTATATTTAAAGATAATACCGCAGGCGATAAGGGCGGAGCCATCGCCATAATGAATGAGAGTAGATCGATTGAAATTGACGGCTGCAGTTTTATGAATAATACGGCAGCCAAGGGTGGTGCTATCTATGATATAACAGAAAATACGTATATGGTAAGCGGCAGCGGTTTCCTGAATAATGTGGCTACGGATGAAAACGGCGGTGGCGCCATTTACAGGAAATATGTTTCGGACTCATATTACGATTACATTTCTTCCAGCTCATTTTTGTATAATTCAAAGCCTGAGGTAGTGCTGGAAGAAATGGAAAATAAGACAATGATCGATGAGTTCATTGGCGGGAACTGGTTTGGCGGTACCGTGGATCAGGCCGTAAATAATACTCTTTCACCGACATCTTCCGTATATGTGCCCGGCGGCGGAGAGGGCGTCTACAGATGTAAACTCCTTAATATGGAAAGATCCGGCTCATATAACAGCCCGTTGATGAGATTTTATATTTACGCTGCATCAGATTATTACAGCAATGGAACGGTAGTATATTATAATTCAAGAAATGGCTATCCGTTGGGAATTGATGTTACGGGCGTCGGAGCGAATATAACCTTTACAAATGACACGACCAGAGTTCAGTACGATGGTAATTATTACAGAGGCCTCTTATTGGGTTCAATAGATCCCGGAAGCAAGTCTTATTCCGTATCCATTAAGGATCCCATGGGCAATGTGCTTTTGACCCGTACTTATGACAGGACCATTGATAAGTGGGGCGTTTCTTTTGAAAATGCAACAGATGGAACAGTCTACAGAGGGTGGTTAGATCCTGTAGTCGAGGGAGATACAATGATATTCTCGGCTTATGGGAATTACTGGACTACATTGGCAAATGGGTCACTCAGTCGTTATCTTGATTATAATGAATATACCGGTGAATGGGTTGAACTTGGTACCTCCGGAGTAGGTCCTGTATTTGCAAATGAGACCATACACGCGTTTGTCGACGGAAGAAAGATCGGAGATTATGTGACTGACAGCAAAGGATTATTTTACATAAACACAGATGATCTGGGCGAGTTTGAGACCGCCAAATATGTAAATATGAACTTTTCTGTTGATTTCATGCCTAACCAGGCATCTCAGCAAAAGCGTGTTTTTCCTAAGGGATATACCGAAGTGGGAACTGTGTCTTATGCTCCGAACAACCTGACGGTTTCCTTGAGTTCCCCTGTAACTAATATCACAGAGGGTATTATTTCGGTATATTATAATACATCTACGGATCCGGAGAAAAAATTCTTTAAGAACTTTGATTTGGCCGGTGTTAATGCATCTGATTATAGAACTATAGTGGAGAATCTGAATGAGTCCCTTCCTGCCGGATTGTATTACTTTACGGCAGAGTATACCTGTGACAGTGGTAACTTTAAGAATTCTACTGAGCCTGACTATTATGGCAGTAAGTCATCAACTCTGGTAGGACCTGCAGGCTTTACCGCTGCAGAGTTGAGGCCCGGTTCAATGAAGAATACACTTGAGGCTCATGTGGCAGCGGTCACTCCCATGAATGACGGTAATGTTTCCGTATGGTACAGACCGGCCGCAGGCGGAGAAAATATTCTTTTGAGATGCTGGAATATGAGCGATGAGGATGAGTACTACAGAAGCAACTTCTGGGCCGATCTGAATGTTTCTTCAATCCCTAAGGGAGATTACATTTTTACGGTTAATTATAACAGTTCATCAGGCGAATCTATGAACTGTACCTATGAGAAACAGATTTCGGTCCCTGTTTCAAGTCCATATACGCAAGATGCCGGTGTGTCCATCGCACAGGGATCGAGCATGCAGGTTAAAGTGGGAGATGAGGGCTTCTATCTTAACGCATCTGCGGAATATCCGGGAGAAGGCGGCGAGTGGATGTATAGTAGCAGCAATTCTTCCGTGGCTACGATTGATGAGAATGGATTTGTAGTTCCTCTGGCAGCAGGCGTTACAAACCTTACGGCTGCATATGAGTCCTATTACACAGAGGGAAGCGCATCCTTGCTTCTTACAGTTGTCAACGGATCAGGCAGCGGTAATGGTACAATACCTGACAATGGAACGATACCTGACAATGGAACGATACCCGATAATGGAACGATTCCTGATAATGGTACAGAGCCTGTTCCCGTTGAGAACGGTACAAGCGGTATTGTGCTGACAAAGGTTGAGCCTATCTCTTTACCTGAGATGAATGTGACTGTAGATATGGCGTATACGCAGAATACTACCTATACCGACTGCAAGTATAAAGCTGCAGATGTAAAGACGGGTTCTGATAACATTTATACCGTAGGAGCAGTGTCCATACAGTTTAATTCATCATTGCTTAAGTATGCAGTGCCTCAGTTTAAGTTTAAGAATGCAAAACATTCTACTGCAGTGACCGGTAAGAAGGCGTCTGTTACGGTTAAGCTCAAGGCGAATAAGGGCATAGATAAGGGCGTAAAAGCGCAGATCAAAGCCGCAAATAAAGTGCTCAAGACACATCCTATGGAGTTTACATTAGAGCAGGTGGATCTGGCTCAGGCTAAGGACGTCACCTATGTAACGGATAAGAAGGGCGCAAAGGTTAAGAAGGTTTCGCTTAACGCAAACGGATTTAAGTATAACCTTAAAGCTAAAAAGAATTTTACCTATGAGATGGGCACTGATAGTATAACGATCAAAGGCACCGGTGATTATAAGAATACTTATTTAATACCGTTAAATGTGAAATGATCGTTATCAGCATTCTTTGATATTAGGGGGCGGTCCGGTTTTGGACCGTCCCTTTTTATGGCTTTGTTGTCATTTACCGGGAAAGATGTTAAAATGATTCAAGTTAATTTTTTGTCATTTTGAGGAACGAAGTGACGAAGAATCCTGACAGGGTAAATAAAAGTATAGAAGTAAATCTATATCGAGGAGGACGAGTTATGTTAAGGGGAAAGATCTTAAAAAGGCTGACCAGGTTCGGGCTGTGTTTTTATCTGTTTTCTTACTGCATGGCCTTTACCGTGTGTGCCGAGGAGTATCCTGCGCTGACGCCCGGCGGAGGGACAGGCGTTGCGGATGAAGTCTCGTATGATGAGGCTGCATTTGGGGAAGATGCTGATGCCGAGGCTCTGGAGGTGAACGGCGTCGGTGAAGGAGAGGACGAATCTGATGAGGCCATAGTGTCCGATGATGCAAAAATAGACGAGGATGCCCTGGTTGAAGAGGAAATCGCCGGCGAAGGAATAGGGTCAATATATCTTGATTCGGGCGAGGCATATGAGAATTCCACCTATAGTGGCCTGCATAAGCAGATATGTGAGGCCATTGACGATGTTGAAAGCTATTACAGTGTATATCTGACAGAGGATGTCTTTGTCGATAACGGAATCGTTCCGGGTGTTGACAAGCGTGAGGGCAGTGTGATGATCGATGCGAGAGGTTATGCCTTCAGGGGAACTAAGGACCCCGCTCTTTCAGGTCAGAATATCGATAGGAAAAATCTGAAAGATCTGTGTTCAGCATTTGAATCGGTTGAGATCGTTAACGCCAGATTTGTGAATTTTGAGGACAGCATTCTGTTTGATGAATTTAGTGAAGATGGCTTTGAATTGTCGCTCTATAACTGTACCTTTGAAAACAATACAGGCGTCTATGGAGGAGCGATCTGTTCTTCCGGAAGTTATGATGAGATCAGTATTGAGAACTGCACCTTTAAGAATAACGGCGCTCAGGCCGGAGGCGGAGCTATCTATCTTGGATCAAACGGTTCTATTATGGTGACGAATAGTTCCTTTATGGATAATGTAGGAAGCCTCGAAGGTGAGTACAATGCGGGGGAATCCTACGGCGGAGCTATAATGGTAAACTGTACGGGAAACTACATGAAGGTGAAAGAGTGTGTATTTGTGAACAATACTGCTCAGAAGGGTGGCGCCATTTATGACAGGATCATAGATGATGAATCTAACGATGGGCAATATATCGTAGATAAGTGTAGCTTTATAGATAATAAGGTTACGGATTCTGAGGCGGGTGGAGCTGTCTATAGGGAATATGTAGGTACGGAATACGATGAGATCAAAGACAGCGTATTTCTTAAAAATACCCAGCCCGAGATCGTGCTGGATGAAGTAGATGAAAAGGCATATATTTCTAATTTTATCGGAGGAAACTGGTACGGTGGTACGGTGGATGAGGCCAGGGACAACGGACCTCTTTCCACTAAGCCTTCCATCCTGGTAAGAGGCTCAGGTGAGGGAGTCTATAACTGGACACTCATTAACATGGAAAGGGCAAAGAATAATGATACTTCGATAGTCTTTAAGGTATTTGCGGCTTCACAGGCTTTCAGTGATGGTACTGTAATATATTATGATTACAGTAAGAGTAAACGCCTTGGCGTTGGTGATATTTTTGGCTGTATCGGTGAGAATATTACCTTCAGCAATTCTTCGTTTGGTATAGATTATAATCCTGAATGGCGATATGGCAGTTATGTAGAATGCTATTACGGAGGGGTTAACGGTACCATAGATCAGGGTAAGAATAGTTACAGTGTCACGATCACCGATCCTATGGGGAATGAGCTGCTGACACGCTCTTATGACAAGGGTCGGATAGGCTGTGATCTGGATCATTACGGAAATGCTACTGTAAACAGGACCTCAAGTGCAGTACTGGGTGATACATTCACATATAGAGCATTTACGTGGGTATATAATACAGCGGCGAACGGAACTTTAATGAATAACAGCGATTTCACCGGTCCGTGTCTTGCAAATGAAGTTATTCATGTTTTTGTGAATGGTAAAAAGTATGATGATATCGTTACCGACAGCCAGGGCTTTTTCAATGTGACGATAAACGATGTAGGTAAATATAATTCTGTGAGTATGAAATTTACTTCTGATGCTACTACCAGTTATTTTACTGACAGTCACGCGATATATCCTAAGGGATATGTGAGCGTATATTGTTATCCTTCTTCCGGGGAGTCAAATGCTGTTGATGTTTATCTTTATTCTCCAATAGAAAATGTGACGGAGGGTAAGATCGCGGTATATTACACCAAGGCCGGCAGCGATGAGAAAAAACTGTTTAATACCACGGATCTGGAAGGTTATGATGATAGTGAAATCGAAATATATATAACGGATCTGAATAAAACCCTTGATCCCGGATATTACTACTTCTCTGCAGAGTATGCCTGCGACAGCGGTAAATACCTGAATTTCACCACTCCTTTGGAAGAAAGCAGTAAGGAGGGGGTTCTGGTAGGACCTGAAGGATATACATACACGGATATGGAGTCTGGTTCCGAGGATGATATGCTTTATGCGCATTTTATGTCCATTACCCCTGCGAAAAACGGTACCTTATCGACCTGGTACCGGCCTGTATCGGGCACGGAAAAGACAGCTTTGGAGTCTTGGAATATGAGCACTCTGGAGTCATGGGAACAGATGAGTTACTGGGGCTTCATCAATGTCTCGGAAATTCCGGATGGCGATTATGTCTTCGGAGTGGATTATAATTGCCCCACAGGAGAATGTATGAATTCTTCCTGTGAAAAACAGTTCACACTTCCTATTAAGGGAAAATATTCTTACGAAGACGCCATTGTGTCTATAGCCCAGGGTGATAAGTTACAGGTTAAACTGGGGGATCCCGATTTCATTCTTAATGTGACTGCAGAAAACCTCGGAATGTATGAAGGTGAATGGAGTTTTGAAAGCAGTAATATGTCGGTCGCTACTGTAGATGACGAAGGTCTGGTTCATCCTGTAGGTTTGGGCGTCACCAATATAACCGCATTCTATCAGTCAGAAGATACAATGGGTAACGCCAGCCTGCTGCTTACCGTGGTTAATGGAACAAGCGGTGGCAATGGCACGATCCCTGACAATAGCACGATCCCTGACAATAGCACGACCCCTGACAATGATACGATTCATGATAATGGTACAGAGCCTGTTCCGGTTCCGGTTCCTGTTCCTGTTCCGGTTCCTGTTCCGGTTCCGGATAGCGTGACGAACATTACCTTAAATTGGATCAATCTGATAAATAACACAGAATTAAATGCTACCGTGAGTGTGGGATATCTTGATAACGTTAATTTCACCGGAAGTAAGTTTAAGTCTAAAGAAGTAGTGAGCCTTTCAAACAGTACGTATACCGTGGGGGGACTGATCATTAATCTTAACTCCACTTTGCTTGATTCTGCTGAACCTCAATTTAAGTTTAAGAATGTCAAGCATTCTTCGCCGGTTCTTGAAAAGAATGCATCCTTTACAGTGTCCTTTAAGGCAAAGAAAGGCATCGCAAAGGAGAAAAGGAAGCAGATCAGTACCGTAAACAAGGCGATCAAGAAGAAGTCTTTAGAGTTTACAATAGAGCCGGTGGATCTGACTCAGGCTATGAATGTTACTTATGAACTGGATAAGAAGGGCACAAAGGTTAAGAAGCTTTCGCTTACAGTAAACGGAGTTAAGTATAACCCTAAGGCTAAAAAGGACTTCACCTACGAGATTGGCTCTGACAAGATAGTGATCAAAGGAACCGGTGATTACAAGAATTCTCTTGAAATTGCCTTAAAGAAATGATCGTTATGAGAATTTTTTGATATCAGGGGACGGTCCGGTTTTGGACCGTCCCTTTTTCATGTTCTTTTAAATAAAACAATTTTGTTTTATGCGGAATTTTGTTATAATCGGTCTGAAAACTTTATGCTTTCAAAAGGATTAAATTCTTGATATGAGTGCTGAGTATGTGATAGACGGTATCTTTCTCACCAGACGTCTCACAGGTGTGGAGAGATACAGCATCAACCTGATAAAGGAACTTGATAAGATAGTGGAACCGGGAGTATGTGAACTCCTGGTTCCGCTTTGCTGTGATAAATCTTTGGACCTCAAAAACATAAAGGAGATCAGATACGGCCGCATCAAGGGGTATCTTTGGGAACAAACAGATCTTGCGTTTTATTTGAGAAAACATAGGGCAAAGGTTATCTCCCTTTGTAACACCATACCTTTTTTTGCGCCCCGGGGGATAGTAGCCCTTCATGATATTTCACTAAAGGTGAATCCACATTTTTTTAATACTTCATTACGAGGTGTTTATTCGGTAATGGTATTTCAGATCATGTATCTGGCTATCATATGGTCAAAAGCGCATATCATCACGGTTTCCGAATTTTCAAAATCAGAGATATTGAGAGCTTATCGTATTAATCCCGATCGGATAAGCCTGGTATCGAACGGCTGGCAGCATATTTTAACGATTGTGCCGGATGAGTCTGTCGTTGATCGCCTGGCTCTTAAAGACGGCGGTTATTTTTTTGCTATGGCCACAGCCGCTCCCAATAAGAATGTAAAATGGATAATAGAGGCTGCAAGACAGCATCCGGAAGAAACTTTTGTATTGGCAGGACATATGAGTTTAAGTGCCGGCGGTGAGGATAAGCCCGCTAATCTCATCCTTGCGGGCTATGTGTCAGATGGCGAGGCTAAGGCTCTGATGGCTCATTGTAAGGCGTTTATCCTGCCCACATTCTATGAGGGCTTTGGCATACCGCCCATGGAGGCATTGGCATCCGGTGCAAAGGGCATAATAGTGTCCGATACCCCCTGTATGAGAGAAATCTATGGTGATATAGCCGATTATATTGATCCTTATGACTATGATCACACATCCGTTGCTTTAAGCCCCCGGTCCCGGGAAGAGATTGAGGCCTTTCTTGATAATTATTCTTGGGAAAAGGCTGCAAAAGCATTGCTGGAACTGTTATAATAGAAGCATCGGAGAGTAGGACGCTGATTATATTCTGAGATATTGGCGCCGGTACATGGATGCTATTAGCACGTAAAAATTATGAAGAGACAGATTAAAGAATACATCATAAGAAGCATTATTTTATTGGTAGGTCTGACCATAGCGCATCTGGGAGTTACCTTATTTTTGATCTCAGACCTTGGTGCAGATCCTTTCAACGTCCTGGTGCAGGGCGTGTTTAGAACGCTCTCCTCCTTTTTCCCCATCCTTACCCACGGCAGGACGCATATCGCCATCTCACTGATCATTATCATCATACTCCTTATCGTGGATAAGAGTTATATTAAGCTTGGAACAGTGCTTTGCATGGTATTCGGTGGTCCCATCATAGATATGTTTAACGCCCTTATAGGCGGCCCTTTAAGTAAAGTAGATCATATGGCAGGCCGTGTGATCATGCTGGTGGCAGGCTGCGTGATCCTTGCCTATGGCATGACCATTGTGATAAAGTCAGAGGCAGGTACAGGTCCCAATGATCTGGTGGCTGTCGTTATCTCCGATAAAAAGGGTTCAAAATTCAGCATCACCCGTATCATAGTCGATGCGGCATTTCTTCTGACCGGTTTTCTCCTTGGCGGTCAGGTGGGCCTGGGCACCATCGTATGCATGGCGTTGGTGGGCCCCGTCGCCGGCATCTTTTTACCCGTCAACGAACGTCTGATCAAAAAGATCATGTCAAAAGTATAATGGTCAGTTGTTCAGTTATTTTGCCTTGAATTATATTGTAATAGGTAATATACTGTTCCCAGATTTGCATAGTGGGTGAATGAGCATATGTTGGAGAGAGGTATAGAATGATCTTAAATGAAAGAATACCGATAGAGAGATTGATAAAAGAGGGAAATAAATGTTATCCCGACAGAATAAAATTCTGTATTGACAGAAAACGGCAAAGAGTCAGTATTGATGAGGATATCCATGTGATCATGGAGCATGAATTATATGATGACGGATCGGATTATAAAGATATATTCGGCGGAGATATTCTCTTTGGGAATGATCTCTCCGAAATGAAAGTGGTCTGGGAGGCGCATCCGAATGTTGAACGTAACAGGGAACTGCAGTTAGGACATGGGCGTGAACTTACGGATGGTATTATTAAGGATGAGTTGTTTGATATTCTGAAGAAGTGGGTTTATTAGAAACGATGGTATTGGAACGGAGATATATATGAACAGGGAAATATGGAACAGTCTGACATTCTTTGAGCAGCTCTCCAATATTGACGGAGAGGTAAGACGACTCGTTCAGGCTCATACAGACTATTTGGAGAACAGGTCGGATGAGGATCATGCATACTTTTATCTTCAAAAGATAAAGAGAATGATAGAAATGATCGCTTTCGATCCTAAGAATGCAGCAAAGGCGTATTGTGTGATCGAGTTCATGGATGAGATGGATGAGATCAGGCATTATCTTAATGGAGAGAGGGATGCGGATTATATCCTGAGATACTGGCGGCAGTATACTGACGCCATCAGTGCTTAAATTTGTTTGAAGATTTTTGTGGTGTTTTGTTTAAGAGATGATTCCTGTTGTCGGGAATCGTCTCTTTTTGTTTTGTGATTTGTTTTGTGATGACATAGAACAGATTATGTGGCGGAAATGACGCAATACGCGTGGAATGTTGTTCACGGCAGAGTTTTACCGTATTATATATGGCGGAGTGTTTGGATACGGACGAAAAAAGAAAAATGGTAGAATAGTCCGTATCGCTTCGGAAGGGCGTACAGACGAAAATGAAAAAAGATAGAATCGTCTGTATGAATGGATTGTTTGGATACAGACGAAAATGAAAAAGGACAGAATCAGTATTTATGATGAGGGAGAGACTGACGGAACAACCGCAGGGACCAAGCTGATCGACTGTAAGGTTGAAAGTGTGGCCGGAACTTCTGATGAACCGGGCTTTTGCAGTGCATATGGAATATATGTGTGCAATGAAAGAAAATATTTACTTGATTCTTCCGATGGAAAAGTGACAACAGTCGATGTAAAGTCTTTTGACGGCAATACGAAGAGTGCATATGGGATTTATGCAGATGATTGGCAGTCATACGGATTCGAGTTAAAAAGTACGAACATAAATGTGGACGGAAGTGACGATGCGGTTAATTATGGCATTTATACGGATGATTCTGCCCCCTGGACTCTGGAGGACATGACTGTCGATGTCACAGGTGGGGATGAGACCATAAGAGTGACATATGAAAAGGGCATCAGGGGAACAGGTCTTA
Organism: Lachnospiraceae bacterium; assembly: GCA_017441585.1. Taxonomy (GTDB): domain Bacteria; phylum Bacillota; class Clostridia; order Lachnospirales; family Lachnospiraceae; genus UBA1753. Next base: position 23,626 of record JAFRWW010000052.1, read on the forward strand.
GCAGATTTGAAAGACATGATGTGGGCAGTGCCTTTAACCTTGAAGATGCAGTTTTCACCAGAATCGGTTATACTATGGATGGCTGGGCTCTTTCTGACGGCGGAGTAAAGGAATACGATCTGGAAGAAAGTGTCAGCTTTGATGAGGACGTCGTGCTCTATCCTGCATGGAAGATAAATAAGAGTGTGGAACCGGATGATCCTTCTGGCTCGAGTTCAAGCTTGTCGTCAAGTTCATCATCAAGCTCGTCTTCGGGTACGTCATCGAGTTCAACTTCAAGCTCATCGTCAAGTTCATCCTCAGGTACGTCATCGAGTTCAACTTCGAGTTCATCGTCGAGCTCATCCTCGAGTACGTCGTCAAGTTCAACGTCAAGCTCATCATCAAGTTCATCCTCGAGTGCGAAGCAGGACACATCATCTTCTTCGGATAAGAAGGGGGATACATCATCTTCCGATCAAAAAGATGATTCGTCATCATCCGGCAAAAACAGCGAAGATGAAAAGGGTCTGACCTGACCAACGCATCAGTCACTGGAAGCAAGTGTGATGCGGCAAAGGGCAAGCTTTCATGGGTGACGGTCAGCCTTAATGGCAGCACCTTTAAGCTTAAGAAGAAGGATTTTGACTTTGTCTTAAAGGATGGAGGCTTTGAGGTGAAGGGCAAGGGCAACTTTATCGGATCGACATTTGTGAAATGATAATGAGAAAATAATATGAGACTTAAAGTATTAGTAACAGGAAAAAACAGAAGCATTGTAAAGGATATATGTTCATTTCTGCAGGGGGAGAAGGGGATAAATCCCATGAGCTGCGAGCCTTACAGGAATACCCTTTTTGACCTGATGCTGGAGGGGCTCCCTCCGGTGGTCATCATATGTCTGGGTGATGAGACTGAGGAATCCATAGCGTCCTATAATGTCATCCGTGAAGCAGTGGCACGTGGGGAGACTCTGGTGGTGGTGATCACCAACAGAAAGGATGAAGAGGTATTCATAAGATACACGCGGTTAGGGCGGGTGTTGTTTTTGCCAAGGCCCGTTTCCTATTCCGTCCTTCGTGAAAAACTCAAAGAAGTGGAGCAGATACTGGCAAAGAAAAAGGAAGATAATCTGGCCCAGTTCCATGAGTTCATTAATGACAGAAGTTTTTATGATAAAAAGAAGATCCTGGTGGTGGATGACGATTCCGAATATCTGTCTCATATAAAGGAACAGTTGGAGGAGTTTTACAGAGTGATCTGCGTGAGATCGGGAGCAGATGCGTACAGATACCTGACGAAAGACAGACCTGATCTGATACTTTTGGATTATCTGATGCCGGATGAAGACGGTCCGGATGTACTTAGGAATATCCAGGCATTTCCCGAGTGGTATGACATTCCGGTGATCTTTCTGACGGGAGTCAGTGACAAGGAAGCCGTGCTGCAGACCCTGACCGAGCTTCGTCCTCAGGGTTATGTGATAAAGCCCTGTAAGAAGTCGGAACTGGTGGCAAAGATAATCGATGCTCTGGAATGAACTTTTACGTACTTAGGAGGACAACTATGATAAAAAAACTGATAAGCATATTTCTGATGTCGGCCATGGTCTTTTCCATGACGGCCTGCACGGGTTCGCAGGCTGTTACTGATACGGCGGATACTTCGGACAGTGTTGCCGTAGAAGAAAAGACAGAGGAAGAGGCCGGCGAGAATAAGGAGCAGATGCCTGAGGAAAGCGATGAGGATGATTTTCGCATAGGTATAGTCACGGGCTCATTTTCACAGTCCGAGGATGACAGGCGTGGCGCCGAGGCTTTTCAGGAAAAGTACGGTCAGGATAAGGTGACCCTGGCCATATATCCCGACAATTTTACCGAGGAGTTCGAGGTTACCGTTCAGACTATCGTGAATCTGTCCGAAGACCCTAAGATGAAGGCCATTATCGTTAATCAGGCGGTGGATGGGACTGTGGAGGCTTTCCGAAGGATAAAGGAAACCAGACCTGACATACTCTGCATAGCGGGAGAGCCCTATGAGGATTTTGCGGATATCGAGGAAGTTTCCGATCTTGTGGTGTGCAGCGATTTTGTGGGACGTGGTTATCTGATGATACGTACTGCCCATGAACTGGGCTGCGATACCTTCGTGCACATATCTTTCCCCCGTCATCTGTCATACGAGACCATAGCCCGCCGCGTAGATATCATGAAGGCGGCCTGCGACGAATTCGGCATGAAATTTGAGATGGAAGAAGCGCCTGACCCTACGACTGAGGTGGGAGTTCCCGGGGCTCAGTTCTTCATTACGGAGCATGTCCCCGAGTGGGTGGAAAAATATGGACCCAACTCGGCGTACTTTTGTACGAATGATGCCCACACGGAGCCGCTTATCAAGTCTCTTATGGAAAATGGAGGATATTTTATCGAGGCGGATCTTCCGTCACCTCTGATGGGTTATCCGGGAGCTTTGGACCTTGATTTCAGCGATGATGGAGGAGATTTTGAAAAGATCCTGGATAAGGTGGAAAGAGCGGTAGTGGAAAAGGGAGGCGCCGGCAGGTTCGGCACCTGGACCTACTCCTATGGATATACCTGTTCCGCAGGCCTGGCCGAGCATGCCAGAAACGTGATATTGGGTGAGAGTACTCTCAATGATATCAATGATCTGTCCAAGGCTTACAGCATTTTTTCTCCCAAGGCTGAGTGGAACGGATCCCAGTATACGGAAGCGAAGACCGGCGAAAAGTCGGATAAGATATTTTTGGTTTATCAGGATACTTACATAATGGGAGACCCCGGTCATTATATGGGCGTGACCAAGGTGGCGGTTCCGGAGAAATATTTCACCATCGAGTGATGGAAGACATAAGTGTTGTTATAGTGGCCATTAAATGTTGCGATGGTCACAGTAATATGTGAGCATGGTGCAAAAATGGCTGATCTTGAGAATAAAACAGAGATAGATGATACAAAAGAATACGGACGCAAAAAACACAGTATGTTCATACCCCTCATACTGGTGTTCATTTTTGTGGCTGTCATGGTGGGCTATACCTCAAAGCTCATCTATAATGTGGCTGTGCTCAATTCCAGCGCGGTTATTGAGGACAGGATCAAAAATGTTTCTTCATTGATCGAAAATCATCTTAATACCGCCGAAAATGTGCTTCAGATCACTGCCGATTCGGTGCATCACATGTTGATCAGCGGTTCCACTCCCTCACGTATACATGAATTTCTGGTTGAGGAGACCGATAACGTCACTGAGCAGTTCGGTGAAAATTATCACGGTCTTTACGGTTATATTATGAGTAAATATATGGACGGCCTGAATTGGGTGCCCCCCGATGACTACGATCCCAAAACCCGTGACTGGTATGTGGGCGCCCGGGACGGCGATGGTGAGGTGGTTTTTGTGCCCCCTTATATCGACGCCCAGACAGGCAGTCTGATCATATCCGTGTGCAGGATGCTTCCAGACAGGCAGAATATCCTGTCCTTGGATGTTAAGCTTGACGGCATTCAGTCCCTGATGAAGGAGCTTACCATAAACGGTAAGGGTTATGGCTTTGTCATAGATGAGTCCGGTCTCATAATAGCCCACGGAGATGAGCGCAAAAAAGGGACGAGCATTACACAAATCCCGGGAGGTACAGAGCTCTTATCTTCCATAAAAAATTGGGAAACAGGCAGTTTTTCCCAGATGTATGAAGGGGAAAAAAGCACCGTATTTGTCAACAGGATAAAGAATAACTGGTATGTGGTGATGGTGGTCAGCAACAACGAACTGTATGCTGAAGTGACCAGACAGCTCATCATAAATGTGTTCATATGTTCCCTAATATTCATCATGATCGCCATATTCTACTATGTGGGTCATAAGAATGAGCGCAACTATACAAAGCGTATGGAGGAGATGAAGCTGGAGGAGCAGAAGGCATCCTATGAGAGGAAGGTGCTGGAGCTGGAAAAGGATGCGGCCAATGCGTCAAATAAAGCCAAGAGTGATTTCCTTGCCAATATGTCCCATGAGATAAGGACTCCAATGAACGCCATTCTGGGAATGGATGAGATGATACTCCGTTCGTCTCCGGGAGATCCCATAAAGAAATATGCCCTCAACATACAGAGCGCCGGCAAGACGCTGCTGTCCATAATCAACGGAATCCTTGATTTTTCAAAGATAGAGTCGGGCAAGATGGATCTGGTGCCCGTGGAGTACAGCTTTGCCTCCGTCATCAATGATATCGTCAACATGACCATGAAGAAGGCTCAGGATAAGAATCTTAAGTATAATATCAAGGTGGATGAGGATATCCCTGCTGCTCTTTGCGGCGATGAGATCAGGGTGCGTCAGGTAATGCTCAATCTCATTAATAACGCCATCAAATATACTCATGAGGGCTCTGTATCCATTGATGTTTCCTATGACAGGTCGGTCAGCATGCTGCAGCTCATTGTGAGCGATACGGGAATAGGGATCAAGGATGAAGATATGGATAAACTCTTTACTTCCTTCCAGCGCCTGGAGCAGGACAGAAACAGGAATATCGAGGGAACGGGACTGGGTCTTCACATCGCCATGAGACTGGTGGAGATGATGGAAGGTTCCATTGAGGTAAAGAGTAAGTATGGCGAGGGTACCACCTTTACGGCGCGTATGAAGCAGACCATCGTCGATGAAAGACCCATAGGCGATTTTGCCCAGAATATATCCAGGATGCAGGAAAATGTGGATGAGTATAAACCGGCTCTGGTGGCTCCATCGGCACGTGTGCTGATCGTGGATGATAATGAGATGAACCTGGAGGTCATAGAGTCCCTTCTTAAGGATACAAGGATACAGATCACCACGGCCCAGTCAGGACAGGAATGTCTTTCCATCCTGGAAAGGAATTCCTTTGAGATCATTCTGCTGGATCAGATGATGCCGGGAATGTCGGGAAATAAGACCATTGAGATCATGAGACAGGAGCATCTGGCGGAAGGTACTCCGGTCATTGCCCTTACCGCCGACGCTATCATAGGTGCCAGGGAGTTTTATCTGCAGGCGGGCTTTACCGATTATCTGTCAAAGCCGGTCATGTATGCGGATCTGGAGAATATATTGCTCAAGTATATAGATCCTTCCCTTATTTTGACGCCGGAGCAGCTTAAGGCGCAGGAAGAGACGGATGATAAGAATAAACCCGTGATCCTGGTCATAAATGATTCGCCGGATAAGCTTAAGGCTTTGAAGGAGTCTATCGGCGGGAAGTATAAAGGCGTGTTCGTCCGCAATGAAGAAAGCGCCGCAAAATATATGGAAAAGCATGAGGTGGAATTCATACTTACCGCTGCTGATCCCGATACACCGGTGGAGTGATTCTTTGACTAAGTAGTCATTTTTTGCGCCTATTGTCATTTTGAGGAGCCGAAGAATCTTAAAGAATTTGCAGATCAATATATAGAACATACACATGGAGGTACATTGTGGATTTTGATATAAGTAAACTTATCGAGGCAGGTTTTAATATACAGACGGGACTGGCCTATACCGGTTCCGAAGAAAAATATATTTCTGCCCTCCAGCGTTTTGTCAAATCTTCATCAGGCAATAAGGAAAAGATAAATGCTTATCTTGATTCTGATGACCTGGAGAATTTTATGATAACCGTCCATGCTCTTAAGAGTAACTCAAAGATGATAGGGGCCATGGTACTCTCGTCTATGTTTGAAACTCTTGAAATGGTTTCTAAAAATAATGACAGGGCGGCAGTGGATGCGAATTTTCAAAGAACTCTTGACGAGTATGGTAAAGTGCTGGAAGTGTTAAGGCCCCTTGAAGAGATGGATTCCTTTAAGGCATCCGGTGAGATAGGTGCAAAGGAAGCGCTTGAAACCGCTGATGCGCTTTTGGAAGCCCTTGATGATTTTGACGATGATCTGGCTGCTTCCCTTGTAAAAAAACTGGCGGGATACCCTTTCAGGATTACCCAGAGGGAAAAGCTTGAGAGTGCAGCCGAAAATATCAGTCAGTTCATGTACGATGAGGCCGCTGCGCAGATCAGGGAGATATACCCGACTATAGATTGACAAAAGACTAAAAAAGGAAATAAGTTAACCCCTATGAAAAAATTTCTGATTGTATCAATAACAGCAATTCTGGCAGTATCCATCACAGGCTGTAACCTGGTCTCAGATACCGCATCATCTGTTCCTGCAGCTTCCGAGACGACTTCAGGCACTACAGATAATATATCGGATACTTCACCGGCCACACCGGATCCGGAACAGACATCCACTTCGGAGACAGACACGGCTAAGCCGGCCATGGTCATTGACGACGACTCACAGATCGTGGAAAAAGATACAACGGATGATGCAACGGGTGCCCCTGCCACAGGTGATGTGATAAAGGGAAATGAAGCTTTTTACATTTCAGAGATAACCGACGATATTTTTGCCCGTATCAAAGGCAAATCCTTTAAGGACAACTGCACCCTTCCAAGAGAAGACCTCCGCTATCTTCATGTGCTTCACAAGGATAAGGACGGCGTCACCCATGAGGGTGAGATGATAGTAAATTATCACATCGCAGAGGATGTGCTGGATATCCTTAAACAGCTTTATGAAAATGATTATCCCATTGAAAAGATAAGGCTGGTGGATGAGTACGGCGCCGACGATGAGACTTCGATGGAGGATAATAATTCATCTTCCTTTAATTTCAGGTTCATATCCCATACCACAAAGGTTTCAAAGCATGGCCTGGGGCTGGCTGTGGACATAAACACGCTCTATAATCCTTATACCAAGGTGGTGGACGGTAAAAGGATAATCGAACCCATAACGGGAGAGCCCTATCTTGACCGTGATGCTGATTTTGATTATAAGATAGAGAAGGGTGACCTTTGCTATGACCTGTTCATATCCCACGGTTTTGAGTGGGGTGGGAGCTGGAGCGACCGCAAGGATTACCAGCATTTTGAAATCCCCACCTCAAAAGTGAATCAGTGGTATCCATGATGATCCTTTTTGAAGTGACAGAATACAAATAATGGAATTTGAAAACAACAGTATTGAAGAAATCAAATACAGGAAATACTCAAAACGTCTCGTCATAAGCGGACTGGCCATGATCATGCTCTCAGTGTGGTCATTTTTCAGGTTTGGGCTGGAAGTGTATTCTGAACGTTACAAGCTAAAAGCGATAATGAGACGGGCGGTAGATCTGACTCCCGATATGACTCAGGAAGATGGTTTAATTATACTTAAGGGAATCATCATCCTGATCATGATCGCGCTGTTTTTTTCGGTCCTGTTCCATCTGTTCATAGGTATTCAGGCTATCCGCGACGGTCTCGGCAGGAAGAATATGGTGATCTATCTGCTTTTTGCTTTATTTGTGGCACAGTCTGCCATTTCATCCCTTGGTTATTCCGATACCATGGTGGATATACTGGATGAAGCTATTGAAGACCCCGATGATACGTTAGAAGATTTGGAAGATTCTGACGATATGATTGAAGAATCGGAAGACATCGACGATATGTTTGAGGAGACGGATGATACCATCGTAAATGACGAGGATACGGAGTTTTCTTCAATTATTTTGGATGTGACCACCATAATCATATGTTTTGAAATGCTTTACTGCAGCATCAGGAAGAGAATACTGAGCGCTAAGCTGAAAGCTAAACTGAAAGTTGAACAGAAGGCTGAACTGAAAGGATAAATATGCAACTGGATTTTCATTATTACGCCACATACTGTGCTTCATATCTGGCAGGTTTTGATCATAATGAAAGCGTCAGGATCGCTTATTTTGCCCAGTTTGTGGATGAGTGCCACGCTGCCCTGTTAAGAAAACTGAATGCGCCGGGAGAGGCTGCCACTACCCAGCTCCAGATGGAATTACTGGATTCCAGGACGGACCTTCTGGGACTTCAGAATATCACGAAGATATGGTCCTCCTTTCATTTTTTACCTGCGGATCTTTACGCGAAAAGAAGAGGGACAAGATTCTATTTGAACAAATACAGACTCATCTGCGGACCTGACGGTGAACTCTTAAAAAAGACGGTGGAGCTGGCAAAAAACAAAGATCTGCCTTCCGCAGGCCTTGCCATGCATGTGCTGGCGGACACCTGGGCTCATCGTTATTTTGCCGGGACTCCTTCCCTGGTCATAAATAATACGGACCAGCATTTTTTTGAGATCTTTCCAGACGGTACCCAAAAGAAGATAGCCTTCCGGCATAAGACTGCGACCGATGATCCCGAAAAGGGCCTGTATTCCAACAGCATCTTTCAGAATAACGAGAACTCCATAATGAATCTGGGACACGGACGGGCAGGCCATCTTCCTGATTACAGCTTCTGTGTGTATAAATATCTTCCGGCCTGGGGAGATTACATGGAACTGGTCAAGGATAACCCTTCGGACTATTGGAAGGCGTTCAGGCAGATGATATATGCGCTGAAATATATAAGAGGCGATATTCCCGGGTTTGAGACGGGGCTATATGATGAGGAGGCTGTCAGGGGCCATGAAGACAGGATCGAGGCCATAATAAGGAAGAGGCAGGTTGATGCATCGGATGACTGGCGCGCCTTTGGGGAAAGCCTCTCGGGAGAGCGTGTCCCGGACTTTGACCTTGGTCTGTATCAGGAAGAGTATATGGCTGCGCTTAAGGATGAAAAGGCCGGTACGATGCTGGGAATGTTTTTTGACGCGGCCATAAGACAGAAGAATATGGTGGCCCGGGAGATTTTTATTTCAAAGAATCCCCTGGCCGGGATCTTCTCGACAAAGCTTTCAGATCTTATCGCCATGTCATCCTGAGGAACGAAGTGCGCCATAATGTCATCCTGAGGAACGAAGTGCGCCATAATGTCATCCTGAGGAACGAAGTGACGAAGGATCTTAAAAGATTCTTCGCTTCGCTCAGAATGACAATAGAATAAAGTAATACTGTTTTAATATGAAACCGGTAATTAAAAGATGACGAGAATCCAAAGAATAAAATCATTCATAGCAGGGCTGTTCATGCTGTTCATCTCCATTCCCTTTTTGATCGATCCCTCCGATGGATATGCATTCATCATGATAATGCTGGGATTTGTGTTTACCTTCAGGGGAATCAAACTGATCGTGTACTATATCACCATGGCCAGATATATGGTGGGCGGTTCCCGTGTGCTGTTTTCGGGCATACTGATCTTTGATTTCGGTCTGTTTACCCTTTCTCTTAATGACATACCGCCTCTGCTTATTCTGCTGTACCTGGCGGTGCTCCATGTGTTTACCGGTCTCGTGACTATCGTAAATGCGGTGGATACCAAAAAACGCGGTTCAAAAAGCTGGAGACTTAAGATGAGCATAGGTCTGGTAAATCTCATCGCGGGAATCCTGTGTCTGGTGCTTTTAAAGGAGAGCATTGCGGTAGATATCTATTGCGCAGGTATGGTGTATGGTGGTATCATGAGGATAGTTACGGCCTTTCGCCGGAACAAGGAAATAGTCATAATAAACTGACACTTTTATTTTAACCGGAAGGAACCTTAAAATGAAGAAGAAAAGTATTTTTTATGCAGCACTGTTGGTGATACTTGTGATCGTGTTTGCGGCCCTGTCCGCTACACATCCGGGACAGGTGGATCCGGAGACCTATCAGCCGGGAGTCTATTCTACGCCGGCATCACTTTTGCCTCCGATAATAGCCATTGTTCTGGCGCTTATCACGAAGGAGGTTTATTCGTCACTGTTCATAGGTATCGTTACCGGAGCTCTGCTTTATGCCAACGGTAATTTCCAGCTCATGCTGGAGACCATGCTGTTTAATCCTGACGGTGGTATGATATCAAAGCTTGCCGACAGTTGGAACGCAGGTATCCTGGTCTTTCTGGTGATCCTGGGCATACTGGTGGCCCTCATGAACAAGGTGGGCGGTTCAGCAGCCTTTGGTAAATGGGCGTCCGCCCATATAAAGAGCAGGGTGGGAGCCCAGCTTGCCACCATAGCCCTCGGCGTGCTCATATTTATCGACGATTATTTCAACTGTCTGACAGTAGGTTCCGTTATGAGGCCCGTGACTGACAGACAGAAGGTTTCCAGGGCAAAGCTGGCTTATCTCATAGATGCTACCGCGGCTCCCGTATGTATCATAGCGCCTGTGTCCAGCTGGGCGGCAGCCGTTACATCTTCGGTGCCCGATGATTCGAACATCAACGGTTTTGCCATGTTCTTAAAGACTATTCCTTATAATTTCTATGCCCTGACCACTTTGGTTATGATGATAACCATCGTGATCCTTAAATTTGATTTTGGTTCCATGAAGACTCACGAGGACAACGCGAATGCCGGTGATATTTTCACCACGGCAGAGCGCCCCTACGGTGACGTTAAGGATGAGCTCACCACTCCTGACGGTAAAGTCATAGATCTGGTGTTCCCAGTAGTGGTACTTATTTTCTGCTGTATCATCGGAATGGTTTATACAGGCGGATTTTTCTCGGGAGAAACCTTCGTGAATGCCTTTGCAAACGCCGATGCCTCCATGGGACTGGTGTTCGGCGCTGTGGTGACTCTGATCATCACTTTCTTCTTCTATATGATAAGAGGAGTCCTTGATTTTAAAGGTTTTACGGACTGCATACCCGAGGGCTTTAAGGCTATGGTGGCTCCTATCCTTATACTGACCATGGCATGGACTCTTTCCGGTATGACCGGACTTCTGGGAGCTAAATTCTTTGTTCACGATCTGGTGGAATCTTCAGCCGGCGGTTTAAAGATGTTCCTTCCCGCCCTTATTTTTGCAGTAGCTCTGTTCCTTGCCTTTTCGACGGGAACCAGCTGGGGTACCTTTGCCATACTGATCCCCATTGTGACCAACGTATTCGGTTCGGATGCTTCCACTTATGAAATGCTGGTTATATCCATATCTGCCTGTCTTGCAGGAGCTGTGTGCGGCGACCACTGTTCGCCCATATCGGATACCACTATCATGGCCTCGGCGGGAGCCCATTGCGACCATGTGAACCATGTGTCCACCCAGCTTCCTTACGCCCTGACGGCGGCAGCGGTATCCTGTGTGGGTTATGTGCTGGCGGGTATATTGGGATATAATTTTGAAAGCGCCACGGCTCTTGTGGCACTGCCTGTCACCCTGGTTCTCATGGTGGTGGTGATCCTTGTCTTAAGGAAGATGAAAAAAGCCTAATCTCGACAAATTGTGACATTAGTTATATAATATATAAGATACTGTTTTATCAAAATGCAGTTGTGGGCGCGATGATCCCGGGGCTTGAAATGGGATCGTACGGGTTAAGAAGAAAGGAAATCAGGACGATATGAAATCAAGAGGAGCACTGGCGGCAGCCCTTCTGGGTATCAGCGCTATCATATGTGTGGCTATTTTTGTTTCCGGCATGAAGCAGTTCAGAAAGAGTGATATCAAGACCGGTATCACCGCTACGGGTTCTGCCAGCTGCGATTTTGAGGCCGATCTGGTAGTGTGGAGAGGCAGCTTTAAAAGCTCTGCTGCCACTTCCAAGGCGGCATACAGTAAGCTGAAGCGTGATTCCGAGCTGGTCAGGAGATATCTGCTGGATTCGGGCGTGACGGACAGTGAGATGGTATTCTCATCCGTAAATATATATCGCGAATCTCTTTCACAGTATAATGAAAACGGAGATTATATAGGCGATATCCCCGGCGATTATAAGCTTAATCAGGAAGTGTCCGTGAGCTCTCAGGATGTGGATAAGATCGATAAGATATCCCGTGATATCTCCGCCCTTATCGAATCGGGCGTGGAATTCACCTCGGATTCTCCCGAGTATTATTACACGAAGCTTGATGAGTTAAAGCTTCAGCTCATAGAAGAGGCCACTCAGAATGCAAAGGCCAGAGTGGACATAGTGGCAAGAGAAAGCGGTGCCACCCTCGCCGGCATGAACAGCGCCAATCTCGGCGTGTTCCAGATCACGGCCACCAATTCCGCATCGGATGAATATTCTTCCGGCGGTACTTTTAATACCAGTTCCAGGAATAAGACGGCTTCCATAACGGTGAAGCTTAACTATTCCGTAAAGTAAGGATAAAGTAATGGATTATAATGATAATGAAACGCAAATTGCGGGAGACGGTTACCGGACGGAGTATCCTGAGACCTACAGGGTAGAGGGCTCCTCCGGTGAAAATGATCCTTCCGATAAAAAGGGAAAGGGAGGCATGAAATTCGTTGCCGGCCTCATAGTGGGTCTGGTGGCAGGCATTTGCGGATGCGCTGTGGTAGTGATAATAGCACTGCTCATCATGTACAGCTCCGATACCTTCCGTCTCAATTATAAAGCTACCGAAAAATTAAAGCTCATCGAGACCATGATCAGGGATCATTATCTTCATGAGGATCAGATCACCCAGGATACGCTGGAAGACGGCATGTACAGGGGCATGATGGATTCTTTGGGAGATCCCTACAGTGTATATCTCAATTCCGAAGATTTTAAGTCCATGATGGACACCACCAGAGGTTCCTTTGGCGGCGTGGGTATGAACCTGACTCAGGATGAGGATACCAAACAGATCAAGGTATATAAGGTAATCTCCGATTCTCCGGCCGAAAGAGCAGGTATACGGGATGATGATATTCTGCTCAAGGTGGACGGCGAGGATATTTCAAAGCAGGAGCTGGATTCCGTGGTCTTAAAGGTGAGAGGCGAAAAGGGAAGTAAAGTCAATCTCGTCTTTAAAAGAGGTGATGAAGAAGTTACCTTCGATGTGGTAAGGGATATCATCGACATGGAGACTGTCGAGTATCGCATGGAGGATGAGGAAAACAAGATAGGCTATATCTATATTTCCGAGTTTGATGAAGTGACCTATGACCAGTTCATGAAGGCACTCTATGACCTGCAGGATCAGGGCATGAAGTCCATGATACTGGATCTTCGTGAGAATCCCGGGGGTAATGTGGATACAGTCTGTGATATTGCGGATGAACTGCTGCCTGAGGGTAAGATAGTTTATGTGGTTGATAAGGAAGGTCACACCAAGAATTATAATTCCGATGCGCATCAGTCGTATAAAGGTCCCATGGTAGTGCTTGTGGACCAGTATTCAGCCAGCGCTTCGGAGATACTGACGGGGGCACTCAAAGATTATGATCTGGCGACCATCGTAGGCAAGAAGACCTATGGTAAGGGTATAGTTCAGAGCATTTATCCTCTGGGTGACGGTTCCGCTCTCAAGATAACCGTGGAGGATTATTATTCGCCCAACGGTCATAATATTCACGGAGTGGGGATAGAGCCTGACGTGGAAGTGGAACTGGATGTGGATAAATATAAGGAAGATAAGACGGATACGCAGCTGGATGCTGCAAAGAAGGAACTGATTCCGGGGAAGGGTTAGATTTCCGGATGTGACGTGGGGAAGGTATGGATAAAGAACAGAGAGATAAAGTTTTTGCCGCTTCATATCAGAAAACGGAAGAAGGCAAGGAACAGCTCTACAACTACGAAAAGAATAAAGTAGAAAGCGTTGATGATATCGCCAACTATAATTCGCTGACAAAGCTTCCCATACTGAGGATGTTTAATTACAAATCCTCAGAGATAGTCAAGGCAAATCCCGATCTAAAATATGCGGTCATAGTGATGGATATCACCCGCTTTAAGGCAGTTAACGAATTCCTTGGCAGAAGTGAGGGGGACAGGCTTCTTTTATTTATCGCCGACTGTCTGAATAAATATGTGGAGGAACGCAGCTTCACGGTTGCTGGACATATGCGGGCGGATACATTCTGCCTCTTTACCGCATATATCGACCAGTCCGAACTTTCCGATATCTGTGTTAATATCAAGCGCAGGATCAAGAATATGTTTAATTCCTTCCGGGTGATCATATCTTTCGGTATCTGTGCTTCCCGTGACAGGAGTCCTGCCATTCCTTATCTCAAGGATTGTGCCACGATGGCGCTTTCGGAGGTAAAGGGAAAGTATTACGCGGATTACTGCTTTTTCCGTGATGAAATGCGTACCAATATGCTTAAGGAAAAGCTCATCGAGAGTGATATGATGGTGGGCCTTGAGCATGGGGAAGTGATACCTTATATACAGCCTAAGGTGGATATGACCACTGGCAAAATTATTGGTGGCGAGGCTTTGGTCAGATGGAATAAACCCGGCGAAGGGATCAAGAGTCCGGCTGAGTTTATTCCCATTATAGAAAAGACGGGTCTTATAATAAATGTGGACAGATTTATGTGGGCTCGTATTTTTGCCTATCAAAAACGTGTATTAGATGAGGGCCGCACACCTTTGCCCATTTCGGTAAATGTGTCCAGGATGCACAGCTTTGAAGATAAGCTGGCCCAGAGGATACTGGGCATGCATGAGAGATATGAGGTGCCGACGGAGTATGTGGTTCTGGAGATCACCGAGAGTGCTTTTGCCCTAGATGAAAACAATATGGATGATCAGATGAAGAAGCTGAGGCAAAGCGGATTTACGATCTCCATGGATGATTTCGGAAGCGGCTATTCCTCGCTGAATATGCTCAGGAGCCGTGAATTGGACGAGGTCAAGATAGATAAGGAATTCCTGTCTGATATCGAGAATCCCAAGAGCAGGATAGTCATCAGGAATCTTATCAATATGCTCAGGGAATTAAATGTTGAAATGATCGTTGAAGGAATAGAGACAGAAGCGCAGAAAAAATTTTTTGTGGATAACGGATGTACCAGGGCTCAGGGATTTTTGTTTTACAAACCCATGCCACTTGACGAGTTTGACGAGTTGTTAAAGAAGGACAGCTGAAAAGGAGAAATGTATGGATCATTTTTTGAAATTCCAGATAGCCGTTGATGAGGAACTGAAGCTTTCGGATGCTTCGGATTCATTTTACGCCTATGTGGGAAATGACAAGATCACAAGCCTTGATCAGCTGGTGCCGCCTCAGGATATGACACAGCTTAAGAATTCTCTTTTTGCACTGAGTGAGGGCAGAAAGGGCATGTGCTGTTTTCGTATCCGCACCGCCGGAGATGTGCTGAACTGGATAGCGGCCAATATCAAGAAGAATGGAGAGAATAAAGGTATCATCGAACTGGATCTGGTGGATATCCAGTCCATGAACGAGAAGTCCACTCCCATTCAGTATGATGCCATGACCGAGCTTTTGAACAAGCAGGCCATTACGGATTATGCTGCCAGTCTTACCCGTATCTATCCCAGGAAGATGTTTTATTTCATCCTGTTGGATATAGATCATTTTAAAAATGTAAATGACCTTTTCGGACATATGTGCGGTGACGAGGTTATCATAGATGTGGCGCATATCATCAGGGACTGTGTGGGTAACAAGGGCCAGACCGGCAGGATCGGCGGCGATGAGTTCATGGTGGTTCTGGATAACGTGGACAGCAGCTTTAAGATAAGAGAAGTGCTGGCGGCCATCCGTGAGACTGTGGAGGATAAGTACAAGAATTTCCGTGACGAGATAGATGTGACGGTTTCCATAGGCGCGGTGCTTTATCCCGATGACGGAACCAGCTATGACGAGCTTTTCATGCTGGCTGACAAGATGCTCTATCGTGCAAAGATGAAGGGGCGTAACCGTTACATCATTTATACTCCAGAGATCCACGGAGAGCTCAAAGAGGCATCCATCACAAATGTGACCACCCGTCAGGTGGCTTCCGAGGACGCCAAGATAGCGCTGATAAACGGGTATATGAACAGCTTTTTGAGAAAGGCCGTCGTACCCATTCAGACAGGACTTGAAAATGTGATGAGGACCTTTGAACTGGACGGGGTATATGTTTTCTACGATAATCTGCATGAATCCCGCTATGGACTGAAAAGAAAGACCAAGCCGGACGGCAGGGAACTCATAGCCGAAGAGACGGTTGACATGTCCATTTTGTCTTCGGATGACGTGGCTAAAAAGTTTGATTCAAACAATGTGGCCATTTTGAATATCTTCGACCTTAAAAAGGGAAGTGATGATGCCATCATAAAGTATCTGGAAGAAAAAGAATACAGATTTATGATGATCTACAACATGAAAGAGGCGAAAAAGGCCGGATATGTAGTGTATACCGCCGATAAGGAGAGCGCCTGCAGACTTTCGGAGACCGATATGGCGGATCTCATCTATTTTTCACGCATGCTGGAACTGACATCACTGGAGAGGTAAATTAAAATGGACTTTTTTGAAAAACTGGGTAAAACTTTTAATGACGCCACTGAGGCCATAGACAGTAAGACAAAGGAGATATCCGCTGTCACCAAGATAAATTCTCAGATCGCACAGCAGGACAGGCTGCAGTCCGATATGTATAAAAAGATCGGAAAGATGTATTTTGACGCCCATGATGAGGCGGGGGATTTTGAGCCTGAGTATGCCGAAGCCTTTGATACCATCAGGAAGAGCATGGCAAAGGAGGCGGAGCTTAAGATAGACTTAAATACCGCAAAGGGCATCACTATCTGTCCTTCCTGTAAGGCGGAGAATCCCCTTACAGCCTCTTTCTGCGGATCCTGCGGAGCGGCGCTGGCGGGGATTTTATAATTCTATCATTTGAATGACGGATCATAAATGAGTCAGATTTAAGGAGGGGATGAGTCCCCTCTTTTTTTATTGTCTTGATGTTCTGTATCATGTCATTTTGAGTATGGTTTATTTGAGGTCATTCTGAGCGAAGCGACGCAGATCACATCACGAAGTGGTGTGATGCCGCCCCGGCGAGGGGTTGCGAAGCAACAGGAAGAATCTTAAAAAAAATAAAAAATTTTAAAAAGAATTGTGACGTACCTCTCCGGTTTCCTGTCTATAGTTTTAGAAGGGGCAAAAAGCCCGGAAGAAAAAGACGGTTTTAAACAATAAGGAGGTTCGTTATGAAAAAAAGAATGATAAGCATGATACTTGCAGCAGGTATGATCACCACCACATTTTCAGGCTGTGGATTGTTCTCAAAAAGTGAAGGAACGCAGGCAGCTGATGCTGCATTCCCCGGTGCAGGTGACGCGGTAAAGGCTGAGGCTGAATATGAAGCCTACAGCGGCGATGATGCTACAGCATCGGAAACCAATGATGCACCGGTGTATGAATATTATGATGAGCCTGCATCAGAGGCAGCACCTGCTTACGATATGTCAGAGAGCGCCGGGTGCGAAGCTTTTGACGGCACAAATTCCTACAAGGCTATGCCCGAGGCCATAACGGGAAGCGCCAAGGGTCTAGGTACACATTCCAAAAGTGCGGGATTCAGGGCAGCAAACGACGGCTTTCCTTCACAGGGCTGTGTGGAAGATTCGGATTTTTACGAGGAAGAATATTATTACGAGGATGATCTCAACACGGAGGAATATAAATATATCCCCGAGAATGTGTGGATGTCTCCTGTTTCATCTCCCTTCTCCACTTTTTCCGCAGATGTGGATACCGCATCTTATGCAAATGTCCGCAGGATGATCTTAAATAACCAGGATATCCCCGCAGATGCTGTCAGGATCGAGGAAATGATCAATTATTTCTCTTATGATTACAAGGCACCCAGTGGCAATGATCCCTTCGGCGTAACCACACAGATAGCTCCCTGCCCCTGGAATAAGGACAATCACCTTCTGCTGGTGGGATTAAAGGCAAAGGATATGGATATGAGAGAGAGGACCAATTCCAATCTGGTATTCCTGGTGGATGTATCCGGTTCCATGGCTGACAGCGATAAGCTTCCTCTCATTCAGAGATCCTTCCGCCTTCTGTGCGAGGAATTGGGGGATAATGACAGGATATCCATCGTGACGTATGCATCCGGTGACACCGTGGTCCTGGATGGCGTAAGGGGCGGCGAGAAGGCCAGGATAAACGACGCCATGGAGGATCTTTTCGCAGGCGGTTCCACCAACGGTTCAGCAGGTATCAACACGGCATATGAGATCGCACAGAGAAACTTTATAAAGGGCGGCAACAACAGGATAATCCTGGCTACCGACGGTGATCTCAATGTGGGCGCTACTGATGAGGGCTCTTTGACAAGACTGGTACAGGAAAAGGCCAAGAGCGGCATATATCTTTCGGTTCTGGGCTTTGGCCAGGGTAATATTTCGGATGTGAACATGGAAGCACTTGCGGATAACGGCAATGGAAATTATAATTATATAGATTCCGTAAATGAGGCCAGGAGAGTTCTGATAGATGAGATCGGCGGCACCCTGTTTACCGTAGCTAAGGATGTGAAGCTTCAGGTGGAGTTTAACCCTGAGTATATCAAGGGTTACAGGCTCATCGGATATGAGAACAGACAGATGGCAGCCGAGAGCTTTGCGGATGATACCAAGGACGGCGGCGAGATAGGTGCAGGACACTGTGTGACTGCTCTCTATGAGATAGCCGGCTATGCTTCTTCACAGCCCGTGGAAAAGGTGGAATCAAAGTACACCGACAAGAGTGCAAAATCTGAACCTCTGGATATGGCAAAGGGAGAACTGCTGACAGTCAATATCAGATACAAGGATCCCGATGGCAGCACCAGCAGACTGATGGAGTATCCCGTGGACAAGACCATGGTATCAAAGTATATGAGCGATGATATGTCCTGGGCAGCAGGCGTGGCACAGATAGGAATGATCCTCCGTGGTTCACAGTACGCCGGCGACAGCAGCTTAAGGGATGTGCTGTATCGCATGGAAGGCACAAAGTACGCAGACAGCGATGAATATCGCAGAGAGTTCCTATACCTGTACGGCAGGATATGAAACAGAGTGGTTCTCCCTAAGTGGGAAGTTTTGAAGCTATATGGATGACAGACAGATCATAGAATTATTCTTTAACAGGCGGGATGATGCCGTAAAGCATCTCTTTGAAAAGTATTTCCCCTACTGCTTTAAGATAGCCTGGAACATACTTTTCAACAAAGAGGATTCCGATGAGTGTGTAAATGACACCGGACTCAAAACCTGGGACAGCATCCCGCCCAATAACCCGGATTCCCTGAGGGCCTACGTGGGACGCATCACCCGCAATCTGGCCCTTTCCAGGGTGGAGGGCGCCATGGCACAAAAAAGAGGCGGCGGTCAGCTGGCCCTTTGCCTTGATGAATTATCTGAGTGCGTTTCCGGTAAAGACAATATCGGCGACATAGCGGATAAGATGGCATTAAAGGAATGTTTAAACAGATTCCTGGCAGCCCTCAAGGAAGATGAGCGGGTGTTCTTTGTACAAAGGTACTGGTATATGATGTCTGTCAGCGACATAGCCCGTCAGAGCGGGTGCACCGAGAGCAAGGTAAAGATGAGCCTTAAGCGAAGGCGTGACGATCTTCGACAGATGCTGGCAGGTGAAGGGATAGAGGTTTAGGATTTTGACAGAGTAGTGGTAAAGTAGGAGTGATCTATGAATTCCATTGATCTGCTTAGAGGATTAAGCGATATAGATGATAAATATATAGAGGAAGCAGCGCCGGATCCGGCATTCTATGGATCTGAAGTTCCGGAGGCTGAGGTTACGACGGCGGAGTCCGAAGCCACACAGGCTGAAGTAATCACGCCCGAGTTCAAAAAACCTGTGGTCAGAAACTTTAGGAAGTATTATATTTTTGCAGGTATAGCCGCAGCCGCAGTCATAATATTCTTCTCCATAAAGATATTTGATCTAAGAGGCCCCATATCTAAATCCGCGACGGCGCCTGCATCGGATGCAGCCATGGATAATGCAGAGATGGCACCTGCCGCAGATGAGGCGGCCATGGAGGCTGAATCTGAAAGACGTGAGGAATCGGCAGATGAATCTTATGCCGAGGCCGCTATGGGCGATGATGATAAGGCCGAAGAAGAAGCAGCACAGGGAGTTGCCAAAATACAGGATAACGCCCAGGCGCCTGTAGAGGCAGCAGCCGAAGCATCTGATGCAGCTGAAGAATCTGCTCCCGCTGCCGAGAGTGAGGAAATCTTCGATCGTGAAACGCATGGTAAGAAGTCCTTTGGCCTGGATCAGTCAGAGAGCGCCGGCTCCGCCAAAATCAGTGATTCGGTACGCTCGGCAAAAGATAGTGCTATGCGCCCCGCAAAGCCTGATGAAATAAAGAGGATCATGGGTCATGGATTCGTGATCCCCGAAGGCGCATCTATCGTGACCTATCGTGTTTCCGACAGTATGACGGCGGAGTCAACCTTTGATCTAAAGGAAAGTCAGTGTCGTCTGACGATGAAGAAAACGGATCGGTTCGAGGATATCTCCGGACTTTATTATAACTGGGATGAGGAGAGTGAAATAAAGATAAACGGAAAAGAAGCCATATTATATAAATACGGTAAGGTGTCCTGCTGCATGTGGTATGACGATTCGGATGGCACCATGTACTGTGTCAGCGTCATCGGAGATGTCAGTGACAGCGTGAATGCGGAAGAATTATCCGCAGAAGTATTTAAGTAATGAGTAGGTATTATGAATGATCAGTAGTGATGATACCGCCGCCGATGACACAGTCATTCTCATCGTAAAAGACGGCGGATTGGCCGGGTGCGGCAGCTTTTACGGGCTCGTCAAAGATTATTTTGACGAGCTCGTTTTTCGTTCGTGAAATTACTGAAGGTTTTGCCTCATGGTGATATCGTATTTTTGTATAGCATCTGAGTTCAGTGTTATCTGATAAATTCGATATGCTCAGGAAATTAACGTCACGGCAGAAGACTTCGGTGCTCATCACCGAGGTTTCCGGTCCCAGTACCACCTCATTTTTCACAGGGTCTATTTTATTGATATAAGCAGGATATCCCAGTGCGATGTTTAGCCCTTTCCTCTGGCCCACGGTATAGTGGATCAGTCCTTTGTGATGGCCGAGTATGTTACCTTCTTCGTCTACAAAGTTTCCCTCGCCGGGAAGCTTTTGATCAGTGTGGCCACAAATAAAATCAGCGTGATCGTTATTGGTCACAAAGCAGATCTCCTGTGAATCTTTTTTCTGCGCGACTGACAGACCTATGTCAGTTGCTATCTGCCTTACCTCGTCCTTTGTATAATCACCCAGGGGCATGAGAGTAGAGGCCAATTGTTCCTGAGTCAGCTTATAGAGCATGTAGGTCTGGTCTTTTTTTGCATGGAGTGCTTTTTGAACCGTGTATCTGCCGTTATCCAGTTTTTTTATCCTGGCATAGTGTCCGGTGGCTATATAATCTGCCTCCAGTATCTTTGCCATGTACAGCATGCGCTCCCATTTCACATATCTGTTGCATTCTATGCAGGGATTGGGGGTGCGGGCATTTATGTATTCGTCTATAAAGGGGTCGATGACCTTTTCCTTAAACTGCATGGTACAGTTCAGGGTGTGATAATCTATCCCTATCAGATCGGCTGATCTGCGAGCGTCATCTATCTCACAGCAGCGGCTTTCCCCGCCGTCATCCGATTGCCAGGTCCGCAGGGTTACGCCCACCACATCGTATCCTTCTTTTTTTAACAGATATGCTGCCACTGCGCTGTCCACGCCGCCTGACATGCCTACTAATACTCTTGACATTAAATAAATCCCTATATCTCAGTGCATATGTTATTAAATATTACAAACGACATATATTATATCAAAAAGAATTGCGAAATAGTAGATAAAAGCATAAAATATAATAGTGTTGTTGTAAGGTGATATATGAAGAAAAGATTGATGTACATTTTTGGAACAAGGCCTGAGGCAGTAAAGATCTGTCCCCTCATCAGGGAGACGGCGGGAAGGTCATGCTTTGAAAATGTAGTCTGTGTTACAGGACAGCATCGTGATATGCTGGATCAGGTTCTTGATATATTTGATGTAAAGCCGGATTATGATCTGGATGTTATGAGGGCTGATCAGACACTTTTTGATATCACCAGAGAAGTGATACAGCCATTGCAGGAGATATTGACAAAGGAGCAGCCCGATATAGTGATAGTCCACGGCGATACCACTACATCTTACTGCGCAGCGCTGTCCGCTTTTTATCTCGGTATTCCCATAGCGCACATCGAGGCGGGGCTGCGATCCCATAATATTCATAGTCCTTATCCTGAAGAGTTTAACCGCCGGGCTATAGCTCTCATATCTGATTATGATTTTGCGCCCACTTTTGATGCCGGTCAGAATCTCATCCGGGAGGGTAAAGATCCTGAGAAAGTATTTGTAACCGGCAATACTGTCGTTGATGCTCTTGGTTTTACGGTTTCCGATGATTTTTCCCATCCGCTCCTTGAATGGGCGGGGGATGATTTTATCCTTATAACGGCACACCGCAGGGAGAATCAGGGTGAGATCATGCGGGGAATGTTTGAAGGGATTAAAAGAGCATTGCTTGAACATCCTGAGCATCGAGCCATATTCCCCGTACACAGGAATCCCAAAGTGGGCGAACTGGCACGGGAAGTGTTTGAGGGAATCGATACCATACGTATAGAAAATGCAGTGGATGTAAAGACATTTCATAATCTGGAGGCCAGATGTTATTTGTGTCTGACTGATTCGGGTGGTGTTCAGGAAGAGTGCCCGTCCTTCGGACGTCCGGTGCTGGTCATGAGAGACGTGACCGAGCGAAATGAAGGGATCATGGCAGGATGTTCTTATCTTACAGGAACAGATAAAATGTTGGTCTATAAAAAACTTAAGGAACTTTTGGAGAATAAAAAAGTATATGACAGCATGGTTTGCACACAAAATCCCTATGGTGATGGTAAGGCGTGCAAGAGGATTGCTGATGTACTGGAAGAGCGTTTATTTTTAGACTGACTAAAACTTCCCACTTGATGATAAAATAGGCAATTTATGTCATTCTGAGCGCAGCGAAGAATCTTTATGAAGATGACCTTTTTAAATCCTTTAACTCTTTCAGGATCCTTCGCAGGATGACATGTGGGAAGTTTCAGTAAATTAGTGTAAAGAGAGAAATTAAGAGGAGTATATGAAAAATGAAGAAAAAAGCATTGTTAACGGTATTGTTTGCATTATCTGTAGTGGCGGTTACAGGTTGTGATAAAATAGCTAAAGATGAACCGAATTCGCCTACACAGGGGACAGAGATTGAAACCACATCCGACGAAGTGCAGGAACAGGCTGCGGGGCAGACAGAAGCTTCACAGGAAAAAGAGCCTGAAAAAGAAATAGAAACCCTTGCAGATCATTTAAATGAGGGCGGCGTCATCAGGATGGAAGCCCCTAATGATGCTTACACAGAGCCCGGTAAATCCTATACCCTGGATGAACTGTATGACATTATCAGCACTTCACTTGAAAATGTGTGGGGAGAGACTAACCCTAAGAAGATACAGAGCATTAGCTGCGCGCCTATAGATCGTGGCGGTCAGGTGACCACTCAGTTTTTCTTAAGGATAGAGGCATCGGATGATGAGGGCAATGATCCTCTGACCATTTATTACGATGTAAATAAACTGGGCGCCGATTATGTTGCCGTAGCCATGAATGAAAACTATTACCGTTCTTTTGCTACCGTAAATAAATATGGTGTCTGCAGTAACGGAGGCAGCGGCGGAGCGGCCATCCATTATGACGGATATGATATGACAGATGCTGACGGCACCCCTGTGAGGATTTATATGTGTGAGACCGATTATGCTCTGAAGGATGCCATGATAAGCCGTTATTCCATACCTGAGGATTATACGCTTCCCGAAGATTATCCTGAAGATGATTTCGCGGAAGACGGAATCATCAGATATGTTTATTCCTTTGAGTCTGAGCCGGCTTATGATTATGATAAAATGGGCTATGCGGACGGATATGATGATTATCTGCGGGGCCAGGTATATGTGTTTGAAAAGGATGGAGAAAATGTGTACCCCGATGACAAATACATGAAGATATATGATGAGATCGGGATAAAAGTAGTGGATCAGAAGGAAATGGACAGAATGATCGCAGACAGGCTGGAAAAACTGGGACTTACCGAAGATATGTTAAAGCAGCCTTTTGATGATCCGTCCCTTGAGCCGGATTGGACAGTACTCAGATAACATCATTTTAGTAAATGACGAAAGAGAAAAGAGTCTGTCAGATATAAAATATGATTTACAGAAGGAGGAAAGATCATGGCAAAGAATTACACTTACACTCCCCGGGGAGTATGTTCAAGACAGATAAACTTTGAGATTGACGACGATGGAAAAATGCATAATTTAAAATTTATGGGAGGATGCGACGGAAATCTCAAGGCAATAGGCAGGCTGCTTGAAGACGCCGATGCAAAGCATGCGGCTGATATCCTGCGTGGAAATGATTGTGGGGGCAGGGGCACTTCCTGTGCCGACCAGCTCGCCAGGGCAATAGACGAGGTACTTGCATAGCATAAAAAGGGTAAGATAGATGAGGCATCTTGAAAATGTAGAGGAGATCTTTACTGATCTGAAACTGATGTTAGGTAAACTGGGAAAGGCTTCATATGAGAAAAACATGGCTAAATTTAGGCAGGAGCATGGTCATTTTATAGATGAGATGATAGGATATGTCAAAACGGCCGAGG
The DNA here is from genome assembly GCA_017441585.1 of Lachnospiraceae bacterium. Classification (GTDB taxonomy): domain Bacteria; phylum Bacillota; class Clostridia; order Lachnospirales; family Lachnospiraceae; genus UBA1753. The sequence goes on from JAFRWW010000052.1 coordinate 48,092, forward strand.
ATGAGTCATCAGCGATCAATGAGGTGGCAGCGACTTTTGTGAATGGTATTTCAGAAGCTTTTTCGGTAAACGGAAAGATAAAAGGCAGGCAGCAGGCGGATATGAATCTGTATATGATATATTATGTTTTTCCTGCCATCCTTCTGACTGATGAAGAATGCGCCGATAAATTGTGTACCGGTATAAAGGAAAAGTGGAATGCGACCTTTGCGGATACCAATATATCGTATACGACATACGATAAGCTTTATGATGCTTTTCGGGAAAAGATTTTCGGAATGTTTTAAGGAACGCCAGGATCGGGAGGAAAAAAGATGGCCGATGAAAATGCGATCAAAGAACGGATCTGCGATATAGGAAAGAGAATATATGACCGTAATATGGTGGCTGCCAATGACGGAAACATTTCCGTTAAATTAAATGACCATGAATTTTTATGCACTCCCACCGGAGTATCAAAGGGGTTTATGACTCCCGAATATATTTGTAAGGTGGATGAGAAGGGCGATGTCATAGAGGCTAATGAAGGATTCAGACCTTCCAGTGAGATCAAGATGCATATGAGAGTTTATGCTAAGCGCCCTGATATAGGCGCCGTGGTACACGCCCATCCACGTTTTGCCACGAGTTTCGCGATAACGGGACAGCCTTTGTCAGTGCCGATAATGTCCGAGGCAGTTGTGTCCTTGGGCTGTGTGCCTCTTGCCCCGTATGCGACACCTTCTACGGAGGAGGTGCCTGATTCCATAGTGCCTTATCTTGATGACTTTGATTCAGTGCTTTTGGAGAATCATGGCGCCCTTACCTGGTCTGTGGATCTTCTGTCCGCTTATATGAAGATGGAATCTCTTGAATTTTATGCGGAATTGTTGTATAAATCAAAGATGCTGGGCACCCCCACAGGGTTTACCAAAGATCAGATCAAAGATCTTGCCAAGGTCAGGCGCAAGATGGGTATTCAGGGGAAGTATCCCGCCGACAGAGAGGGCCCGCTTTGTTATAAGTGTGAAAAATGTTTTTGGAGGATGTAAAACAGGGGAATGATCCCCTTATTTCATGGTGAAAATGGAGCAAAACAGAGAAATCTTCGCGACAAGACTTGGTTTTATTTTAGTAAGTGCAGGCTGTGCCATTGGGATCGGCAACGTTTGGAAATTTCCTTACATTGCGGGACAGAACGGTGGCGCAGTCTTTGTTATGTTTTATCTGCTGTTTCTGGTGCTCATGGGAATTCCTGTGATGACTATGGAATTTGCAGTGGGAAGAGCGTCGCAAAAGACGATCATACAGGGTTACAGGGCCCTTGAAAAAAACGGTCAGAAATGGCATTTGCATGGCTATCTGTGTGTGGCTGGCTCCTATCTTCTTATGATGTATTACACTACTGTGTCCGGTTGGATGCTCGCTTATTTCTGGAAATTTCTGACAGGGTCCTTTGAAAATATACAGCAGGGTCAGACTGCGCAGGTGTTCATGGATATGCTTGCGGATCCTGTGGAGATGGTGGTCTTTATGGCCATGATAACCGTGGCCGGTTTTGCAGTTTTGAGCGCAGGTGTTAAGAATGGTCTTGAAAAAGCAAATAAAGTGATGATGATCGGCCTTCTGGCTCTTATCATGCTGCTTGCAGTGAACAGTCTTACGTTAAGGGGTGCAAAGGAAGGTCTTTCATTTTATCTTTTGCCTAATCTTGAGAATGTGCGTTCTGTAGGTCTTTTTAATGTGATAACGGCAGCCATGAATCAGGCATTTTTTACGCTGAGCTTAGGAATCGGATCCATGGAGATATTCGGAAGTTATATCTCAAAGGATTATTCACTGACCGGTGAATCCGTCAGGATATGCGTTCTTGATACTTTTGTCGCCATCATGTCCGGACTCATCATTTTCCCGGCGTGCTTTTCTTTTGGAATAGAGCCGGGACAGGGACCGTCACTCATTTTTATCACACTGCCGGAAGTATTTATAAATATGACGGGTGGCAGATTTTGGGGGACATTGTTCTTTCTGTTCATGACCTTTGCCAGTTTTTCCACGGTCACTGCGGTTTTCGAAAACCTGGTGGGAAGCTGTATGGATGGTTTTAAGTGGAACAGAAAAAAGGCAGTTGCACTTAATCTTATCTTTATGCTCATCGCTTCTCTGCCCTGCGTTCTGGGATATAACTTACTGTCGGATGTTCATTTGATTGGAGGACGGGATATCCTTGACTCCGAGGATTTTCTGGTGAGCAATCTGATCCTGCCCATCGGTGCGCTTTTGTTTGTCATGTTCTGTGTGTCAAAACAGGGATGGGGCGCGGATAACTATTTTGAAGAAGTAAATTCCGGAAAAGGAATGAAAATGAGCCAAAAACTTCTTGGTTATTACAGATATGTGTTGCCGGTCCTCATACTTATCATTTTTATAAACGGATTAAAATAAGATCGGTGGCAGCAATTTTTGTAAGCAAAGCATTATGAATAATAATATAGTTATGGCCTGTGAAGAAGACAGAGAGGAGATCCTGTCTCTTTATAAGGCACAGATCGGAAGAGAATATTGTCCTTGGAGTGAAGAGTATCCTTCGAATGAAACGATCGATTTCGATCTTTCGAGGGATGCTTTGTTTGTTTTAAAAGAAGACGGAAAGATAAAGGCGTCCATCTCCATCGACGATGATGAGCAGGTCAACGATCTGCCCTGCTGGAATAAGGAACTGTCACCCGAAGGCGAGTTATCCAGACTGGCAGTGCTGCCGGGAGAACAGAATAAGGGTTATGCCAGGATCATGATGAGCTTTGGCATGGATGAGTTAAGACGCCGTGGATACCGCGGCACCCACATCCTGGTGGGTAAGCATAATATAAAGGCGATCCGCTCTTATGCTGTCTTTGGTTTTAAAATGGTAGGTGAATGCTTCATGTACGAACATGATTATCTATGTTATGAGAAGGAATTGACATCTTTTTTATAAATTTGTGATATTTTGTATATTTTTGGTATCTCATAGTGAGGGTTACAAGGAGGATAATATGAAGTTAAAACGCTCTTGCCAAAAAATTATTTCTGTTTTATTATCCCTGACATTTACCACGGCTTTGATCCCGCAATCTGTTCTGGCAGACGGCTCGGACTCGCAGCAAAGCCTTACCGGCACCTCTGTTTCTGAGACGGGGAACAGCGTAGTCAGCGTATATGAACTGGCTGATCTTCTTTATCAGAATAATTCGAATTTAGCTACAAGAACCGGTGGATTCATCTGGGACACTGAGGGTAAAAAGAGGAGCTGGACCTATTATAACGGCATTATGATGGATGCCTTTCTTATGCTTGACAGGGACAGTTATCTTAACTATGTAAATAATTATTATGAAGCTAATATAAACAGCACAGGGAAAGTCGACAGCAGTGGCGCAAGCGATAACTATTACAGGGAAAACGAACTGGACTCCATTCCGCCTGCACGTGCTCTTTTTGATCTGATTCGGGAGGAGGAGCTTAATCAGTATACCGGAAAATACAAAATGACTATTGACTATATTTATGGTCTTTTGCAGAACCATGAGGTGGTAGAGGGGACTGACGGTAACTTTAAGCATAAGATGAATAATACAAACTGGAATACCTATCCCATCGCCCTTGACGGTCTTTATATGGGCCAGCCGTTCTTTATGGAAGTCGCAAATGCTCTTGATGATGGCACATTGTCTTTCGAAGATTTCCAGACTTATTCAGGTAAAGAACCGGATCCTGATCAGATCTATCATGATGTGGCGAACCGTATGTTGTGGATTGGCGATAATCTTTACTCATCGGAAAATCACCTGTATTGTCATGGCTGGGGAGCTGACGGCCTTAACGGACAACACTGGCTTAGGGCAGTGGGCTGGTACGCGGCTGCTCTTGCCGATGTTATCAGTATGCTTCCGGATGAGGGGTATGATGAGGAAAAGAGTGCGCTTATAGAAGTAGAAAAACAGCTTTTTGACGGTATGCTGGACTATCGTGATGAGGCGACTGGCATGTGGTACAACGTGATCGACCATGGGCCGGAGCTTGTGGGAACCGGTTGTGACAATGAACTTGAAACCTCAGGCAGTGCTCTCATAGCCTACGCCATGATGAAATCCTATGTGGAAGGATATCTGGATGATACTTACGGTGAGGCCGGACTTAAGGCGTTCAACGGCATAGTTAAGAATTATCTGGATTCCGAGGGACTCCATAATGTCTATATTTCTGCGGGAGTTGAGACCGCTCCGGAAGGGTACCTTAGCAAAAGTTATAAACTGAATGAGGCAAAAGGCGTAGGTCCGTTAATGATGGCGGCGTCTTATGCAAATGCCGCTGCTGCAAAGTTCCACACCGTACCATCAGACAAAACTTTCTCTGTGACCTTCGATCTGAACGGAGGAGTACATGATGGAAGTACTGATCTGATCACCGGGACAACAAATGCTGATGGGCGGATCGAAAATTATCCGTCAGCGTTTAGGAGTGGTCATAGTTTCGTCGGCTGGTTTACAGCAGCGACCGGTGGTGACAGAGTAGGAGAAGATCATGTTTTCACCGACGATACTCAGCTGTACGCACATTGGATAACATACCCCGTCCTTCAAAGCGTAAGCATTAATGCGCCGTCCGAGTTGGTTAAGGGACAAGACTATGATATTTATATCACTTTCAGATTTGACAGAGAATTAACTGATGCAGACAAAGAATACGTGGATAATAAGCACAAGGTTTCATTTTCCCCCGGCATACAGTCTGAGTCTTCAAACAGATATGAAGGTACTGATTTTATAACGAAGAAAACGTTACTGGTTCCTTCAGACACTGCATTAACGTCAATAACGGTAAAAGCTTTATTTTCAGATATAGCTTGTGATGAGAAAACAATATCGGTAGTTGATCCCACATATACCGATGCCCCTGCCCCGAAAGAGGATAAGGATAATACAGATAATACGGATGATACGGATGAGACGGATAAAAAGGATAAAAGCTCATCCAGTAAGGCGACCGTCCCCTATGATTACGGAATTAAGGATCCTGTACGGGTGACCGTGGGTGAAGAGGGGAAGGAACTGGAAGTGATATACACGAAGTCCGTTCCCTTTGACGGAAAAAAGCATGTCAATGCAGACAATCCGAAAAACAGCGGGAAGATCACAAAGGATGTACAGGTGGTGGTGATAAATAAAGCCACTGATGAAGTGATCGATAATACTAAATATAAGCTGACTTTCAAAAAGAATAGGAAGGCAGGAACCGCTTGTTTCAAAGTTACTCTTAAAGGCCCGGCCTGGAAGGATAAATCCTGGAAGATGACAAAGAAGCTTGTAAAGAAGACAAAGTTTGAATTTGCCATAGTAGGGAGTAAGGTATGAGAACATTGGTATCTAATGAAGGCAGAGTGGCTCTATAGCAATCGGCTCAATATAGCGATAAAACATTACGATAATTAGCCGCGAAAACAGAAAATATTAATTGACGGCTATTTATCGCACGATTATAATGGATTCAGAATAACTGCGCGGCTGTGTATTGACGTTAAAACAATATAGATAATTGAAAGGATATTTGATGATATGATTCTGTATTACGTCACAGAAAGAATCTGCTCAATGAAATGATTCCTAAAAAGAGTGCGGTTCACAGCACATTGATCACTACATTTGGTATTAAGAAAAATGAATACAGATGGAGCTTTGATAATGTGATCACGATGGATGATCTGTTTGCATAGTTTAAGAGTGTTATATGATAAGTATCAGTTAGTATGAAACGGCAGAGCGTAAAAACTATCAGCTGCGTATGCCATGACAGACGAAGTCCAGATGTCGGATGCTATCAGCGGTATAATGGACATTTGTAAGGCCACCAGAAACAAACATCTGCTTTGGTTTGGAAAGCTATTAGATACCCATTTTACGGGAATCATAGCTCATGCAACTTATAAAATATCTGCCGGTAAGATCGAGGGTATCAATCAAAAAATCAAGACCTTACGCAGGCACGGATACGGCTATCCTGATGATGAATACTTCTTCCTGAAGATTATGGATATGAGCAGGAAGCCCTATGTCAGGAATCAGCCATCACATAAAATTTAAGATTGAGCCGTTTTTTCCCGCCTGCATCTGAAAGAGATGGAATCATCAGTAGATTCTTGATATAATATTTTGTCTATACAGTCTGCTTTTCTGCAAAAAAAGATTGAATGGTATGAAAGATGGGGCCATAAGCTATGGAAAACGTAATACTGTTTGGTATTGCTCTATTATGGGTGATTGCCATGTTGCTGTTTCAATTTCATAAGCAGAAGACTTATAAGGGGGTTGCTGAGGGCACGGTTATCCGTCGGGATCCTCCATACTCAGTTAGGCCGTGGAGAGCAAAGCTGATATTTGAGTATACGGTTGATGGCATTGTATATAAAGGATCAACCCCCAGAGTTAATGGAAAGGATGAATTGCAGGTGGGTGACACACTGCTAATCCAGTATAAACTGGATAATCCGAAGAAGTACTATTGTAAATAAGAAGATTGCTTGGGGTAACTAAGAGATGTGGATATAATTCTGGCATAAAAAAGAAGAAAGAATTGATGGAAGGCGTAGTATATATCATAAATGGAGGCTTTGTGGATAGAACCTTTGCCCACAAATGCAGAAGAAGTTGAGATGGGTGATGAGGATGATAGGGTGTTTTTTGATGTAGCCAGATGCCTGAATGTGAAACTGGTTACAAGAAATCTGTCACATTATCCGGTTCATGAGTTGCGAACTTCGATAGATGAGTTGTATTGAAAAGAATAGGATCATTAAAGAGCGACATGATTGTGAGGTCGCTCTTTTTGTTGCCTTTTTCCCCGAAAAAAAGTATAATTAACGTTACTTTTGGTATACTAAAAGTGACGTCTGATACCGTTGATTTCGCACAGTATCATGGGGTCGAAAAAGACAATTTTAGTGAACGAAATTCGTCGAAAGCAAAAATGGAGCAAAAACTGAAGATGTGTTTCGACGAATTTGTGCCTTATAGGAGCCAATTACCGCTTGCGGTAATGGCATCTGACCGGATCATGTCAGATATAAACAGAGGTTTATAGAGGAGAACTTTTCTATCGTGTTCACAGGCGAAAATAAGTTTAAATTACACAGCGAATACGCCCCCACCGGCGATCAGCCCCAGGCCATCGAGAAGCTGGTCAAGGGCTTCAAGGAAGGCAACCAATGCCAGACTTTGCTTGGTGTTACGGGCTCCGGCAAGACCTTCACCATGGCGAATATCATCGCTCAGCTGAACGTGCCGACTCTGGTGATCGCACATAACAAGACTCTGGCGGGACAGCTCTATTCCGAGTTTAAAGAGTTTTTCCCTGAGAACGCGGTTGAGTACTTTGTATCCTAGTATATTCATTATCTACACTATACAAGATATGACGCTTTTTTAATTGTTTGACGGAACATATAGTGGTACGTGAGGATCAAAAAGACTCAAAAGACATATGAAATAGGGTGAATATGGTGACCCTGAGTGATAATTTTAGAGTTTATTGTTGGATATGGATGTGATAGAATAAATATATCAGTAAAGGGATGCTGACGAATGGAGGTGTGCGTATGACACAGATGAAAGAACAGGCTGTAAAAATGATACACGATATCCCTGATGATAAAATGATTTTTGTCCTTGGAATATTGCAGGATTTAGCTGCGTTGACGGAAGAACATCAGACTGAAGATGAAGATTTCTTTTCTCTTGCCGGAAATATAGATATAGATGCAGAGGCTGTTGAAGAATTAAGAGCGGTAAGTATGGTGTAAGGGTGGCTATGATATTACTTGATACAAACATTATTATTGATTATTGGAAGTATCCCAATGATAAGAAAAAGGATTTCCTTAAAAACAACAAGTGCTGTATATGTGGAATAGTTATTGCGGAATTGTTGAGAGGCGCCAGGTCAGATAAGGATTCGCAGAGAATCAGGACTGCATTGCAGAGTTTTGAGAATGTCTCATTTAGGGAGGAGTTTTGGCCTGAATTAGGGGATATGTTGTATAATCTAAAGGGTAACGGATTTACAATGCCTATTCAGGATGTCATAATAGCTCTTCTGGCAATGAGATATAATCTGTCGGTTGCAACGTATGACGTTCATTATAAGCATATTCAGGAAGTTTATCCTATATTGCAGCTGAGTGAAGTGCCTGAAAAAGGATAGTATATATCGCAAATATGAAACCGCTATCGGAGTTGGGATTTTTCGATAGCGGTTTTTTGTTCCGGATGTTCCGATTGTTCCGGTATTTTTAAAAAGTTTTTAGGGGGTGTACGTATGTTAGAGCCTGCACAAGAACATGATTTTGAAATTCGTGAAGCAATGAAACTAGGAATATTGAATTTATAGATGATCCGTATACAATAAATCTGGGGGGATTATGACGGATCATAGGAAGGGGGAAGGATATGTTTTGTATGAAATGTGGACAGGAATTGCCTGATGGTGCAATGTTCTGTTTTAAATGTGGTACGCCCATAGGGACTCTTATGGGATCAATGTCAAATGATACAACTAAATTGGTACCTGCTAAATGTACAGGGTGCGGAGCGCCATTAAAAGTAAATCCGGAAGAAAAAACTGCCAAATGCGAGCATTGCGGAAATGAATTCATAGTTCAAGAAGCAATTAATAATTATAATATATCAACCACGGGTAATGTTAATATTTCCGGTTCAAATATAACGATTAAAAGTGGACCTGATGTGGAAAGTTATTTATATAGGGCGAATGAATTCTTTAATGAGTTTAATTTTGACAAGGCCAATGAGTATTATGAAAAAGTATTAGATTTAGATCCTATGAATTCGGAGGCCAAACGTAAAATAGAGGATTTGAGTTTTCCAATGCTTCATTGTGGAACTTTAAAGTATTCTCTTTTAGAAATATCTTTTACTGAAAGGAAAACCAAAAAGCTGTTAGAGTCGGGCAGAATCGACCACCCAGAGTCGCGTAGAATTGACCAATTTCAGTCGTTCAGAAATCGCCAATGCAGCGGCCGACTCCTTTCTTTAAGATTTTGATTTTGCTATCGAAACGGGATCTCCTGCCGAAA
>JAFRWW010000053.1 GCA_017441585.1 Lachnospiraceae bacterium
GAAGATGAAGCGTACCGAGGCAGCTCTGGCTCAGTACATAAAAGCCACCGCCGAAGAGATAGAACATCTGGATTCCATCATGACCAGTCTGGACCTGGCCACCTGCGAAGAAGACCTTTCAGGCATCAGACAGGAAATGGAAGATGCGGGGTATCTTAAGAAACGTTTCCAGAAGGGTAAAAAGCCTGCTGCCAAGACTCCCGGCATCATGCACTACATAAGCAGCGACGGCTATGACATCTATGTAGGCAAAAACAATCTGCAAAACGACTATATAACCTTTAAACTGGGAACGAGCGCAGACTGGTGGTTCCATGCAAAAAAAATCCCCGGCTCCCATGTCCTGGTGAAAAATAAAGGTACGGGGGATATGCCCGACCGGGTCTATGAAGAAGCAGCCGCCATCGCCGCCTTTTATTCAAAGGGCCGGGACATGACTCAGGTGGAGGTAGACTATCTCCAAAAGAAAAATGTGAAAAAGCCAAACGGTGCCAAGCCGGGCTTCGTGATCTACTATACCAACTATTCCATGATGGCAAGACCTCTGATCACTGTTCCTATCGCAGAAGCTTAAGACCCGCACAAAAAAGACACTTCCTCAGGAACACTTAAAAGTTCTCAAAGAAAGTGTCTTTTATTTCATACTAATACAAACTTATCCGATAATCTCACTCACCCAGCATCCAGTCATACATCTCGGTGTACTTTCCTGCGGAAGCCTTCCAGGAGAAATCCATGGCCATGGCCCTGTCGATTATCTTATTCCACTCACGCTTTCTTTCAGTGAAGATACGCTTCGCGTAGCGGATGGTGGCCAGCATCTCATGCGCATTATAATTCATGAAGGAGAAGCCGGTGCCGGTTCCCTCGAACTCATTGTAAGGGAAGACGGTATCCTTAAGTCCGCCGGTCTCCCTGACGATGGGCACGGTGCCATACCTTAAGGACATGAGCTGGGACAGTCCGCAGGGCTCGAAAAGCGAAGGCATCAGGAAGGCATCGCAGGAGCCGTAGATCTTATGGCTCAAAGCCTCACTGTAATAGATATTGGCAGCCACTTTATTATTATACTTCCAGTCAAAGTGTCTGAACATATTCTCGTACCGCTCTTCGCCGGTACCCAGTACCACCACCTGCACATCATCCTGACACAGTTCGTCCATGATGTAGGCTATGAGATCAAAGCCCTTCTGATCCGTAAGTCTGGAAACGATACCTATCATAAACTTGGAATCGTCCACATCCAGTCCCATCTCCTCCTGGAGCGCCCTCTTATTTTTGATCTTTTCCTTACGGAAATTCCTGGCGTTGTACTTATGAGCCAGGAACTCATCCGTGGCAGGATTATACTCCTCATAATCTATGCCGTTCACTATACCACGAAGATCATTACTCCTGGCCCTTAACAGTCCGTCTAGCCCCTCGCCGTAGAATCCCGTCTTTATCTCCTCGGCGTAGGTATTTGAAACCGTGGTGATACAGTCCGCAAAGACTATGCCGCCCTTAAGAAGGTTCGCATCCTTATACGCCTCCAGCTTATCTGGAGTAAAATAATAATCCGGAAGACCCGCTATGGTCTGTATGGTCTTTACATCCCAGGTACCCTGGAACTTGAGATTGTGTATGGTGATGACTGACTTGATCCCCTGATAGAACTCACCGGCCCTGAATGAATCTTTGAGGTATACGGGTACCAGTCCGGTCTGCCAGTCATGACAATGTACTATGTCAGGCTTAAATCCTATAAGGGGAAGCGCCGAAAGAGCCGCCTTGTCAAAGAAGATAAACTTCTCTATATCCTCGCGGATATTGCCGTAGGGAGAGCCACCTCCGAAATATGATTCATTGTCAATGAAATAGAACTGAACTCCCTGATATTTGCACTGGAGCACGCCCACATATCTGCTCTGATAATTGAAATCCATGTAGAAATGTGTCAGATACTCCATCATGTCCTTAAACTCCTGACGCATGCACATATACTTCGGCATGATCACTCTCACGTCAAAATATCTCTTGTCGATAAGCTTTGGAAGGGAACCGACTACGTCCGCCAGACCGCCCGTCTTTATAAAGGGCACACATTCAGATGCGATAAACAGTATATTTTTCATAGTACCTCCAATAAAAAAACACCTTAACCCTGTCTATTATTTTATAATGCCACAGCTAAAATGTAAAGCACACATTTACAGACCGTACTCAGCGGCCTTTTGCAAAAGTTCCGCGGCAGTGGCACCGGCAGATGCAGTCCCTCCCAGCAGCCGGGTCAGTTCGCCTATGCGTTCCTCATCTCCCAGCACCTTCACACTGGTAGTGGTCACATTATCTCTGGCGCTCTTTTCGATAAAGAAATGATGATCCGCAAAAGCCGCGATCTGAGCCAGATGCGTGATGCAGATAACCTGACGTTTTTTTGAAAGATCCGAAAGCTTCTTAGCCACCATCATGGCAGTCACGCCGCTTATTCCCGCATCTATCTCATCAAAGATCAAAGTCCCTATACCGTCGTCCGCATCCCCGATGGTCCGAAGGGCCAGCATGATCCTGGAAAGCTCACCGCCGGATGCCACTTGCGACAGAGACTTAAGGGGTTCTCCGGGATTCATGGATATCATGAATTCCACGATGTCAGACCCCAAAGCGCTGTAATCCTCCCGTTCCCTGATATCCGCCCTGAAATCGGCACTCAGGAAATTGAGATCCGACAGTTCTTCCTTCATCTTCTTTTCAAGCTCCAGAGCCGCCTTCTTCCTGAGCTTCGAAGCCTTTTCACAAAGCCTCTTTAACTCTGTCTCGCGTTTATCAAGATCAGACTCAAGCGAGCTTATATATGCTTCATAGTTTTCATATCTTTCGATTTTAATTCTCAGATCATCCGCATATGAATTTATCTCTTCTATGGAAGAACCGTATCTTTTCTTAAGGGTATTTATAAGATCCAGGCGCTGTGAACACTCATTTAAGGCACCCTCGTCAAAATCAAAGGAGGCCATATGACCGGACAGCTCATGACAGGCGTCGGAAAGTATGCTCTCCGCATCCCTCAGCATATCCGCCAAAGATTCCAGGGCCGGAGCGTACTCTGCCACGGCGCTTATCTCGCCGATGGCCTCTCCCACCCTGTCAAGGGCCGGAGCCTCACGCAGCATGGCATTGCCCTCACCTGCGCCCAGAAGCTCTCCTGCCTTTGAAAGCGCATCCGTTATCCTCTTGCCGTTGGATATGAGATCATATCTCTCCTGGATCTCATCATCCTCTCCCGGCCTCAGGGCTGCGGATTCTATCTCATTAAGCTCATGGCGCATATAGGAAAGCTCCCTCTCCCTGCCGGCCTCATCGCTTTTCTCATTTTCCAGTCTGTCCCTTAATTCCCTGTACTGTCCATAGGCATTTTTGAGCTCGTCAAAAACACCCCTGTCCTTTGCAGGCACGAAACCATCCAGTATTTTAATATGATTGGAACGATTGAGCAGCGACTGATGCTCATGCTGGCCGTGAATGTCTATCAGCAGATCGGCTACAGCCTTAAGCTTTGATATGGTGGCTGTCTCCCCGTTTATCTTACAGCTTCCCTTTTTCGATCCTGATATCTTCCTGGAGAGAATGATCGTACCCTCCTCATCCGGAGCGATATCCAGCTCATTGAGTTTTTCTATAAGACTTTCATCTCCTGACACATCAAAGACCAGCTCCGCATAGGCCTCATCCTGTCCCTGACGTATCATATCGGCAGACGCCCTGCCGCCCAGAGCCAGATCCATGGCTCCCAGCAGCATGCTTTTTCCGGCTCCCGTCTCACCTGTCAGCACATGCATCCCCTTGTCAAAGGAAAGGTCGGCCCGGCTAATGAGAGCCAGATTCTTAATATTTAATTCAAGTAACATATTACACACCTCATCGTAATTTCTGACTTAACAAAGTAACGAAGCTTTCAGAGGACATGCGGACAAATCTGGTGGTCTTTGAAGCCGCCTTAATGGTAACCGCATCTCCTATGTTGAGGGGTGTGTGATTTTCTCCGTCATAACTCACTTCGGCAGCGCCGCCGCTTCTGTCCCAGATCACCTCGACTCTCACCACGTCCCTTTTGCCCAGGACTATGGATCTGGAATTCAGTGTATGGGCGCAGATAGGCGTGATCACCATAACCTGTGAATTAGGTTTTACTATAGGTCCTCCCGCAGACAGATTGTATCCGGTGGAACCGGTAGGAGTGCTGACTATCACTCCGTCTGCCCTGTAGGAAGTCAGAAAATTATCATTGACATACACTCTGTATTCAAGAACCGACAGAGGTCCGCTCCTGGCCATGGTTATATCATTGAGGGCCAGTTTCTCATCACCGTCGTTCACACAACCGGTGATCATCATCCGCTCTTCCACATCATATCTGCCATCCATAAGCCTTTGAAGGGAAGACTCCAGTGAAGCAGTCTCCACATCCGTAAGAAAGCCTATGGTCCCTAAATTTATGCCCACAAAGAGCACATCCCTGTCCGCCAGCTCCCGCACGGCCTTTATCATGGTTCCGTCTCCTCCGATGGATATGACACAATCTATATCCTCGGGAGCGCTCACATGGGAACCATCCAGTCCCGTATCCGGAAAGACAAACTTCTTGTTCCTCCTTAAAAAGCTCACCACGCGTCTGGTAACTTCCAGATTCTTATCCTTCATGGAATTTGATACGATGTAAAAGCTGTCCATGTTCTGCATGACACTATCCTTTCAATAGCTGCGCACATAATGACGTATTCTGTGCCTGCGCCAAACAAAGCGTCATCCGGCTCAATATAACCGGTAACGATATGACGAAAAAATCACTCACCCAGGGCTGTCCGGGCCCTGTCTGCAATACTGACTGCATCCGGCTCAAACAAAGAGCCGTCATCACATTTTTTAAGATAAAGTAAATACTCTATATTTCCCTCCGGTCCTTTTACCGGTGAAAAATCAAGTCCCTTGACAAAAAATCCCGCCTGCTGCGCATAGGCGATCACATCACGTATCACCTGTACGTGGACCTCCTTGTCTCTCACTACGCCCTTTTTGCCGACCTTGTCACGGCCCGCCTCAAACTGGGGCTTTATGAGACACACCATCTGTCCATCTTCCTTAAGCAGTGAATATGCAGGGGGAAGCATATGTTTAAGTGAGATAAAGGATACGTCACAGGAGGCGAAATCGATATCCTCGTCTATATCCTCTTTAGTCACATATCTGAAATTGGTGCGTTCCATGCACACCACTCTCTCGTCGTTTCGAAGCTTCCAGTCCAGCTGGCCGTTGCCCACATCCACGGAATACACCTTTGCTGCCCCATTCTGAAGCATACAATCCGTAAATCCGCCGGTGGAGGCGCCTATATCCAGACATGTGCCCCCCTCTAAATCTATGGGAAAACACTCCATCGCCTTTTCAAGCTTCAGGCCCCCACGGCTCACATACCTGAGGGTCTTTCCCTTTATCTCAATGGATACCTCTTCATTAAAGACCGATCCGGCTTTATCCTCTCTTTGTCCGTCCACGAAAACCTGGCCGGCCATGATGAGGGCCTTGGCCTTTTCCCTTGAGGCAGCCAGATTCCGGCTCACCAGAAGTATGTCAAGCCTTTCCTTCAATGGTCTTCAATATCCTTTCCGTGATAGTCTTATCGTCTATTCCCACTTCCTGCTTCAATATATCCACATTTCCGTGTTCCACGTAAGCATCGGGGAGCGCGATCAGTAAAAAGTCCACATCCAGATCATTGTCATCTATGACGGCTCTCACCTTTTCGCCCATACCTCCGTCGGCTATATTCTCTTCCATGGAGACTATGAGCTTATGCTTTGCGGGAAGGGACTTTATCATTTCCTCGTCCACGGGCTTTGCAAAACGCGCATTTATAAGAGTGCAGGCATGTCCCTTTTCCTTGAGGGCGTCCCTCACGCTCTGAGCCGTCTTTACCATACTGCCTATGGCAAAAAGAGCGATCTCTTCTTCATCGAAAATGCACTCTGCCCTGCCCAGTTCTATGGGACTTCTGTACTCAGAAAGCCCGTCATAGGCCAGTCCTCTGGGATATCTGACGGCGATGGGATGATCAAAAGTCACTGCGAACTTCATCATATCCGAGAGTTCCCATTTATTCTTGGGAGCCATGATATGCATATTGGGCACGGTGGCCAGATACGACATGTCAAAAATACCCTGATGTGTCTCTCCGTCGGATCCCACGATACCGGCTCTGTCTATGGCAAAGACCACATGCAGATCCTGTATGCACACATCATGTATCACCTGATCGTAGGCCCTTTGCAAAAAGCTTGAATACATGGCTACAACAGGGATCATACCGCCGGCGGCCAGTCCCGCGGCAAATGTCACCGCATGTTCCTCTGCTATGCCCACGTCAAAGAATCTGTCGGGATAAAGATTTCTGAATCTCTTTAATCCCGTGCCGTCGGGCATGGCCGCAGTCACAGCTACCACCTTTTCGTTTCTGGCCGCCAGTTTATTTATTACCGTAGCGAACACATCGGTGTAATTCGCTTTTGTCTTCTGTTTCTTGGGAAGTCCCGTCTCTATCTCAAAGGGCTCCGTGCCGTGGAATCTGGCAGGATGACGCTCCGCCGGAGCATAGCCCTTGCCCTTTTTGGTGATCACATGTACCAGCACGGCGTGGTCTATCTTTTTGGCTTCCTTGAAAAGCCTCACCATCTGCTGGATGTCATGGCCGTCCACAGGTCCCAGATAAGTCACACCCATATCCTCAAAGAGCATACCGGGCTCAAATATCTGTTTAAAAGAGCTCTTATACTTCTTAAGAGTATCTATTATCTGCACGCCTTTGGGGATTTTTTTAAGAGCCTTTTCCATGCTCTTTTTCATCTCGATATAAGTGTCCGCAGTCCTTATGCTCTGCAGATATCTGGGAACGCCTCCTACATTTTCCGAGATGGACATGGCGTTGTCATTGAGAACGATGATGAAATTGGACTTAAGACGTCCCGCATTATTTAAAGCCTCATAAGCCATACCGCCCGTCAGCGCCCCGTCACCTATGACGGACACCACCGTGTGCTTAAGTCCCTGTATATCCCTGGCCTTCACCAGACCCATGCCCGCAGATATGGAGGTGGAGCTGTGTCCCGTATCAAAAGCGTCACAGTCAGACTCTGCCCTCTTGGGAAAGCCTGCCATACCGCCATGCTTCCTCAAAGTGTCAAACCCCGCCTGTCTGCCGGTTAAGAGCTTATGGGTATAGCTCTGATGTCCCACATCCCAGATTATCTTATCCTCCGGAAGCTTGAGAGCCAGATGCAGCGCCATGGTAAGCTCCACCGCACCTAAGTTTGATCCCAGATGACCGCCGGTTACGGATATCTTGCTTATGAGAAAGTCTCTTATCTCCTGAGCCAGCTGATCATATTTTTCCGGGGATATCTTTTTTATATCATTTTCTTTTTTTATCAGATCGAGTATCATATCAATATTTTCTGTCTGTGAGGTATTCCACCAGACTTACCAGAAATGAAGTGTCACAGTTAAGTTTTCCTATGCTTTCCACAGCCTGTTCACTGTAGATCACGGCATCCTTTTTAGCCGTATCCAGTCCGAAGAGGGACACATATGTATTCTTGCCGGATTCCTCATCAGAGCCTATATTCTTGCCCAGGATCTGTTCATCTCCCTCCACGTCCAGGATATCATCCCTTATCTGAAAGGCTATGCCGGTCTTTAAGGCCGCATCCTGCAAAAGCTTCAGTTCCTCATCCGACGCCCCCGCCAGTATGCCCCCTATGACAAAGGACGCTTCCAGCAAGGCTCCCGTCTTATTTTCATGTACATACAAAAGAGTATCTTTATCCAGAGGGATCTGCTTCTTTTCGGATTCCACATCCACGCACTGTCCGCCCACCATTCCCCGGATACCGCTTTTAGTTCCCAGATATCTGATGGCACGGGCTATAAGCCGCAACGAGCGCTCGTCCCCTGCCTCATCAAAAGCCCCGCCGGCAGTCTCAAAAGCCTGATTTAAAAGAGCGTCTCCCGCAAGGATCGCCATGGCCTCACCATACTTAACCCATACAGTAGGATTATTACGTCTCAATGTATCATTATCCATGGCAGGCAGATCATCGTGTACCAGAGAATAACTGTGTATCATCTCCAACGCCGATGCGAATCTTTCGGCAACAACCCTGTCCGTACCTTTTTTCCCCGCAGCAGCGAACATATCAAACACATGCAGCAAAATAAGGGGACGCAGACGCTTTCCCCCGGAGCCCACGGAATACTCCATGGCCGCTGTGAGGTTATCGCAGTTTTTTACATTCTTGGGCAGATAAGATAAAACCGTGCTCTCCGCCGCCCTTGCCTTCAGGGATAATTCTTCCTCAAACTTCATCTTCATCAAAAACCTCTAAACTGTTATTGCTCTCGTTGATAACCTTTACCTTTTTTTCCACTGCGTCTATCTTTTCGGAACAAAGCTTTAAAAGATCCATTCCCTCTTTGTAGAGCTCGTAGGATTTTTCCAGAGAAACCTCTGAATCCTCCAGCGCCCCGGCCGCAGCATCTATTTTCTCAAACAGTTCGTCTATGGTCAGTTCTTCATTCTTTTTTTCAGATGTTTTCTCCGCCATCGGGTACCTTCTTTTCAAAAACTGTGTCTACGGTTGCATCTATATGTCCGTCCTTTACGTTTACTCGGACAAAATCTCCTTTTTTCACGGACGCCACGGACGAGATTACCCTTCCCTTTGCATCCTCGGTAAGGGAATACCCCTGGGAAAGTTTAAGCAGGGGAGATAGTCCTTCCAGGTGCTCCGCCCTCATGGACAGTCCGAATCTGGCGTCCGTGATCTTTGCCTCCATCTTCATGGGCAGAGTATCATAGGCTTGCAGTCTCTGCCTGGCCTCAGACAATTTTTTCTCCATCCACATCGGCATAGCATCGTATTTTGACAGGGCATGCTTCATATTCTGAAGTTTCCCCGCCATCAGCAGACGAAGATGTCTGTCAGCCTCCGTAAGCCTCATCTTTTTGTTACCAAGCATGGTCTCAGGATTCTTCGAGGCTATTACTCTCTTTAGATTATCACAATATTCCCGTAAAGAATATATTTTTCTTTTAATGGAACCGGACAGTCTGTCCCGATCCGCGCTCATCTGCCTGACCACCTTTTCGTAGTCAAATACCGCCGCCACCGCGGCCGCCGTGGGCGTAGCCGCCCTCAGGTCAGCCACCCAGTCCGTGATGGTGGTGTCGCTCTCGTGACCCACCCCCGATATGACAGGTGTAGCACAGTCGAAAACCGCCTGTGCCACTATTCTCTCATTAAAGGCCCACAGATCCTCTAAAGAACCGCCGCCTCGTCCTACGATGATGCAGTCAAGTCCCATACCGTCCAGGATCTGTATGCCTTTCACTATGCTCGCCGGGGCCATGTCTCCCTGTACCAGTGCCGGATAAAGCACTATCTCGATACCCGGAAACCGGTTTCTGGCAGTTCTTATTATATCCCGTATGGCAGCACCGGTAGGTGCAGTGACCACGCCGAGTCTCTTTACATATTGAGGAATGGGCTGTTTGTAGCATTCGTCAAACATGCCCATCTCCTGAAGCTCCACACGAAGCCGCTCATATTTTTCATTCAGGGCGCCCTTACCGCTGTGGGTGATCTCAGATACTACGATCTGCCCCGAACCATACTTTTTATAAAACTGCACTCTGCCCTTAACTACCACCTCATCCCCTGTTTTAAGGGAGAGATCCGGAGCAAAACGCCGATGATCATAGAGCACCGCGCCGATGGACGCCTCGGCGTCCTTAAGGGTAAAGTACAGATGGCCGTTTTTGTGAAAGGTGATGTTGGATGCCTCACCCGTCACCTCAATGCGCGTAAGCCGCGGGTTCGAGGTGAGGATGGTATTGATATAATTATTCAGCTGACTAACTGATACCGCAGCCATATCAGATCACCTTTGCCAGTACTCCGTTTACAAATGAACCGGAAGAATCCTGTCCGTATTTTTTTGCCAGTTCCACGGCCTCGTCTATAGCCACCTTGCCGGGAATGTCCTCGTCAAAGAGGATCTCGTAAACTGCCAGACGAAGGACTGCCAGCTCCACCTTTCCCATTCTGTCGCTCTTCCACTTGTCCGCATTTTTATCGATGATCTCATCGATCTCTTTAAGCCTTAAAAAGATGTCGGCACTCTTTTTCTGGATATACTCGCTGTCGGCCTCGTCGGCAGGTTCCTCCATGTCCTCTATATACATCTGAACCTGTCCGGGCATATCCTCATAGGAGTAAAACTCCAGTCTGAAAACCAGCAGAAAAATGTGTTCTCTAAGCTCATGCCTGGTCATTTCGTATCATTTCCTCCCACAAGCGCAACCCTGACATTTACATCCGAAACCTTAAGGGATGTCATGTTCTCCACGGTGGTCTTGACCCTGTCCTGAACCTTGGAAGATACGGAGGGGATGGTATATCCGTACGCAACTATTATAGCCACGTCTATCCTGACGCTGTCATTTGTGTCGGACAAGAATACTCTCACGCCTTTTGAGCTCTTCCTCACTCCGGCTCTGCCCATGAGGGAACTGGTCATGTTTCCGGCCATGGCTTCCACACCGTCCACCTCCGTGGCAGCGATGCCTGCGATGACATTTATCACATCCTCGGCTATCTTTATGCTGCCCTCGGGGGTTCTGTTGATCAGTATATATTTTGAATCAGGTTCCTTAGCCATATCTATGTCCTCTGTTTTTAAGATTCTTCGTCACTTCGTTCCTCAGAATGACAACATATAAGAATCTTTTGATTTATTTTACCTGGCATCCTTGATGGAGAAGCTGATGCGGTCCATACGATCCTTGCCCAGGCACTTAACCTTTACATGATCGCCAAGAGTCAGCACATCCTCGACCCTGTCGATCCTCTTGGGAGAGATCTTTGAAATGTGGACCATGCCTTCCTTGCCGGGTGCGAACTCGATGAATGCGCCGAAGTCCTTAATGGATACTACCTTGCCCTCATACATCTTGCCCTCTTCAAACTCGGACACGATCATGTTCACATAGTAGAGAGCCTTGTTCATCATCTCAGTATCGGTACCGCAGATGGAAACAGCGCCGTCATCGGTGATATCCAGCTTGACATTGCACTCATCCTGGATAGCCTTGATGGTCTTACCGCTCTTGCCGATGACCTCACCGATCTTCTCGGGATCGATGACAGTCTGGATGATCTTAGGTGCATACTCTGAAAGTTCCTTACGAGGCTCGGCGATGGCTGTCTTCATGCAGGTGTCCATAATGAAGAGCCTTGCCTTGCGGCAGCGGTCGATAGCGCCCTCTACCATAGCCCTGGTCAGTCCGTGGATCTTGATATCCATCTGGATGGCCGTGATACCCTCGGTGGTACCGGTAACCTTAAAGTCCATATCTCCGAAGAAGTCCTCCAGACCCTGGATGTCGGTAAGGAGTACGAAATCGTCATCGGTATCGCCGGTCACCAGTCCGCAGGAGATACCTGCCACCATCTTTTTGATGGGCACGCCGGCCGCCATAAGTGCCATACATGAAGCACAGGTAGATGCCATTGAGGTGGAACCGTTGGACTCAAAGGTCTCGGATACGGCACGGATAGCATAAGGGAATTCCTCGGGAGTGGGAAGCACGGGAACCAGCGCTCTCTCAGCCAGTGCTCCGTGTCCGATCTCTCTTCTTCCGGGTCCTCTTGAAGGCTTGGTCTCACCTACAGAGTATGAAGGGAAGTTATAATGATGGATATATCTCTTGGAAGTCACATTCTCATCCAGTCCGTCTATCCTCTGTGCCTCTGACAGGGGAGCGAGGGTTACCACATCGCAGATCTGTGTCTGGCCTCTGGTAAACATGGCGCTGCCGTGTACTCTGGGGATGATATCCACCTCGGCTGCAAGAGGTCTGATCTGGGTGATCTCTCTGCCGTCGGGTCTCTTATGATCCTTGAGGATCATCTTTCTTACTGTCTTTTTCTCATACTGGTAGATAGCCTCTCCCAGGATAGCCAGATATTCCTCGTTATCCGCAAAAGCATCCTCCAGACGCGCGGTGATGTTGCGGATATTCTCCTCTCTCACCTGCTTCTCGTCGGTAAATACGGCGGTCTCCATCTCAGCGGGAGGCACTATCTCCTTGATCTTTTCAAACATCTCGGCAGGGATGGCGCATGAAGTATACTCATGCTTCTTCTTGCCCACCTCGGCTACGATGTTGTTGATGAATGCGATTATGGTCTGGTTTACGTCATGAGCCTTGTAAATGGCCTCAAGGATCTTTGCCTCGGGTATCTCATTTGCACCGGCCTCGATCATGATAACCTTTTCAGCTGTGGAAGCCACGGTCATCTTGAGATCGCCCTCAGCCCACACCTTCTGTGAAGGATTGACTACCAGGTTGCCTTCCTCATCCATACCCATCTGGGTCATGGCGCAGGGGCCATCAAAGGGTATGTCGGATATGCAGGTTGCGATGGCTGAACCCAGCATGGCCACGATCTCGGGACGACATTCAGGATCAACTGACATTACCAGATTGTTGAGGGTGACATCATTTCTGTAATCCTTGGGGAACAGAGGTCTCATGGGACGGTCGATAACACGTGCGGTTAGGACCGAATTCTCTGAAGCCTTTCCCTCTCTCTTATTGAAACCGCCGGGGATCTTGCCCACTGCATACATCTTCTCCTCGAACTCAACCGACAGAGGGAAGAAATCTATTCCGTCCCTGGGCTTGTCAGAAGCTGTAGCCGTGGACAGAACGGTGGTATCACCGTAATGCATAAAGGCGCATCCGTTTGCCTGTTTTCCTACCCTGTTGATATCCACCGTTAGGGTGCGGCCTCCGATCTCAATTGAATAACTTTTGTAACTCATTTTTCTCTCTCCTTCTTTCTTCTTTCTTCACTTCTACTTCTACTACCTGACCCGATCCAAGCCTAAGGATCGATGTCTTATATAAACCAGTAAAAGGGCGGATTGACCGCCCTCTTATTGTCAGGATTATTTTCTTATACCGAGCTTCTCGATCAGTGTACGATATCTCTGGATATCCTTTTTAGCCAGATAATCCAGAAGGCCTCTTCTCTGACCTATCATCTTAAGCATACCCCTGCGGCTGTGATGATCCTTGGGGTTGTCCTTTAAGTGCTCGGTAAGCTCACGGATACGGGCTGTAAGTATCGCAACCTGTACCTCGGGTGAACCGGTGTCGCCTTCGCTTGTAGCGTACTGCTTGATAATTTCCGTCTTCTTCTCTTTTGTGATCATGATAAATCTCCTTTTCTTTTATACTGCCACACCCGCGGACCGGTTGGAGTGTCCTGATCCTGCAGATGCGCAAAACGCAACAGACAACATGATATCATATAAGATCATCCATTGCAAGCATCACTTTTTAAACCCCGGGCTTCTTTAGTTCTTCTCCACGAATTCAGACTTGATATAAGCGGTCTGGCCGTCATACTTGATCTTTGACCACTCACCCTCTTCGCCTAAGAACTCAAAGGTATCGCCCTTGTAAGCAGATCCCAGTTTCTGACCGTCGGTGGAAGGCTCTTTTCTGATGCTGACTGCTTCCTTGGCCTTAACCTGACCTGATGCCGAAGAGGACTCCGTGCTCTCGGTCTGCTGAGGCTCCTCCTGAGTCTCCTGCTGAGTCTCCTGAGCGTCGGCACTTGCACTCTCACCCTCCTCTGATGCCGCGGAAACCGCACCTTCAATCTCCAGGTACTCTGTCTTCACATAGCCTTCTTCACCCTGGTAATCAATCTTTGACCAGCCGTCACCCACATCTTCCAGCACGGTCACGGTGTCGCCGCCCATCTTCTTGCCCAGCTTATCAGCATCGGTGCTGGGGCTGGTCCTTACGTTGATAGTCTCCTTAACCTTAGCCTGCATGGGACCTGAAGCAGCTGCCTGACCTTCTTCGCCTGAGCCGGAATCACGTTGTGCCATCTCTGCGGATACCTTTGCGTCAAGAGCCGAAGGAAGGGCATCCATGAAATTCTTAAGCTGCTCATCAGAAGCCAGAGCCTCATTATATCTGCTGTCGATCTCATGCAGCAGATCCAGCACATCATCCTGTGCATAGGTAGCCTTGATATACTCCTTCACGTCGTCGCTAAGCTTATCCGAGTTGAATACGCAGAGCTGTCCGTCGTCACCGGTCTTTACAAATAATGAGGAAAGTCCGGGCACTGAAGTCTCCAGGTTGTTAAATTTGATATCATAATATTCGAATACTATGTATGAACCCTCCTCGGGGCCGGGCTTGGTATAGCATACCAGGTTATCATAGCTGTCGATATAATCAGCCTTCTTTTCAATACGGATCTGCTCTCTCTCGTCCAGCTCAGTGCAGATCTGCTGAAGAGTCTCGGAATCACCGTCGGCCATGGCCGCAAAATACCTGTTTACCAGTTCCACAACCTCGGGATATGCATTTTCCTTTAAAGGCTCATCGGGTACCTCAACCGTCGAAGTCTCATCTTTCTTTTTCGAAGTGTCCTTATCGCCGGACTTCGTCTTCGCCTTGCCGGAGGATACTGCCAGCACCACCACCATGATGACGAAAAGAATACCCACGATAAAATACTGATAATACTTCACTATAAAATCTTTTACTGAATTCTCTGAATAATTCATACTTTACCTCTTTATATAAAAACTACTTAATACCAAAAAAGATACGCCCGAAGGGAATCGAACCCCCGCACCCGGAACCGGAATCCGGCGCTCTATCCACTGAGCTACGGGCGCATACAACGGATGACAGTCTTCCTCGAAAAATGCCACCCGTGTATAATAACATATCTCAATAAAAAATACAAATAAAAGTTACGTAAACCTAATCCACCATGGTGACGCTGTCATCATCAGCTTTGTAAATATACAGGCTGTCGGAAAGAACATCGGATGCAGCCAGCACCGTTTCATTCACGGAATGGACCATATCCTTAAGCCACCCTGCGCCGTATAAGCTTTTCGCCGGAAGTACGATGATCTCATGAATGGACGACGGGATGATAAAAAGATTGCTTTCTAAGCCCTCGGACACCTCCTTTAAAAGATCCTTATACACCATCACGGAAGCTCCGTACAGCCCGCTTTCATTTGTCAGCACCATCATCTCGTTCTCGACGTATTCCCCGCCCATAAAAGAACTCAAATATTCCGTCAGACGCCTTATGACCGGTCTTTGTGTGGCCATGGCACCTGCCAGGGCCGCCGCATGAAGTTCATCGTCCCCCACCTTCCACAGTTTTCGGACCTCCTCATTCACCAGTATGCTGGCGTTGCCATAGCTCGTGTGATTAAGCACTGCCATATATACCACCGCCAGATCCACGAACTTTCTGTGAGGCGTGTGTGACAGCATGTCCTTGTTTCTTTCATAATTAATGAGCCTTATGGCCAGATTATCCTTTATGCGTTCAAAATCACAAAACAGGCCTACGTCAAAACATTTTTCGGCCCGGTTTTGCTCATACATCTCCACCACGGTCCGGATTATATCGTCAAGGCTCCTTCCTTCTTTGTAATCATCATAAAATCTGTTCAGATAAATAGCCGGAGCGATATTGCTGCCGTTCTCAGTGATGGACAGTCCGTCCAGCCTGACGCCGTTATTCTTGACTATGCTTTTTATCTCCACCTTGTCCGCATCAGAGTAAAACCGGGAAGCATCCTTCAGTATCCTGGCCTTAAACCCTTCATAATCCAACAGATTTACACTCATGTCTACCCTCCTATCCAATATCAGGAGAGCTCAAAAAAAGACGACGCAGGAATGCGCCGTCTCGTTAGCATCATATGATGGGGATGATCAAACTCTTGAAAGATACTCACCGGTACGTGTATCGATCTTGATCACATTACCCTCCTCCACAAAAAGAGGTACGGAAACCTGAGCTCCGGTCTCTACGATAGCGGGCTTGGAAGCGCCTGTGGCGGTATCTCCCTTAAAGCCGGGCTCTGTCTCAGTAATGGTAAGCTCCACGAACAGAGGGGGCTCAATGGCAAATACATTGCCCTTATAAGAGCACACCTTAACCATCTCATTTTCCTTGACAAATTTGAGTGAATCGCCTACCGCATCCTGATTGAGTGCTATCTGCTCATAATTCTCGGTGTCCATGAAATTGAAAAGATCACCGTCTCTGTACAGATACTGCATCTCTCTCCTGTCGATATGCGCGTTCTCAAACTTCTCGGTGGGTCTGAAGGACTTCTCGATCACACCCGAGTTGATTATATCCTTGAGCTTGGTACGCACGAAAGCCGCACCCTTTCCGGGCTTAACATGCTGGAATTCAATGATCTGATATACGTTGCCGTCCATCTCGATGGTAACGCCGTTTCTGAAATCTCCTGCTGAAACCATGAATGATTCTCCTCCTTAAATTTTCAAAACAATACCTTTCAGCATTTTAAAACAAAGTTCAAAAAATTTCAAGACATTTTTAATATACTGTCCACAGCCCGCAGATATCCGTCCAGTCCGAGGCCGAAAATCTGCTCGTCACAAGCCGGAGCAGTGACTGATACAGACCTGAAATCCTCCCTGTTTTTTATATCAGAGAGATGAACTTCTATCTTTTTTATCTTTTCCACGGAAGAAAGCGCATCTCTTATGGCATAGCTGTAATGGGTATAGGCACCGGGATTTATGACAATACCGTCGGTCCCGTCAAAATACGCCTCCTGTATCCTGTCTATGATGGCACCCTCATGATTGCTCTGAAAGACGCTGATGTCACACCCTTTTTCCTTTGCGTAGGCTTCCACCACGCCCATCATGTGCTCATAGCTTTCATCACCGTAGACAGCCTTTTCCCTGATGCCTACGAAGTTAAGATTCGGTCCGTTTATCACCAGTATTTTCATAACTCACCTCTCACTGTATTCATGCTCGCCTCACACTATCTGTTCCGCTTTAATGATACGCCTTATCTGTCAAGATTCTTCCTGTTGCTTCGCACCCCCTCGCCGGGGTGGCATCACATCATTTCATGATGTGATCAACGTCGTCACTACGTTCCTCAGAATGACAAAACAAAATATCATTCATTTATATCCTCTGTCATTCTGAGCGAAGCGAAGAATCTTTATACTCAGCAATAATGTTCAATGATCAGTGCCGCCAATTCGTCCACGCTCCTGTCATCCGTCACGCAGATCTCATCCGCGGTCAGCCTGTAAACCGGATCGCGCTGCATCAGCATGGAAACTATCTTTTCCTTAAGGTCTCCCGATTTAAGCAAAGGTCTCTTATCATCCCCATTGAGCCGTCCATACAAAGTCGCAGGCTCGGCGGTAAGATATATGACCCTTCCCAGACAGCTCATAAGTCTGCGGTTTTCCTCCCTCATCGGCATGCCGCCCCCTGTAGATATGATCATAGACTCCTCGCAGGATAACAGTTCCGTTAAAACCTCTGTCTCCATATCCCTGAAGACAGCCTCGCCTTCCTCAGCAAAAATATCCGATATGCTCTTTCCGGCTTTTTCCTCTATGAGCGCATCGGTGTCCACTAACTTATAAGCCGACAATCGCTTTAACAAAGCCTTTGACACAGCGCTCTTTCCGCTTCCCATATATCCGATGAGGATGATATTCTTTTTAAGCTTCTTTGACAAAGCCTCCGTCACGGCCTGTGCGTCCGCATCATCAAGAGTTACCTTATTAAATTTCTCATAAGCAGCGATGCCCTGGAATATCAGCATCATCAGACCGTTATAAGCCCTGACGCCGTGCTCCTTTGCATATTTCATAAACCTCGTGCAGGAGGGATTATAGATCACATCCACCGCCGCAAAAGCCCTGTCAAAAAATGCACCGTCACTTATCACGCACTCATCACTCTTTGGCGCAAGTCCGATACTGGTACACTGCACGGCCAGATAATCCCTTTCATCAAGCTCATGAACCTCATCAAGCGGCACCTCATACGCCAGTTCCCGGCCGAAATATTCATTTATCCCCTTCACAATATCCAGGGATTTTTCCCGGGTACGGTTAGCGATCACAATCCTTGAAGCGCCCGACTCTGCAAGGGCAAAGGCCACGGCCCTGGCTGCTCCGCCGGCCCCCAGGAGCACGGCACACTTATCTTTTATGTCTATATCATAATATCTGAGTTCTCTGATAAAGCCCTCGGCGTCGGTATTATAGCCCTTATAGCCCTTATCGGTCCTCACCAGCGTGTTCACGGCGCCTATGGCCGCCGCCATTTCATCCACACCGTCCAGATACTCCATGACTGCCACCTTGTGAGGCACTGTCACGTTAAAACCGATGATGCAGAGCTCAAATCCGCCCCTTATAACGTCACCCAGGCCCTCCTTTTCCACGCAGAAAGGCACATAGGCATTATTTATGCCGCGTCTTGATGAAATTGTATTGTGAATAAGGGGAGAAAGAGTGTGAGCCACAGGATTCCCCAAAAGACCGGACAGTCTGGTCATACCGTCGATAGTCATCATCTGCTGTTGTCCTTTTGTTTTTTATAGAATTTCAGAACCACATTTTCCAGATTACGCTTGAGCACCACCTGAAAGCTTTCCTTTTTGTTGATAGGCTCGATGAGAATGCTGTAGATGCCTGTATTCCTGGCACCTATCACATCCGTAAAGATCTGATCGCCCACAAAAAGAGCCTCCGATGCGCTGACCCCCAGCATATCGAGAGCCTTCAGATAACCGCTTTTAAAGGGTTTATTTGCCATGTGTATATATTTAAGATCCGCATGGGCCTCCTCGGCGAAGCTCTTCACTCTGGTCTTTGTATTATTTGATAAAACCATACATCTGTACCCTATTTTGGACAGACGTTCAAAAAGCGCCTTTGAACGATCGTCCGCAGGTGCTCCGTGTCTGACCAGAGTATTGTCGATGTCGAAAATTACAGCCCGTTTTCCCTTTTTATACCAGCCCTCATAATCCACATCATAGGCTGATTCCAGGTACTCATCGGGATATAATGAATCAAATAATCCCATAACAATCTTAAAAGGGGAAGCAGTACACTTCCCCGTAATAACAGATGAATGCAACATATAAAAAAGTCTATCGCAAAAACTTTTTAAGTTCATCCATAAAGGTGTTTATATCCTTGAAGTCCTTATATACTGAGGCGAAGCGAACATAAGCCACATCGTCGATCCCCTTTAACTTGGACATCACCAGCTCACCTATCAGGGTAGAGGGGATTTCCTTATCCTCCATGCTGAAGACCTCCGTCTCCACCTCATCAACCAGTCTCACGATATCTTCAACGGGAACCGGTCTCTTGTGGCAGGCACGGATCATACCGCCTTCTATCTTTTTGCGATCATAGGCTTCGCGGTTATTATCCTTCTTTATGACTATGAGGGGTATAGTCTCTACCTTCTCATAGGTAGTAAACCTCTTTCCGCACTCGTCACATACTCTTCTTCTGCGGATCGAATTGTTTTCCTCGGCAGGACGCGAATCTATGACACGCGTATTCTCATGGCTGCAAAAGGGACATTTCATCAGTAAACTCCTAACTCAACTTTACTTTTTGAATAAAAAATCAGGTATCTTGGGCTGTGACCTGGGTCCTGAAGCTCCGGCCGATCCGGAAACGCTCTGGGACGAAGGTGATGCGGCCGATGCGGAAGACAAAGAAGCTGCGGTGGACGAAGATGTCCTAGTGATACCGGCAGTTCCTGCTCCGGGCAGAACGCCTGTGCCCATGTTGGGTGAAGCGGGACGGGATGCAATCCTTGTACCTGCTGCAGGTGAAAAGCTCCTGGTCTGACGGAAACCGCCTCTGGCTCCTGTATCAACAGGCTCAGTGATACCTGTGGCGATGACTGTGATCTTAACCCAGTCAACATCCGCCAGATCGTTAACACCGAACATGATATTGGTCTCATCTCCGGTGATCTCACTCAGATAGGAAATAGCCTCGCTGGCCTCAATAAGTGTAACATTACCGTTAAAGTTAACGATGACATCCGATGCGCCTGTGATCTTGGTTTCCAGAAGAGGACTGGATACTGCGGCCTTAATAGCCTCCAGAGCCTTATCCTCCGTACCTGCGGCCTCGCCGATACCCACATGAGCCACGCCCTTATCCTGCATGGCAGCCTTTACATCGGCGAAGTCCAGATTGATCAATGAGGAATTGATGATCAGATCAGTGATGCCCTGTACGGCCTCCTGAAGCACCTTATCAGCCATCTTAAAGGACTCTGACATGGAAGTGCGTCTGTCTACCATGGACAGAAGCTTGTCATTGGGAATAACGATCAGAGTATCCACATTCTGCTTAAGTTTTTCTATACCTGCAAGAGCCTTGGTCATGCGGGGCTTACCCTCAAAGGTAAAGGGCTTGGTCACCACGCCCACCGTAAGGATGCCCATATCCTTTGCCACCTTGGCTACCACGGGAGCAGCTCCGGTACCGGTACCGCCACCCATGCCGCAGGTCACAAATACCATATCCGCGCCCTTGATGTTATCCGTTATCTCTTCGATACTCTCCTCAGCGGCCTTTTCACCTACCTCGGGACGTCCGCCTGCGCCCAGTCCCTTGGTGAGCTTATCGCCGATCCTGATCAGGTTATTTGCCTTACACAGTTCGATGACCTGTCTGTCGGTATTAAGTCCGAGAAAATCCACACCAAGGATCTTTTCGTCTATCATGCGGTTTACGGCGTTATTGCCGGCACCGCCCACACCGATAACTAAAATACGTGCAACTGCCTCAGATGCAGTCATATCAATCTCAATTGCCACGAAATCATCCTCACTTTCCCATGACGTTAGCATAAACATACATATATACTATATTATTTTTTTCACAAATTATCAAGGTATTTTTTATTCTGAGGGCGCATTCTCCGTATTTTCCACGGATTCAATTTGCGTTTGGCCCGTATTTTCGCCGTTTTCAACGCCGCCATCTTGCGTTTCGGCACTGTTTTCGCCGTTTTCCACGGTCTCGCCTTCCACTATTTCATGATGCTGTTCCACATCATCGCGCTGAAAGGTCACATATTTTTTCTCGGAATCCAGACTGTAATTTTCCAGATCCAGAGTTCCGGACAGTCCCTCCATCTGCTCGGCCAGACCTTTGAGATTTATCATCTTCTCATCTATATTGTCCATGGTGCCCATGAGCACCTTGGCCTTGCCAAAATACAAGGTCACTTCCTTATCGGAATTAATATGGATCTGGTCAGTCCTGATGCTGTATTTTGTGAGAAGCCTCGTAATAGTCAGGATGTCATCGAATATCTTTTCATCCTCCACCGGGATCTTCTCATACATTATCACGTGGTCGAATTTAAGTCCCGCCACATAGGGTATGTCCGTCTGCCTCACCGTGGAGGATTCCACCACCGTCCCATCCTTGTCAAAATACATGAAACGGTCCAGATAACCCACACAGCCCGCTATGGACTTTTCATATACCGTAATGGATATGGAGGTGGGAGAAAGCACATTCACGTCCATGGTCTCGATGAAGGGTATCCCCTCTATGGTCTTGTTCCTGTATTTTAAGGACAGATACAGCGAGTTATGCTCCAAGGGGCCGGTCAGTACCATCTCTTCTATCTGAGACACGGTGTAATGTTTATTACCCGATACCGACACCTCATCGATCTTAAAATAATACCAGATGACCGTAAGTGCCCCTGCCAGTATCAAAAGTGTCAGCACAGCGGCTATCGCCATCTTCTGTTTGGGGCTCATGCCGATATAGACGTTACTCAAGCACTATCCTCCCGGAAACACTCAGCACCATACCTATCTCAGCCCCCATAAAGATTATCGATGTACCTCCGTAACTGATGAACGGCATGGTCACACCGGTATTCGGGATCAGATTCGTCACCACAGCGATGTTGATTATCACCTGCAGCGCCACATGGCTCAATACGCCGACGGTCAAAAGAGAGCCCGCCAGATCCGGAGCATTCTGGGCCACCAGGAAGAATCTGTACAGCAAAAAGATGAACAGACACATGATGACTATGCCGCCGAAGATCCCCAGTTCCTCACATATGATGGAAAAGATCATATCATTCTGGGCCTCGGGAATGATACCCATTTTCTGTATGCTGTTTCCCAGTCCTTTGCCCCAGACTCCGCCCGAACCTATAGAGTAAAGGGACTGAAGAGTCTGGAAGCCATAACCCTTTGCATCTGCCGCGGGGTCCAGCCAGGTCTTTATCCTGGCCAGTCTGAAGGAACCTGAGGGCGATATCAACCCCGTTTTCAAAGCATATATCAGACCGAGCGCAAAGGCGCTTCCACAGCCACCTATCAGCATAAACCATTTATAGGACCTGCACACCACGAACAAAAGGCACAGGCCTATTCCTCCGACTATCATGGCCGAGCTCATGTTATCCGTGACCTGCCACAGTATCAATGCGTAGACACAGCACAGCGCCATGATCTTTGCAATGCCTGAAAGCTTATCCGCCTCACCCTTTTCCATGTGATAACAGATGATCCAGACCGTAAACACTATGGCGGAAATCTTTACTATCTCGGCAGGCTGAAAGGATCTGCCCGCGATCCTTATCCAGCGATGGGCGCCGTTCACCACATATTTGAAGGGACCTATTCTGGTAAGCGCTACCAGGATGAGGCATGGCGGTATAGACCAGGGTGCCCATTTTATCCAGAACCTGTAGTTTACAAGCGACATGATATACATGGCCACTATCGCCATCAGCACGTGCACAATCTGCTTATTCACATAAAAAGCGGGATTACCGTTTTCTATCATGGACTCATAGGAACTGGCCGAATATATCATTATGGTACCGAAGGCCATGAGAAAGACTGTCACGGCAGGGATGTTGAGATCCACTCCCGGCAATGTCATCCTCCTCAATATCTGTTTTGCATCAAGATCAAATAGCCTGCTTATATCCATATCAGAACACCAGATCAAACAGCAGTACCATGGCTATGGCTGCGGTTATTATTGAAAACACGTTCACTACCTTTGTCTCAGTCCAGTCGCAAAGCTCAAAATGATGATGGATGGGTGCCATCTTAAATATCCTCTTGCCCTTTGTGGCCTTGAAATATGATACCTGGATGATCACCGACAATACCTCTGCCAGATAGATAAAGGCCAGGAAGGGAAGGAACAGCGTATGTCCGTTCACGATACAGGCCACGGCCACAAAGGCACCCAGTGCCAGGGATCCGGTATCTCCCATAAAGACCGAGGCCTTATGGGAATTATAAAGCAAAAAACCCAGCAGAGCTCCCGTCATGGCGCTTGAAGGCGCGTAGACCAAAGAGCCCAGGGACATGGAAGCAAGGATCAGGAAAACGCCGATGACGATGGTCACTGAAGAGGCAAGTCCGTCCAGGCCATCCGTAAAATTGGATCCGTTCACAGTAGCCACTATGGCAATCCCCATCAGTACATACGTAAAAATCCCCCAGTCCACGCTGAGGCTCACAAAGGGGAGCTTCATCACAGACGTGAGAGCCATGTACTGCCTCATATATGCCACAAGTCCTGCGGCAAAAATCACCTGGAGCAAGAACTTCTGCCATGCGCGAAGGCCCATGGAGCGCTTCAATATCACCTTGATGAAATCATCGATAAAACCGATGAAGGAAAACAAAAGAGTACCTGCAAGTATCGCCACCGTTTCATTTCCCACCCGCTTTGTGGCGATCAGGAAAATGCAGACCGCGGTAAAGGGAATGAGGAAAATGAAACCGCCCATTGTAGGGGTTCCGTTTTTCTTAAGATGAGACTGGGGGCCGTCATCCCTCACGGTCTGTCTCGCCTTCAGAGAACGCAGAAAAGGAATGATGACAGGACCCAATATGGCTGCCATCACAAACGCCGCAAACGCCGGCAGAAAAATTGTCACACCTCTTATCTCACTCATATCATTGCCTCACGCATTATTATATCCTCTGTCATCCTGAGAAACACAGTGATGAAGAATCTTAAAGATTCTTCGCTCCGTTCAGAATGGCATCTAATGTCAAACCATCCATCACATCAGTCCATGAAGGATCCGCCGCCTTCAATAGGAAGCAGTGTTTCGGGATCCAGCACCTCACCGGTATTGGGATCTATCGGATATCCCGTCTCCGGATCATAATTTATCTGATGCGTTATACTTTCATCAGTAACGCCGTCTTCCTCGGCTCCGTCCAGCACGCCTGCACCTCCCACGCTTAAGGAGGGTGCACCACCCTCGGTGGCATCACCGGCTGTATCAGCCGTATCTTCCTGTGTATCCCCGGAAGTGGAAGCATCCGCGTCTTCACCTTCAGCTCCTTCGCCCTCTTCGCCTTCCACGGGTTCGCCGTTTTCATCCACGGCCACCTGTGAGATCACCCGAAGTGCATCGGTATTGAGAGAGAAATCAGCCTGCATTGCCGCCAGTTCTTCCCTCTCCGTATCGGACAGTTCCTCTGTCATAAATATGTTCATATAAGGAAGTACTTCCGTCATGATGTCTTTGGTGAGCAAAGTGGCAAATCTGGCCTGATCCTGCTTGGGCACGTTGGGCTCATCTATAACCACATATGAGAGCACCTGGGGATTATCCACAGGCACAAAGCCCACAAAGGAAACCACATAATTTCTCTTATTTCTGGGCACCTTCTCCGCAGTACCCGTCTTTCCACCCATGGTATAGCCTGCTGGACGTGCGGTATATCCCGTACCTTCCGTACCTTCCATTACCACGGCCTTTAACATTTCCCTTATCTTATCCGAAGTGGAATTCGATATGGTCTGCTTCATCACACGGGGTTCTATGTCCTGAACGGTCGCACCTTCCGGATTAACTATTTTGCTCACCATATGGGGCCTGTAATAGTAGCCTCCGTTTATCAGCGAACAATAGCCGCTGGCCACCTGTATCATGGTGGTATTAAAGCCCTGACCGAAGGATCCTACAGCCAGGTCGGTCTGGCCCATGCCTTCATTAAATACCAGAAGCGATGCGTTCACTTCTCCCGCCAGGTCTATGTTTGTCTTAAGTCCGAAGTTAAAGAGGCGGTTATACTTAAGCCATTTTTCACGTCCCAGTGCAAAAGCCACATTCATAAGCACTACGTTACAGGACTTCTGTATACCCTGAGTCACAGTAAGGGGACCGTCTCCCAGACGGTTATGACAGTGGATAGTATGTCCGCCCACATCCAGGGCGCCGCCGCAGTTATAGGTCTCATCACCCTTAATGGCACCTTCTTCAAGAGCTGCCGCAACAGTAAAGGGTTTTGCTGTGGAACCGGGCTCATATGTATCACTGATGCAGAAATTTCTCCAGATCAGATTGCAGGCCTGAAGCTTCTCCTCATCATCCATCTGTGCCTGTTCCTCTGCGGAGTAATAAGCATCCAGATTTCGGGGATCCTGCAGATTAAAAGCAGGTGAACTCGCCATAGCCAGCACTTCTCCGGTATTTGGATCCATTATGATGACGCCTATATTCTTGGCGCCTGCGCCTTCCCTTGCTTCATTCCTGTGTTCCTCGGAAAACTTGAGGATATTCTTCTCCACGATACTTTGAATATTTGTATCGATAGTACTTATAATGGTATTTCCGTCTCCCGCAGCCTTGATCTTTTTCTCCATCATGGAGTCTTCATTTATGTAGCTGTAACTCCTGCCGCCGGTACCGTTCAATACATCATTATAATACTCTTCCAGTCCGAAATATCCGCAGTTCTCGCCCTGGGTAAAGCCCAGCACATCGCAGGCCAGAGACCCGTAAGGGTATTCCCTCTTGTAATCCTCTTCAAACCATATTCCGTTGAGAGGTGTCTTTTCTTTTTTGGCCTCCTCCTGGGCATCCAAATAAGGCTGGATGGTATCAGCCGGAAGTTTCTTTGCCAGTACTCGGTATTGTGATGAGGGATTTGCAAGTGCGAACTGCCGGATCTCGGCAGTATCCAGAGAAGGAATGGTTTCCTTCAGCGTTTCCAGAGTGGGCTCAAAATATTTGCCTTCATCACTCTGAAGCAGCTTTGAATCGAGTATCACATTGTAGACCTTTTCACTGTAGGCCAGTTTGGAGCCCTTTCGGTCCTCTATATCTCCCCTTTTAAAGGGAAGAGGGGTGCTGGCATATGATCTTTGCGCATATACCTGTTTTTTGTATGCCTCGCCGTTGTCTCTTATAATGAGGTAAAGATTAACTGCGAGTATCATAAAAGCCAGCAAGATGAACATTGCCAGCACCATTAGTTTTTTTTGCATGTCGGTATTAAACCGAGTCATCAAATTCTTTTGCTGATTCTTTCTCATTTCATACTGCACTATCTGTGGGATCACCTGTCAGAACTGGCCTGGGTAGGTATATCCTGAAACTGTCTTACATAGTCGCTGTCATCGTTTTCAAACTCTATTATCTGAGAATTATCCGGATAGTGCATCCCCAGGTCATCCATGGCGGTCCTCTTTATCTCTTCCAGATCCACCGCGCCCATGATCCTGGCGTACTCTTCGTCATTGGCTGTCTTGATCCTCTGATACTCAGCCTCTTTGGACATAATGTCATGTCTCACCTGTACTATTTCACTGTTAAGCTGGATATGCTTATGTGCCAGCAGCGCAAAAAATCCGATGCACAGCATCAGTCCCACCAGGTAAAGAGGAGTCATATTCCTGGCCCTCTTCCTGTTGCGCTCTATCTGAGGGGATACTATCTTAAACTCTCTCCTGCGCCTTATGTGCTCGGGCACGGGATCATAAGCAGGTGCGGCGTTAGAGTAGATCACTCTCTGTCCCCGCCTTGAAGAGTTCATTTTTTCAAATTTTATCGCATCCCTTTTATTGCTCATTTTGCCTTTTCAAAAACCCTCAGCTTCGCGCTCTGGCTTCTGGTATTTTCCTCCATCTCCTCCTTCGAGGCGATGATGGGCTTTTTATTCACCTGTCTGCCGAGGCTCTTTTTGCCGCACACGCACACCGGAAAACTCTTCGGGCACGTACACGGATCCTC
Organism: Lachnospiraceae bacterium; assembly: GCA_017441585.1. Lineage (GTDB taxonomy): Bacteria > Bacillota > Clostridia > Lachnospirales > Lachnospiraceae > UBA1753. The sequence goes on from JAFRWW010000053.1 coordinate 27,023, forward strand.
CCACTCTTTAAATTTATTCTTTACTATCCGGTCCTCCAGGGAATGAAATGTGATGATGCACACTCTTCCTCCGGGATTCAGCATGTCCGGTATGTCATCAAGGACATGCTCCAGTTCATTTAATTCACCGTTCACTTCGATCCTTATGGCCTGGAAGCTCCGCTTCGCCGGATGTCCCAAAGTCTTCTGGACCTTCATGGGGATCGCCGCCTTTATCACCTCGCAAAGCTGTCCGGTGGTCTCTATGGGGGCCTCTTCCCTTCTTTTTATAATGTGCGCCGCTATGTTTTTGGCAAAAGGTTCTTCACCATAATCCTTAAGAACCCTTATCAGTTCCTGCCTTTCGTAGGTGTTCACCACCTCATAGGCGCTTATTTTGTCCTCCGGATTCATCCTCATGTCCAAAGGACCGTCATGCATATACGAAAAACCTCTTCCGGCCTCATCAAGCTGATAAGAAGATACTCCCAGATCAAGCAGAATGCCATCCACAGATGTGACACCATATGATAAAAGCGCCGATCTCATGTTAGAATAAGTATCTTTTATGATTGTGACCCGCTCTCCGTATTTTTTTAACCTCTGTGCTGCGACCTCTATGGCGTCGCCGTCACGATCTATGCAATATAGATGTCCGGTGGTAAGCCTTTTTAAAATCTCACCGGAGTGACCTGCGCCGCCAAGAGTGCCGTCAACATATATACAGGAGGGGGTTATGTCTAAATTCTCAATGCACTCATCTAAGAGTACGCTTTTATGATTAAACTCCATTTAAAGTCTTAATCCCATAGCCTCCAGCTTGGATCCTATCTCGTTCATATCCGTAGGAAGGGCGTTCTCCCATCTGTCCTTATCCCAGATCTCCACGCGCTTTCCCACGCCGGCAAAAATGACATCCTTTTTAAGATCTGCATGTGCCCTCAGGGAATTCGGTATCATCACACGGCCCTGCTTATCCAACTCTCCGTCTACCGCTCCCGCGATCATGAATCTCCTCAGGGCGTTCAACTCAGTACTGGTGATATCAGGCATGGAGTCCAGCTTTTCCTCAAAATGCTTCCAGCCATCGGCGTCATACACATACAGGCAGCCCTCAAGTCCTCTTGCTATAACGAAGCCCTCTCCAAGAGCCTCTCTCAACTTGGACGGGATGATCACTCTTCCCTTGGCATCAATTGTATGGCTGTATTCGCCTTTATACATTATAACCTACCACCAACTACCACCATTTACCACTTTTAACCACTATGTGACACATTTTATACCACTTTCACCATTTTTTCAAGTACTTTTGCGAAAAAAGAATGCAAAAAAAGCATAAACCCTTTCGGATTTATGCTTCAAAAATTGCATTATCTTATTTCTTTATTATAATTACTCCTGAACCGGGCTGTTTTTTGCCTTTTTTACCCTGATAATAATGATCGCCGCAATGGCTGCGACGGCAGATACGGATGACACCAGCATGCTCACCGGCATGGAGGTGCCGGGCAGTATCAGCTGGTCCGTCCTGAGGCTTTCTATAAAGAATCTGCCTATGCCGTAACCCACTATATATAATAGAAATATCTCACCGTCAAAAGCCTTTTTCGGCCTGTACAACAGCAAAAATATAAGGACCAGAGTATTCCACATCCCTTCATATAAAAATGTGGGGTGAACCTGTATGGTGTTTGCAGCCGTATCCATATGCGCACGAATCGTATCCGTCAGATCGCTGCTTCTCACGGCAGCCACCGGGAGCTGCATGGCCAGAAGGTTATCGGTGTAATCGCCAAAGGCCTCCCTGTTAAAAAAATTACCCCAGCGCCCCACTATCTGCCCCAGGATCAGTCCTATCATCATATTATCGGCGAAAGCAAAAAAGCCCACTTTCTTTATCCTGCAGAACACCACCATGGTGATTATCCCGGCTATGACTCCGCCGTATATGGCCAGTCCACCCTGCCTCAGATACAGAACGCTCACCGGATCATCCTTATAGGCATCCCAGGACATGACCACATAGTAGGCCCTGGCTCCACACACCGAGCAGATGATGGCAGGCACCGAAAAATCCCAGTATAGCTCCGGATCCAGCCCCGATAATTTGCCGGAGAACGCCGCCAGCATGAATCCCAGCACCATGGCCAGCGCCAGCATCACCCCATAAAGGGCTATGGGAAAATCAAAAATATGAAACTGCTTCGGAACATTCTCCAGATATATATTCAGATGTGGAAAGGCTATCGCCGTTTCACTCATGTTTCCTTACTTCCTTAATATACTCATTATCCTTCTACCACCGCCTCTGTCATTCTGAGCGCAGCGAAGAATCTTTTACACGTTAAACCTGAACAATATAACATCACCGTCGGCAACCACGTAATCCTTGCCTTCCATGCGCACCAGACCTTTTTCCCTAGCCGCCGACAAAGAACCGTTTTCCAGCAGATCCTTATAATTTATGACCTCAGCCTTGATGAAGCCTCTCTCAAAATCAGTATGTATCTTGCCCGCTGCCTGAGGCGCCTTGGTTCCCTTCTTGATGGTCCAGGCCCTGGTCTCATCCTCACCGCTGGTAAGGAAACTCATAAGTCCCAGCAGATCGTAAGAAGCCTCCACCAGCTTATCAAGTCCCGCCTTCTCTATGCCAAGGTCAGCCAGGAATTCCTGCTTCTCATCATCCGAAAGCTCCGCCAGTTCCTCCTCGATGGCCGCACAGATCACAAACACCTGAGAAGAGTTTTCCTTCGCATACTCCCTCACCTTTTTGACCATCTCATTGGAAGCTCCGTCATCAGCCAGATCATCCTCCGACACATTGGCCGCATAGATCACGGGCTTTGCAGTCAGCAGATTAAAGGTGGGGAACATCTCTTCCTCATCCTCATTTTCAAGTTCCATGGTTATGGCCAGCTTGCCATCCTCCAGATGCTTCTTTATCCGCTCCAAAAGCGCCAGCTCCTTAGCCGCATTCTTATCCATCCTGGCTGTCTTTGACACCTTGGCGATACGTCTCTCCAGAACTTCCAGATCGGAAAAGATAAGTTCCAGATTGATCGTCTCTATATCCCTTAAAGGATCTACACTACCATCCACATGGATCACATTGGAATCCTCAAAGCATCTCACCACATGTACTATGGCGTCCACCTCACGGATATTGGCCAAAAACTGATTTCCCAGACCCTCACCCTTTGAGGCACCCTTTACCAGTCCTGCTATGTCCACAAACTCTATCACCGCAGGAGTAACCTTCTTAGAATTATAAAGCGCCGCCAGCTTATCCAGCCTCTCATCCGGCACCGACACCACTCCCACATTGGGATCTATCGTACAAAACGGAAAGTTCGCAGCCTGCGCTCCCGCCTTTGTCAGCGAATTAAAGAGTGTACTCTTGCCCACGTTGGGCAGACCGACGATTCCGAGCTTCATGTTATGTAAACCTCTCTTTCAAATCACAAATGATCAATGTACGCAAAAACACGCAACAGATGGCATTTTACCATACTCTGCATGTTTTCTCAATACTATCCGAGATGTATTTTTCAAACTCTTTACGCTTCAGCGTTTTCTATTACTGTACTTTTCCAAAAACATAGTTGATACTTCATACTTATCATTCATTAAAGTTCAAGTATCCGCATCCCCCATCCCGAGGTTCCTCATATCCGGATTCATAATGCGCCCTGAAGGACATATTTATATCCCGGATTTCCCTTTTACCATCTATATAATCCTGATACATATCTACAAGGCCAGCCATGCACCCATCACATGAACCACTGATATCGCCGATCGACTCAGCTACAATAGCCTCTCTTTCTTCTTTAGTTGTATCTTTTATCAGTAACGAACGCATAAACTACTCCTTCAAGACCTTAAATTTTTCCAAAAGATAAATCATTCAGAAATAATCTGCTATGACTCGTTTACAAGTTTCCCAGTCATATGCTCCGGAATTAGTTCCAGGCACTGCACCCTCGGTAATGCATGGATGTCCATAGCACGAACTACACTTTATGTGCAATGGAGCCGGTAATCGGAGCAGAGGATCGTGTTTTTGCAAATATTCAGGTAACACCGGATTATAAAAAGGCACTTAAAAAGATCAAACAGCATATCGGGATGTTTTGTTTTGTTTTATTTTATTTGTATACCCCGAATCCAAGATTTTCTGCTTGAAATCTTTGGTTTCAGTCTCAATCCAAACTTTTTTCTTTGGTTTGGAGCCATTTTTTATTTCATAGTATTCTTCATTTACAGGTATAACCAC
>JAFRWW010000005.1 GCA_017441585.1 Lachnospiraceae bacterium
AACGCTGGCGATAAGGGAACAGATCGGTAACATTTGACGTAACAAAAGAAAACGGATAAGATGTAAGCGAAAAAAGGTTCTAAACTATTCTACCCAGGGGGTTCTCTCATCTTTTCCAACTGACAGTAGGTTTACGCCATCGTATTAAATGGTGCTCTTGTTTCATTTTGGGATTTGTGATATAGTCTTAAGGTCCGGTTCGGGGCGTGATGCGCGCCACGATCAAAAGGGAAGCAGGTGAGAAGCCTGCACGAACTCGTCACTGTAAATGCTTAAGTCCGGTCAATATGTCACTGATGGAAACATCGGGAAGGCGATCGGGCGCATAGCATCGGAGGATCAATAATTAGATTCTTCGCTGCGCTCAGAATGACAGTGCTTTGAATATTTTAAAAATATAAAAGGCTGTGTCATTTTGAATATGGAGGCATGAGTCAGGAGACCTGCCGGATACTCTGTGTGAAGGACGTCAATGCTCAGATTATTATTGTTGAAGCGTAGACGGTGTCTTTGCCGGAGGTAATACATCGGTCGCAGTGGGAATGAATTACTCATGCCAATAAGCATCGTCATATCGGACGTTGGTTTATGGTCGAGTAATGGCATTTCGAAAAAGGCCGGTGGGACCACGAGTAACTGGCCTTACAAAAGACTGAAGCCCGTATTGAACTGATGCCGGGATTTTTTGTGCGCCTGTTATGAGTGGGCGCATTTTTTATTTTTGTCATCCTGAGTGGTTTATAATGATCGAAGAAGAGATTCTTCGCTAATGTCTTAAGGCATCCACCGCAAGCGGTATCCCTTAGATCGAAGCTCAGAATGACAGATGATAAGAGGAGGAAGAAAAAATGACAAGGAAAAATCTCGTGAAAATGTGTGCACTGGGTATGGCTATGACTATGATGATGTGCGGCTGTTCAGGTGCCTCAAATGCAGGCGCTGACCAGAGCGCTCCCGAGCCTCAGGTAGAGGAGGCTAAGCAGGAAGAGCTTAAAGCTGAGGAGCCTAAGGCTGAAGAAGTGAAGGAAGAGGAAGCAAAGACTGAGGAAGTAACGGAGGAAGATGCTGTGGATGATCAGGCAAAGGCTGATGAAGTGGCCGCCCTTATTGATGCGATCTATGTACAGGAGTACACCCCGGAAACCGAAGAGATGTGCGCAAAAGCCAAGGCTGCCTGGGATGCACTGACCGAGGAACAGAAGCAGCTGGTAGAGGGTGAGTATGCAGACTATGACTATTTCGGAAGGGATACGGGAGATGCATCCCTTGACGATCCCAAAAATCAGGATGAGATCGGTGAGAAGGAAATTCTGGTGGTGAGCTTCGGAGCTTCCTTTAACGAGAGCCGTGCAAACGATATAGGCGGAATAGAAAGGGCTGTAGCCGCAGCTTTTCCCGATTATAGTGTAAGGCGTGCCTTTACCGCACAGATCATAATCAATCATGTGCTGGCAAGAGAGGGAGAGAAAATCGACAACGTGGATCAGGCACTGGCCCGTGCTGTGGATAACGGCGTAAAGGAACTGATCATCCTGCCTACTCATCTGATGCAGGGAGCAGAGTATGACGAGCTCAAGGGGGTGTTGGACGAGTATCAGGACAAGTTCGAGACTGTGAAGCTGGCCCTTCCTCTTCTCGGAGAGGTGGGAGACGACGCCACAGTCATAAATGAAGACAAGGAAAAAGTGGCGACTATCATTGCAAATGATGCAGCGGCTGCAAACGGATATGATTCCGTAGAGGCATCCGCCCAGGACGGAACAGCTTTTGTTTTTGTAGGACATGGTACATCACATAATGCAAAGGTATCCTATTCACAGATGCAGACCCAGATGGATAAACTGGGATATGAGAATATCTATATCGGTACTGTGGAAGGCGAGCCTGAAGAGACATCTATGGAAAGCCTGATCGACAGGATAAGTGAAGCCGGTTATAAGAAAGTGGTCATCAGACCTTTGATGGTGGTGGCATCGGATCATGTCAACAATGATATCGCAGGTGACGATGAGGATTCCTGGATAAGCACCTTTAATGCATCCGGTAAATTTGATACCTGTGAGGTTCAGAAAGATGCCCTGGGCAGAAGCGAGAAAATTGAAGAAATCTATGTGGAGCATGTGAAGGACGCCATCGGGAAGTAAATGATAAAAAAGATCCTTCGGCTAAAGCCTCAGGATGACAATTGATCCAGTCATTCTGAACGAAGTGAAGAATCATGAAAATCGTTCGCACATGTCATTCTGAACGAAGTGAAGAATCCTGAAAGAAATGGCAAAAACAAACTATAAAAAACAATAATCCCGAAAAAAGGAAGAACGCTTAACATGAAGCAAAATTCAGATATCAATAAAAAATATGCAGGTACAGTGGCCGCAGCCATGATCATCATGATCATGGCTGTGACGCTGCTGTCGGCCTGTGGGGGAAAAACAGGTGC
>JAFRWW010000054.1 GCA_017441585.1 Lachnospiraceae bacterium
CCCCGGCGAGGGGTTGCGAAGCAACAGGAAGGATCCTGAAAGAGTTAAAGGATTTAAAAAGGTCATCTTTATAAAGATTCTTCGCTGCGCTCAGAATGACATAAATTGCCTATTTTATCATCAAGTGGGAAGTTTTAGTAATAAAGTGTTGAAGAATCATGAAAGGTGGAACAATGAAGAAAAAGCACACCCTTGTATCCGTCGCTCTGGCGGTCATATGTTTAATATACATACTGCCGGTATTTTTTGTGGCAGTTAATTCCTTTAAGATGAACACCTATGTGAAATCCGAGACCTTTGCCATGCCGAATGCTTCTTCTTTTGCGGGTATTGATAATTACCGCACGGGCATGACCTTCGGCAATTATCCGTTCATTAAAAGCGCGGTGTTCAGCATAGTGATCACCCTGCTTTCGACGGCTCTGATACTGCTGTTCACCTCCATGGCAGGCTGGTATATAGCCAGGGTGGATTCACTTGTCTGTCGTATCATTTATTATCTGTGCGTTTTTTCGATGGTGGTACCTTTTCAGATGGTGATGTATACCTTATCAAGAAGTGCGGACGCACTTTCCTTAAATGCGCCTTTGACCATACCTTTGGTATATCTGGGATTCGGAGCCGGTATGTCGGTATTCCTGTTTTCGGGTTTTGTAAGGGCGCTTCCCATAGAGGTGGAGGAGGCCGCCGCTATAGATGGGTGTTCGGTCCGAGCCATGTATTTTCGCATAGTAGTGCCGCTTCTGGCTCCCATCATGATATCTGTGGGGATTCTGGAGGTCATGTGGATTTGGAATGATTATCTTTTGCCCATGCTGGTACTGGATATAAATGAGTACCGTACCATCCCGATACATATCCAGTATCTGCGCGGCAGCTATGGAACTGTGGATCTGGGCGCGTCCATGGCTTTGATAGTCCTCAGCATCTTGCCAGTTATAGCAGTTTATCTCAAGTGCAAGGAGTATATCGTCAGCGGCGTGGCCTCCGGAGCGGTGAAGGGGTGAGACTTGATTGAAAACAGATGGAGAATGTGTTAAAATTAACAGTTGTGTCCGGGACCGGGCATTAAAGGAGGCATTCTGATAAAGCCATGGCGAAATATGATATTAAGTCTCTTAAGGCGGATGAGTTCATAAACCATGAAGAGATACTGGATACACTTGAATATGCCGATGCGCATAAAGACGATATAAAGCTGATCGATGAGATACTTGAAAAAGCCCGTCCCGTATGGCAAGGTAAAACTTTAAACTGTAAGGGCCTGACTCACAGGGAGGCATCCGTTCTCCTGGCATGTGAGGACCCTGAGGTAAATGAAAAGATCATCACTCTGGCAAAGGAGATAAAGCAGGCCTTTTACGGAAACAGGATAGTGCTTTTTGCACCCCTTTACCTTTCGAATTACTGTGTAAACGGATGTCTGTACTGTCCTTATCATATGAAAAATACTCACATCCCGAGGAAAAAGCTGACTCAGGAGGAGATAAGGGAGGAAGTCATCGCCCTTCAGGATATGGGACATAAGCGTCTTGCCATAGAGGCAGGAGAGGACCCCGTAAATAATCCTATAGAGTATATCCTGGAGAGCATAAAGACTATCTATTCGGTCCATCATAAAAACGGTGCAATCAGGCGTGTGAATGTGAATATAGCAGCCACCACCTTGGATGAATACAGGATGCTCAAGGCTGCGGGGATAGGCACCTACATCCTTTTTCAGGAGACCTATCACCGTGAGGGTTATGAAAAGCTTCATCCCACCGGACCTAAGAGCGATTATGCATGGCATACCGAGGCCATGGACAGAGCCATGGAAGCAGGGATCGATGATGTGGGTCTGGGAGTTTTGTTCGGACTTGATAAGTACAGATATGAGTTTGCAGCCCTGTTGATGCATGCGGAGCATTTGGAGGCTGCCTTCGGAGTGGGCCCCCATACCATCAGCTTTCCCAGGGTGAAGCCTGCAGATGACATAGATCCCGACGAGTTTGACAACGGCATATCCGATGAGATCTTTGAAAAGATAATAGCCTGCGCCAGAATAGCTGTTCCATATACTGGTATGATCATATCCACCAGGGA
>JAFRWW010000055.1 GCA_017441585.1 Lachnospiraceae bacterium
AAGAAAGGACGATGGCAGGTATGAGTATTATCATTGTCCAGTCAAAATAGTAAGGAAAATACATTTCTAACCTCCTATCAAGCAAATGATGTCTTAAGATATTTTACACTTTTTGGTGAAGACTTGCAACAAAGGTTATTGATACAAAATCAAAAAGAGAAAGCGAGCGCTTTCTCTTCTCTTATACCCTGTCTCATGTTCCGTCAAACATGGTCATTCCGACACTTTTTTATTCGGCAATACTTTTACCAGATATAACAGATATCCGCCCAGGACCACGACGATCAGCACAATGTTCAGGATCATCTCAACTTTCGGATCTATGGTGCCTTCTGCGCTGAACGCTTTAAGCGCGTTATTTGCAGAATGGAATATGATGCAAGGGATCAGGGAGCCGCCATAGTAGAATATCAGCACCATTATGAAACCTATGAGAACGGCGAAAAAGATCTGCACCAGTTTGGCAAGTAAATATCCCCAAATAAGTATTTTCCTTGAAGGATCACAGTTTTGGGCAAATGAATTATCCTAGAGAGATCTTTTTCCATGAAGGATCATAATTTTTGGCAATGAAGTATCCCAGAATAAATGTTTTCCTGTAAGGATCATAATTTTGGGCAAATGCGTTATCCCTAAGAAATATTTTTCCATAAAGGATCATTATTTTGTGCAAAGGCATTGTCCCAGATGAGGATTCTTTGCAGAAGGATCAAAATCAGTATAAAATGATGATCCCCATAGAGAATTATTTAAAGAAGGATCCGCAGTTTCAATACAAATAATGTGTGAAACAAATATTCGCGCGTTTGCAGTGAATTTTACTTATTATTTCCACTAAAAAAGCCCCTTGAAACTCAAGGGGCTTTCTCTGGAGCAAGAGACGGGAGTCGAACCCGCCTTCCAAGCTTGGGAAGCTCGTGTACTACCGATGTACTACTCCTGCAAGGCTTGCAGCCGCAAGGGCTGCAGGTAAATATATTTTACTATGAAATGGTCTTTTGTCAAGTGCAGCAAAAGCTTACGGCCTGCACTTGCCGCATGGCTCGTATCCCCTGGCGATCAGATCCTCACGGGACGTGAAGGTCTTCTTCAGGTTCCATGGATTTGCGCCTTTGGTGCTGTCGCAGCCTTCCAGATGGAACTTGCCGCTGGAGATGTTTATCACATATGCCTGACTGTCTTCCGGACTTGCCTCGACACGCTTCAGACTGGCATTCTCCGCCTTTTGGTTAAGCTTAGGATAAACGCTTAAGTAGCCCTCCTGCCAGAGCACCAGCAGCGTATCGTCCTCTGACAGCTTGCTTTTGCCGTTGGCGTAATTTATCTCCACTCCCGGCTGAACGTTATAGCAAAAAACATTAAATGCAAGGCCCTTCCCTCCGTCTTCCACGGAAAGCGCCTCGATGTGCAGTCCTCTGGCCACCAGCTCAGATCCCCTGAACACCGGAGTCACCCTGTACATTACGTGGTTTCCGGTTTCTTTGACGTATATCGCCACCGCATTCTCAAAAGGTATCATACCGTCCCTGTTCATATACGAAGTGCCGGTTATGAGATTCCTGTCTATGGCCTCGTCTCCTGTCAGCTGATACCCTATCAGGTGGCAGCGGTTGTAAAGATATCCGTTCTGTATGAAATCATACTTGTCAGTCTTCCATCCTGTGGGATGGATCTCGCTGATGCTGCTCCTCTCCCCTTCAGGCATGGTCTCACGGCCTACGCAGGCCACGGCGGTGCCGCAGCGTCCGTAGCTGTCCAGCGGTTCCAGTGATTCCTGAGGCGACGTCCATATCTCATCATCGCCGAACTCGGGCACATTATCATTTATGTACGCAAAAGGAAAGCCCTTCCACTCTCCTGCTTCCTCCAGGATCTCAGGGTCGTATTCGATATCCGTCACTCTGGAAATCAGTCCGGTCTTCACCGCGACGTATCCCATAAGTACCAGAATGGCGATGATTATTAAGATGTGTCTCTTCCAGTGTTTCTTTTTCATCCTATCGCTGAAGTTGTCTGTTTTACTGTCTTTATCAGATTATATCATATTATCATCCTCTTATCCATCATGACTGATAATCATACAAATCATTCCAAACTTGCGTTTGACGATTGTAATATTATGATATATTCTTAAATCAGATTAAACAGTATATCAAACAGGAGGTCAAATATGTTTACAAGAGCTATAACCCGCAAACCCTGCCGCGCGCTGAT
>JAFRWW010000056.1 GCA_017441585.1 Lachnospiraceae bacterium
CGCACAGCTTCTCCTGGCGAACATAACAACAGAAAAATGAAAAATCAAAAACCGCTGGCTGAAGCCTGCGGTTTTCATGATTTATGAGGAGGACAAACTTTATTCTGCCTTCTTTTTTGTGACTCCTTCGCCGTAGATCGTCTTCCAGTCGTTCTTCATGGAGACAGGGACCCAGCCGCTCTTTTGGCACATTTCTTCCATCTCCGCGGCCTTTTTGAGATTCCCGTTTTCACGTTCGAGGTCATCGCAGCAGAGCATCATGACAAAGGTGCTGTATTTGTTGCTGTCGGTCACATAATTGGCCATGCTGTAATCTCCCGAGCTGTTTCCGAAGGACAGGACCGGAACCTTTCCGATCTCCTGGGAGATGGCGCTTACCTTATTCATCTTGATCGTCTTTAATATCAGATCTTCTCCAAGGATCACCTTGTCATCCGCGCTGTATACATACTCAAGACCGTCTGTGTCCCCCTGACCGCTGGCAAGCATGCTATAGCTCATGCCGATGACCCTGTTATCCGGGATCGGGAGCCAGTCCGCTATAACTTCACGGCAAATAGTACGGCTCGAACCGCTTACGATGTAACAGGTAAAATCATTATCCGCCAGGTACTGTACCAGTGATACCATAGGCCAGTAGAAGGCATCGCCCTTTGTAAGGTTTGTAAATCCGTCCGCCTCAGTCTGCATGAAGGCTCTTGTATAATCCCGCATCTCTTCAACGGTCATTCCCGCGTAAGCCTGTCCGGCATATTTCGCATGAAGAAGTTCGCTGTTGTCGGGTACCTTACCGCCGTAAACGCCTTCCTCCAGAGCCTCGGCGAACTCCCTCATATCATCGGGAGCCTCAAAGGTATCATCATGAAGCGCGCGGTGAATAAACATCATGTACTCAAAATATGAAGGATACAGTTCCCCGATGAGGGTTCCGTCCATATCAAACACAGCGATCCTGTCCTCAACGGGAATGTACTTATCCGAGTTAATGTCCGTTACCTCGGCAACATAATCACGTATGGAAGCAGCCGCAGCCGAATCCTCACTCCAGTATAAGAGCTCTCCCTTTACGCCGGCAGGTTCTGCCTCATTATACTTTGCCTGAGTATCTCCTGCAGCCTGATCGCCGATCCTCACCTCACCGGTCGTAAGATCGATGGTAACGTCAGGATACGTGCTGCAGCCTGTAAGTGCCGTGAGCAGTGCCATGATCAGAACAGCTGCCAGAATTCTTTTTTTTGTCTTCATTCTTTCCTCCTTTTTCACCCTTCGGGTGTCTTTTATACGGGTCCTGTCTACCGTTTATCTTTATCGATAAACTCCAGACTGACCATTGCCACCGATGAGTAGACCAGAATATACAGGATCAGAAAACACCAGCATTTTAACACATTGCCCGCTTCAAAGGCATATGCCGGTTCCTGATTGTACTTTGAGGCCCACATATGGATATCATCCCTCATATCATTATCCTGCAGATAGCGCAGCGCCTGCTCAACAGGCTTGTTGTCCCCC
>JAFRWW010000057.1 GCA_017441585.1 Lachnospiraceae bacterium
GGTAATGTCATCAGATTTCTTGCTCCTTTATGCATGACGGATGAGCAGATGGAAAAAGGATTGGAGATATACGAGACGGCCATTACAAAAGCCATGGACGAATTGGGATTACTGTGAAATGATTTTGTAAGATATGGGAATAAAGGCGTTTCATCCTCGGGATGGAGCGCTTTTTTTGTGTGAGTGTGCTAAGTTTTTATTTTGATCAAAGACCGGGACGGTACGTTATCGAAAGTTGCCAAGGCCGGTGCGATAAGGTATACTATGGATACTGTAAGAGGGAACAGAGAATTATGATGAACGAAGAACAGAAAATATATTTTGACGCGTATTCAAAGCAGATCGAAGATGTGCTGGACCTGGTGATGACCCGGCTCAAGGTCATGCTGGATGAGGTCAGCAAGGACCCCGAGCAGGCGCCCTTCGAGCATCTCATATGCAGGATCAAAAGTGTGGAGAGCATTAAGGAAAAGCTCATCCAGAGGGGGTTACCCGATGATGTGGCATCCGCTGTCAAAAATCTGAATGATATAGTGGGCATCAGGGTAGTCACGCATTTTATCGGAGATATCTACAGCATACTGGATATGATATATGAGCATTCCTCCTGGGATGTGGTGCAGGTAAAGGATTATATAGCCACCCCCAAGGAAAACGGTTATCGCTCACTGCACGTCATTATCAGAGTGCCTTTTGAGAATTCCGATGAGGGCATGGGAGTGGAGCTGCAGCTACGGACCATTACCATGGACTGCTGGGCTGCACTGGAGCACAAGATCCGATATAAAAAACATGTGAAAAATACGGCGCTGATCTCGGCAGAGCTGAAGCGCTGTGCCGATGAGATGGCTTCCACGGATCTCACCATGCAGACCATAAGAGATGTGTTAGCACAGACGGAGAAATTATGAAGATATTATATGCAGAGGATGAAAGATCCTTATCGATGGCGGTATCAGAGATATTAAAGATGAACGGTTATGAGGTCCACGCTGTGTACGACGGGCAGGAGGCGCTGGATAACGTCCTCAAGAACAGCTATGACGCTGCTGTTTTTGACATTATGATGCCGAAGATGGACGGAGTCAGTGTCCTGGAGGAGATGCGCAAGGCGCAGATTTTTATACCGGTTATCCTGCTCACGGCCAAGGCTGAGGTGGAGGACAGGATCGCGGGACTACGCGCGGGTGCGGATGACTATCTGGCCAAGCCTTTTTCCATGGGCGAGCTGGTGGCCAGGATCGACGCTCTGACACGTAGGAATAAAACTTATGTGGTCAAAAAAGTGAACGCCGGAAATGTGGAGCTTGACTGTGAGAATAATCAGGTCAGCACTCCCATGGGCGGTCTGGTGCTCAGTGCAAAGGAAACGGCTCTTCTGGCTCATTTCATGCAGAATATGGATGTGCTCATGGACGCCGAGAGGCTGCTGGGCGTGCTCAATACCGATGACGAGGATGAGATGGCTGTCACGCTGTACATAGCTTATCTGAAAAACAAGCTGAGACAGATCAGGGCGGACATAATCATAGAACAGAAAACAGATGAGTATAGGATGATCTTGAAATGAAAAAGCTCAGGTTAAAACTGATAGAGGTGGCCTTTGCCTCGTCCGTCATAGTTTTTCTGGCCATGGCACTGGGGCTGTATTCATCGCTGATTTCTTATTATGCGAATCAGGCGGATGCCATTACGAGCTTCATCAGTTACAACGGTGGAAAGCTTCCGGAAACCAGTGAGTTTTCCGTGGAGGAATTCGAAGATGATACAAGGTATAATATCAGCCTGAATGACGAATCTGCTTTCAGGATGCGCTACTTTATCGTCTACCTGGATGAAAACGATGAGATCAGGGCGACACTGACGGATCACATCGCTTCGGTGGACTCAGGTACGGCCAGGACCTTTGCTTCGGCGGTTCTGCTCTTCGGAAAGAAAGTGGGATATTATCTGGAGTACAGATACCGTGTGGTGGAGGATCCGGTGAAAAATGACAGATACATTATCTTTCTGGACTGTCATGATACACTGTATGCGCAGAGGAATCTGCTGGCCAGGATCGTTCTGGTCACACTCCTTTTTGCACTTGCGGTTATGCTGGTATTTGCGGTTTTCTCCAAAAAGATACTGGAACCCTTTGAGCGCAACCAGCGTATGCAGAAGCAGTTCATCACGGACGCCAGCCATGAGCTGAAAACACCGCTGGCTGTGATCGAGGCCAACGCTGAGGTTTTGAAATATAAGAGTGGCGACAATGAATGGATAAAAAATATCACCTCACAGACTGACAGGATGGCAAAGCTCATCAACCAGCTTCTGATACTGGCGCGCATGGAGGAGATGGGGGATAATTTTGAAAAGGAAAACGTGGATATGTCGGAGCTGGTGGAAGGCGTGATCTCGAGGTTTACCGAGGTCTTCGATCAGAAAAATGTCTCCCTTGAAAAAAATATAACGCCGGGTATGGTCTTTTCGGTAAACAGGAGTCAGATGGAAAACCTGTGCGATATCCTGATCGAAAACGCTTCCAAATATGTGGATGAAAACGGAACCGTAGAGGTGGGACTCACATCAGTGGGCGGCAAAAAACTGATGATGACTGTCAGCAACACCTGCGTCGGTCAGGAAAATATGGATTGCGAAAAGATATTTGAGAGATTCTATCGTACCGACGAATCCCGCACTTCTTCTACCGGCGGCCATGGCATCGGCCTTTCGATCGCCAGGCGTATCGCCGAGCAGCATAAGGGCACCGTCACCGCCGCTTCAAAGGATGGGAAGGTCACATTTACGGTGAGGCTGTAGTATCTGACGCAGAGGAGTTATTATAGAATCAGATGATGATTCTTGATATAATACCAGTTACAGTATTAATTTCAATCAGGAGGTGACATGACATGAGTAACAAGTATGCAGGAACACAGACAGAAAAGAATCTTGAGGCGGCTTTTGCGGGTGAATCCCAGGCCAGGAATAAGTACACCTATTTTGCATCAAAGGCAAAGAAGGAAGGCTTCGAGCAGATAGCGGCGCTGTTTCTGAAGACGGCGGACAATGAGAAGGAGCACGCTAAGCTGTGGTTCAAGGAGCTGAACGGTATCGGTGATACAGCGGCTAATCTGGAGGCTGCGGCAGACGGCGAGAATTATGAGTGGACAGATATGTATGAGGGCTTCGCAAAGACAGCCGAGGAGGAAGGCTTCCCCGAGCTTGCCGCAAAGTTCCGTCTGGTGGCAGCCATAGAAAAGCATCATGAGGAGAGATATCGCGCTCTGCTCAAGAATGTGCAGATGGCTGAGGTATTTGCAAAGAGCGAGGTTAAAGTATGGGAGTGCCGCAACTGCGGTCATATCGTAGTGGGCGAAAAGGCTCCCGAGATCTGCCCCACCTGCGCACATCCCCAGGCATATTTTGAGGTGAATGCAGAGAATTATTGAGTATGTGTGTAAGGAACGTCTGAAAGAAACAGATGGAGGTTAAGAGAATGGTATTGGTAAATACTGATTATATCAGCGGTAAAAACCTGGAAATGCTGGGCCTGGTCAAGGGCAGCACGATCCAGTCCAAAGATATGGTGAGGGATTTTTCCCAGGCGCTCAAGACCATGGTGGGCGGCGAACTCAAGGCTTACAATGAGATGATGAATGAGGCGAGAGCCCTGGCTACAAAGCGTATGGTGGCGGAGGCAGAGGCGCTTGGCGCGGACGCCATCGTCAATATCAGATATTCTTCTTCTGCAGTCATGCAGGGCGCCGCAGAGGTCATAGCCTACGGCACAGCGGTGAAATTTGTATAGTTTAGTTTTAGAATAAAATGGTTTATTTACAATATCCCCCTACAGTGGTATAGTGATTATAACTGTAGGGGGTATTATTATGCGAATATATCATGGTTCGAAATACATAATAGAGAAGCCGGAATATGGCAAAGGAAAGAAGAATAATGATTATGGTCAGGGATTTTATTGTACGGAAGATATCGATCTGGCCAGAGAGTGGGCTGTTGATAAGGACAGGGACGGATATGTTAACAGTTATGATATCGAATCATCTTCTTTTAAGATACTGCGTCTTAATTCACCGGATTTTTGTGTCCTTCATTGGATAACGATCCTGCTTAACAATCGCAGGTTTGAGTTGGAATCTCCGGTTTCCAGAGAAGCGTTTAAATATCTTTCTCAGAATTTTATGCCTGATCTGACAGGAGTAGATATCATAATCGGATACAGGGCGGATGACAGTTATTTTTCATTTGCCCAGGATTTTGTAAATGGAGTCATTTCTGTATCACAGCTTAATAAAGCCATGCATATGGGAAACCTGGGAGAGCAGATTTTTATTCGGAGCAGGAAAGCGTTCAGCGTCATCAGGTATTTGGGAAGTGAGAGAGTATCTGCAAGTGAATGGTATGATAGAAAAAAGGTCAGAGAGCATTTGGCCAGAAAGGAATATGGCAGGTTAAATAAAGAAGTGTATGTTAAGGGTGAACTGTATATGATCCGTATACTTGATGAGGAGGTGAGACCTGATGATCCGCGCTTACAATGAATGGTATCTTTCAGATGCAAGAAGGTGTCTGGCGAATAGTCTTGATTATGCGGTATACAGTCTGGGAATCGGCTTATCTGAATATTATGATATGTTTATAGAAAGTGATGTCTGTACACGCTTTGAAAAAGGTGATCCGTTCATTGTATCCGGTAAGTCGGGAGTAGAGCTTGCACTTATGATCGTTTCGCAGTACAGAGGTGAGCAGGATTATATGGAACGGGTATATCATGATGGAAAGAGCCGCGAATACTGGGCAGGTTGGGCTCTTGCTTTTCATCAGTGGTATACTGCATGTACATTGAGACAACTAAATAACGAGATTCCGATCGAGACCATTCTGGATATGTATGATAAGTATCACGAGATGGACATAATGCATTTTGTAGACCGGATCATTGAAATGAGGCGTGAGAGAAGACTTACTACTTATCTTAAAAAACTTCGGGAATTTAAAGGATTCAGTCAGAGTGAATTAGCAGCGATGACGGGAATACCGCTAAAGACGTTACAGCACTATGAACAGGGAGATAAACAGTTGAATAAAGCTAATGTGATGTATGTTCTTACTCTGGCACGTGTTCTTGATTGTAACCCGGAGGTATTGATCGAGAGTTGATAGATGAAAAAAGTGTACATGTGTACTTTGTGGATTTAGAAGAATTGGGAGAAGAATAAAATGGATGAACATGGAAAAAAGAAGATAGCGCCTGTCATTATCACTGTGGTTGTGGTCATATATTATTTGGCTTATTTTGGTTTTATGATAACTATGCTTCCCATGTATTTAAAGTTCTTGCTTGGCATCGTACCTCTTGCGGTGGCGGGAGGTATGATCTATGTGTGCATAGAGCGCCTGAAGGAAATAGATGATGGGGAAGAAGATGATATCAGTAAATACTGATGGGGTGTGAAATGAACGTATATGAATTCGGAAACCCTCGTGCGCAGACCATTCTGATCCAGCCGGTAGACGATCATGAGCTGTCACTTATTGAAAAAGAGATAAAAGCAATAAGGAATCTTTCCGAAAAAGATTTTCAGTTTATCGCCGTCAAAATAGAAAACTGGAATTATGATCTTTCTCCCTGGAAATCTCCGGCAGTATTCGGTAAGGAAGACTTTGGTGATGGCGCAGATAAAACTCTGGAAGAGATAATAAAGATCTGTACGCAGCCGGATAAAACATATATCATCGGCGGCTATTCCCTGGCGGCCCTGTTCTCCATCTGGGCAGCATATCGTACAGATAGTTTTAAGGCTGTCGCGGCAGCATCGCCATCATTATGGTTTTCGGGTTTTATTGATTTCATGGAGAATAATGAGATAAGGTCCGGAACGGTTTATTTGAGCCTTGGAGATAAAGAGGCAAAGACCAAAAATCCGGTAATGGCAACTGTGGTTGATAACGCCAGGAAGGCCTATGAACTATTGAAGGCAAAAGGTGTGAATACCACCTTTGAGTGGAATCAGGGCAATCATTTTAAAGATGTGGATATCAGAACCGCAAAGGCATTTGCGTGGGCGCTTAATTTATTATAATGCAGTAAGGGATTGTTATGGGTTTAATTGAATTGTTACTTCTTGGCATTGGTCTTTCCATGGATGCCTTTGCGGTATCAATATGTAAAGGAATAGAAACCAAAAAGGCCGAATTTAAACAGGTAATGCTGTGCGGTGTGTGGTTTGGTTTTTTTCAGGGACTGATGCCAATGATCGGATATGTTCTTGGATCCAGGCTTGAATTTATTATTAACAAGGTGGCGCCATGGCTGGCTTTCACCCTTCTTTCCATCATCGGAGTAAATATGCTGAGAGAGGCGTTTTCTTCAGAGGAAGAGGAAACCAGGGCAGGTTTTGATGTAAAGTCGATGTTTATTTTGGCAGTCGCTACGTCGATTGATGCGCTGGCAGTCGGGATCACATTTGTGGCTGTTCCGGTTACGTTGGTTAAGGCTTCGGCACTGATAAATACTGTGATTGGATGTATGATCATTATGGCCACGACATTTGTTTTTTCATCATTTGGAGTTAAGATAGGAAATGTTTTTGGAACGAGGTTTAAATCTGGAGCAGAAGCGGCCGGAGGTTTTGTCCTTATCTTCATTGGGCTTAAAATTTTACTGGAGCATATCGGAGTTCCGGAATTTATGGACCATGGAGATGTTATGTTTGGATTACTTATCCCGTTCGTTGGAACTGTGCTTGGCGCTGCACTTGTATTCGTTTCAGACCGAGAGATAAAAGAATCATTCAAACTGATCATGATGGGTATGTCCGGCGGTATTATGATGGCATGCTCTATGTGGACGTTGTTATATCCGTCAATCCTTAAGGGAAGGGTAGTGACAGCCGCCGCCGGTTTTGCCATGGGAATCGGATTTCAGTATTTACTTGATAAGGTCGTGCCACATGCTCACGTTTTTACAAAAGCGGAAGAAGGACCAGACAGTAGTTTGAATTATTCGTTTAAAGTGATGCTCTCCGAAGTGATCCATCACATTCCAGAGGGAATGGCTGTTGGAATCATGTTTGCCGGAGCGCTTAACGGAGCGGAAGAAGTATCTTTGACTGCGGCTTTTGCACTGACAATCGGCATTGCAGTACAGAATATTCCGGAGGGGGTCTTTGTCTCAAATCCGATCAGAACCGGTGGAGAGGAAAAGAGCAAGTCGTTTCTTATGGGGGTAGTATCAGGTGTTGTTGAGCCGCTTCTTGGAATTTTGATGATCATCATTTTGACTGCGTTTCCCGGAATCTTGTTGTTTGTAATGTCGCTAACGGCCGGAGCGATCGCATTCCTTGTACTTGAAGAAAACATACCGTCAATGCACACCGGAGAGCATTCGGATAAGGGAACCATTACGTTCATGCTGTTCTTTTGCCTGATGATGGTCATCACATTTTTTACTGCAGGATAACCGGTTATCAATATTTAGTGGCAGGAGTAATAGTATTAAATACTGAGAAAAGACTGTGTACATGCTGCATGGAAGAACATGAAGTTAAAACAGTTCAAATGAAAGTACAGATGACTTTTAAAAATCGTAAAGTTGAGAACCGGACTCTTCTATATCGAGTGAAGCCTGCTCGAGTTTGCAGAGCATTTCCATCGGAGGAGCAGCCCAAGTCTCTCTGTCAGGAGAAGCATCTGAAAGAAAACCAAAGCAGGGCGTAACACTTGCCAATCACTTCAATTGGATCAAGCCAGCCGGCGTGCACTTCGAATGATCTCATGAGTCTCCTTTATTCAAAAGCTTTGCGTCCTGTATGATACGGCCCAGTTCATCGTCACGGGCCAGCAGGGTGATATCATTTGGTAATCCGATGGCAGCCAGAACTTTTGCATATATGCCTATTGCCACGCCGGGATCGCCTTTCTCTACTTTCCATAGGGTGGCGCGGCTGATGCCGGCGCGTTCGGCGATCAGTTTGACGGAGTAGTTCCGGCGGAGTCTGGCCAGTTTTATCTGTTCACCCATCTGAGCCAGTCTTTTTACGGTGCCGGGCATTATTATTGGTTTGTTGGATTTTCTTTCGGTACTCATGTTTATTATTATAGGCACTTTAGATATATGTGTCAATAAAAATAAACTAAATTACTGCTTGAAGGATTATGAAACTGTAACTATTATGATGAAAACGGAGTTGACAAAATGAAAAGAAAAGAATATAATTTAGGTATCAATTGATACTTTTTAATGGAGGCATATATTTGGCAAAAGAGATAAATGCTCGGATAGAGTCTGAGTTAGAAATAAAATCTTATATACAAAATCTGAAGTATGCTTTGAATAATGGGGCGCATATTGAATTTCAGGCTATAAGAAGGGTTGATCATAATCGGGATGAAAGATATACAAATCAGTATACGGTGGATAAATTATTTCCGGATGAGAACCCGGTAGATGCTTTAAAGCGAGAGCTTTTAACGCTTACAGAAGAAGATTATATACGAACGGTAAAAGATCTTCGCTTTCCCAAAAGAAGCGAAATGCGTGAATTTGGAAAAACCTATAACAGGGATGAAGATGTATATATTAAGATTCGTGTAGAATTGATAGGACAGTATGGCAACATAACTACGTTTGTAATGTCATTTCATTTTGCGGAGAAAGTTTTTACATCGGAGATGTTTCCTTACAGAAAGAAATAAAGGGGTATTTTCATGGATATGAAAGTATTAAAAATTGAGAAAAAAATATGTACATGCTGTATGGAAGAACATGAAGTTAAAACAGTTCAAATGGAAGCACAGATTACTTTTAAGAAACGTAAGGTTGATTATCAGGCTATTTACACGTATTGTGACGTTGCGGATGAGTTATATATGGATGAGCGTCAGATACAGGAAAATGATATGAATATGAAGGATGCATATCGTAGAGCGGAAGGCCTTTTAACATCTACTGACATTTGTGATATTCGCAATAGGTACGGAATTACACAAAGTGATTTATGCATACTGCTTGGATGGGGTGGTAAAACGATCACAAGATATGAGAGCCATCAGGTTCAGGATAAAGCTCATGATACAATCCTTAAAAAACTAGACGGGGATCCGGAATGGTTTTTATTATTATTGAAAGAGGCACGCTGCTTTCTTTCGGAGAATGCATACCAAAAATATTATAATAATGCAATTGTATTATATGAAGCAGATCATGATCTATATCTTAGGAAAGCAATAGAGGCTGCTTATGCAAAGTTTAGTGGGAATAAAAGTATTCATGGGAATGTAGAATTGTCCTTGGACAAAGCGGTTGATGTTATAAGATATTTTGCATCTTCTGCCGGAATAGTGGATTTATATAAGGTTAAACTGATGAAACTTATGTGGTATGCCGATGCATTATCTTATAAACAAAGAGGCATTGCTATTACCGGGTTAGTATATCGTGCTCTTCCAATGGGAGCTGTACCGGAAGCACATAATTTGATCATTGATCTAAAGTCAGTTCCATGTGAAGAAGTGGATATGGGTGAAACTACGGCATACCATTTTTCTTTAAAAAATGAAAAGTCTTTTCCATTTCTTTCGTCTGAAGATATAGAAATATTGAATGCTGTGATTAAAAAGTTGGGGAGACTGTCAAAAAATGAGATGATTTCATTTATGCATAAAGAAAAGGCATATATTGAAACTGCTTCAAGGGAAGTGATTGAATTTAAATATGCTAAGGAATTGCAAATATAGATTTTGAAGAGATTTTATGAATTGAAGTTGAGATTGTGAGATTATAGTCATCTACCGACGATGTAATCGATGGTGACATTATAATAATCAGCTAGAATAATGGCATAAGAGAGCGGAAGCTCCCTTGTGCCGTTTTCATATCTGCGATACACTTCCCGCTGGCAGTTCAGAATCTCAGCTACCTGCTGCTGGGTCATATCATGATCTGTTCTTAAATCTTTTAATCTGCTGAAATACATAGTTTTTTCCTTTTTGACAATACTACCAAACGGTGGCATAATTTAGTTACATATGCTACCATTTGGTTGCAAAAAATCCCACCGCAGGGGTGGGAGCGCGAAAAAGCCTATAATGATAGAATTTTAATAATAGGTGGTTCATAAGGAGGTAGTTTATGAAGGCTGTTTCTTTTAGATGTGATGGCTGCGGGGCGGATCTTAAATTAAGACCGGGAACAAAGAAGTGTGTCTGCGAATACTGTGGAACAGAACACATAATTGATGATGGTCAGGTATATGGGCAGGAGGGTACTGCTGATCCTGAATTGATCAAAACAATCCGTATGTTGATTGAACCCGTCAGTGAATTGGATAATCTATGTAAGAATACTGAACGAATAAAAAAGAAACTTCAGGAATCAATAAAACGGGAGAAATCATTGAGAGAAGCACCGTATACAACTGCAAGTATTGCAGGAGGAATAACTGCTGTTGTTATCATGATCCTTTTGTTTTTTGTGTTGACGATTTTTTCCATTCCCGTGGGAATAATAATTGGGCTGATTGTGTTTGCTTGTGTTTATTTTTCTCAAAAATCCGAACAGGAAAGACTGGCTATTAATATACCAAAACTGACTTCACAAATTGAATCAAATGAAAAAGAGATACAGTATTACAGGGAGATATTGGAAAAATATGATGTGAGTTTTATACCTATGCAATATAGAAATAGGGATGCCATGACATTTTTTTGTGAAGTGATGGAAACAAATCGTGCGACTTCACTGCAACAGGCAATGAATTTATATGAAGACGAACTTCACAGACGTGAACAAAGAGCCATGGCACAAAGACAAATTGATCTTCAGGAAGAACAGATACGTTTACAAAAGAAACAAATTGAACAAATGAAAAATATGCATGATGACTACGATGATGATGATGTTATGACAAAAGCGGTAACGGCCGGTGCTTTGGCAGTTGGTGGCGCATTATTGGCAAATAAAACGTTGAATAAAGCTGCAAAGAAGACTGCAAAAAAAGCGGCAGGAACCGCAGTTAAAGAGATAATAAAGCGAATGTAAGTATAGGTATTTATTGGGTGTTTTTGACGGAGGAATGGGTATGGGTATGATCAAATGTCCGGTATGTGGAAAAGATATTTCCGATAGGGTGGGGAGATGTCTTTATTGTGATAGTGTAGTTGATATCAAGTCTTATGACAGTCAGTCTAAACAAGCGGAGTTTAATAATAATTCGTATCGTTCCAATAGGGAAGCAACTAAGTCGGAAAGAGTAATTGAGAATAATACATTTAATGGAAACATCCATGCAGATAACGCTCGGAATATGCGAAATAACCATCAGCGTCAAACGGCGGAAAGAAATCCTGCCTCAAAGAAAAAAATTTCCTGTGGAGCAAAGGTAGCTATAATTGTATTGGTGATCGTGTTGATCTGTGCATTGGGGCTGGGCGCATGCTCAATAATGCTTGTTGCTATAGGGAGTATGAATAAAAATGACTCTTCGAAAAATAATGAAACAATAAATAAAAAAGTTTCTGAGGCATCCGGGGATGAAATGCCTGATGAGCTTGCAGGTTTTTATCTGGGGGATGACGGAAGTGGTTTGAGCATTTTTGAAGATGGTAATTGTATTTTTTATTATACTTATATGGGCACGACAAAAAAATACAATGATTTAATCAGCGGGTATTTGAATGGTAGGATTACAATAGGCATTCCGGAATATGGATATTGTATTTATGCGGATTATAATGATAAAAGTTTTAATGGGGTTTTAGATTTTAAATCGCAGACAACCGAATGGAATGAAGAGAATTTTTATAAGAGTGGGCCACCGAAGGATCTTTCGGAAGCAGAGTTTTTAACTCAGCATAACAGTTTTGATCCGAAGCAATATAATTATGACGGGGCAGTAGAAGGTAATAATGGTGAGATAGATAATAAGTTAAATGAAAATAAAGAAAGTAAAGAAATAAAAATAGGCGGGATTATGTTACGAGTTCCTGGTTATGTGAGTGAGGGAACAATAGATGGTGAATCGGAATATATTTATGGTGATGATAATGTGACATTGATTATTGAGGCCCAAGATATAACAGCAAAATTATCTGATCAACAATTTGAATCGCTCGGAAATCAGATTATAGAAAAAAGTATGGATTCTATGCCTGAAAAACTCCGCTCGTATTATGAGAAAAACTCAATAGAATTGTTTTATACGAAACAAAAAATACCATATTTTTTTATCGAAGCAGATAATGGGGATATCTATGGGGTGATATCCGTATTATATAATTCTCGAGATTCAAAAATCTTAGTATTAAGGTTTTTCTGTGATGATTATGCAAAGACAGAAGATTTTAAAAATATGCTTTATGAAGTAAAGCGCATATCAGATCAGGCCGATATATATGAAGATATGTATGAAGATAATGGTGATGGAGTCGAAATTAAGGAAAGTGATTCAAATGGAGTGGATCCGGATTTAAAAGCTTTTTTGGATAGTTATGAGTCTTTCATGGATGAGTATGTTGAGTTTATGCAGAAATATAAATCAGGGGGATCGTCTTTAGATATGATGACGGAATACTTAGATATGATGAATAAGTATCAGGATTTTGCAGAGAAAGCAGAAAAATATGATACAGATTCTATGTCTGATGCGGATTCTAAGTATTATTTTGAAGTGATGAATAGAATAAATGCTAAAATACTTCAAATGGCATATTGAGTACAGTGAAAGGTAAAAAACGTAATGGAAGAGAAATATTTAGAGATATTTCCTAAAAGATATAAATTATGGATTACAGTATCTATTATAAATACAATATTAAATGTTGTCTGTTGTTGTATTACGTTTGGTATAGGAGCAATTCCATCAATGTTTGGAATAGTTTTTGCCATTGTTGCAAAAAATGATTTTGATAAAGGAGATTTACAAAAAGCTGAAAAAGTGATTAATGCATCAATGGTGGCAAATATTTTTGCAGTAGTAATTTCAATTATAGTAACGATATTAATGATAGTTTTATATTTCGTATATGGATCATTTTTAGGTGTTACTCTATTTGCAGGATTGTTAGAGTATTATAATAAATGATTGTAATAAAATTTCAATCCAGCGAGCCACAGGAACACAGCGGATCGAAACCATTTTTCAATAATAGTTCGTTGATCTCTATCACATCGCCGGGGCGGTTATGAAGGCAGCTCATGATCAGGGAGTCCCTGGCATTGCGGGCGTATAAAAGGGGCATGGGATAGAGCCGGAGTGCGTGCTGTGCTTCGTCTAAGGTAAAGTGGGCGGCGTATAGAAGGCGCAGGATCACATCCCGCCTGCGGGTGGTTTTTTCCATGGTTATCAGTTTTGAACCATAGCCGTTGCCTATGTCTGCCCACAGGAATACGTCACGTTTTTTAAGGTGTTTTTCTTTAAGTTTTTCATTGAAATACATGGTGAATTCCCGCTCCTGATCCAGGAGTTCATCTTCCATATCATTTAAATAGCTGTCCATGTCGCCGGGGTGTGTCTGCTCCAGCAGCTTTTCCAGCTCGTCTGTTTTCAACTTGTGGTTTTTACCCTCTTTTGATACACTCATGATAGTTGTGCCTTTCTTTACTGAAGTTTCATGTATTACGAAGAACTGTATCCTTTAAATGAAGAGCATTGCGTATATCTGGTGAGAGATACGCAGGACGGCAGGGTCTATGTGAAAAAGATCCTGTCTGTCTATGATGCGCAGATTTACCATTCGCTTGCAAAGGCTCCCGTAAAAGGTTTGCCGCGTATCGTGTCGGTCAGTGAAGACAAGGTGGCCGGTACGCTCATCGTGGTCGAAGAGTATATTTCCGGTAAAACCATAGAGGAACTGATCGACAATGGCCGGGTTTTTGATGAAAAGGAAACCGCCGGATATATCATATCTCTGTGCGGGATATTAAGGCAGCTACACTTTCGTGATAAACCTGTCATCCACAGGGATATCAAGCCTTCAAACGTGATGCTTGCAGATGATGGCAGGATCGTCTTGATTGATATGAACGCAGGCCGTTTTGATAATGGCGAGGCCTCACGGGATACCAGACTGATCGGCACAGGCGGCTATGCTGCGCCGGAGCAATATGGTTTTGGTTCGTCAGGCCCTTATACCGATATATACGGTGTGGGCATGTTGATGAAGGCCATGCTCACGGGGGATGTCACTTTGCAGACTGAGTATGATGGCAGCCTTAAAACTGTCCTGCAAAAATGCAGCGCCGTGGATAAGGAAAATCGCTATCCTGACGTCCTGCAGCTGATGGACGCCCTTAGTGGTACCCTGTCTGAGGCAAAAGATCATTCAAAAAAACGTCACGCGGGAAAATACGTCGCGGCGGCTGTCGCAGTATTTTTGCTTATCGCACTTATTTCTCTGTATATGATTTTATCACAAAAGACCGGTGTTAACACCCACCCTGAAGGTGGTTATTTTTCTGCCCGTGAAAATGAGATCAGCCTGCCAAATGTTTCATCCGACGTTCTTGATGAGTTGTGTACTTCCTATAAAGGCACAGACGGCAGCGGCCTTACACTGAAGCGTGACGGCAGTGCGGTTTACTACAGTGAGGCCAATCAGTACAGTGAGATACTCTGTCCCTGGAAATATGAAAATGGCAGGGTTATCATAAGCTTATCAAAGCTGCAGTGCGAGATCAGCGCAGAGGTGTCTGATGATGATTTTTCGAATTTATATTTTACCGCAGACAGCAAGAACTGGAATGATGAAGAGTTTGTCCGTCTTGACAGGGTGGATGAAAAATATGAAAAAGGAGCTATGACACCTTATGATAAAAAGGTGTATGTGAATAAAAGCGGCTGCCCGGAATTTGTTTTTGGCGATATTGCTTTTGAAATTCCCAAAAAGTACAGTGTTTATCCGCAGAAGCGTTATCCGACGGACTATGTGATATTTACCTTGGCGAATGCAGATGAAAAATCAGAGGGATCGGTTGCTGTCACATATACGGATTATGACGATTTTGATACATTGGAAGAATTCTTTCCGGGAGCAGCCAGAAGTTTTGGGGCGGATTTTATGGAAAATGTGGAATCTGTCGGTGAGATGCAAACATACAGCATAGGCGAGCATAAACTGTATGCCGGCCGGGTTAAGGGAAATCTTAATAAGGGCTTTGGATATTCTGTCGGAAAGGATACAGTGGCATTCGTCGTCTTTATCTGTGACGAGGAAAATGGGAAATTGATCCGGCTTATAATGACAAGCTCGAAAGAAAGCACTATCATGGATAAGGCTGAAAATGCCTCTGAAGATGCCGTCATATCCGGTGAGATCAGAATTGAGGAGGATGCGGCGGGCAGTTTGAGTCTGTATCCCGGCGGTTCATGGGAAGACGTAAGATTGCTTTTACTGCCGAGGTGACAGGAAGAGAAAACCTTGAACAGAGTGTGATGATTGTGGTAAAATAAAGTTTGATTTTTGTCTGAGATTGTAATGCGGTTGGCCGGCAGGCAGGTAAAACGGCTCGCATGTTTATAGAGGATTTGATCATGAAGATAGGATTTATAGGCTGTGGCAACATGGCAAAGGCCATGATAGGCGGTATAATAAAAGGAAATGTGGCATCGCCGGAGAATGTATTCGTAAACTCCAAAACCCGTGAGTCGGTGGAGCGTTTCGTGAAGGAGTTTAAGGTTACGCCGTGTGCGGATAATCGTGAGGTAGTAAAGAACTCCGACGTTGTGGTTTTTGCAGTAAAGCCACAGATGTATGAGGTGGTTATAAGGGAGACGGCGGATTGTTTTGACGATAAAAAGATTGCGGTTTCAATAGCTCCGGGCAAGAGCCTGGAATGGATGGGAAAGCTTTTCCCCACAGGGACAAAGATAGTAAGGGCCAATCCCAATACACCGGCTATGGTGGGCGAGGGCATCACGGCTTACTGCGCCAACAGCGCCACACTCGAGCAGGATATGGATGTGGTGCGCAGCATCTTAAACAGCTTTGGTGACAGCGTGGAGATGGGCGAGCATCAGATGGCCGGATTCATTTCCATCTGCGGCAGTTCGCCGGCTTATGTATATATGATGATAGACGCCATGGCTGACGGAGGAGTGCTGGGCGGCATACCGAAGGCTACTGCGATAAAGCTGGCAGCTCAGGCTGTGCTGGGATCTGCGAAGATGGTTCTGGAAACCGGTGAGCATCCGGATCTGTTAAAGGATCAGGTCTGCTCCCCTGCCGGTACTACTATAGAAGCAGTGAGGACGCTGGAAGGCATGGGCTTCAGAAGTGCGATCATAGAGGCGGAGAAAGCCTGCGCAGACAAGGCTTCGTCCATGTGATGAAGATGTGTGATGACTGATAAGTGATAGCAGATGATCACAAGCATAGAGAATAAACAGCTTAAAAATATAAAGGCTCTTTTGGATCGCAGTTCTGCCAGGAAAAAGCAGGGACTTTTTGTGGCAGAGGGCGTCAGGATGTTTGAAGAGACGCCGGATGAGCTGATAGACAGGATATACGTGTCTGAGAGTTTTGAAGATAAGAACCGGACGCTCTTTGAGTCAAAGGTGAAGATGCATCCCTATGAAGTGGTAGAGGACGGCATATTTAAAAGACTTTCCGATACGAATACTCCCCAGGGTGTGCTGGTGACGGTTCGCATGCCCCGGTATGATGAAGATCGTATCATACCCAAGGATCCCGGACATACGCCTGAATCCGTGGAAGGGGACGACCGGCAGACTGCTGCCAAAGCGCAGCATGGCACAGGTGACTATCTGGTGCTGAATAAGATCCAGGATCCCGGAAATCTGGGTACCATGATAAGGACTGCGGAGGCAGCGGGCGTAAGGGCCGTAATCATGGATGAAGGTTGCGCTGACATCTTTAATCCAAAGGTGATCCGCTCCACCATGGGTTCCATATACAGAGTGCCGTTTCTGATCACAAAGGATCTTTTGGGACTCATGATAAAGATGAAGGGTCAGGGAGTCTCATTTATAGCCGGAGAATTAAACGGCAGCAATTTTTTTGAAGCGAAAAGACCGGAGGGACCGATAGGTATACTCATAGGCAATGAGGGTAACGGCCTGGATAAAGAGGTTATCGAAGCATCGGACATAAGGCTTCGCATACCCATGGAGGGAGAAGTATCTTCCCTCAATGCGGCGGTAAGCGCAGCTCTGTTCATGTTTTTTATGAGATATTTATATAAATGAAGCGAAGAATCTTTTGATTCTTTGAAATATATGTCATATTTAAAAGGAGGTTTATTATGCCCGGATTAATAATGTTTTTGTTGATAGTAGTCATCTTCATTTTGGCTGCATGTATAAAGATCGTACCCCAGGCTCATGCCTATGTCGTCGAGCGTTTCGGTATGTATGTAGCTACGTTGAATGCGGGAATCAATTTCATCATCCCCATCATCGACAGAGTGGCAAGACGTGTATCCCTTAAGGAACAGGTGGTGGATTTTGCTCCCCAGCCCGTTATCACAAAGGATAACGTAACCATGAGGATAGACACCATCGTGTTCTTCCAGATAATCGACCCTAAGCTCTATACCTACGGCGTGGAGAATCCTCTGATGGCTATCGAGAATCTGACGGCCACTACACTTAGAAATATCATCGGTGATATGGAGCTGGATCAGACTCTTACATCCAGAGAGACCATCAACTCACAGATGAGGGCCCAGCTCGATACAGCTACGGATCCCTGGGGTATCAGGATAAACAGAGTGGAGCTTAAGAATATCATTCCTCCCGCACCTATCCAGGAGGCAATGGAGAAGCAGATGAAGGCGGAGCGTGAAAGACGTGAGGCCATCCTTCGTGCAGAGGGTGAAAAGAAATCCACCATCCTTGTGGCAGAGGGTAAAAAGGAATCCGCCATCCTTGATGCACAGGCAGAAAAAGAGGCAGCCATCCTTCATGCAGAGGCTCAGAAGGAGCGCATGATCAGAGAGGCGGAAGGTAAGGCTGAGGCTATCTTAAGAGTACAGCAGGCTACCGCTGACGGTATCAGGATGATAAGGGAAGCAGGTGCGGACGAGGCAGTTCTGCAGTTGAAGAGTCTTGAGGCATTTGAAAAGGCAGCCAACGGACAGGCTACAAAGATCATCATCCCTTCGGATATCCAGGGGATCGCAGGGCTTGCCACTTCGGTTAAAGAGGTATTGAAGTAATGGATTTAAAAGGCAGACATTTTTTGACATTAAAGGATTTTACCGCTGAGGAGATAAACTATCTCCTCGACCTGGCAGCCGCTCTTAAGGCTGCCAAGAAGGCCGGTAAAAATATGACGTCTTTCCTGGCCGGCAAAAACGTGGCTCTCATTTTTGAGAAGACCAGTACCAGAACCCGGTGTTCTTTTGAGGTGGCGGCTCATGACCTGGGCATGGGAACCACATATCTGGATCCCAAGAGTTCACAGATCGGCAAAAAGGAAAGCATATCGGATACGGCAAACGTCCTGGGACGTATGTTTGACGGCATCGAGTACAGAGGCTACGGTCAGGAAATCGTGGAGGAACTGGCCGATAATGCCGGCGTGCCTGTGTGGAACGGCCTGACTAATGAGTACCATCCCACTCAGATGCTGGCGGACATGCTGACAGCCAGAGAGTATTTCGGCGATGTGAAGGGACTCAAGCTGGCATACATGGGTGATGCCCGTTATAACATGGGTAATTCTCTCATGATCGTATGCGCCAAGCTGGGACTTCATTTTGTGGCCTGCGCTCCCAGGAAGTATTTCCCCGATGCAGCTCTGGTAGCTCAGTGTGAAGAGTGGGCCAAAGAAAGCGGCGGCAGTATCACTCTCACCGAGGATGCCTCAGGAGGAACAAAGGGCGCACACATAGTCTATACGGACGTCTGGGTTTCCATGGGAGAGCCGGACGAGGTGTGGACCGAGAGGATAAATGATCTGACGCCCTATAAGGTGACCATGGATATCATGAAGGGCGCAGCTGAAAATGCCATATTTATGCATTGCCTTCCCGCATTTCATGATAAGAAGACCGAGATCGGAAAAGAGATGGGAGATAAGTTCGGCTTCGAGGATATGGAGGTGACGGATGAAGTGTTCCAAAAGTATGCAGACCCTGTCTTTGATGAGGCGGAGAACCGTATGCATACCATCAAGGCAGTGATGGCGGCTACCTTAGGTATCACGCTGGAGGATGTCCGGTAACATAAGATCTCGGCATGTCCTGGCAATTACATATGACAGATTATGGATCCGGATCACCGGAGAATTATGTACGTAAAAATGATCAGTATGGAAACTAAGACGGATGCACTTAGTGAAAAGATGATGAAAAGTCTGCTGCGGACAGAGCGTATCGGCAGCAGGCTTTTTTGTCTGTCACAGGTGGATTCCACAAATGAAGAATTAAAGAGAAGATTTATAACTGATGAGGATCTGCCGGAGGGAACGGTAGCCATCACCTCCGATCAGGTAGCCGGAAAAGGCCGGAGAGGGCGTGGCTGGGTGACGCCTCCGGGAGTCAATATCGCCATGAGTATATTCCTGCGACCAAAGATCGATCCATCGGCGGCTTCCATGCTCACCATCGTGGCGGCGCTGGCAGTGTGCAGGACCTGTATGGATATGACGGGACTTTCATGCCGGATAAAATGGCCCAATGACGTGGTGGTGGAAGGAAAAAAGGTGTGCGGGATCCTCACGGAGATGTCGGTAAAGACGTTAAACTCCACCATAGAATATGTGATAGTGGGTATAGGAGTGAATGTAAATACCCTGTCATTTCCCCCGGAGCTTTCTGATAAGGCCACTTCGCTGAAAATAGCCTGCGGACACGGTTTTGATCTTAACGAACCGGCTGTGGGCATACTTACGCATTTTGAAAAGCTGTATGATGAATTCTTAAAATGCGAGGACCTGGGTTTTATGACAGAGGAGTATAATACACTTCTGGTGAGCCGGGAAAAGGCTGTCAGGGTGCTGGACCCCAAGGGTGAGTATGAAGGCGTATCCCTCGGGATAAATGATAAAGGCGAGCTGCTGGTCAGAACGGGAGATGGCAGTATAAGAAATGTGTACGCAGGTGAAGTCTCTGTGAGAGGGATTTACGGATATGTGTGATAAAAAAATGTAATTTATATTAAGTGTCGGATTTTAGCTAATGATGTATGTAAAGCACTAAGGAGTTAAAAAGTATGACTGATAATAATGACCGCACATTATGCGCAGCAAATTCATATGAGCAGAAGTATTATTTCAATCCCCGGTTTTCCAACATACCGGAGGATATCCAAAAGGAACTGCATGTGCTCTGCGTTCTTTTTACCGAGGATGTGGGTGGCGTGATACAGTTTGTCTATGCCGAGGACGGGACGCTTATGATAGAGACTTCGGCGGCGGATAATGATTATCTGTATGATGAGATCGAAGCCGGGATCCTGGTGGGACAGATACAGAAGAAGCGCCGGGAACTGCTGGAGCAGTTGGAGAAATATTATAAGGTAATGTTTTTATGCTGAAAATAGGAAACACGCAATTAAAGAATCCATTCATACTCTCTCCCATGGCGGGAGTATGCGATATGCCGTACCGACTGCTGTGCTCACAGATGGGTGCGGCTCTTTGCTGTATGGAAATGGTGAGCGCAAAGGCGGTGCTCTATAAGAATAAGAATTCCGATATGCTGATGGAGATACATCACGATGAGGGACCCGTGTCCCTTCAGCTTTTCGGAAAAGAGCCTGAGATCATGGCTGAGATAGCAAAAAAGATAGAGGAGCGCCCTTTTGCCATTCTGGATATAAACATGGGATGTCCCGTGCCCAAGGTGGTAAATAACGGTGAGGGAAGCGCCCTGATGAAGGATCTTCTCCTGGCCGGAAGGATAATCGAAGCAGTGGCAAAGGCGATAGAAAAACCTGTGACCGTAAAGATCAGAAAGGGTTTTGATGATGAGCATGTGAACGCGGTGGAGCTGGCCTGCATCGCCCAGGAATCGGGAGCCGCTGCCGTGACTGTACATGGCAGGACCAGGGAACAGTATTATGAAGGAAAAGCCGACTGGGATATAATCGCTGCGGTGAAAGACGCTGTGAGTATTCCGGTGATCGGAAACGGAGATATATTTAACCCCGAGGATGCAAAGGCTATGATGGATGAGACGGGGTGCGACGGAGTAGCCATAGGCCGTGCAGCCAGGGGAAATCCCTTTATTTTTAAAGATATGGTCGATTATTATGAAAAGGGCTCATATGAGGGTAAGCCGGAGCTTAAGGAATTGTCAAAACTCATCAAAAGACATGTGCTCATGGAAGTGGATCACAAGGGTGAATACACAGCCATACGCGAGATGAGAAAACACATCGCCTGGTATACCACGGGCTATCCCGGATCTGCCGCCATCCGCCGCAGGGTTAACGAGATCGAGAGCCTTGAGGAGATGGAAGAGTTTCTGGATGGATTAAAGTGAGAAATATCTACTCCTATAATGTCATTTTGAATGGAAATGTATAAATTGCCTATTTTATCATCAAGTGGGAAGTTTTAGTTAATTATGTCAGGGGAAGCATGACTTCCGAGTAGAACTCTCCGTCCTCGTGGGAGAAGCGGGCGATGCCGCCGTAGCCTGCGGCGGAAACCTGTATGGATTGCAGACCTATGCCGCTTCCGTTTCTGTGGGTGGAGAGGTAAATCCCGTTCTTTATCTTAAGAGGCCTGCCGAAGGAATTCGTGCAGGCTATGTATATGGCAGAATCTTCTTCATATCTTATGGTCAGATCGATGAAGCGCCTTTTTTCCTCTGTTTCGGTACAGGCGATAATGGCGTTTTCCAGAATGTTCCCGATTATGTTGCAGGCGTCTATATCCGAGATCGTCGACGTAGTGGGAAAAGATACATTCCAGTTAAGTTTTATATTGTACTTTGTGGAATCATCGGCGTAGTAATTCAGGATGGAATTCACTGCCGTATTTTTTGTGTATGAGACATAGCTGTTATCCGGCATGGTCTTTATATAGTTGTCCAGATATTCGCGCAGGGCATCGATATCACCGTCGTGGGCCATTTTGTCCAGAGTATGGAGGGTGTGCTTGAAATCGTGGCGCTGCCGTGCTGTGCTCTCGATGAAGCGCTGCTGTACCTGATAGCGTGACTCCTGGATCTCCAGCATGTGATTTCTCTTTATGGTCTTTTCATAATCCATTATTCCCTGAATTATCAGATAAAATATGATGCACTGCAAAAGCAGCAGCAGGCAGAAGATGGTGATGGCTGTCCAGAAGGCAATCATGACCTTATTGGTATGGAGGGTCTCATATTTTCTGGGTGCGATGATCAGGTTAAAGGAAAGGATTATCGCATTGATAAAGAAAAAGGTGAACCATACCTTCTGGTTGAAGAAATAATCTATCAGATAGCCTCCGCATTTGATCACAGGGTAGGCTATCACTATGGCTATGCAGATGCTGAGCACCAGCTGGAAGACGGCGGCCTTCATGCTGAAATGATACAGGTCCGAGGACGGATTGATGATGGCGTCAAAGCCGTTGGACATATTTGAGACCAGACTCATGACCGTACATGAAAAAGTAAAGATCGTCAGGCTCTTATAAAAAGGAACAGTCAGGCTCTTATGATAGATGATGAAAGAGAGTATCAAAAGAGGAGCCAGAAGAAAATTATAATCCGGCGAAAAGTGGGACTCTAAAAATCCTATCAGTAGAATGCAGAAGATAAGAAAGATGATCAGCGTTACAACAGTCTTTTTCAATGAGCTTTTAAGCTGGTTCGTCATGGGAAAAAGAGCTATGGCTGCCGCGGGAAAGAAGATGCTCCAGGATATTACGGAATTTATAAACCTGGGGAGCGTTTCAGCTGTTGTCTCTGTCATTTGCGGTTCTCCTTTGTTTCTGTTCTCTGCGCAGGCTGTCCAGCTTATAGTTCTGCCAGATGTCCTTTAACTTTTTGGCGTTGCGCACGTTTATGGGAAGGATCATGCCGCCCTGGACCGTGCAGTTTTGTCCGTTTATGGAGTTTATCCGGTCCATGTTGACCATGACTCCGCGCAACATCTCTATAAAACGGTTATCCTTATTAAGGCTTTTACATATGGTGGAATAGGATGTACGCGGGCTATAGGTAGTGTGGGATACATCGGTTATCTCCGTGTTGTGTCCTGAAGCCCTGATCACACAGATATCGCTGAAGGGTATGCTGATGTCTTTTTTGTTAAAGGAAAAGATCAGATGGGGCTCGTTGGAAAGCTCGGTGTGACGCATCAGGATGTCGTCCATGACCTTGTATATCCTTTCAACGGTGGCCGGTTTTTCTATGTAATCGAACACGTGAAGTGAAAAAGCCTTGCTCATGTGCTCAGTACTGGTGGTCAGAAAAATGAGCAGGGTGTGATTGTCCGCTTTAAGGATCTGTTCGGCTGCCTCTACGCCCGTCATCTCATCCATGTAAATGTCCATAAAGACTGCTGTATAGGCGTAGGGCCTAAAGGACGCCAGCATATCTTCGGCACAGGAGAATACATGGATCTTAAGATCCAGCTTGTTTTGTGCGGAGTAATCCGTGAGGATTCTGGCAAGCCGCTCTCTTTCTTCAAATAAATCATCTATGATCGCTACGTTCATTTGCTTTTTCTGAGGTTTATACTTTATAAGTATGCGGATTATATTATATAGCTTGCTCTTTCAAGATTCTTCACCTGCGGTTCAGAATGACATCACCTATTGATTATACAGATAAATGATCAAAATATCCATAAAAAAGGCATGCGACTCGTGCCAAAAACGTGCGACTCGTGCCAAATTTATTGATTTTGATCGGATTTGTGATATGGTGTAATATTAGATGAACCATTTTTTTATTAAATTCGTAGTGGCTATTATGAGATGAATTTAATGGTTATTCTGAGTTTTATTCAGTTGTCATTCTGAGCATAGTTTACGCATAGTCATGATCTAAAACGAAAAGGCAGGTTTTATGATGAAAAAGATGAAAATGAAAAAGATAGCAGGCAGAGTGATATCGCTCATTCTTTCTTTTGCTTTGGTGGCAGGTGATGCGACATTGGTAAATGCCGCCACGGTCGAGCCTTTGGAAGAGGAAGCAGCCGTGATCGATATTCAGGAGGAGTCTTCGGATACGGCATCCGATGACGCAGAGACTGATAATGTCGAAGAAATAAAGAATCGTGATCAGGCAGATGGGGATGCGAAAACACCCGTAACGGATGCTTCCACCGGATCGGAGGAAGAAGAGGTGAACGGCGGTTCGACCCTTGTCATGGATGCATCGGATCTGTATGCTCCTGCCAAGGCATATGATCCCGTCAAGGCCGACGCCAAGGTCTTTCCGGATGTATTAAGGGAGAGTTCCGTTTTTCTGCTCAAATATGTAAAAGGCGGAGTTTTTGATATGACCAATGATTTTTATATCACCGCCGCTACCAACCAGAAAAGTGATGATGACTTTTCTTCATCCTATGTGGTGAAGCGTGATGAAGTGGGCTGGGCGCAAACGGAACTGGCCTGTGATCTTTCAGGCAGTAACTATGTAAAGGAACAGATAAAGAATGATAAACAGCTTACGGTCCATTATACAGCCACATATAAAAGTGATTTTCATAAAAGACCATTTCATCATCAGGAAAAACTGCTCAGCATACCTCGTTCCAGCTGGAACAACGGCTGGTGGTATGCTCATGAAGGCGAGGGCAGTTTCACCTTTGATCATCCCAATAATCTGTCAGGTACGAAGCTGGGTCTGACTTTAAAAAACGGTGTAGGCGCTATCGCCAATTCCAGCACAAACTGTCTGGACGGTCATGATACCATCAGTAATCATCTCATGTATATGACGGATTCCAAGAAACCCTATGTGACCAGGATGTATCTGTGCAGCGGCGATAATACCGAGGCACTGAGCTCTGACCGTGGAGTGCAGGGCGGCAGAAATATCCTTTTGGCGCTTGAGTTTAATGAAGATATCAGACTTGCAAGTGGTAATGCCGCTGACATGAGCAATATAAAGCTCCGTCTGGAACTTAACGATAAGTGGACGGACCGGACTCCTACCACTGATCTTTATGCGCCTCTTACATCCATTAAGGGCAGGAGGATGTATTTTTCCGTAACCACTCCCGAATACTTTGAGGACAAGCTCGTGGATGTACAGGTCCTGGGCTTTTCCGACGATCAGGACTGGATACATCCTTCAAAGGATATTAAGCTGGTACTTTTTGATAAGAACGGTAATAAGATCAATGACGATAGCATCAAGTGTACCAGTCTTATCACTGACGTTGCAGGTAATTCTATAGACTGGGAAAAATCAAAAACGGCAAAGAAAATGGTTAACCCTTTTGCCATAGACAGTGTGTCGCCCCGTATCAAGGAGGTACAGCTCTATGGTGAGTTCCTTGATTCACAGCAGGCTCAGAGTACCGGTTATATCAGGATCGGCGATGAAGTAGGCTTCAGGGTGGTATTTGATGAGCAGCTTCTTCTAAGGAATGGATCTGATGGTCCGGGCTGGAATGTAAAATATGTGGGTCTTCAGTTAAATGTAAGAGATAAGGACGGTAATAATATCGTGCTCAAGGGCAGGGAGGTAGCCGAGGTGTCTGCCAAGACGCTTTATGGTGCTTCGGCTTCTTCTATGCTCCTGTCGGTGGTAGATTTTGAGCCTTTTGTAGTAGATGCGGAAAATATTCCGGTAGGCGGTATCAGGGCGGAAAAGGTTGTGCCATTGGTCAACTTCCTGCTTGAGGATCTGGCAGCTAACCGTATGGGCAATTACTATATATCCGGAGGAACCGATAAGCTGGTCAAGGTGGATAATACCTATCCTCAGGTTAATGTTGTGGATATAACCAAGGATGATGAAGGTTATTATTATGATCAGTCAACCCAGGATAAGAAATATTTCACAATACCTATAAAGATCACGGATACTCTTTCCGGAGTGAAGGGTAAGAATGCTCGTGCATATATTCAGCTGAGCGGTCTGGAAAGATGGGTTCCCATTTATTATTATACGAGCTTAAGTTCCGTAAATGACAGTGAACAACGCAAGGGATACGGCTTTAGCAATGGCACTTATTATCTGGCTGACCTGCCTATGACGGGAGGTGTAAATTATCTTCACTTTGAGATAACAGATGGCGCAGATTACGCTTATCATGGAGGGAAGGCTGTATTTAAGGCTTCTGTCAAGATCGTGGCAGAGGATCGGGCAGGTAATGAGACAGAACAGATCATAAAGATAAAGCATAACGGCGACAGTGTTAAGCCACGCATCTATTCACGGTCAGAGGGTCAAAATTCTGCAGGAAACAAGCTTTTCTGGAAGGGAACAGTCACCGATAATTACATGGTTGACACAGTGAAGTATCAGTGGGGCAATGATGAGATTGAAGAGACCCAGGTGGGCGCTGACGGAAAGCTGACTTTGGAAAAGGAAATGCCCGAAGGCGCAAAGGGCAGTGAGGATCTGGTCATTTGGGCCTATGATAAAAACTCAAATATGGAAGAAAGGAGTTTTTCCATTGACTATGACTTTGGCGACAGGACAGCTGACTATGAGTTTGAAGGCGGAAGCCTGACAGAACCCGTATTATATCCTTCGCTTTCTGTCAATCCCATAGGCAAGGTGGGAGACAGGACATATCATACATTTGTTATCGTTCCCTGTGGAGACGGTGAAGTTTATCTCACTGAAGAGGGTGGTGAGATTTCAAACACTTCCAATATGAATAAAAATGCAAAATGGTATAAAGCCGCAGGTACCGTGAGTGCCAATACGGGGCTTTGTGTCAGCGGCGCCGGTGCCGTGGAATTCGGGGAAGTAAAGGACTATTTTGATAATTGTCACAGGGCTCAGGATATCACTCTTCTTACCATATATAAGGAAGAAGCGGATGAAACTGAAGATAACACCAGTCCTTCGACCCTTAATATAACCGAAGCTTATGAAGGTTATAAGAGTGTTGAATCCATGACAGCCTATCTGATGGGATCCTTTACCCCGGATGCGATCATAGGTGAGCCACTTACCCTTAAGGAAGTAACGGATGAATCAGATCCCGAAGCTGATCCTGTATATGAGCAGGTGGATGATCTCTTCAGTGAAAACGGAACGAAATGGTCGGCCGGAATGACTGCGGCAGTCAGAATATCGGATTATGTTTTCCCTGTAAATATCTCTCTTTCGGAAGGCGGGGAAGAAGCCTATGAGTATTACGGCGGAGATCTCTTTATGGATGACAGTGTGATCTGCCTGCAAAAATACGACGGATCAGACTGGACCGATGTATCCACCATCGATGTGATATCTCCCGGTCTTAAGAATACCTGCTTTACGGATGATTATGAAAGAGGCTGGTATCGAGTACGCTCATCCGTAAAGCTTTTGCATGGAAATGCGGTCAATAAAGAAACTGCTCCCTTCTATCTGGAGGGAGGCGAAAGCCGACTGGATGCGTATCTGTCCGATTACACCAGGGATTATTTGCTTCAGTATGGTATCGGCGCATCCAACATAGTCATCACGGGCGCTCATTATGAGGGCGATAAGGATGATGAGATTAATTCGGGAACCGGCGTGCTCTACGTAGGCGATAGCGTGGCCGAAAAGAAGGATGAAGCCATAAGGGATGAGTCAAACGTATTGACCTTTGATGTGAGCATGAGAAGTGAGACCATCGCCGGAGTGGAAGATGATGTGTATTTCAGGGCTTATTATGAAGGTGATGAGACTGCTCCTTTCAGAAAAGTGGAGGGCGAAGGTGAGATTAAATATAACCTTAAGGTACTCCTTCCCGATGAAGAAGGAAACATTCCTTTTGATGCAAATCATGGAGATAATGGTGAGATACTTCCCATACCTGAAGGGTACAGTACCATCATAGTCGAGACAAAGAATAACGCCGGAGTGATCACGACCCTTCGCACCATTCAGTTGAAGGCTTATGTGAGCACGCCTGTATTTACGACTGACGTTAAATATAACATGTATCCCGATGATGACATGAGGGTGATGAGCGCTGACTTCATTCCCTATGTGGATCCCGCGGATCTGATGAATACGGTTAAGTACAGTGGATTTAATGGCGAGGAGTGGAATGATTTCGATCCCTTTGACGAGGATACCGACGGACTGCCTGCTGTGGAAGGTGTGGCAGCTACGGAAAGAGCCAGAGGATATTACTGTATCATGGACGCTTACGGAAATCTGGGAGTTTCCCAATATATCGCTCCCGACTTTGACGTCATAGGTCCCGATACCATAAATGCCCTGCCTTATAAGGGATCATCTGTATATTATGAGACATATAATGCCGAGGCTCAGGCTAATCCCATGGGCTTCCATATGTGCATACAGTGCGCGGATGATGAGAACAACGGCGTGGGCCAGCATCCCGACGCCACCAGCGTATTCCTGACCTTTGATAAGGACTACTCACAGCTTCTCAAGGAAAATGACGATTCCATTGAATTGGATGAGAACGGGTGTTTCACCATGAGGATCCCCGTGGGCAAGAAGGAGAAGGAAGAGGAACACAAAAATGCCGGAGGTGAGGTGGACGGAACCACCACCGAATATGAGTCCTGGTACAATTACGGCCTGGGCAGTTATGGAATATATCATACGGAGGCCAGCGAAAGTAACTGGGGTTATCCGGGTTATGCAGAGGTGGAGATCTGGGGTCAGTTTATGTATGACAAAAACCTTCCGGAGGGAGCAGATGTGACCCGTACCCTGACCTTTACCTGCGCGGATAAAAACGGAAATATGAACGTTTGCGCTCCTAAGGTCATCCAGAGGAATATACAGAACTTAAAGCCTTCCGTAACCCAGGGCCTTTGCAATTACCGTGACGGCTACGGAGTTGCCACGGATAAGAGTTATACCGGATATGTTCCCTTTGACGAGTACGGACAGCTCTACGGTACAGCCTGTCTGTATGATTCCTATGGAAGTGTGGCCGGCGCATATGTAGTCAGTGACATAGAGGGCTGCGGCGATAACGGAATAAGATATGCAAAGCGAATTTTTGATGGGAGTATTTCCGATTATCAGAACGGTGATACCACTCCTTCCTATACATATTTTTCGGATATTCATAAGGACGGAAATTACAAGCTGAAGGTGACGGATCTCTTTGGTCAGACCTTTGACTGTGACTTCAATGTAACTGCATTCTCGCAGGAGGATATCGCTTTTGAACTGGGCAGCTATGATGATGAAAACGATTTAGTGAGCCTTACGGCGACATCCCTTATGGAAGATGCCCTTATAGATTCCGTGACGGCAGTCAATGATCTGGGACAGACTGTATTAAAGGAAGAGAATATAGGTGAAAAGAGTTATACCTGTGAATTTGACCAGAATGTGACGGTGACAGCCACTCTGGATGACCTGGTGGGAACCAGCCGTTCCATCGTCATATCAAACGTTAACGGAATATATGTGCAGTACACCAGGGAAGACGGCGAGGACCTTAATTCCATATACGGAACGGATGACTGTCCTTCGCCCATAAGAGCCACCATAAAGAGCGCAGACGGACAGCCGCTTACCATAACAAACGGTGAGGACTATCATATTTATGATTACGGTTCCAGAAAGGATGACGGATATATATTCAGGTACAGGACGGAGGGCGGCATCAGAGGTTATATAAGGGCCAACTGTCCGTACAACGTGGTAAAACCTGAAGAGAAGCCGGATGATCCGGATGTTCCCACGCCTGAGGTGGTAAAGCCTGAGGCAACCATAACCGTAGTGG
The DNA here is from genome assembly GCA_017441585.1 of Lachnospiraceae bacterium. Classification (GTDB taxonomy): domain Bacteria; phylum Bacillota; class Clostridia; order Lachnospirales; family Lachnospiraceae; genus UBA1753. The sequence goes on from JAFRWW010000057.1 coordinate 29,784, forward strand.
GAAAACGTTCCGAGATTTACAGACAGCTGGGAGATAAGCTGACGCTGAACAGCGATACACAGAGCGATCTGGCATCCATAATCAATAAAAACAAGGCTCAGGAATATATCTTTGCCCTGACAAGGGGAACGGATGTAAAGAGTTTTGTACTGGGCAGAAATGATGAGAATCCTGCTTATGATTCGCAAAAGTCCATAAGCGTCAACAATGTCTCACAGAATAAGGCCGGTACCCGCATCCAGGTGAAGAAGGACGGAGTATCCTTTGACCTTTACTTTATCGACAAGGAAGATAACGAGCGTCGTGTACAGATAAATATTCCCGAGGGCAGTGTGGACACCGATCCTCCTTCGGCTATATGCATCGTGGGCGCAAAAGCATCTGACAGCGAGGGCTATTATAAGGAAGCAATATTCCTGCCTGCAAGTGATGAGGAGATCTTCTTTGAGAACGTAGCGGTCAAGAAGATGAGCGAAGCTTATGAGTATCAGGGAGTTACCTATCATAACGCCTGCAGCGTGAAGCTTCGCCGGAACGGAACGGCTACATATTATTTCTCCGATGCAGCGGGTAACAGGGCCGGCGTGAAGGTGACTGTGGAAGGTCTGGTCAATCCCGGCATGAAGCCGGTGGATACAGCTCTGATGGATGACATCAGATGGTATGGAACCACCGGAAACAAGGAGCCTTTAGAGAGCGAGCAGGTAAACCGCGATGTATCCGCAGTCTTACTGCTTAATGGAATAGTGGATAAGTGCGCGCTTGAGTGGTTTGATGGTGATAAGTATCTGGCGTACACGGATAAAGAAACTTGCGAAATGGAAGTTAAGGGTAATCAGGTGACGGTTACCTGGCATAAGAATCTGGATATACAGCCCCGCGTCAGGGTAAACGTGGCAGGCAGCGAGTCAGAGATCATGGCCGAGTTACCTTCCATAAATATCATAGACAAGTCAGGTCCCGTTGTAAGCAATACCTCCAAAGTTCTGGCTGAGAATAAAAAGAGTGTGACAGTCAGCTTTGAGACGGATAAGCCTGCCATGATCAGGGAGAGTGTAGTCCGTGATAAAGCAGGACATGCAGTTTATTCCACCGATCACAGCATAAAGCTGGGAGCGAATGCACCGGCTGTACTGAATGTGGTGGATAAGATAGGTAATGTCACTCAGGTGGATACAGCAGAATGGTCCGAGGGTATGGATACCATGGAACTGAATCTCCAGTTCTCCACTGACGGACAGGCCTGGGTGAATAAGACAAAGGAGCTGGGACAGATCAGTGCGAACAGTATATTCTATATAAGGCCTGATAAGGCGGCTTTGATCAGTGTGTCAGGCAGCGTTCAGACGATGGATTGCGATGCCGGTGAGATACTTGAAGCTTCGGCCGGATCCGATGCCTTCTGTCTGGTGGAAGCTACTGATAAAAATACAAAGGAAACAAAGCATTATACCGTAGCAGTACTGACGCCGGATACTTTGCCTCCTTTAATAAAGTTTAAGAGAAGGATAGTGATCGTGACGGATGAAGCGTCCATGGATAACGTAAGACAGCTTCTCATAGAGGATGCCACAGTCACGGATGATAGGGACGGGGATATCCCTTCAGAGAACATAGTCCTGGGCGGCGTACCCGAGACTGCAAAGATCGGCGTATACACTATCAGCTATGAGGTGGCTGACAGCGCGGGAAACAAGAATATACAGCGCAGCACTCTTCAGATAATAGACCATAACGGTCTGCTGGCTGATGTGGACGGACTGATAACAGCGCCGGGCATGGTATTTAACACGGACGGTGAAAAGCATGCCATCGGAATAAAGAATCCCGATCCCGGAGACCTGGTGGTACGTATCGGAGACGGAATACTGACAGTGGCGCAGATGAAGTATGAAAAGCGGATAGAGGATCCTGCAAATGTGACGCTTCCTGAGGTGGGCTTCTACACGGTTCTTGTAAGGACTCAGGAGCGACAGCAGATATTGTTATATCTTTACAGGGAAAAATAAAGGAGTTTAGTTAGTGTCATCAATTAGTGTTGTCATTCTGAGCGACGCGAAGAATCCTGACAGACCGGGCACATTAATTAAAGGAGATAGGAATAAATTATGAAATTAAAGAATATCATAAAAAGAACAACCGCTTTATTCATAAGTATCTGCATGACCACCACATTTTTCCCTGTGGAAAACCTGATGGCTCAGGATCTGCCGGAGGTGGCGCTGGAAAATAAGGCGCTGCACGTGGGCGTGTCCCAGGAAAATGGCGCCTTCGTGATCCGCACCACGGAGGGAAATCAGGTGAGCAAGGAGGATGATGGCAAAAAACTCCTCTTTGACATGGATGATGACCACACATCCTTTGTTACCTTCAGCATAACCAGGGGAGATAAGACCAAGGAGTACATCTTTGGCGGAAACTACCCTTTGGCGAACAGCACCAAGATGAGGGTGAGCAAGGATGCGGACACCATAAATTCCGTGTGGTCCGTGGATGATGTGACCTTTACCCAGTCCATAAAACTGGTGAATTCAGGCTCCAATGAGCATGGTATGGCTTACATATCCTATACGGCAGAAAATAAAGGAGATCCGGCGGATATAAAGTGCCGACTCCTCATGGATACGGCTCTCGGTGAGCAGGACTATGGATATTACAGTGTGGGCGATGCCAACAACAATATCACAAAGGAGACGCAGCTGGGAGAGGGCGGCTATGACAAGTCCTTCTATGTGATGGATAATCCCATAGATCCCAAGGTGCTGGCCTATACCGTGAACGCATCCATCGACAAGAAGGAATGCAAGCCCTATAAGACCATATTTGCCCACTGGGCTTCCCTTGCTTCCTGCAAGTTTGATTATCAGATAAACTCTTTGGTGAGCTTTACCACCGTCTTTAACGGAGAGCACCTGACTGCGGACAGTGCCGCGGCCCTCTATTTTGACATGGGAAGCATAGGCACGGATGAGAGCAGCGTGATCGCCACCAACTACGGCGTATATTCAAATGAGGGCGTGAAGGCTGAGAATACCGCGACCATAAACATAGTGGCTCCCGATTATCTGGAGTATAACGATGCAAAGGATGGATATAAGAATGACGGTAAGTTCAGTGTCAGGACCGAGATCGAAAACATCACCGACAAAACCTTTGAAAAGGCAAGAGTGGTGGTATATATCACCGGGGGACTCAGGAGTCTTGACAAAGCGGGTAATGAAATAGAAGCATCTTATGAGAAGCCTTTTTATATCGATCTCAATAACTTTACTCCAAAGCAGAAGCAGATCATAGACTGGAGCTTTTATGAGCCTGTAAGGCCTGACGGCACTTATGCTACCATTTCATATAAGGTTTACAACATGAGCAGCGACGCCACCATGAAGACGGATACGCTGGTGAGTGAAAATCTTATGTGTGAGGGTAAGAGCTATGTGCTCATACCGGGTATTGAGAGTGAGCTGCCTGAGGTCAAGTTCATGAGTTTTGCCCCTGAGAAGGTTTACAATCAGGAAACCAGATACATCTATCTGTCGGGAGATAATTTCTCCATGCTCTCGGATAAGAGTACCTATAATCTCAAAATGGTGAGAAGGGACGGCAGCGCATTTTCATATTCCGTAAACGGAGAGGAAAAGCAGGATACCTACTTTAATATCCCTTCCGACAATTTTGTGATAAATGATGAGAATAATACCATAACCATCAAGCTGGATGAAGACGTACCCGGCACTCTGCCCGTGGGCGATTATAAGCTGATCTTTGACTATACGGATGCCAGCAAGATGGATGATTCGGGACCTGCCCTGGAATTTTCCGTGACGGATGAGCGAAGATATCAGAATATATCCTACGGCGTGCTGGCCGTAAGGGATGACAACAGGGATTACAGCATCGAGCTTTATGATTCCGAGGCGGATTATGAGCTGGCAAGCTATGATTCCGATGTGTTTGACGTGTATTCCGTGCCCCTTGTGTTTAAGGGATATTTCAGTGAGGATAAGTCGGCGTCCACCAAGACTAAGAAGGTTTATAAGGCCATATCCACAGGCCCCGATGATAACGTGGTAGTGCTCAATGACTGTCTGGATATAAGCGAAGGTTCGGTCACGGTCACTGAGGAAAACGGCTCGGTCACCGTGGATTTTGACGCTAAGATAAGCTCCGGCAAATGCACTGTCTGGAACGGAGTCTGCGCCCTGACTAAGCTTAAGCAGGGCAATGAATACAGACTGATAAGATATGATGAGGAAGGTGAATCCACCTATCCTGGCACCAACGCCAATACCATCAATCTGGTATGGCCCAGCGTAGGTCAGGCCGCCCAGAACCTTATGGGCTTTCTGATGAAGTTTAAGTACGGTCAGCTGGGCTTCGTGGAGCATGAAGAGGGCGACAGACATCCTACAAAGGTAGTGGCTTTCGGCGCTTCCATGGATCTGGGCTTTGCCATTCCTTCCTTTGCGAATGTGCCTGAGGAGGAGCCTTCCGCCCGTGATCAGGCTTATGAAAACGCTTTAAAGAACGGCAAGGAACTGAATCCCCAGCAGCTTCGCGATATAGACCAGAAGGTGGGACAAAGAGAGGCCAATACCTACGACAAGGATGAGACCGGAAAAGAAAATGAAGAGGACGACGGTTTCGAGACCCCTAAGGCATCCGTTCATGTGGATGACATCCTGTTTGGCGAAGGAAAATTCATGGGAGTAAATCTCACAGTGGGCGTAGGCATACCCGGTTATGTGGACGGTATGCCCGACATGGAGGGTGAGCTTTCCATCAATACCTTAAACAACTGGTCCGCAGGCTTTGAGGGAGAGTGTGATTTTGAGGTAGTCGCCTTTGAGGGCGAGCTTTCCATCAGATCTACGGACAAGGGCGTTCCCGTGCCCGATAACATCAGATTCTATGTGGGTAATGTGACTCCCGGATATAATCTGGATCCCTTCGGCATATTATGGCTCCAGGGCGGAGGCGGAGGAATATCGAATATCTATGAGACCATATTCCTGGAGGATGCATTGCCACCTCTACGGCTGATGGTGGAAGCCCAGATCAGCATCATGCAGGTGCTTCAGGCCAGAGGTGCCGTGGAACTGGGTCTTACCGGCTTTAATATAGAGATGAAGGATATAGAAGTGGCCAGGTTCGGAAAGGTCATGGATCATGCAGGCATCGCCTTTGACTGGTATCCGGAATTCTATCTGCTGGGCGATGTCCAGATGAATCTGCTGGATATCATAAAGGGCGGCGGATATATGGTGCTTGAAAAGCCTTATGAGGGCGCTGATAACTACTTCTTTGAATTCTTTATAAACGCGTCGGTGTGCATACCCGATTATGTGCTGATAATCGGCGGTATGAACGTGGCCGCAGTGGGCATGGGCGTGAACAGCGAAAAGATATACGGTATGGTAAAAGCCATGGGAGTCAAGCTTGGCGTGGTATATTACTGGGGTGACAGCGGCGTTAAATGGAGCGGCGGAGAAGAAGTCATGCCTACGCATCCCGAGCTGACGGGTATCAGTACGGAGCCTTCGACCCTGGGTGCCGTCCCCGTATACTATGACGAAAAGGAAGACAGGACGCTGTATGCCTCGGTGGGTACGAACTTTACCGATGATACCGTATATGAAGAGGATATAAACGGCGGCATCTTTGAGTCGGAAGAAGCAGTGCTTGGCGACGGTGAAGAAAGAGAGCCTCTTAAGGTAAACAAAGTCAGCGGCACGGCTGTTCCCAGCGGCGGAATGAGTTATGATCTGGCCCTTTGCGGTAATCAGAAGAATAAGATCATGCTCATCACCTTTGACGCCGACAGCAAGCAGGAAGCACTGGCTATGTTAAAGAAGGCCGATCCTGCCATAACCATAAATGATGAGAACGGCGCGCCTTATGATCTTAAGCTGATGGACCAGAGCAAGACCGTGGAGGCAGGCGTAAACGTCGGTACCAATGCAAACCTTACCTATGATAAGGACAGCGATAAGGCTACCTTGGCTGTATCTTTCACAAAGGGCGTGGATAAGGATCAGTATTATACCCTGGTAACACAGATGGAAGCCAGAGTGGTGCTTTATGATCTGGAGGAGATGCCTGAACTGTATGCTTCAAACTGCAGCATCACGGAAAGTGATGACGGAAAGAGCGCTACCCTTACAGTCGGCGGCGTGGGTATCGAGAACTTTGACAAGATCTGTGTGAGCGTGGCAGGCATAGACGGCGAGCAGATGATCGGTATGGTAACCAAGGAAGAGTATCCGGATTGCTTTGAGGAAAGCGGCGGAAGCGCAACCTTTGATCTGCCGGCTGACCTTAGCAGTGATACCTATGAAGTGAAGCTGGCGGCTTCGGACAATGACAATAAGTACTGCTCTATGGTGGAAAACTTAAGCCTGGTTCATAAAAATAATGAGGAGCCCGTCATGCCGGCAGTCTTTACACTGTCGAATGCAGGCGATTATATGCTGAACCTAATGCCTAAGGATTCCGGAAATGATTTTGACGGCTATGAGATCAGTGTATTTGAATCCGACGGAGAAACCGCGGTAAAGGGTCTGTCGGGACTTTTGTATAACAAAAACGGCAGTCGCGTGGAATATGATGAGAATAACCTGGTGATCGTCCCCGATGACAATGAAATGACTGCTGATGGCTTTACCTTTGGCGGACACTTTGATTATGAGGGCGATGAAGATGTTCAGGAGACACAGTTTGGCCTCAATGGCGGTGACAGCTATGAAGTAAGGCTGCGTAAGTGGAAGAAGATCGATGCGTCTGAAAGGCTTCTGTATTCATCGGCGAGATACCTTAAATGTACCGTCAGCACGCCTTCAAAGGCTGAGCTTTCGGTGAGCGCGAAGGCTGATAGCGTACCGGTGAAGCAGGAGTATGGCGATGGAGAGGTTGAAATACCTTATTACGGCGTGGCCGATCCCGGCCTTACAGTCACTGCCGATCAGAAGATAAGCGGAACCTGGACACTCGACGGAGGTGTGGTCGAGGATGAGAATGGTCAGGCTTTAGAGTCAGGATCACAGGGCAGCTTTACTGATACTTTGAGCATACCCATAGACACCGACGATCTGGCTGACGGTGTCCACACCCTCGAGATAAAGGGAAGCAATGCCAGGGGCGACAGCACAGGATTGACATACATATTCGGCATAGATACCACGGCGCCCAAGATACTGCTCACGGAGCCTTTGTCCGGACAGTTCTTTGACCATACCAGCGGAAAGGTGGTGCTGAGCGGTGTATCAGAGCCCGGAACTAAAGTCAATGTGACGGAAAAAGCGAGCGGTCAGCACTACTATATTACAGCAAATGATGACGGCAGCTTTAAGAGCAGCATGGTATTTGATAAGTCGGCGTCGCAGCTTGATCTGTTACTTTATGCTGAAGATGAAGTGGGCAACAGAGCCGAGACGCAGGTGCTCCTTAATTCCGATATTCTGGGACAGATCGAGTCCATAGATCTGACGGCTACCACGGCAGCCGGTGCGCAGATAACCCTGGGAACACCGGAGGATGACTTAAAGCCCGGAGTATATAGCCTTACCCTTTACGGAAATGTAAGGAACAGTGATGAGAAACTTAATCTCAATGCTTCATCCATTACTGAATGGCAGCTTACGGATATCGCCGGAGGCGCAGATCTTGAGGTACAGGACGGCAGTGTGAGTCTCACCATACATGAGGGAGACACCGGCGTGGTGAGCGCAGGCCTTAACGTGCATGATGCGGGAGCACTAAATGTGGTATCCATGTTCGGAAAGACGGAAAACGGCAATGGCAGCGGAACGGATAATCCCGATAACCCCGACAACCCTGACAACCCTGATAATCCGGACAATCCTGATAATCCCGACGGACCGGGCAAAAATACGGGTTATAAGTTTACAAGGTATGACTTCGGTCAGAAGCTCCCTGACGGAACAGACTGCGTACTGGATGTATATACCACCAGGTCCGTAAGCTTTAATAACTTAAAGCACCTGACGGAGGGCAGCAAGACCAATAATAAGTCGGTGGCAGACCTGAAGGTAGAAACAGGCGGATCCATCATGACCTACGCTATGGCGGTAGTAAAGGTTAAGAATAACAAGGCCGTACCTGTCAAGGTGAAGAATGGTCTGGAAAGTCCCGTGGATGCAAAGAAACAGCCTCAGTTCCAGATCACCCTTAAGCCTCTAAAGACTAAGGCTGACGGAACGGCGATGACCAAGGATGAAAAGGCCATGGTCAAGGCTTTCAATAAGGCGCTTAAGCAAAGACAAAAGAGTGAGCCTCTTACCTTTGATATAAAGCCTCTGGATATTACGGGAGCCCAGAACGTACAGGTTAAGTACAACGGAAAGAAGACCAAGGTAACAGGCGTGAGTGCAACTGTAAACGGCGTGACCTACAAGCTGGGCAAGAAGGATTACACAGCTGACATCACGGCGGAAGGCACCGTGATCAAGGGTATCGGCAACTTCACCGGCACCTACACGGACAAGATCAAATAGCCCCTCTTTCGTCCCCCGTCTCTGAATCATCAGGGCCGGGGGACTTTTTTAGATATGAGATTATAAAAAGGCGAAAATCCTTGACATGTGAGGTGTTCTTTCATATACTATTACTTTGTGTAGTTACTCGGATTTTCTGTTGTCAAAAGACGGTTTCGGATGTCTTTTGCAGCAGGTTTTTACGGAGGTTTAAAAGGGTAAAATGGAAGCTAAGAAAACCGTGTTGACTTATGAAGGCTTGAAGGAACTGGAGGATGAGCTCCAGGATTTAAAGGTCAACCGCAGGAGAGAAAATGCACGTAAGCTGGCTGACGCCAGAGAGCAGGGAGATCTGTCTGAGAATGCGGAGTATGATGCCGCAAAGGATGAGCAGAGAGAGATCCAGGCCAGGATAGACGAGATCGAAGCACTCCTTAAGAATGTGGAAGTCATAGATGAGGATGAGGCAGACACTACGGTTGTCAGCATCGGATGCAAGGTTAAACTTTTGGATAAAGAACTCAATGAGAAGATGGAGTACAAGATCGTGGGCACCAGCGAGGCTAACGCCTTAGAGGGCAGGATCTCAAACGAGTCTCCCGTGGGTGCAGCGCTTCTGGGCCAGAAAAAGGGCAAGACCGTGAAGGTGGAGACCGCCACCGGCGTGCTCGCATTCAAGATACTGGACATAACAAAGGCTAAGTGAGAAGTGTCATTCTGAGCGTTTGTTATGTCATTCTGAGCGAAGCGAAGAATCTTGAAAGATTTGGCATGACAGAAAATCAAGCTTTGATAATACGAGGAGAAAAACCATGGCTGAAAATCAAAACCAGCTGCTTAAGGTACGCAGGGAAAAGCTGACCGCACTTCAGGAGGCGGGAAAGGATCCCTTTGTAATAACCAAATATGACCAGACCTATCATTCCGTACAGGCAAGGAATGAATATGTCGCCCTGGAGGAAAAGCTCCTGGCCGGCAAGGAAGAGCTGGAGTATGATGATAAGCGTGCCATAATGGACGCAAGCCCCATCGATGTAAGTGTGGCGGGACGTATCATGTTAAAGCGCGTGATGGGTAAGGCGTCATTTTGCAATGTGCAGGATAAGGCAGGCGATATACAGGTTTATGTGGCCAGGGATGCCGTGGGCGAGGAGCCTTACGCAGATTTCAAAAAGTTTGACGTAGGCGATATCGTGGGCGTAAAGGGATACATGTTCCGCACACAAAAAGGCGAGATATCCATACACGCCACTGCAGTCACACTTTTGTCCAAGAGCCTTCAGATACTTCCCGAAAAGTACCACGGACTGACTGATACCGATATGCGTTTCAGACAGAGATATGTGGACCTCATAATGAACTCGGACGCCAAGGATATCATGATCAGGCGTTCACGCATCATAAAGGAGATAAGGAACTTCCTGGACGGAAGGGACTTCATGGAGGTGGAGACACCTATCCTGGTATCAAACGCAGGCGGCGCTGCGGCCCGTCCCTTTGAGACCCATTACAATTCGCTGGATGAGGATGTGAAGCTTCGTATATCCCTGGAGCTTTATTTAAAGAGACTTATCGTAGGCGGCTTAGAGCGCGTTTATGAGATAGGAAGAGTTTTCAGAAACGAGGGTGTGGATACCAGACACAATCCTGAGTTTACCCTTATGGAGCTCTATCAGGCATACACCGATTACGAGGGTATGATGGAGCTGACGGAGAGCATGTTCAGATATGTGGCAAAGGCTGTCCTGGGAACTCTTCAGTTTAAATACGGCGAGGTGGAACTGGATTTTGAGAAGCCCTTTGAGCGTATCACCATGGCTGAGGCCGTGAGGAAATATGCGGGGTTTGATTTTGACGCAGATACCGTGGAATTAAACGGTGAGACCGTACCCTTTGATGATGCTGCTGCCATGGCGCTTGCAAAGGCAAAGGGGCTGGAAGTCGAGGATCATTTTAAGAAGGGTAACATACTCAATCTCTTCTTTGAGGAGTACTGCGAAGAGCATCTTTTGCAGCCTACCTTTGTGACGGATCATCCCATAGAGATATCACCTCTTACAAAGAAGAAGCCCGGCTATGATGGCCATGTGGAAAGATTCGAGCTTTTCATAAACGGCTGGGAGATGGCAAATGCATACTCAGAGCTTAACGATCCCATTGATCAGAGAGAGCGTTTCGCCGCACAGGACGCAAATGCGGCAGCGGGCGATGAGGAAGCAGAGCATACGGATGAGGACTTCCTGAATGCGCTGGAGGTAGGTATGCCGCCTACCGGAGGGATCGGATACGGTATCGACCGTCTCGTGATGATACTGACTGACGCGCCCAGCATAAGAGAGGTGATCGGCTTTCCCACTCTGAAGTCGCTTAACCCGACCTCAAGTCCTTCATCATCGGGTGAAAAGGCAGTTCCGGGCGCGCCCATTGTTTCAAATGAGCCCCTGGATTTCAGTAAGGTAAATATCGAGCCGCTGTTTGAGGATTTCGTGGATTTTGATACTTTCAGCAAGTCCGACTTCAGGGCTGTAAAGGTTAAGGATTGCGTGGCAGTGCCCAAGAGTAAGAAACTGCTTCAGTTCACACTGGATGACGGAACAGGTACCGACCGTACCATCCTTTCCGGTATACATGAGTTTTATGATCCTGAGGAACTGGTGGGCAAGACCTGCATCGCAATAGTGAACCTTCCTCCCAGAGCCATGATGGGCATCGAATCCTGCGGCATGCTGATCTCGGCAGTCCATAAGGAAGAGGAAAGGGAATGCCTGCATCTTCTGACGGTGGATCCCCACATCCCCGCAGGCGCGAAGATGTATTGATTTAAATAAGTATTAATGCGATTTTTATGAAGAGCGTGATCCGTATCACGCTCTTTATTTTTTTCGCCCGAACTGCCCTCTTTCGTGGTACAATTGATGTTAGGATGATATTACCCTGACTATAAGAAAGGACATTAAATGAGAAAAGCGGTTAATGATATAAACAGGTGCGTGGCATGTGGCGTATGCTGCAAAGAGTGCCCGCGTCAGGCGATAGAGATATATAAGGGCTGTTATGCTCTGGTGGATACCGGGGTCTGTGTGGGCTGCGGTATCTGTGAAAAGGCATGTCCCGCAGGTTCGATAACGGTTAGCGACACGGAGGAAGGGCGATGAAGAATAAAACCGGAAAGAAGCGGCATTGGTATGACTATCTCTGGATCTGGTCCATAATATATTTTTCCCTGGGCTTTTTTAACATCCTTTTTGCATGGCTGGGAATGATCGACTTTATCCTGCCCCTTATTTTCGCCATCGTCGGCGGGAATAAATGGTTTTGCAACAATATGTGCGGAAGGGGACAGCTGTTCTGGCTTCTGGGAAGAAATCTTAAATGTTCCAGGAAAAAGCCGGCACCTAAGTGGCTTTCTTCCAAATGGTTCAGATATGGTTTCCTTGCCTTTTTCATGACCATGTTCGGCACCATGATCTTTCAGACATATCTGGTATTTTCGGGAGCAAACTCCCTCAGGAAGGTGGTAAAACTGTTCTGGACCTTTAAGGTTCCCTGGGAATGGGCGTATAACGGAAGCATATTTCCCGACTGGGTGGCCCAGTTCGGTTATGGATTCTACAGTCTGATGCTGACGTCCACACTCATAGGCCTTATAGTCATGGTACTGTATAAAGAGCGCACCTGGTGTTCATTCTGTCCCATGGGAACCATGACCCAGGGTATATGCAAGCTTAAGAATAAGTGAGCGGTTATGTGACGAAGGAGGTTTATAATGGCATCGAGTAAAGAATATCTGGACTATGTATTAGAACAATTATCCGGGGCGGATGAGATAACTTACAGGGCGATGATGGGAGAATATATCATCTATTACCGCCAGAAAGTGATCGGCGGTATCTATGACGACCGGTTCCTGGTGAAAAAAAATAAAATCGGCCAGAGACATGATGCCTGATGCGGACCTGGAATTACCCTATGAAGGCGCCAAGGAGATGCTTCTGGTAGACGATATTGAGAATAAGGATTTCCTTAAAAAATTGATGGACGCGATGTATGAGAAATTACCGGCCCCGAAGAAAAAGAAAGGGAGATAGGGTGCAACTATGGTAATAAAGGATGAAAGGATAGATTCGGGCAAACCTTTTGACTGGGGAAGGACATCTAAGGAATACGCCAGGTTCAGGGATATCTATCCGGAAGAGTTTTATAAGAAAATAGTGGACAGGGGCCTGTGTGTGAGCGGCCAGAATATTCTTGATCTGGGGACCGGAACAGGTGTGCTTGCGCGGAATATGTATAAATACGGAGCGAAATGGACCGGCACGGATATTTCGCCTGAGCAGATTGAACAGGCAAAACTTCTGGCAGAGGCCGGAGGGATGAAGATTGATTTCATTGCGGTGCCTACGGAAGAGATTGATTTTCCGAAGGAGAGCTTTGATGTGATCACAGCCTGTCAGTGCTTCTGGTATTTTGATCATGAAAAAGTGATGCCGAAGCTGGCTGAGCTACTTAAGCCGGAAGGGAAACTGCTTATCCTGTATATGGCATGGCTTCCCTTTGAAGATAAGATAGCGGGAGCGAGCGAAGAACTGGTGCTCAGGTTCAATCCCAAGTGGTCGGGTGCAGGGGAAAAGCGTCATCCGATATGGATACCTGATGTGGCTTTCGATCATTTTGAACTGGAAGATCATGAAGAATATGATCTGTCGGTGCCCTTTACCAGAGAATCCTGGCATGGAAGAATGAGGGCCTGTCGCGGAGTCGGTGCGTCCTTATCAGAGGAAGATCTGGCAAAGTGGGATATCGAGCATCGGGAACTCATGGACCGGATCGCACCTGAGAGTTTTGATGTGCTCCATTATGCGGCACTGGCTTTGTTGAAGAAAAAGGGTTAATGAAATATTCGTCCTTCTTAGCCTTGTAGTATTTTCCGAAGATGTCTATCTTTACGGCGCTTAAGCTGCCGTCCTTTTTCTGCTTGGGTACCACATCATCCTTATTTGTCACTGTGTAAGGTGCTATGGTAAAGGGCAGTCCGTCATTTAAGCGCAGACGCCCATTCGATGGCGTCGTCTATGTGAGGTCTGAAATTGTCGGCGCCGACCTTCTCTATGAAGCCGCTTTTTTCCATGGTGTGGTAGGGCTGCTCGTTCACATGTGAGAATACCAGATGAACACCTCTTTGCTCACATCTGTCATAGAGCTGCTCCAGGGAATGCATGGCTGTGGCGTCCAGTGCGGGCACGCCGCGCATTCTCATTATTATAACCTTAGTGAAGTCCTTGAAGCCTACGCCTGCCAGCTGGTCCGCATCCCCGAAAAACATGGGACCGGATATCTCGTAGACGCGCACGTGGCGGGGGACTTCTTTTAATTCTATTCCGTCGGGATCCTCATCAGGATCATAATATTTCCAGCTTTTTACGGCGGATTCTTCACTCATTCTCTTCATGAACAGTACGCAGGCGCTGATCATTCCCACTTCTATGGCTATTACCAGGTCAAAGACAACAGTCAGCACAAAGGTGGTGACCAGGACTATGATATCGCTTTTGGGGGCGGTTTTGCACAGATGTACAAAGGTGCGCCACTGGCACATGTTGTATGCCACCATGAAAAGGATAGCGGCGATGGCGGGCATGGGGATCAGTGCGGCGTAGGGCATGAGCAGTACCAGCACCAGGACAAGGACCAGTGAGTGGACGATGCCTGCGATGGGGGAGCGACCTCCGTTTTTGATATTTGCCGCGGTCCTGGCGATGGCTCCGGTGGCAGGGATGCCGCCGAAAAGTGCAGATCCGATATTTCCCACACCCTGGGCGATGAGCTCCATGTTGGAACGGTGATGGGAATTGATCATGCTGTCAGCCACCACGCAGGAGAGCAGGGATTCTATGGCGGCCAGGATGGCTATGGTCACTGCGTCTGAAGCTACGGCGGTGATGGAGCCGATGGATATGGCCGGCAGTTTAAGCGCCGGAAGCGCATTGCTTATGGTATAGAGATCACCGATGGTGTTTACGTTCATCTTCAGGGATTTCACCATGAGGATGCTGACGATGACTGCGATGAGTGAGCCGGGTATCTTTTCGGAAATCCGGGGCCAGATGATGAGTATGGCCAGGCAGACCAGCCCGACGATAACGGCCTGTGTATTAACGGTTCCTATATTTTTGACTATGGCGGCTACCTTTTCCATGGTCTCTATGGTGACGGTTCCTGCAGGATAGGTAAGACCCATGAAATCCTTGATCTGACCGATGAGGATGGTCACCGCGATTCCCGAGGTGAAGCCGGTGGTGATGGTATAGGGAATAAATTTGATCAGTGAACCGAGTCTCAATAATCCCATTATCACAAGAAGGATTCCTGCCAGAATCGTGGCCAGCACCAGGCCGTCCATTCCGTTTTTGGCGACGATGCCCGCCACTATGGTAGCAAAGGCTGCGGTGGGACCGGCGATCTGCACACGGCTACCGCCCAAAAATGAAATGAGGAAACCGGCGACGATGGCGGTGTAGATACCCTGCTCGGGCCCTACGCCGGAGGCCAGTGCCAGGGCTATGGACAGGGGAAGGGCGATTATAGCCACTATTATTCCCGCCACCAGATCAGTTATGAATTTATTTCCGTTATATTTCTTTATAACGGAAAACAGCATGGGTTTTAATTTATCCTGTTCCATGATTTAAACCTTTCCGTATTATTAAATCTTCTGATATACGCAAAACAGACTACATTTTATCAAAACATGGTTAAAACTACAATTGTTATTTTGTTTAAAAAAGACTTGAAAACAAAGCAAAATCGGGTCAGAATAATGAATGAGAAGAAAATGAATTGCGAAACAATGAGAGGGTTACGGACCGGGGATGAAGAATATAAGATTTGCAGTAGTAGTTCATTATATAATCCTTTGTATCAAGTGGGGGATTTTTTCGGTGCTGACAGGGATTGCCTGTGGATGTATAGGCAGTGCCTTCTGTCTTTTTGTGCAGTGGTCCAATGAATTGCGTGGTCAATACCCGTGGCTTTTGTTTCTTTTGCCGGTGGCAGGTCTTCTCATAGTAAAATTATATGATACCTTTGATCTGGTTAATGACCGGGGGGTGGATCTGATCTTTGACTCTGTGCGCAATTCGGACGATATACCCTTTCAGGTGATCATAACCAGTTTTCTTTCCACTATATTTACACATCTTTTCGGCGGATCGGCAGGCCGTGTGGGCGTGGCCATACAGATGGGCGGCGGAATATCACACCTTCTCTCCCGTAAGCTGGGGATCAATTCTTCGGACAGGAAACTGTTTGTGATGTGCGGTATGTCGGGCCTTATCTCCGCGCTTTTTGGATGTCCTTTGATGGCGACTTTCTTTTCCATGGAGGTAGTCAATCTGGGTGTGATCTATTATGCGGCGCTCTTTCCATGTCTGATCACTGCCATTACTTCCTATTTCTTTACAAGGGGTCTTCGTATAGCTCCCATGCGTTTTGAACTGGATGCGGTTCCTTCAATGTTGCCTTTCGGCCTGTTAAAGGTTTCCGTATTAGCCATCCTATGTGCTCTGGTCAGCATTCTGTTCTGTGCGGTGATGATGCTGTGCGACAGGTTTTTTAAGTCAAAATTAAAGAACCGCTACATAAGGATACTGGTGGGATCGGGATCCATTTTGATACTGACCATGATCGTGGGAAGCCAGATCTATAATGGCTCAAGCGCCGGTCTGTTAAACGCCGCGCTCTCAGGGGGAGAGGTCATTTTCTATGATTTTCTTTTAAAGATAATATTCACCGGCATCACCTTGCACTGCGGATATAAGGGCGGAGCCGTCTATCCGGCCCTCGTGATCGGCGCCACCTTTGGCTGCGCATGCGCCGGGCTGCTGGGGCTGCCTGCGGGCTTTGCGGCGGCCATCGGCATGATAGCGGTTTTCTGCGGCAGTGTGAACTGTCCCATTTCCTCATTGTTCTTTGCCGTGGAGATCTTCGGCGGCGACGGATTGTTATTCTTTGCCATTGCGGTGGCAGTCAGTTTTGTGCTTTCCGGATACTTTACCATCTTTCCGGGACAGCAGTTTATTTATTCAAAACTCCACCTGGAATACAGGCATTCGGAGCTTCACGAAAAAAAATAAAAGAAAATTTTTAAAAACCTATTGACATGGTATGTGAATAGGTGTATTATGTCATTGTCGCTGATGCAGCGGCAGAAAACAGATCATGTGAAAAGAGAAAGAAAATGTTTAACCTGAAACCGTTTGGATCAAAATTTATGATGTGTTGTCGAATGCTTTCCTCCCGGGCATGTGAGTCTGGCCAGTGTTGTCATGTCGATGTTCACACAGTAACAGATTAAGATCTGACGGAACATGAGATTAACGCATGCCGGTTGCCCGGGAGAATCAGGATCCCCGGGCTTTTATTTTGCCCAGGCAGGGATCATCCCGACATGACAAGGTACAGTTTAAAGAAACAAACAGATGACGAAAAAGTTAGTCAGAAATAAAAAATGATTTCCAGAAGGAGGAAAATAAAATGAGTGATTACAGATTTGAGACATTACAGTTACACGTAGGACAGGAGCAGCCGGACCCCGCCACAGACGCCAGGGCGGTTCCCATTTACCAGACCACTTCTTACGTGTTCAGGAACAGCCAGCATGCAGCCGACAGATTCGGCCTTGCAGATGCGGGAAATATATACGGAAGACTTACCAATTCCACCCAGGGCGTACTGGAGGAGAGAATAGCAGCTCTTGAGGGCGGAAGTGCAGCACTGGCAGTAGCATCAGGCGCAGCAGCCATCACATATACCATTCAGGCTCTTGCAGCAAACGGCGGCCACATAGTGGCACAAAAGACCATATACGGAGGAAGTTACAATCTCCTTTCACATACCCTTCCTCAGTATGGTATCGAGACCACTTTTGTGGACGCCCATAATTTAAGCGAGGTAGAGGGCGCCATCAAGGAAGACACCAGAGCGATATATCTGGAGACCCTGGGTAATCCCAACAGTGATATTCCCGATATCGACGCCATCGCCGAAATCGCTCATAAGCACGGACTGCCTCTTGTGATCGATAATACCTTCGGCACTCCTTATCTTATAAGACCCATAGAGCACGGAGCAGATATCGTGGTACATTCTGCCACAAAGTTTATCGGCGGTCACGGAACTACCCTGGGCGGTATCATAGTGGAGTCCGGTAAGTTTAACTGGAAAGAAAGCGGCAAGTATCCGAACATAGCGGATGCAAATCCCAGCTATCACGGCGTATCCTTCTATGATGTGGTCGGACCCGCAGCCTTTGTTACTTATATAAGAGCCATTCTTTTGAGAGATACGGGAGCTACCCTTTCACCCTTTAGCGCATTCCTGCTGCTGCAGGGCGTGGAGACTCTGTCACTTCGTCTTGAGAGACATGCTGAGAATACGAAGAAGGTAGTGGACTTCCTTAAGAATCATCCCAAGGTGGAAAAGGTAAATCATCCTTCACTTCCGGAGCATCCCGATCACGCTCTTTATGAGAAGTATTTCCCTAACGGCGGAGCTTCCATCTTCACCTTTGAGATAAAGGGCGGCAAGGATGCGGCATGGAAATTCATCGATAACCTCCAGATTTTCTCATTGCTGGCAAACGTAGCTGATGTAAAGAGTCTGGTGATCCATCCCGCTACCACCACACATTCCCAGCTTAATGATGATGAACTTAAGGATCAGGGTATAACCCAGAGCACCATCAGGCTGTCCATCGGCACGGAGCATATCGACGATATCATAGCCGATCTGGAGAAAGGCTTTGCTGCGATCTGAGACTGATCAAAAATATAGAACGAAAACAGAAAACTCCTTAGTATATAATATGCGCTTGAAAAGCAGGGATATCATTTCCCTGCTTTTCTTTGTGCGTGAGTGTGTGGTATCATGGGAAAGGGTAGATATTTTTGTCATTCTGAGCGAAGAATTTTGATAGAGTAAATACAGAAACAAAATTATATCCATAGAGATAAGAATGTGTGAAATATGAGTTTCCTGAAACCGAAAATAAAAATATATGACAAGGATAATAAAAAGCCGGTGATAAGATGCAGCATCTGCACGGGTGAGATGGTGGCGGGATTTAAGGATCTGCACACAGGAGCCTTTGAGGAAGTCATGCTGATAGCGGGAGATGTGGACCTTAAACGTTTTAAAGATATGTATGGCATCACCGGGGAAATCGAAAAAATATACTGATCTTTGAAAAGCGCATTTATAAATAATCAGTAAAGACATAAAAAATATTGTGAAAGAAAACGCCCATCTGTTATAATAATGGATGTGGCGTTTTTTGATTTGATCAAAAGGCGTGCGGTACAAATTAAAAGGAGGATTTTGTAATGGGTAAAACACTTGAGGAGATCAAAAAACTGATCGAGGAGCGGGGGATACAGATGGTCGATTTCAAGCTCACGGACATCGATGGCAGATGGAGACATCTTTCTATCCCTGCGGAGCGGCTGACGGAGAGCACCATGGAGCATGGAATAGGCTTCGACGGCAGTAATTACGGTTATGCGCCGGTGGAAAACAGCGATATGGTATTTATACCTGTGCTGGATTCGGCAGTGGTGGACACTTATGCCGAGGTCCCCACGCTTTCCATGATAGGTGATGTGAGGGTCATAGACCTGCCGGAAAACAGACCCTTTGACCAGTATCCCAGAAATGTGGCCATACGTGCACTGGAATATATGAAAGAGATAGGCGTGGCTGACCGTATGGTAATAGGACCGGAGTATGAGTTCTACCTTTTTGATACTGTTCAGTATAATACCGATTATTATAATATGTTTACCCAGATCTACACCTCTCAGGCAGCTTATGCTTCCGGTGAGGCTGACAATAACAACGGCTATCAGGTGATGCCCGGCAGTGGATATCATAATTCACTCCCCACCGATATCAGGAATGATGTGAGAAGCCGTATGTGTCTGGCCATGAAGGAATGGGGCGTGGATGTGAAGTATCATCACACCGAAGTGGGCGGCAGCGGTCAGATGGAGATAGAGGTAGAGCTGGGAGACATGCTGAAGCTGGCGGATGATACCATGTCCGCAAAATATGTAATAAAGAATGAAGCTGTGAGCGAAGGCATCACTGCCACCTTTATGCCTAAGCCTCTGGCTATGGAAGCAGGAAACGGCATGCACGTGCATATGCTTTTGTTTAAAGATGGCAAGCCCGTGTTCTATGATAAGGACGGATATGCACAGCTGAGTAAGGAAGCTCACTGGTTTATGGGCGGACTGCTTTCCCACGCAGGATCTCTGTGTGCCATCACCAATCCATCCACCAATTCCTATAAGAGACTGGTGCCCGGATTTGAGGCTCCCGTGACCATAGGTTATGCCATGAGCAACCGCTCTGCAGTTATACGTATCCCCGCATATGCAAAGACACCGGACACCAAGAGATTCGAACTCAGGAATCCGGACGCCACCTGTAACCCCTACTATGCATATGCAGCTATCCTGATGGCAGGTCTGGACGGTATAAAGAATCAGATCGACCCTCATGAGAAGGGATGGGGACCTTTTGATTTCAATCTGTATACTCTGTCGGATGAGGAAAAGGCAAAGCTTAAGGGACTTCCCACCACTCTGGACGAAGCACTGTCGGAGCTGGAAAAGGATCATGATTATCTCACAGCGGGAGGAGTATTCCCCGAGAGGCTTTTAAAGCAGCTGATCGCCAGGAACAGGGCGGCAGCTTCAAAGATTTCAAAGCTTCCTCATCCCATGGAGTTTGCAATGTATTATGATCTTTGATTATTATCTTAAGCGGCAGAAATTTTTAGCATTTAGTTGAGGACAAGATGAATATTTCAAATGGTATCAAAATCGTGGAGGGCGTGGCTCTGGGTAAGCTTCGTTTTTACCGCGCGCCCTTCAGGGAGACTAATCCGGCACCGGCAGACGATCCTGTATATGAGCAGGTCCGTTTTGAGTCTGCCAGAAAGACAGTTTTGGCACAGCGCAGAGCCATGAAGGACAGGGTCAGAGATTCCCTGGGGGAAAAGGAGGCTGCCATATTTGAGGTCCATGAGATGCTTCTGGAGGATCCCCGATTTATCCAGAAGTGTGAGGATCTGATAATGGAGCAAAGGCGCAGGGCCGATCTGGCCGTGAATCTGGTGCTGGACTCTCTGGCCCAGGATTTCAGGGAGATAGACGATCCCGTGTTCGGCGCCAGAAGTGCAGATGTGCAGGATCTGAAAAAGGCTATGCTGGACGTGCTTTCCGGTGTGGAAAATGAGTGGGAACACAGTGAGACTCCCGTCATAATAGCGGCACAGGAACTGACGCCCTCCCAGCTTTTTAATCTGGACAGGGATAAGCTTCTGGGAATAGTCACACAGGGAGGAAGCCAGTATTCACATGTGGCGATCCTGGCCAAAAGCCTGAATATACCTACCCTTATAGGCTGCATGGATCTCTCAAGAGACTGGGACGGCCTGGATGCGGCGCTGGACACTTATGAGGAGCATCTGTATATAGAGCCCACCGCCGAGGTGAAGAGGATCCTGATACAGAAGCAGGAGATCGAAAGGGAGAATAAGCTCCGTCTGTGTATGCTCAAGGGTCAGGGCAATACCACCATTGACGGACACGCCGTGAAGATATGGGCGAATATCGGTTCTCCCCAGGACGTGGCCGCTGTATTGGACAATGATGCCGATGGAATAGGATTGTTCCGTACCGAATTTTTGTATATGGGAAGAGATGATGAGCCTTCCGAGTTCGAGCAGTTTCAGGCTTATAAATCCGTGCTGGAGGCTCTGGGCCCCAGAAAGGTCATCATCAGGACCTGTGATCTGGGCTCTGACAAGCTTCCTGATTATCTTTATCATCAAAAAGAGGAGAATCCTGCACTGGGATGCCGTGGGATACGGTTTTGTCTGACACGTAGAGATCTGTTTAAAAGACAGTTGCGTGCGATCCTGCGCGCTTCTGTCTTTGGCAATCCCGGTATCATGCTTCCCATGGTAGTGGACGTGAAGGAGATCATGATGACTAAGGCACTGATCGAGCAGTGCTGTGATGAACTCAAAAAGGATGGCCTGGAGTATAAGGTGCCGGATATGGGAGTCATGATCGAGACCCCGGCCGCTGCGCTGTGTGCGGATGAGCTGGCCAAAGAATCCGACTTTTTCTCTCTGGGAACCAACGATCTGACACAGTATGCCCTGGCGATGGACCGCCAGACTCCCGGAATGGAGAGGGCGTGGGACGCTCATAATCCTGCGGTGTTCAAGCTGATAGAGATGGCGGTGAACGCCGGACATGCGGCGGATATCCCCGTGGGCATGTGCGGCGAACTGGCAGCCGACCTTGATGTCACGGCAAAGCTGTTGCAGATCGGCGTGGACGTATTGTCGGTGGATCCCGCGACGGTGCTTCCCTTAAGGCAGCATATCCGAGGAATTAATCTTGAGGAGTCTGACACTTTGTCATCCTGAGGAGCGAAGCGACGAAGGATCTTATAAATATAATGAGGAACAAGTAATATGAGAACAGCAGGCGTATTGATGCATATAACCAGTCTTCCCTCTCCCTACGGTATAGGTACCATGGGAGCGGCGGCTTTTGAATTCGCGGATTTTCTAAAAAAAGGGGGCCAGAAGTACTGGCAGGTCCTGCCTCTTTGCCCCACAGGTTATGGAGATAGTCCCTATCAGAGTTTTTCCACCTTTGCGGGAAATCCCTATCTCATAGACCTTGATCTTCTGAAAAAGGATAAGCTTCTCACGCAAAAAGAAATCGACGCCGTAGATTGGGAATCAGGGCCTTCGGAAGTGAATTTTGAGGCTATGTATTATAAGCGGTTCAAGCTTTTAAAGAAGGCAGTCAACAGATTTTTGAAAAAAGATGACGAGGAGTATCTCTCTTTTCTGAAAGCGGATCCTTCCTTCTGGCTGGAGGATTATGCTCTGTTCATGGCTCTTAAGGATGCTCATGGCGGCAGACCCTGGTATGAGTGGGAAGAAGATCTGCGGCTTCGTAAAAAAGCTGCCATAGCCGCGGCGAAAAAGAAATATGAAAAGGAAATCGGATTCTGGAAGGTACTTCAGTTTTTCTTTAAGCGTCAGTGGAGCGCCTTAAAAAAATACGCCAATGACAACGGGATCCTTATAATCGGTGATGTGCCCATTTATGTGGCTTATGACAGTGCCGATGTATGGGCATCTCCCAAAGAATTTCAACTGGATAAAAAACTCTGTCCCACCGAAGTGGCGGGCTGTCCTCCGGATGCTTTTACCGCCGATGGTCAGCTCTGGGGTAATCCTCTGTATGACTGGGAAAAGATGAAAAAGGAGAACTTCTCCTGGTGGAGAAAGCGGATGGCCCACTGTTTTGATCTGTTTGACATGGTGAGGATAGACCATTTCAGGGGCTTTTCCGGATATTACGCCATACCCTTCGGCGATAAGACCGCCAGAAACGGCCGCTGGAGAGAAGGGCCGGGCCTGGATTTTATAAAGATGCTGGGCGAGTGCGTCGACGCAAAGGGCATCAAAAACGGTATCATAGCAGAGGATCTGGGTTTCCTGACTGCAGATGTAAGGCGCCTTTTAAAGAAGTCCGGATATCCCGGAATGAAGGTTCTGGAATTCGCCTTTGGCACCAGGGAAGGAAATGAATATCGTCCCTATCGTTATCCGGCAAAGTGTGTGGTCTACGTGGGCACTCATGACAACGACACCGCCTGTGGCTGGATGAAGACTGCTTCGGTAACTGACCGTAAGATCGCCCGTGAAGCTCTTAACCTGACGAGAGCAGAGGGCTACGCCTGGGGCATGATGCGCGCCATCTGGGATTCTCCTGCGGATACAGCCATAGTGCAGGCCCAGGACCTTTTGGAGCTGGGAAGCGAGGCCAGGATGAACATTCCCTCCACCACAGGATGCAACTGGACCTGGAGAGCCCTCCCCGGAGTGTTCACCGATGAATTGGCTGAAAAGCTGCGGTCAAAGACAGAACTGTACGGCCGTCTGAATCCATGACCATGTCATGTTTTACAGCGTAGATTTGATTATATTTGACAATACACAAATACTAATGTAAAATATTTTCTTGTTGGTGATCGGGGTGTGGCTCAGTTTGGTAGCTGTTTTCCGATCGGCGGGGTGTGGCTCAGTTTGGTAGAGCGCTACGTTCGGGACGTAGAGGTCGCGCGTTCGAATCGCGTCACCCCGATTAAGAAAAGGACTCCCTATGGGAGTCCTTTTCTTAATCCAGGTAATACAATTTAATGCGCGCCCTCAAGTCCCAGATAAAAGCCGCTGTTAAGGTTAATTCCGAGCAGCTTCTTTTTAACTGGCAGCTCGGGAGAGATCTTGTGGTCAGAAAAGCGGAAGAAAAATGGGGAACAGGGATTGTCAATCAGGTCAGTCTGGACCTTCAGGCAGAGTTTCCAGAGACAAAGGGTTTTTCTGCACGAAATCTTTGGTTTATGAAGCAGTGGTACTCTTTTTATGCAACTAACCCTGAAATAAAAGGTTTGATTTCGGACGTGGAAAACCAAATAAATGTAAGCAATGAAAAACTGAACCAACTTGGTTCAGAAATTCAAGAGGGAAAACTGAACCAACTTGATTCAGAATTGATGTCTCCCGCAATATTTGCATTTGTGCCGTGGAAACATCATGTTTTGATCATGCAGAAATCAAAAAGTGTAGGAGAAGCGTTATTCTATGTTCAAAAGACAGTTGAAGGAAATCTTAGCCGAAATACCCTGGATTCTAACAATCCGCCAATCCGCCAATCGGCGGTTTCGGCGGATTTGAAGGAAAGACATCAGCAGATATTATCAGTTATGGAGACTGGCAGGAAATATAGCTCTGATGAAGTGGCAGAACTGGTAGGATTAAAGATTTCTCGAACCAAACAACTCCTAAAGGAACTTACAGATTCAGGTAAAGTGGAAGCAAGCGGAGGCACAAGAGGAAAAAGATATAAAGCCCGAAGTCAAGTAAAGAATTTATGCGAACTTTCGCATAATGGATGGAATCTGCTGATCCGCCAATCGGTAGATTCGGCAGATTTAAAAATGGCACGTAAATATATATGCCTGGAAAAAATAGTGTAAACGAAAAATAAAAAGATGGGTATGATGAAAAAAATTATCATGATAGTATCTTTGGGTATTGGATTGTTACTATGTGTTTCATGTGATCGTGTAGTTAAACAACCGTCGTATAAGAAAGTTGATTGTGTAGGAACAATACCACCTGAGTTTGAGACTATAGTTAAGGACAATCTTTTTGAAGGTGTTACTGCTTTTTCGGATAGATTGTTCAAAATTGAAATGATTGCGGAAGGCAATGATCAGCAAACGCAGGAACAGAGAATCATAATGATGGATCTTTATGGTAAAGAACTTGTGGAGTACATGATAAAGATTGATGATGATCATCACGTTAATTCGCTTACAGCGACAGATGATGGGGGTTTTCTGTTTGTGCTTGGATTTTTTGATCATTATTCTCATGATAAAGATTTATGGGCGAGTGCAAACGGATTTGCATCAAGAGTGATCAAGTGTGACAAAAATGGAAAACTTCAGTTTGATACAGCGCTCGAAGGAATTGAGGGAAGCGCTTTATCTCATTGTTATGAACAGAATGGTAGTTATTATTTATTTGGAACGTATGATGCGGCAAAGGAACCTGAAAAACGTGAATCAGATGTATTTATTGTAAAATTAGATTATCATGGTAAACAGATTAAGGATAGGTTGATAAGAGGCAGTGATTTTGACAGTTTAGATTATGTTAAAAAGAATAGCGGTGGATTTCTATTATCAATAAGATCACAATCTGATGATGGTGATTTTTCGGGTTCTGATTCGGGTGGATATGGAGTTGATTGGATTGTAAATTTGGATCAAGATCTTGAAATAAAGGAGAAGAAGAAAACGGACGGAAGTGATTATTATAAAGTCAGAATCGGTGAGAAAAATGGTGTGTCTGTATATTTGGATGAGATTGTACCCAAGAACTTTGATGCGGGAAATCCGACAGCATATATTGATTATGGAGAGTATTATCTGATTGTTTCAGAAAACAAGACCGGTGTATATGAACATCCTCCACTTTATATCAGTAATATGTTGTATTACACAGAAACTGTTTATTCTGCTTATGATCAAAACGGAAATCTTATTTTCAGAACCGCAGTCGATTCTACGCCGGATTATTCAGAGATAATAGAAAAATTCAGCTAATTTTGTTGGTACAAATCAGTTTACAGGCACAAACTGTTTTTTGTATCGAAAAAAGACGGATTATATTATGGATATGGAGAAAACTAATGGGTGCATGGAGTACAAGTGTAGCGGGCAATGATACGGCACAGGATTTAAAAATAGAATATACATGTGCGTTTTATTATTATGATAAGGAAGAAGCCTTAAGACGGATAGAAGATTATGCTGCGAGAAACGGGTATACTGTCGATGATCCACAGGAGTACTGTGATTATGTTTATTCGCTGGCTGATTTTATGTGGCGTAATGGTATTTTGACGGATGAGATAAGGGATAGAGCCGTTAAAATGATAGAAGATGGTTTTGGTCTTGAGTTATGGGAAGAAGCAGGGGAGAAGACTCTTAATTCCAGAAAAAAAGCGCTTGAGTCATTTAAACAGAAGATCATGTCCCCAATGGGAAAAGAAAAAAAGATAAAACCGAAGGCGTATACTGAAAAATTGTTTGAGCCCGGGGATGTCATTGCAATAAAACTGTTGATCTCAGGAAAAAAATATGCTGATCATGCAAAGGTGATGGTTGAGATCCCTGAAGAGGAATTTCAAAAATATGACGGTAAATATGTTTTGATACAAAAGGTGTGTGATCATCTTTCATGGACTTCTAGTCTGGTTCCGGAAGTAAAGGATCATTGGCCCATATTCAGATTGATGGAAGGGGTTTATGATGAGATTCCGAAAATTACGGAGTGGAGTGATTTAAAGACCACTTCTTTTATAGATTACGGTTGTATCGGAACATATTTTTCCTGTGAAGGCAGTATTTCTTATTTTAAGAAAAGAAAGTATGTTGTTTTGGGAAACTACAGTCTTGATATTTCACCTGAAACGATAAATGCATTAAGTTCCGGTATGGAAGCTAACAATTTATGGTTTGGTATTAATCGCCCGTGGTATAATGCAGAGTCATTTTTAGTGGCATCGTTGAGAGTTGTTTTTTCTGAGGAAAAATATACCGGACAATTACAGGAACAAACAGAACTAATATATGGTTCGATCAGGTGCTTATCTAGTGATTATTCCATAACAGATGCTGAAAATGAAATGAGATACAGGGAAACCATGGATGAATATATGTCCGATATGACGGAAACTATTTCTAAGGGCGGACAAATATATGTACTCAAAATCGATTCTAAGATCATTGGTTTAGGTATTGCCTTGAATGATGAGATACTGTATCTGTTTATGATGAACATTTATCAGCACTGTTCACTGGGCACAAGGTTGGTAAATTATATGATCAATGCTGATCCGACTTTGAAAAAGATGAGGATTCATCGCCTGGCAAGAAATACCTTTAAGCGAAATGGCTGGAAGAATATCAGAGTCAGTGATATTTTGAAGAATATTTGCCATAAGTGTAATCTTCAGTTTGTATAACCAAAGTGAAGATTGTCAGAGAAAAGCCGGATTAGTTATAGGCGGGTTTATTGATCAACCCAAAACCTGGCGATCTGGTCAAAGCGTGGCAGTATCAGTGACAGGTAACCGTATTTTGATACGTCTATGAGTCCTCTTCGTTTTAAGCGGTCTCTGTATACTGACATCTGTGAGTCTGTCAATGATAAGCTGTTTCGGATATCTTTGTTTTTCATCTCTCCGTTTATGACCAGAAGAGAAAGAATCTGTTTTTCTTTCTCAGGAAGTTCGTGCCATATTTTTTCGTAAACGTATTCACTGAGCATTTCATCATACTCATCGATCAGATCTTCCGGTTTTTTGCCTTTTTTGTTCTGATATATGTTTTCCCAATACAGGTATCCTAAAACCTGATAAGCATAAGCATATCCGTTAGTCAGATTTGCCATGGTTTTTGCGGTGTCATCATTAAGATTGAATACTTTTCTGTAACTTCGGGCAATTGAAAACAGATTAAGCGGTTCAAGATATATTTTGGGAGCACGATATAAAAAAGTCAGAGTTTTTTCATTTTGAAGATTATTTATATTTTCGTATAGTCCGGTCATAAGTAGAAATATGGGATATTTTTTTCTGAGAAGGATCTGATAAACTCCGGAAAACAGTTTTACATTTTCGTTGTTGACGATTTCATCGATGGCTATAAGAACCTTGTAATTTTTCTTTTTTAATTCATCAAACAGTTTTTCCAGGGCAGTTGTGATATCAAACACCGGAGTTGAATTCTTTAATGAGATACCTATGCCCAAGGCAGATAGATCGATCTTTGCATCAATGAACAGATTCTGCAGGGATTTTCTACTGTACAAATGTGCGGCTATGGAATTAAGGATATCCATATCCGGTGATATATTGATCACTATCCAGTCCTTCTTTTTTTCAAATGTTTCCGTGATGTTTGAGAGCATAACGGTTTTTCCGGCGCCTCTTACTCCTGAGAGCATAAATAAGTAACTGGAGGGCGATTCATCTGAAAAACTATCAATGATCTTATTTATCTGTTGGGGTCTTGTTATGTATTCTTTTGGTTCCATCCCAAAGGAAAGTGAAAACGGATTTGACATTTTTCTTCCTCATAAAAATTCAGTTATAACTTTTGACTTTTGGTTATAACTGGTTATAACTTTGCGCTTTCAGTTATAACTGGTTATAACTTTTTATATTATATCATATCTGTTTAAAAGTGCAATAAAAATAGTAAGCAAAGATATCAGTGAAAATCAGTTGCTTTTTTGTTATAATCATACTTAATCATTATGAATACATCTGAAAAAGTGTTGTTTATACTTGAATCAAATAAAGCCGCCTATACTTCCGGGGAAGAGATGGCGGGGCAGTGCGGTGTTTCGAGGAATGCTGTCTGGAAAGCCATAAGAGATCTTCGTGAGAAAGGTTATGACATAGAGGCGATCAGTAACAAAGGCTACAGGCTGGCACAAAACACTGATATTATATCTGCCGAGGGAATAAGAGCCGGATTACCCAAGGATCTCAGGAATGTCGATATATTTGTGTATGACAGTCTGGATTCCACAAGTGATACGGCCAAAGAACTTGCCATGAAAGGCGCATCCGGCGGGACAGTCGTCGTTGCAGTGACACAGACCGGCGGGAGAGGCCGGAAGGATCACTCTTTCTTTTCTCCTGAGGGTGGGCTTTATATGAGCGTTATATTAAAGCCGGAATCGCTACCCGGTACAGATAGCAAAGAGATTACCTCTTTTGTGGGAAGCGCTGTGGTCAATGCAATAAATGAACTCACAGGTATAGAGCCTTACATTGAAGGCATTAATGACCTGTATGTTAATGGGAAAAAAATATGCGGTATCCTGCTTGAATCCGGAAGCGAATTTGACAGTAACACCCTGCAGTGGGTAGTGGCGGGAATAGGCATAAATTTTGATTCGGATATAAGTAGTTTTCCTGAGGAGATCAAAGAAAGAGCTTCCAGTCTGTTTGATACCGGTAAAGCCACAGTTACAAAAAATATGCTTATTGCAAAAATACTTGAGAGAATGTTTGATTGTCAACCGAAATAACATGAATGGTTGACAATTTCTTTTTCCTGTGATACCTTCATATATGCACTTGTGGAACCAAATTTCATGAATGCAAGTATTTGAAGGAGGATCGGACATTATGAGTAATGTATGTTCAGTTAAGGCAGGAACAGAGATAAAAGCGTTAGACCTGGTTTATATCTCGATAGGAGCAGCTTTGATAGCTGTATGTTCCTGGATCAGTATACCTACAGCAGTTCCGTTTACGCTTCAGACCTTTGCGGTGTTTTTTGTACTGCTACTTTTGGGAGGAGAGAGAGGTACCATTGCAACACTTATATATGTGCTGCTTGGAGCGGTTGGCCTACCGGTTTTTGCCGGATTTAAAGGAGGCGTCGGAATACTTTTCGGAAATACAGGCGGATATATTTTGGGATTTTTGTTTATTGGCCTAATATATACGCTGTTCATGAGATTGCCTAAGAAAACGATGCTTATTAAGGTGGCGGCTCTTGTTCTGGGACTTGCGGTCTGCTATGCATTTGGAACGGCCTGGTTTATGTATGTTTATATGCGAAATAGCGGAGACGTCGGGCTGATCACGGTTCTTGGCTGGTGTGTATTTCCGTTTATCATTCCGGATCTGATAAAGATGGCACTCGCTGTAGTGATCGCAAAGAGAATAGAGCCTGCGATCAAGACAGGGCCCATCTAATAATATGATGAAGTGGGTATATTGGACCACATTTGATACTTCTTAAGGTCGACTCTGCCATCAATCACTTCGATTCCTTCTGCCTTAAGCAGTTCGCCCTGCTTCCATGCGCCGCCGAAGGCAAACTCTCCTGCAAGTTCACCCTTTGAATTCATCACGCGGTAGCAGGGGATGCCATCAGGGTCGGGGTTTTTGTGCAGGGCGTTTCCCACCGCGCGGGCCATCTTTCTGTCACCGGCCATTTGTGCTATTTGAGCATAGGTGGCCACCTGTCCGTAAGGAATCTGTTTTACCGCATCGTAAATCCTTTTTGAAGGGCTGTCGGATATCAGGTCATAACTCTCTGCGATCATTAATCTGATATCCTTATCGGGTATGCTTCCGTCCAGAATGATGGTGTTCCAGTGCTTTTTATTCTGATGATATCCCGGAATGACGGACTTATAAATCTCACGCCAAAAGAAGGCTTTATCCGGGTCTGTCTTTACATTGAGATTGACGTATCCTTCTCTTTCATATGTCCATAAAAAAGCCTTGTCGTTTCCCTTGTATCTGATAAGCTGCCAGTTATCATCATGAAACGGAGCATCCTGATATGTATCCGGAAAGGACAGTCCATATTTTAATACTTCTTCTCTTGTTTTCATTCCTGTGATCGACCTTTCATGCAGCGGAAAGCAGTTTTATACTCTTATTGTTGAGGTTTTCATCGCATGTCACGGCTTTGTAACGTGATCATACGCTTATGATATCCGCCACTGTACACCCTGCCAGGCCAATCAGATCTGCCGGTGATAGTTCCACCTGAAAACCGACCCTTCCGGCACTGACAAACAGATTCTCCAGACCGGAAACTGTTTCATGTATGAAGGTAGGGAAATGTTTTTTCATGCCTATAGGAGAGCATCCGCCATGGACATAACCCGTTAAGGGAAGGAGCTCTTTTTGTTTTATCATACTGATGGATTTTTCCCCTGATGCCTTAGCGGCCTTCTTAAGATCCAGTTCTGCTTTTACAGGTACGACAAACACATAGTAAGCTCCGGATTTTCCTTGTGTTACAAGGGTTTTAAATACTTTTTCCGGATCTTCACCTAAGATAAGGGCAATTTCTTCACCGCTCATGGTCGCATCAGGCTTATAAGAATGGCTTT
Source organism: Lachnospiraceae bacterium (assembly GCA_017441585.1). Lineage (GTDB taxonomy): Bacteria > Bacillota > Clostridia > Lachnospirales > Lachnospiraceae > UBA1753. The sequence continues at coordinate 60,873 of JAFRWW010000057.1, forward strand.
CATATTTGATCTTCTTCTGATCCAGAATGCGCATTACGTTTGTTTTATCTTCTTTCATAGGTTTAATCCTCTGATCACAATTTTCTGAATTATATCATATTTGTCTGAATGTGTAATGTACTAAATACTTTTATTCGTTTTTGATTTTTGGTAAAATTGTAACTTAAGAAAGAATATAAGTAACTCTTTTTAGGAGGATCGATCATGTTTGGATTTATATATAACCGAAGGTTTTTAAAGAGGTTTATAAGGCTTATGCTTTGCAGCGTTATGTTTATATATTGCATGGCGCTTACGGTCTGCGCGGGAGAGGTTGATCCCAAAGAAGAGTCATATATTCATTTGGAGGTGGAACGGGATATATATGCCGATGAAAACGGTACGGCCTGTTTTGATATGGTTGCAGAAATACCTGAAAATGCCACGGGTAATGTGACCTGGTCTTTTGACGGAAAAGAATACATTTCTGATATAGAGGAAGGATATTCGGTGGCAACGATAGATGGTGTCCTCGATTCGGGAAATCATACTGTCCATGCCAGGTATTCCGGCGATGATAATTATTATGAGTGCAGTAATTCTACCGTGGTTAATGTGCATTATCTTCCCATAACCATAAGCGGAGATAATGTCACGGTTCCTTATAACGAATTGGGAAACAGGATAAATATTACTGTACTGGATCCAAAGGAGGGAGCCACAGTCCGGTATGGTAATGGCCCGGATAACTGTACCATGGAAGAAAGCCCTCTCTATGATACGCCCGGGCTGCACGAGTGCTATTATGAGGTGAGTGCGCCTTACAGGGAGAATCGCAGCGGAGTGGCATATATTAATATTTCCCAGATACCGACATCTATGAAATTTGAGGTGGAACGGGATATATTTACTGATGAAAACGGTACGGCCTGTTTTGATATGGTTGCCTACTTACCTAATAATGTTACGGGTAATGTGACCTGGTCTTTTGACGGAAAAGAATATATTTCTGATATAAAGGATGGATATTCGGTGGCAACGATAGATGGTGTCCTCGATTCGGGAAATCATACTGTCCATGCCAGGTATTCCGGCGATGATAATTATTATGGGTGCAACAACTCCACAGCGGTTACTGTGCATTATCTTCCCATAACCATAAGCGGAGACAATGTCACGGTTCCTTATAACGAAGTGGGACACAGGATAAATATATCGGTACTTGATCCAAAGGAAGGCGCCACAGTCCTGTATGGCGATGTCCCGGATAACTGTACTATGGAAGAAAGCCCCATTTTTGTTACCCCCGGACTGCATGAGTGCTATTATGAAGTGAGCGCGTCTTACAGGGAGAATCGCAGCGGAGTGGCATATATTAAAATTTCCCAAATGTCGTCATCCATGGCACTGGAAGTGAAACAGAATCTGTTTGACAATGGTACGGTCTGTTTTAATATGACCGCCAATCTTCCTGAAAATGCTACGGGAAATGTGACCTGGTCTTTAGACGGAAAAGAATACAGCCGTAAAGTCTTTGATGGAATAGCGCAATTAACGATAGATGATGTTTTGGAGTCGGGAGATCACACTGTTTATGCCGAGTATGAAGGTGATAATAATTATTATGGGTGCAGTAATTCTACAGTGTTTACCGTGCAATATCTTCCCATGACCGTAAGCGCAAATGATGTCAGGGTCACCTATGACGGCAGGCAACATGGGATAGATGTGGCGGTACTGGATCCAAAGGAAGGAGCCACAGTCCGGTATGGCAGGACGAGGGATAACTGTACTATGGAAAGCAGTCCTACCCTCAAAAAACCCGGAACAATGGAGGTATTTTATGAGGTGAGTGCTCCGTACAGAGAAACATGTTATGGATCGGCAAATATCATCGTTGATCCTTCTCATGATCCTGTGAGTGCAATAGTTAATTTCAAGGTTGTAAACGGCGCTTGGAATGATGGCTCAAAGGATGTCAAAAGTGTCAGCCTGAACGGATTCAGAGGCGATGTTCTGACGCTGTCGGCAAATGATATCCCTGCGGCAGGGAGCAGACCTGATGATGGATATAAGGAGGGTGGCTGGGATCAGGTGCCTGATGTGAACACAGAGATCACAGAAGATACGACCTATACTTATACGTACAGTAAGGTTGAACCCGAGCCTGAGCCTGAACCCGAGCCTGAACCCGAACCCGAGCCTGAACCTACTCCCGACCCCGCGCCCCACGAGGAAGAAAAGCGCGAGCAGAGTAATATTGCCAGAGATGAGCTTGCCGAACTGATCAATACCAAGGGTACGAAGGATTCCGTGAAGGGTATTTATCAGGCACCTTTTGACGACATCAGCACAGAGTACAGTGTGAAAAAAGGAAAGATCACCAAGGTGGTTTTGGATCTGTCGTCTCTTAAGGAAGGTGAGAATCATCTGACCATGAATACCGGCACCAGACTGGTCCTTTCGGAAGGGTTTACTGTATCCGATAATTTTGCTAAGCCAGAGGATTATAAAAAGGTCAGCAAAGCCCTGAAAAACAGGAAGAAGAGCGGATGGTCCATCGATCTTAAGAAACTCAGCGGGAAAACCTCTTACGAGATAGTGCTCGTAAATGAAAATAATAAAAATAAACTGCTTGTTATAGATGTGATCGATTTGAGTCTCAACAGGAAAAGCCTCAGGACTGTTGATCTGTCAACAGCGGTGGATAAGGACTCCGTCAGCAAAAATGCTGTAAGTGAAACCCTGATAACAGATAACGGTTATGCAGAAAACAATGGCGTAGTCACTATATCAACCTCGCCTGTCTTAAGGACCGGTATACCCGGACAGGTGAACAGGAGCGCCAGGTTTATTTCCGGTATCTGGATGGTGGGAAACAGAGCAATATCCCGAGGAACAATAGAGACTGTGACAAGGGGAAAGGTCGTGGTACACGCCAAGGTTAACAGTGACGGGTCCCTTAGTATAGGAAAGGCTGATGGCAGCGGCAAGGGCAGCGTACCCATCAGATATATTCTGAACGGAAAGGTCAATATAAAGCATGGCGAGGCCAGAATGAAATCAAAGGTATATAACGCAAAGATCAAGGTACAGTAATGGTTTCATTTTGCTCATCAATGCTTTGACGTGTCATTTGACGCAAAGGGAAAACTTAAGACTGGATCGATCTTAAGTATCAAGGTGAATATTGGTGACCACGCACTGGTCTCCGGTTATGGTGAGATAGACATCATCGATGTCGTCAAATATGGAGGTGGTGTTCTTGATATGGAGGCCGCCTCCTGATATTTCGGTAAAGATCATGTTGCCTTTTCTTTCGATCGAAGCGCTGCAGTCGGTTCCGTTTTTGTGTTTTTGAATCCAGTCGTCCCAGCTGCCGAAATCTTCGCTTCTTTCGATTCTGGTGTGGTTTGTGACTTTATCGTAGTCGTTCCAGCATTCGCCGTCCAGTCTCAGGAAGGCCAGCTCCTTATAATCAGCGCCGTCTATCGTACCGTCATCAGAGGAGTAGAGCACGATAAAAGCACAGTGCCAGATGAGCCACGCGGTAGGAAGGCTCCTGGTGTGGAAGCTGATCTGTGCTGTTTTGTTTAGCAGAACTCCCTTTGTATAGGCGCTTCGCCATCCGTTGATCTGGATGTTTGGAATGTTTCCCACAGGTCCGACGAGGAAGTTTATTTCGGGCGCGATCCTTTCGATGGTGGAATCATCTGCCCGCAGTCCCGTCTTTTTTATCCTGAAGCCTGTGAGTGTGCAGTTGTCACCGGTGAGACTTACGTACGTATAGCGGGTGCTGTCAGGAAGCGCAATGATCATCTCGCAGATATAGGAGTCGGTGGCTATCCTGATGCGTGTATGATCCTTAAATCTGACTGCGTATACGTCATATTCCCGCCCCTTATCTCCGGGTGGTTCATATTTTCCCGAGAGAAATTTGGTACGTATCTTTCTGGCTCCGATGCATTTTGACTCGCCGTTTGTATTGATGTAGGCATATTCAAAGTACTGGCGTTCCTTTGCGCATTTGTCATTCGGGGCCGCATGGACTTTTGCGTCAAGGGAATCAAAGAGTACAAGTGTGGGGGAAGCCTGTGCCGGATCTGTACCTTCCGTGGGCAGGCTCTTTATATGTATGCTCACTTCATTGTAGGTCACCGGGATGCCATCACTGAAAATGGTCTGTGCCTCGTTACAGGTAAGTATGGTATCCTCAGTCAGTTCCTTTACTTCTTCCCTTTCCTGCATTTCATATTCGGTATCGATATCTATAAGATGGATCATCACTTTGGCGAACTCCGGGTCGAACTGTGTACCCATGCCCTTGACTATCTCTTCCCTGACTACCTGCTGGGGCAGAGGGTCGCGATAACTTCTCTTTGATGTCATGGCGTCGTAGGAATCAGCCACTGCGATGATCCGGGCAAAAACGGGGATTTTTTCTTCGGCGATCCCGTTGGGATATCCGGTTCCGTCATATCTTTCATGGTGAAAATGGGCTCCATCACTTAAGTGTTTGGAGAGGGATATGTTTGACAGGATCTGGCTTCCGATGGCAGGATGCTTTTTGATCTCAGCGAATTCTTCTTTGGTAAGCTTGCCGTCTTTGGTGATGATGCTGTCGGCTATGCCGATCTTGCCCACATCGTGGAGCAGGGCAGCATAATATACTTTACGACAATCTTCTTCGCTCATGCCGTAAGTCCTGGCGATGGATTCGGAGTATTCCGCTACACGTCCGGAATGACCGTGGGTATACTTGTCCTTGGCGTCGATGGCGCTTGCAAGAGCTGATGCCGTCTGGTCAAACAGATTCTGCATGAGTTCCTGTTCATCACGCAGCATTTTGATCTCCTGCTGATTGGCCTTGGCGACAGTGGCGTTCATGTCCAGCAGGGTGATGAGATACAGCAGCATCGCCAGTCCCACAATGGAAATATTGGTAAGGGACAGGCCGTAAAACTTAGTCTGCAGTATGGTGGCCGTAAAGGGAACGATGGCAAACAGCAGCATAGTGATGCGCATACTGAGGCTCAGGCTTTGTTTTGACCGGGCGACCACGATCATCTGTATGAGCAGAACCGTCAGCGTGATGATCCAGAATAAAACTATACCGGAATTCCGGTGATACAGGTTCATTTCATCAAAATAATAAAAGATGCCGGTGAACTGCGAGACTATGGTCAGGCCTCCTCCGAGCATGAGGAGAAAGTCACAGATATTCAGCAGTATAGATCCGTTTTCATCCTGACCGGGATAGAGCAGTTCTATAAGAAAATGATTAAAGGCCTGGACTATTATGAGAGAGAACATGTAGACCAGGAAGTTGCAGACACGTACCATGATATATCCGGTATGACTGATGTCTCCGCGATATATGTATGCGAAACGGTCACAGATGAGCAGCAGGGCACAGCCTGCTTCCAGAATAAGGAGAGCGTTTCTGCGTCCTTCGGGGATGGATCTGGATATCAGGACCATTATCGCAAGAGCGGTGCAGATACCGCTTAAGAACAGCATTATATTTAATTGATGGTCGATCAAATATTCCATACAGGTTTGTTTTAATACAAGTCCATGCCCTGGCCCATGGCGTCGTTCAGTTTGTTGATGTATTTGTCCGGATCTTTTTTCATATCCGCCATCATCATGAAGGTGTCAAGTACCAGTGCTTCTTTATTGCAGTCTGCATTGTTTTTACCGGCGTCCCTCTTTACATCGTATCTGCGGATCTTGTAGAAATACAGGTCCGTCAGACTGTATCCGCGGCAGACTGTTTTGTTGCAGAAACTGTGGTGATCGAGGTAGTACATGAAATCCGTCATCAGATCCGCATCGGGAATCAGTTCCATCCAAAGAGCGGAAAGGTATGTTTCATCCTTTCCGGTATAGGCACACAATTGCCCGAGCCGTTCATATGCTATTATCCTTCTTCCATCCAATACTATTCCGGACATGATCATACCTCAGATTAAGTGACTGTTCTAATTATAATACTTTTTTTTTGGAAAAAGCAATCAAATATAGAAGTCAAGGATTTGTGCGGGAGCAATTTCAAGGGCTTCGCATATTCTCAGAAGGGTTTTGTAATCGGGGATATTGTTGCGTTTGATGGAATTATACAGAGTGTTTTTTGAAAGCCGGGCTTCCTTGGTGAGCCGGTATAATGACCAGTTTTTTTCTTTGAGACGTTTTTTGATACAAAGGTGTATGTCCCGATCCGTTTCAGACAACATGGTCCGATCCGTTTTCGGTAGTATAGTTTGATCTGTTTCAGGCAGAATGGTCCGATCTTTTTCCTGTAACGCGGTCTGATTCTTTTCCGATGTGCAGGGGGCTGTCTCCAGGAAGTCGCTCACGCGGATTTCGAGGGCATGGCATATGCATTTTACGGTACAGGGCTTTGGAAGGCATTGTCCGTGTATTATGCGTAGGAGTACCGCTTTGTCCAGGCCGGTTATCTTTGAGAATCTGCATATGCTCAGGTGGCGTTCCGTAAGGATCCTCTGCAGTTTTTCGGAAATCTGTGTTTTGCAAAGCATCATGGCAGTCTGCTTTCGAATCGTATTTTTGAACCGGGAAAGATGTTTTCATATCAATAAAATCATATTTTTCGTGAGTGGATATTTAGCACTTTTGTATGGTAAACAACTTTGATATAATGTTTGGCATGAATATTCATGTGATTTTTACAGGAGGCACCATTTCAGGTGTTATAGAAGGAGATTCGATCCGTCCCGGAGGAGATCTTAAGGGACGGCTGGGACTTTGCGACAAAAATGAACTGCATTTTACTTTTGAGGAGCCTTACAGGATACTCAGTGAAGATCTTAAGGCATTCCATGTGCTGAAACTAAAGGACAGTGTGGCCATGGCGGCCGATCACAGTGACGGCATTATCATAACTCATGGGACTGATACTCTTCACTATACTGCGGCTTTGCTTCATTATATGTTTGCGGGTATCGGAATCCCGGTAATCCTGGTGTCAAGTGCCTATGTGCTGTCAGACCCTCGTTCCAACGGAAGGGTAAATTTTGAAGCCGCTGTGGAATATATCCGCCGGAAAGGAACCCCGGGAGTTTATATCGCATATAAGAATCCCTCTTTTGAAGGTGTGGCGCAGATCATCCGGGGCGACAGACTTTTATCATCCATGGCGGGCTCATCGGATTTTTATGCTTATGATGGGCCGGATATGAGGAGAGGCTGTGGGTCTTATAAAGAGAAAAAATGCGCGCTCGGTGAAGTCAGTGATGATTTCAGATCCGGTGATGCCGGACTTGAAGAACTGATCTATGATGAGAATCTGTTTTCTGACCTTCCGGTACGGGATATAAAGCTTTGTGAAAAGAGCGACATGATATTGAGACTTGCGGCTTACCCCGGAATGTGTTTTAATAGTGACTTGGTCACAGACAGGACCCGGGTGGTCATGCTGGAGGGTTATCACTCCGGCACCATAGGCGTGACGGACGGACTGCGAGTTTTTGTTAAGTATTGCAAAGAGCGTCGGATTCCGGTTCTTTTGTCATTTTTGAATTCAGGAGAATCTGAATATGAGACTGTAGATACCTACAGGAAGGCAGGCGTCATACCGGTGTATGATGTGCCCCCCGTGGCGCTTTATTGCAAATTATGGCTCATATTCAGTAATTTTACGGAGAGTTAGGATGTCTATATCCATATTTATATGGTGGGTGGCGGTCATGCTGTTTTACGGCTACAGGTTTCTCATCACCCGCTTCTATGATGTGAGTCTGTTCGAACTCATCTACTATACCATCATGCCCCTTAAGGGCGGAAATAAAGGACCTTTCATAAAAGAACTCCCCAAGACCATATCCTTTGCAGTGGCGGGAATAGTGATCCCGACGGTTTTGTACCGTGTGCTTTTGATGCGTTATGGTGAGAGTGATGTGAGGAGTATCATGCTGCTGTCGGCGGCGATCATTATAGTTGCGGATATCGCAATGGCTTTTGTGCATCTGCATGTGCTCAGGTTCTGGATACTGAATCTGAAGGCGTCGGACGTGTATGAAAAATATTATGTGGATGCAAAGGAAGCGGATCTTATCTTTCCCGAAAAAAAGAGGAATCTCATCTATATCTTTTTGGAATCCATGGAGAGCTGTTATTCTTCAAAGGGCGGCGGTGTCACCGAGTATATACCGGAGCTGACGAAGCTTGCTATGGAAGGTGAGGATTTTTCGGGAGCTGCCCCTGATACTGTCAAAGATTCTTTGTCGGGAGAATCTACCGAATTTATTGATTCCGGGGAGATAAACGGAGCCTTTGCTCCTCCGGGAGCCACTTTTACCACCGGAGCCATGGTGGCCCATATGGCCGGAATATCTATCGATCTGCAGATCAGGGATAAGGAGGAGTTCCTTCCGGGGATGACCACCATCGGGGATATTCTTGCAAAGGAAGGCTATGAACAGAGGTTCCTTTTGGGGTCCGATGTGTATTTTGGCGGCAGGGAGCCGCTGATAAAGCAGCACGGCGGCTATAAGGTGCTGGATTACAAGTCGGCGAAGCGTGACGGCCTCATTCCTGAGGATTATTATCTGTGGTGGGGTTTTGAGGATGAGAAGCTTTTTGATTTTGCAAAGGATGAACTGACTGAATTGTCAAAGGGGGATAAGCCCTTTAATCTTACTTTGCTCACGGTGGATACTCATTTCCTGGACGGCTGCAGATGCAGGCTCTGCCGGGATGAATTTAAGGAGCCCTACGGAAATGTGCTGGCCTGCTCTTCAAGGCAGGTGGAGAAGTTTGTGGAGTGGATAAAGCAGCAGGACTTTTATGAGAATACCACCATAGTGCTGGCGGGAGACCATCCTACCATGGATTCCAGGTTCATAAAGCGCGCCGGTCTTAGGGATAAGGAAAGGAAGTCCTATGTTTCTTTTATCAACGCACCGCTGACTGCACAGGATAAGAAGAGGGAATATACCACGCTGGATCTTTTCCCCACGACTTTGTCTTCGCTTGGCGTAAAGATACCCGGCAACAGATTGGGGCTGGGTGTGGATCTTTTTTCCGGGGAAGAAACCCTGTATGAAAAACTGGGGCCGGAAGAATTTGAAAAACAGTTTACCCGCAAGTCGCTTTTTTACAGGAATTTCCTCTGAAAATCCTTTGGAATTTCTTTGAAAATGCTCTGAATATCTGCAGAAAATTCTATAATTTAAAATTTTTTAAAAAAATGCTTGCATTTTGGATTTGTCTGTAATATAATATCCGAGTGCTGTCACAGATGACAGATCATCTGATTAGCATGCGCCTCTAGCTCAGTTGGCAGAGCACCTGACTCTTAATCAGGGTGTCCAGGGTTCGAACCCCTGGAGGCGCACGAAGGTCTCCCGGTAGCGGTAATGCCGCCGGGGGATTTTTTTATGCCTTGTTTCACTCTTTTAATTTCCCCATAAATATGGTAAAATTTATGGTTGATATAAACCATGGTTTATAGAGGAGGATATCAAACTATGAACGATACACGGCTTAAGATACTTACATTTATCGAAAAAAACAGCAGAGTGGATCTCAAGGAACTGGCGGTAGTGCTGGGTATGGAAGAGGACATGGTCAGCAAAGAGATCAAGGACATGGAAAACGAGGGCATAATCTGCGGTTTTCATACCATAATCGACTGGGATAAACTGGCGGCGGAAAAGGTGACCGCCATGATAGAGGTCAGGGTCACGCCTCAGAGGGGCAAGGGCTTTGACGATATCGCCGAGCGCATATATAAGTATCCCGAGGTTACTTCGGTATATCTCATGTCCGGAAGCTTTGACCTCATGGTCATGCTGGAGGGCAAGACCCTCAAGGAGGTTTCCACTTTTGTGACTGAGAAACTGGCTACCCTGGAGACAGTAATAAATACCCAGACCAATTTTGTGCTGAAGAAATATAAAGATCATGGAACCGTACTCACCAAGAAGTATGAGGATAACAGGATGCCCATAGTTCCCTGATCGCAAATGGGAATCTTAAGACGGATGGTACCGGTAAAAACGGACCTTATGCAGGAAGATAAGGCCGCGGAAAGGATAGAATACAATAATGAGTTATGTAGCAAGACAGGTTGAAAATATGAAGCCCTCGGGTATCAGAAAGTTTTTTGATATCGTGAGCGAGATGGAGGACGCCATTTCCCTGGGCGTCGGCGAGCCGGATTTTGACACTCCCTGGCATATCAGGGATGAGGGTATCTATTCGCTTGAGAAGGGACGCACCTTTTATACTTCCAATTCGGGTCTCATGGAACTGAGGAAGGAGATCTGCAATTATTTAAAGAGACGCTTTGATGTGTCCTATGAGCCGGCGAAGGAAGTGCTGGTGACGGTGGGCGGATCCGAGGCCATAGACGTGGGCCTTAGGGCAGTGATCAATCCCGGAGAGGGTGAGGAAGTGCTGATACCTCAGCCCTCATATGTATCCTATGAGCCCTGCGCAGTGCTGGCGGGAGCAAAGCCTGTGATCATACAGCTTTGCAATGAAAACCAGTTCCGCCTGACAAAGCAGGAACTGCTGGATGCGGTGACGGATAAGACAAAAGTTCTGATTCTTCCCTTCCCCAATAATCCCACGGGAGCGGTTCTGACTGAGCAGGACCTTAGGGATATCGCCGAAGTGTGCATCGAGAGGGATATACTGGTGATGTCCGATGAGATATATGCGGAGCTTACATATGACAGGGATCATGTATCCATAGCTTCCATCCCCGGCATGAAGGAGCGGACCATATTGATAAACGGTTTCTCCAAGAGTTACGCCATGACGGGATGGCGTCTGGGTTATGCCTGCGGACCTGAGGAGATCATATCCCAGATGATGAAGATTCATCAGTACGCCATCATGTGCGCGCCTACCACCAGCCAGTATGCTGCGGTGGAGGCCTTGAAAAACGGCGACGATGATGTGGTAAAGATGAGGGAGGCCTATAACCAGCGCCGCAGATTCCTGCTCAATGCCTTTAAGGAGATGGATCTGCCCTGTTTTGAACCCTTCGGTGCCTTTTATGTATTCCCCTGCATCAAAAAATACGGCATGACTTCAGAGGAGTTTGCCACCGAGTTTTTGAAGCAGGAAAAGGTGGCTGTGGTTCCGGGCACTGCCTTCGGAGACAGCGGTGAGGGCTTTATAAGGATCTCCTACGCATACTCCATAGAGAATCTGAAGATAGCCATCGCAAAGTTAAAGGATTTTGTGGGCAGACTGCAGAAGTGAAAGATCCTTCGGCTAATGCCTCATGATGACAATGACGCGTTGAAGGGGTGAAAGATTATGGCTGATAAAACAAAAATTCTGATAGTGGATGATGATGAAAACATAGCCGAGCTGGTTTCCCTTTATATGACGAAGGAATGCTTTGAGACCAGGGTGGCTAATGACGGAATAAGCGCTCTTAAGGAGTTCGATGATTTCGCTCCCAATCTGGTGCTTCTGGATATCATGATGCCCGGAATGGACGGCAATCAGGTGTGCCGTGAGATAAGATTAAAATCCCAGGTGCCCATCATCATGCTCTCGGCCAAGGGTGAAGTCTTTGATAAGGTGCTGTGTTTCGAGCTAGGGGCTGATGATTATGTGGAAAAGCCCTTTGATCCAAAGGAACTGGTGGCCAGGGTAAAGGCTGTGCTACGCAGATATTCGGTGGGCATGACTGCCGTGGAGGAGCCTGCATCCGCTGCTGAGGATGCGGATATCGAATGTGTGGAGTATCCGGATCTTACCGTAAATCTGACTAATTACTCGGTCACCTATTTTGGAAACAGACTGGATATCCCTCCCAAGGAGATAGAACTGCTCTATTTCCTGGCAGCTTCACCCAACAGGGTATTTACCAGAGAACAGCTCCTGGACCATATCTGGGGCTATGAATATGTGGGCGGCACCCGCACCGTGGACGTGCACATAAAGAGACTGAGGGAAAAGATCAAGGACCATGAGCAGTGGAGGATAGGCACTGTCTGGGGTATAGGTTATAAATTCGAGACCGGCAATAATGAATGATAGACATTTGCGGATAATAGAATATGATAAGGTCTGTAAGCTGCTCACGGACAGAGCCGCCACAAAGGAGGCAAAGGAACTGTGTGAAAAGCTGCAGCCCATGACCGATATAAATGAAATAGAGAGCGCACAGGAGGAAACTGCTGATGCGCTTTCACGTCTTTTTAAAAACGGGAGCCCCTCTTTTGGAGGGATAAAGAGCATAGCCGCATCGCAGATGCGGCTTAAAAGCGGAGGCATATTAAATACAGCGGAGCTCCTTAATATGGCCTCCGTCCTGGAAAAGACACAGCGGATAAAAAATTACGGCAAGGGTGAAAAAAAGGAAGAGGAAGCCGATTCCCTGGACGGATATTTTGACATGCTGACAGTCCTGCCTAAGGTCACCCAGGAGATAAGGCGGTGCATCCTCTCGGAGGATGAGATCGCAGACGATGCTTCAAGCGCGCTTCGCGACGTGAGGCGAAAGATGAAGCAGTCAAAGGACAAGGTTAAGGAACAGCTTAACAAAATGGTGAATGGACCGCTGCGCACCTGTCTGCAGGATCCCGTGATCACCATGAGGGGAGACAGATACTGCCTGCCCGTTAAATCCGAATACAAATCTTCGGTGCCGGGCATGGTACACGATCGCTCCGCCACCGGTTCCACTCTCTTTATAGAGCCTGCGGCAGTGGTAAATCTGAATAATGAGTTAAAGGAACTGAGCATCATAGAGGCACAGGAGATAGAAAAGGTCCTGGCTACACTGTCGGCCGAGCTGTCGGAGCACACGGAAGAGCTGGATATCAATTATGACACGCTGATACGTCTCGATCATATCTTTGCCAGAGGACAGCTGGCCATGGACATGAACGCAGTGAGGCCCATCTATACAAAAGAAAGACACATCATACTCAAAAAAGCCAGACATCCCCTTTTGGATAAGTCAAAGGTGGTCCCGGTGGATATCACCCTGGGAGATGACTATTCGCTGCTGGTGGTCACGGGACCCAATACCGGCGGCAAGACCGTATCCCTTAAGACCTGCGGCCTGCTGGCTGCCATGGGTCAGAGCGGACTGCACATACCCTGCCGGGATCAGAGCGAACTGACGGTTTTTGACGAGATATATGCGGATATCGGTGACGAGCAGTCCATAGAGCAGTCACTGTCTACTTTTTCATCCCATATGAAAAATATAATAAATATCCTTAAGTACTCCACGAAGAGCTCCCTGTGCCTGTTCGACGAGCTGTGCGCAGGTACGGATCCCACCGAGGGAGCCGCCCTGGCCATAGCCATACTCAGGGATATCCTGAAAAGGGGAGCCCTGTGCATGGCTACCACCCATTATTCGGAGCTTAAGGTCTTTGCCCTGACTACGGAGGGCGTGGTAAACGGCTCCTGTGAGTTTGACATCAAAACACTGAGTCCGACTTACAGGCTGCTGATCGGCGTACCCGGCAAAAGTAACGCCTTCGCTATCAGCAAGAGGCTGGGACTGCCGGATTATATAATAGAATCGGCAAAGACCAACATAGATGAGAGCGATAAGAATCTGGAGGACGTATTTTCACGTCTGGAAAAGAGCAGGATAGAGCTGGAAAAAGAAACAGAGCGGGCTCAGGAAATGAGACGTCAGGCCCAGTCCTATAAGGACAAATCCAGGAGCCGGTCCGAAAAGCTGGAAGATCAAAGCGACAGGATAATAGAGCAGGCAAAGGAAGAGGCCAGACGTATCCTGAACGAGGCCAAGGCCACCGCCGATGAGACCATACGCAATTTCCAGAAATACGGAAGCATAGACCAGATCCGGGAGATGGAAAAAGACAGGGAGCGCATAAGGAACAGCATCAAAAAGACCCAGTCCGCCTCGGTAAAGGATAAACTGCCTGTGGCAGATGAGATAATAAAGGTAGATCCCAAAAAGCTTAAGATAGGGGATGATGTCAGAGTCCTTAACATGAATGTAAACGGAACCGTCAGCACCCTGCCGGATCAAAGGGGTAACCTGTTCGTACAGTGCGGGATCTTAAGGTCCCAGGTGAATGTAAAGGATCTGGCCTATGTAAACGATGCGCCGAAGCCTGCCCAAAAGCCTGTGGTTTTAGAGAGAAAAAAGACAGGGATCGGCAGTATGAAGATGGAGAAGGCCACACAGGTGCGATCCGAGATAAAACTCATAGGAATGAATACGGACGACGCCATAGCGGCCCTGGATAAATATCTGGATGATGTATATCTGGCCGGCACCACACAGGTGAGGATAGTGCACGGCAAAGGCACAGGGGCTCTTCGCAAGGCAGTCTGGCAGCACCTTAAGCGCGTAAAATATGTGGAAAAGTTTGAGCAGGCCGGATACGGCGAAGGCGATGCGGGAGTGACCATCGCATATTTCAGGCAATAGACTTTGGAGCAGCTTGCCTCTTGCATAACTTGTTATGGAGGCGGATCTTAATAGCTTTAAACATGAAAAAGAAAAGAAGATCGGTATATAATCTGCTTACAATCGCATATGTGATATTTATGGTCCTGTCCTTTCTGGCAGTGAGCACCATCGGTTCGCGCATGCTTTACAACCATCTGACAGAAAAGAAGGTCAGACAGATGAACAGGGATATCTCCACTCTCATTGAGTTTTATTCCAGCGAGCGGAACATGGGCAGCACCACCAGGGATCTGGTGTTTCGGTATCTTAAATCCGTGGATACCGTCACCGGCTGCAGGATATGGGTGGTGGATGAAGACGGCAATCTGGTCATGAATACCGAAGACGCCAATCTGGGTGATTCAAGGATCATGGTGGAGGATTTTAATCCGGCAGAGATCAGGGGATATATGACAGGAGATTTCTATGGGTATTTTGACAGACCTATGCTCAGCGTGTATGCGCCTCTTCACGCCGGGTTTAAGCTGCGCGGATATCTCATAATGCACTGCCCCCAGAGCGATATAATCGACGATGTGAATGAGGCCCTTAATGTGATCTATCTGATGATGCTGATCATATTTTTCCTGTCACTTATCATTCTTGCATTCTTTACTGTCTTTATATACCGGCCCCTTAAGCGGATCACCTATGTGACGGAGGAGTATGCAAAAGGAAATTATGAAGTCCAGATAGATGTGACCGGAGATGATGAGATCGGATATCTGGCGGGGACACTGGGATATATGGCCTCCGAGATCGCCAGGGGTGAGGACAACCAGAAAAAGTTCATCGCCAACGTATCCCATGATTTCAGATCCCCCCTTACCTCCATAAGAGGATATCTGGAGGCCATGATAGACGGCACCATTCCCCCCGAGATGCATGGCAAATATCTGGGGATAGTTCTGAATGAAACGGACAGGCTGACAAAGCTGACCAATTCGCTTCTTCAGTTAAATAACCTGAATGTGAAGGGGCTGCTTTTGGAGGTTAGGGACTTTGACATAAACGCTACCATCAAGAGAACCTGTGAAACCTTTGAGGGCAGATGCATCCAGAGAAAAATAAATATAGAACTGGTGCTGACGGATGAGACTATGTATGTAAAGGGCGATGAGGGAAAGCTGCAGCAGGTACTTTATAATCTGCTGGACAACGCCATAAAGTTCAGCCCCGACAATTCGGTGATAAAGATAGAGACTACAAAAAAAGGGGAAAAACTGTTTGTGTCGGTGAAGGATTCCGGCGTGGGTATACCCAAGGAATCCCTGAAACTGGTGTTTGACAGATTCTATAAGACAGACCCTTCCAGAGGAAAGGATAAAAAGGGTACCGGACTGGGCCTTGCCATAGTGAAGGAGATAATAAAGGCTCATGATGAAAATATAGATGTGGTTTCTACGGAAGGGGTCGGAACGGAGTTTATCTTCACCGTCACCGTATCCAAAAAATAAAGATCAAAAGGTCATTTGACCGGAGGTAGCAGATGAGTAAGAATGAACAGGATAAAAACGGTTTTATAACCGAGCATATAAAGCCGAAACCTTTGGATAAGAAGGATCTGTTCACCAGAATGGGGCTGGCGGTTCTGCTGGGTGTGCTTTTCGGACTGGTGGCGGCTCTGGCTTATACAGCCGGTGTTTATCATCTTGAGAATACGTATTTTCAGCCAAAACCCGAACAGGTGGTGATCAGCAATTCGGAGTCCGATGTCAGTCAGACTGACATTGAAAGCGGTGAGGGCGTGGAGATAAAGATCGATCAGAGCGAGCTGGGCAAAGAGTCCATAGTAAGCGATGTGACAGATACCTTTCCCTCTGACGAGGAAAGCGAGAAGCTGGAGCAGTTGTATGGCGGAGCATACCGTATGGCTCAGAGCGTGGCCAGGAGCCTGCTTCCTGTAAGCGCCATATCTTCGGATGCAGACTGGTTCACCGAGGAGTATGAATCATCCAAGCAGGGATCCGGACTGGTGATCGCGGATAACCGCCGCGAGCTTTTGATACTGATCGAAAAATCCATAATTGAAAATGCGGACGAGATAAGGGTTACACTGCCGGATGATACCAGGGTAAAGGCTGTGGAAAAAAAGTATGATCCCAACATAGGCTTTTCCATAATCGGAGTGGAGCTGTCGGATATCAAGGCAGAGACCAGAAAAAAGATAGTTCCCGCAACCATGGGCGTGTCCACGGGTTCCAGACTCACGGGTAAGCCTGTGGTGGCAGTGGGATCCCCTCTGGGAGAGTTTGATTCTTTCTCCTATGGTATAATCACCTCGTCTACCAGATCCATTCAGATGAGGGATAAGTCTGTTCATGTGCTGACTACTAATATTTACGGCAGTAAAAACGGCAGCGGCATACTGGTGGATCTTAAAGGGGAGACGGTAGGCCTGATCACCCAGGACGCATCCGAAAGCGGAGCAGAGAATCTGATCACAGCCTATGGTATATCGGATATAAAAAACAGTATCGAGCGTATGTCAAACGGACAGGATCGGGCGTACCTTGGAATATACGGAGTGGATGTCACCCCTGAAGTCAATGAGTCTCTGTCCATTCCCCTGGGTGTATATGTGACAAAGGTGGAAGTGGGGTCCCCCGCCATGGACGTGGGCATACAGACCGGAGACGTGATCACCATGGTGGGTACCAGTGAGGTGGAGAGTTTTACGGATTATGAAAATGTCATGAATAAATCCCAGCCGGGAGACGATGCGGTGGTGACAATACTAAGGGCCAGCCGCGGAGGCTATGTGGAGATGACCTTTGACGTAAAACTGGCTACGCTTAAATGAATATTATAAAATCTCCCCGTTTGTCATCCTGAGGAACGCAGTGACGAAGGATCTTGATAGATTAAAATTTTCAACAAAGGAGACCAAATTGAAATACATACAACAGCTTCGCGAAGGCGAAAACGTAAACGATATCTACCTGTGCGTGAACGTACAGAGCGCCACCACCAAAAACGGTAAGTCATATTTGAACGTCCTGCTTCAGGACAAGACGGGAACTCTCGACGGAAAGGTCTGGGATCCGCAGGATGCGGGAATCGATGATTTTGACAAGCTGGACTACATAGATGTAAAGGGTGAGGTCACCGTGTTCAACGGTGCCATGCAGCTCAATATAAAGCGGGTGAGAAAGGCCCGTGAAGGGGAATATGATCCCGCCCAGTATGTGCCCGTCAGCAGATTTGACATAGAGGAGATGTATGCAGCGCTCCTTAAATATATAGACCGGATGCAGAATGAATACCTGAAGAAACTGTGTCAGGATATTTTTGTGAATGATGAAAAGATGCTGGCAGCGTTTAAGAGCAGGTCTGCTGCAAAGACCGTGCACCATGCGTTTATGGGAGGACTTTTGGAGCATACCTTAAGGGTCACGGCCTTTTGTGAGACCATGGCGAAGAGTTATTCTTATCTGAACAGGGACCTTTTGATCTGTGCGGCTTTATGTCATGACATAGGGAAGCTTCGTGAGATCACTCCTTTTCCGGAAAATGATTACTCGGATGAGGGTCAGCTTCTGGGACATATAGTGATGGGTTATGAGATGGTGAAGGACTATGCAAAAAAGCAGGAAGACTTCCCGGAGGGGCTGTTAAATGAACTGCTCCACTGCATACTGTCCCATCATGGAGAACTGGAATTCGGCTCGCCCAAAAAGCCTGCGCTGGCAGAGGCTGTGGCACTGAGTTTTGCCGATAATACAGACGCCAAGCTGGAGACCATGAGAGAGGCTCTGGAGGTCGGGGATTCTGCCGGCAAGACCGGGTGGCTTGGCTTTAACAGATACCTGGATTCAAATATCAGAAAGACAATGGGTTAGATGGATGGAGCAATACAGTAAAAACGACATAATAAGCGTCAGGATAACTGACATGGGAAAAGACGGAGAGGGAATCGGAAAGATCGATGGCTTTCCGTTTTTTGTAAACGGAGCCCTTATAGGCGATTTGGTGGAAGCCTCGGTGATGAAGGTGAAAAAGGGTTATGCCTTTGCCAGACTCTTAAGGGTCATAGACCCCTCAGAAAACAGGGTGGACCCCGTATGCCCCGTGTCGGATAAGTGCGGCGGCTGCCAGCTGCAGAATATGGCCTATGAGGCGCAGCTTATGTATAAGCATAAAAGGGTGATGGATTCCCTGGAGCACATAGGCGGCATAGACAGAAAATATCTGGAACAGATCGCCCTGCCCATAATGGGTATGGAGGAGCCTTACCGGTATCGTAATAAGGCTGTATACCCCGTGGGCCGGGGAAAGAATGGTAAGAGCATAGCCGGCTTTTATGCGCATCATTCCCATCGGATAGTGGAACATGAAGACTGCTCTATCGGACCTGAGTCAAACGCCGCTTTGCTGAGGGCTGTCCTTAACTGGATGGATGAGTGGCAGATAGGAGCCTATGATGAGGAAACCGGCCGCGGCAGGGTGAGACATGTGATGATCAGGCAGGGATTTGCCACAGGTCAGTGTGCCGTGACACTGGTGGTAAATGAAAAATGTGAGTGGTTTAATAAGCATAAGGATAAGGCAGACGCACTGGTGAGGGCGCTGGTGGATGCTGAGGCAGGTTTATCGGAAAGTGCGCAGGTGGATTCGTCGGAACGTGAGCCGGTGAGTGTTTTGGGAAATGCGCCGGTGAATGAATTGGAGAATGTGCCGGTGAATGTTTCGGAAAACGGATCTGTGGATATGGCAACAGAGGTTAAGATTGCGGAGGAAAAGAGTCCGGATTGGCGAGTCGTGTCCGTCACCATAAACGAAAACAGGGAAAAGGGCAACAGGATACTGGGAGATAAAGAACTGCTTTTATACGGAACGGAATATATAGAAGATGAGCTCATGGGGCTTACCTTCCGCATATCGGCTCAGTCCTTTTATCAGGTCAATCCTCTGCAGACGCGCCGCCTGTATGAGACGGCCATTGAATTTGCGGATCTTACCGGAGATGAGGAAGTATGGGATGTGTGCTGCGGCATAGGCACCATATCCCTGGCTGTGGCATCGCGCCTGTCGGATAAGGGCAGGGTCCACGGCATAGAGATAGTGGACAGAGCTATAGAGGATGCTAAGGTAAACGCTAAGATAAACGGGATTAAAAATGCTGACTTCATCTGTGCTGCGGCAGAAGATTATCTGGTAAAAAACAGGGATAAGATAAGGGCCGACGTGGTGATCCTGGATCCTCCCAGGAAGGGAATGGACCCTGAAGCCATAGACGCCATCCTGACTGTGAAACCTGACCGCATAGTCTATGTGAGCTGTGATCCTGCCACTTTGGCCCGGGATTTGAAACTGCTGGCAGCGGGCGGCTACGAACTAAAGCGTGTACGCGCATGTGACATGTTTTGTCATAGCTGTCATGTGGAAGTCGTGAGCCTTTTGCAGAGAGTGAGCAACACCCGGGAAAGAACGATCACGCTTGATGTCGAGATGGAAGACTATCATAGGATCAAGAACAGAACGGGGGTGACTGCAGATGTCACGGAATGATCATGAAAAATGGCAGATGGACCTTGAAGAATATATCAGACAGGGAGAACCTGAGCAATCAGAGAAATCCACTGCATGGAAAACGGCTATTGGTCTTCAGGATGTTGACGGGTTAAAAACCTCCGAGTATCTGTTGGAAACGGCCAAAGA
>JAFRWW010000058.1 GCA_017441585.1 Lachnospiraceae bacterium
GCGTTTGCCTGATCTCATTGAAGCTATCTTTCCACCGATCATCGTGCGGCACAAGAAAGATGGGAAACAATGCCCATAACTCTTCCAATGTCATTTTAGATAAATCTTTTCCCATGCCAAAGGCCTCCATAAATCCCGATTCTTAATTATTCTATCATGAGCAACACAAATGTAAAAAGGGAGTTTGGTTTTAAACAAAATGTGCAATAATATCATCCTTACAATAAAATTCCAGATCCACTTTCTTCTCATCAGTAATAAATTTCCCTTGTATCACAGTGTAATGATAAATACTACGATTTGACTTAGGATATAAAACAAACCCATCATCATTTACATATCCGTCATACCTGGAATACACTCCGATGCTTAGTTCATATGACTTTACATCTCCGTCTATCAAGGCTTGGATTTTCTAACAACATCCTCTTTACCCGTATTATATTCAATTATCTTTTTCAATACAAAAAAACGATTGTTTTTCATTCATCCTTCTCACTTATTCTGTCCGG
This sequence comes from Lachnospiraceae bacterium, assembly GCA_017441585.1. Taxonomy (GTDB): domain Bacteria; phylum Bacillota; class Clostridia; order Lachnospirales; family Lachnospiraceae; genus UBA1753. The sequence goes on from JAFRWW010000058.1 coordinate 513, forward strand.
CATATATATTTGAATGCAGTTTGAATTGTACAGAATAAAACAACCCTCTGCCACGTACAAGTATAAGTATATCACGAACCAGTCATTATATACCACAAAACAGAAAAACAGGAACCGTCTTCAGACGATTCCTGTTTTTTCAAGAGCGATAGACGGGGCTCGAACCCGCGGTCTCGACCTTGGCAAGGTCGCGCGTTACCAACTACGCCACTATCGCAAAACCTTGACTATCATACATCAATATCATACACATGTCAAGCGTTTTTCAAAATTTTTTTATTTTTTGCATTTAGATATTTTTACAACCGAATAATTCACTGAAAAAACACCTCGTTCTGCTTACTACAGGTGTACCGACCAGCCCGATTCTATTTTCTCATGTACCTTTTCTATCATTTCAATATCCAGCTTAGGCCAGTCCTCCACCTTTTGTGCCTTGTTGGTTACCAGATGCGCCTTCTCCGCGCATAAAGCCATGGGTGTGTCGGCTAAGGAATCAGAATAAAAATTCTCGATCTCCGGGAATCCATGATCAAAAATGTAAGCTGCCTTTTCTCTTGCAAACATCAGATTGTCCACAAAAGCTCCGACATCGCGGTCATACTCGGTTGCAATAAAATTAACCCCTAGCCTTCGGGCGATAGGTTCAATAATGCAGTTCGGAGAAGCGCTTATGATCAGGTCATCTTCCTTTTTTTGTTCCAGATACCAGGCAGATATACCATTTATATGTTTATCCCAGAACTTTTCAATCTGTTCATCAAAATCATCGATCAGACACAGAAAACTGAAAAAATTCCGCTCAAAGATGAATCTCGGGATCTTTTTTAATTTCAGCAATATTGCGGTCTTCACCAGCTTCGGAACATAGGTAAACCACAGCGAAGGATGCCGTCTGAGACACCAGAGGGCAAAACTGGCCGCGCAGTCAGGGTAATAGATCGTGCCGTCAAAATCGTATACGTTCATAATAATAATCTTTCCTTTTCAAATGCTCTATGCCCCGAAAACAGCATCAAGTCCCGTAATATAAAGCACTTCATGAAAGTTCGGTCCCACATTTATAAGCTTCATCTTTCCTCCCGCACTCTTAAGGCTCTTAAACGTATTTAACAGAACGCGAAGTCCCGCGGAAGAAACGAAATCACAGCCTTCAAAATCCAGTATAAGGGTTTGGATACTGTCAAGTTCTTTATCAAGAAGCGCTTTCAGGTCCGGCGCCGTATTTGTATTAAGCTCCCCCTTTAAAAGAACCTCCAGCTGAGCTGCGTCTTTCTTTGTCATCAGTTCCAGTTCCATTCATTTCTCCTCCTGTATTCACTTTATTTTATGGTAAGAATAAACATTGTGATATCATCAAACTGCCCTGTATTTTCCGCAAACGCATCTATCTCATGTATAATGGCGGATAACACATCTTCTCCATTTTGTCCTCTCATGCTCTCAAGGATCTTCATCAAACGCTTTTCGCCAAACAATTCAGCCTTGGCATTATGAGCTTCGGTAACGCCATCCGTATAAAGCAGGATCCGATCCCCGGAAGAAAGCCGGATCTCATCCTGATTATATACAACCCCCTCCATTCCGGCAAGGAAAAGGCCGTGTTTTTTATCCAGCATCTCACAGGGCATATTCTTTTTCTGGATCATGGGGAAATTATGACCGGCATTCGTAAACTGCATTATCATGGTCTTCAGATCCAGTATCCCGATCCATGACGTAGCGAACATCCCGGCTTTGTTATTTTCACAAAGCCGTTCATTCACTGCTGTAAAAATTTCCGACGGAGAGGACATGGTCAAAGCATAATCCTTGATCACAGTCTTAGCCGTCATCATGAACATGGCTGCCGGAACCCCTTTTTCCGAAACATCCGCGATCACAAGACACAGATGACTGTCATCGATCATAAAGAAATCATAGAAATCACCGCCCACTTCCCTGGCGGTTATCATAGATGCATAAAGGTCAAACTCTTCTCTTTCCGAAAAAGCGGGAAAGATGCTCGGCAGCATGTCCTTCTGGATCTTCTCTGCCATTTCCAGCTCAGCTCCGATCCTGGCCGTACTCTCTGCAAGTTCTTTCTCTTTTTGCAAAAGTTCCTGACAATGAACCACCATCTGAAATGAAGCCGCAGAAATGATAATGAGCTGTAACAGTTTAACAAAGTAGTTTGAAATGATCGTATTCTTGATCATCCGCATACTGTCATACGGGAGATCCCTTACAGCATCGTCAAGCCACATGGCATCGTTGGTAACGATGGTAGTCCCGGGCTCATATTGGACAAAGTTAAGGTCGAGCATTCCGTAGTTTGCCCCGAGAACATATGCAAAAAAGAATATTATGATGGATAAGACGGAAACATGTATCGTATACTTTTTATTGAAATAACGTACGGATAAAAGGATCGGGAGTACCACTAAAAGCGTTACATTATAGGTAAGAGTCATCATTGTCACAGCGCAAACGAAGATCATGGAAATCATCAGCGCAAACTTGATCCAGCCTTTATCGTATTTGAAATACCGGCTGACTGAGTTTACCATGGATATCAGGACAAGATTGAAAACCATCAGTCCCCTGTACTGTATACGTATGTAGAAAAACCCAACCTCGAACAATATCCAGGTGATGGCAACGATCACAAAGGTAATGTTTAGCACCAGCGCCATCATACGATTGGCTTTGATCTCATTTTCATGAAGAATGATATCATTATGCATATTTCTTCCCCCGTAATGATCTGCTACGGATCGATCTTTTTACCCTGTCTGTCCGATTTTTATGCCCGGCCATTCATTTCCTTAAAAACAGAAGCATTGGATTTGTAAAGTTTTTTAAAAACTTTGTAATTGCGTTCATATACTTCTTTGTTTTCCTCTTTAGGAATGTATGTATGTTTTACTTTAACAAGCTGCTTTGACATTTCCAAAACATCCATGTCCCTTATCCCGGCGGCAACGGTGATGGCCGTCCCCATGGCACCTACCTCCTGCGAATGATCAATGGTCTCGATCTTCCGGCCGGTAATATCCGCCAGCATCTGACACATAAGCTGTGACAGTGAGCCACCTCCGACAAAACGTATGTTATCAGAAGTCTTCACTTTAACATCTTCACTTTCCAACAACCAACGCAAATGATAGCAGATACCTTCTAAAACAGCCCTTATCATATCTTTCTTTCCGTTCTCGATCCTCAGATTGAAAAACATGCCTGCGGCATTTGAATCCTCGAAGGGACAACGGTTTCCATGCATCCACGGAGTAAATATCACGCCGTTTGCTCCCGGCGAAACCTTGCTGATCTCTTCAGAAAGATATTCATAAAGACTTGTGTATCTGCTCTCCAGATCATCCGTCACACTGGTTTTCTGAAAATATACCCCCACCTCGTCAAGTGCCAGATGGTTTACCACCCATTCGAAGCATTTTCCGGCAGTTTCCAGCTCTGCGTAATAGTTGAAAAAACCATGTTTAGCCGAAAGCACCCCGGTTATCATGGAATTGATATCTACTGTCTGGTAATCCAAAAATGTGGATACCCATCCGGATGTTCCGACATAGATATGTGTATCTCCCGGTTTGACAGCTCCGGCTCCAATGCTCACAAATGTAGTATCCCCGCCTCCTCCGAAGACAGGTATCCCGGGGACCAGCCCCAGCTCATCGGCGGCTTTTTGGGTCAGTTCACCGGCCCGATCCGTGCTCTCTATTATTTCCGGCAGATGCTCCGGGTCTACCTTGTACATTTTTACAAGGCCCTGATTCCAGCCTTCCTTCCCTTTCCTCGTGTCATAAAGAAAAGTTGCAAACGCGGAATCGGCGGTCCGAATGATCCTGCCCGTGCAGCGCCCCACCAGATAATCATTTACATCAAGCCACTTATAAGTTTTGGAAAACACCTCCGGCTCATGGTTTTCCACCCACTTATATTTCCATACAGGATCCTTGGCGCTGGTGGAACCGGCATAATTGACCAGAAGATTCCTTACAAGCTTATAAAAACTGCACCCTGAGACCTTAATGATCCCTTTGCCCATGCATTCTTTATACTCCCCCATTCCTTTCTGATCCAGATAAGTCATAGGACGCCTTATGGCATTACCGTTTTTGTCCACCAGAACCGTACCTTGCATCTGCGAACAAAAGGCCATGCCCTCAATTTCTCCGGGGGTTACATCCGACCTTTGGAACAGATCATGGGTGGTGGAACATAGTGCATCCCACCATTCTTCGGTTTCCTGTTCCGCGCCGCCGTCTTCCGAGATATAAAGGTTATAGGATGCAGTGGAACTCGCCAAAAGATCTATTCCCGAATCGATATCAAATAAACATGTTTTAACGCTGCTTGTACCAAAATCATAGATAATAATATTCATATCATTATATCCATCTGCTACTCATATATTACCGCAGGTTAATCTCCGGTTTTGGCAGATTTGACAGTCACATACAACCATTTTAACACATAAAGGAAATCATGTGAACATTCGCTTCTGCAGCTAAATATCAAAAAACCGGCAACGATCACTCGCTGCCGGTTCTTATCACCTGTCCTTCAATTCTTCTTTAAGTTCTTCCACCGTATGACGGTTTATCATGGACTCGGCATCGCCGGTGTACTCCCACAGATCCATGAAGTAATTCCACTCATCGGCGGAGAAGGTAAAGCTGTCTCCGTTCTTATCGGTAAACTCATGAGGAGACTGCTCATCCTGATGCTCTTCCTCATACTTTCTCTTATAAACCTTCAGCTCATCGATCTCGGTGGCCATGGTGGACACCTGGCTCTTGAGGGATGCTATCTCGGAATCCTTTGCGGCCACGGTATTACCCAGATCCTCGTACATTCTGGAGAGGGATTCGTTTGACTCCCTGTAACCGCTCATCTCCTTTTGGGCAGACAGGACTGCTTCATTGGCTTCATCCAGCTGTTTTTCCACCATGACACGACTCAATGTGGAAAAAAGAGTTATGATAAAAAGAACCGCACTGCCTATGGCCAGTCCCATTATCAGTTTTCTTTGTTTTTCAAGCTTTTTAGATTTTTTAACTTCACCAAAGTCCATTAGTTTACCCTGAAGTAAAATATGTTCTTATACGAAATTTCCCCCTCAATGAGGGGGAAACCACTTAATACATTTAGTGCGGAAGATGGGACTTGAACCCACACGATCGCATTGATCACAAGATCCTTAGTCTTGCTCGTCTGCCAGTTCCGACACTTCCGCTCAACACGCAAGGAATATAATAACATATACCCGAAACGCATGTCAAGAAAAAAATCTATTTTTTATATTTTTTAGTAATGTTAGCAAGATGTGCCTTGAGTTTGACCTTGACGGATTCCTTATCCTCGGTACCGTCATATATCATGATCATGGCCAATATGGGGCCATAGTACTCTACAGCCATATCCCATGCGTCGCCCTCGGCCCACTGGCCCTGACGGATCAGCTCGGAGATGATCTTTTCCATATACATGAACTGACCGTTCACCAGATACTGCTGGTACAGAAATCCCGCCTGATAATTATGATACTGCTCCAGGCAGAGCATCTTACGACACGAAGAAGCGAACTCGTCCTCCGTCCAGTACAAAAACTGTATCAGACTGTAAAGCTTCAGCTGGCTGACAGATAAATTCTTAAACGCTGGGGAATCAGGATCATCGGTTATAGCCGGCATATTATACTCGCTAGCTCTGGTCCTTTCATTCTCCTTCATCCGGTTCACTATGCTGTCAAATATAGCCTGCTTATTCTTATAGTGTTTATATAACGCAGCCTGGGTCATACCCAGCTTACCTGATATATCCCTGACCGAAGACGCTTCATATCCGTTTTTGGAAAAAAGCTTCAAGGCTTCATCAAATATACGCTCTTTAGTATTACTCATAGTTGCAAACATCCGTTTCAGTCTGATATTAAAGCGCCTCCGAACATATCCTGAATCGAGAGGCGCTCTACCATTATGCAACTTTTTTTTTGAATATACAAGTAAAAAGGTTAAAAAAAGTTAAAAAATGTTTACTATGTAAACCAAGTAAACGGTCGTTTATAAACTTATGTAACCATGTGCAAACTTATGTAAATCTAAAACCCGTTTTTTCAGCAAAAAATCAATACCAAAAATGAGTGATTCAATAATGATCGGGCATCTTATACGAGCCCTTTTTCTCATATCTGTCCTTATAGTCGCCATGGTTAAGCACATATATTTCCGCACAGGCGATCACGGAAAATGACCAGCAGGTCTCATAAGGAGACTGGCTCTTAAGAGGCGGCAGATTGGGAGTCATATAAGCGGCAGGCAGGTCATCCGATCCTCCCAGAACGCATTCTTCTTCGTCTGTAACCGCTTCATCAAGGGCAGGAGGCGCCATGGCTTCATACTCTGCCTCCGTAGACGGTAATATAAGTGACTCGTCATATACCTCTTCATTTTCCTCATTCATAAGCTCATTAAGCGTCATTGAAACATAGCTGTTGGCCGACTGTCCGTCACCTGTCTTTGAAGAAGATGAAGATGTCAGATCTTTTTTCTTAAACGCCTCAGAAAGTTCCCATATGGCATAGAGTTTGACAGTCTTTCCCTTTTTAACTGCCAGGTTTTTAACCTTTTCTCCGGGATAAAACTTCACGGTGGTCCCCTTCTTGTCTGTGGTATAACCCACCAGTTCGTAACCTGTCTTTAAAAAGCCCGATTCAGGGAGGACATACTCCTCATCATATACTGCCCTGATCTTATCTATCTTTCCCGCCGTATCCTTTGTCATGCCCTTGGTCCCGCGGAAAAAGGATATTCTGTATCTGATGGGTTCCCACATGGCAGTCAGGTACAGATTGCCTGTATATTTCTTTGTTATGCGTCTTACCTTTGCACCGCCTGTTCCCAGAGACCAGCCCTTAAATACATATCCGGTCCTAACCGGCTTGGGAAGCTTTATACTCTTCATACCGTTCCCGGGACGGTACACCGTGACCGTGGGAAGGTTTCTCACAGTGGTTATATCCACCCCTATGTCATATGTGATACCATAGGCTCCCTCGGGGACGCTGTTGGGAGATATGACTGTTTTTATCACCCTCTCTTCTTCCTTCGACGATGAAGATGAGTCTGATGAAGATGAGGACGAAGAGGATGAAGATGAGAATGACGAGGAAGAATCACCCGAGGATGAAGAAGATGATGAACTCTTCTTAGACGATGAGGATGACCTTCTCTTCTCTGCCTCCCTTTGCCTTACCTCTTCTGCCCTGTCTGCGCTGACCGAATAAGCCTTGATCCTGAGATTACCGCCCTGTGCAGAGCTTGAATTGATGACGGTATTTGCATCTTTCCATCCACCGGATGTGGTATAGACATAGCCCTGACCATCCTGAACCTGACAGACCGACTTATAGGTAGACCAGCTGCTGGGGGAATTAGCCTCATAGCCAATACTGCAGGTCTGACCCTTTTTTTCCAGCCTCACTACCAGGGCAAACCGGCTTCCGGGCTCAACATATACAGGCTCGTTAAAATAGCTGCTGTAGTATCCCTTTGCGGTCGTATTTCCGCTGACTACAGCCGCCTGTTTCCCCTCAAGGGGAGACGTCGCCCCCTCGGGTATATCCTTATAAAGATACATCTTATAAGCCTGATCCACGTTACCGGTATAAAAACCGCCTCCCGTGACTGCCTCAGGCACAGCCCCCTGTGAAACGGTAAACACATTGGCTGCCAGAGCGTAATTGGTATAGCCTTTTGATGCATTGAGCATACCGCCATCATACTGATAGCAGTTATCCACATCACTTCCGTCTTCATATTCAAAGGCAAAGACTGCCGGCTTTGAATTAAGGCCTTTGTCATAATAGGACAGATAATAGTATCCCTGCCTTGTAAGACTGTAATCGGAAGACATACCTGAATTCCTGATCAGCCAGGCTCCGTTTCCTGCAGGAGTATTCTTAAAATTCTCCTTAGGGAAATTGTCATCCCATCCCACTATGGTCACCGCATGATTGGTGGCAGAAGGGGTGGAAGGATAATAGTAACAGTTATGCTCCGAATTATAGTATGAGGACAGATTATAGATCGAACAGGACACGGCGCCGTTTTCCATTATCCTCTGCTTTACGGCATCGGGATCTGTGGATATATCAAGCTCCTGATATCCTGTCACATGATATTCATCAAGATATGCTATGGAAGGATCCAGTCCATTGTTCTTTATATAAGTGGCATCAGTATATTTTGCCAGATCCTCATGTATGGGGCCTACCCATCCCGCCACCACGGGAGCTGCATACTTTGGGTGTCCGCCTGTATTAAAACCGTCATCCGACGCTTTTTTAAGCCCGTTCTGATCTCCCTCGGTCCCCCCCAGAGGGTCTGTGGGCGAATTATACATAAACCATGCAAGGGCAGCCTCAGACAGATCTATATCATATACGTTCACGTATTCTCCTTCCGAATCTGCAAGGGTTACGCTCTGAAAGCCGAAACTCTGAAAAATCAATGAAATTATAATTAGAGCAGCTATATGCTTTTTTGTTTTTTTCATGATCACATTTCCTGTTTAAGATTCTTCCTGTTGCTTCGCAACCCCTCGCCGGGGTGGCATCACATCATTTCATGATGTGATCAACGTCGTCACTTCGTTCCTCAGAATGACAAATATTATTCTGAATGACAATTATTATTCTTTTCTACTTAAATATACGCAAAGATGATAGCACAGCACCTGTTTTTTTTCAATTTTTTCCGCAATCTCACATTTTTGTGGTACAATAGACAGGATATTGTTTAACGCCCACAAAATGGTACACTTAACCAGACACGATCTACCATGCGGCCAGACGGGGATTATGAAGAGAAAACTGCTTATCATAAATTTGATACTGATTCCGGCTATGCTTCTTTGCGGCTGCTCTGCCAGAGACGCCGCCACTGTGCGTGCCGAAAGAAATGCAGGCACCATCCTGGATGATTCCGTTACCACGGGGCGTGTACTGGACGCCGCCCCGAAAAAGGACAGTTCAGACGAATCAGACGAATCAAAAGCCTCCGGTCAGTCAAAAGCCTCCGAAGATTCTGATATCGGTTCAAAAGACAAGCCTGAAACTTCCTCCGCAGGATCATCCGCCAAAAAGGAAAATCACGAAACGACAGACCCTGTAAAGGAAACACAGGAAGATAAGAAACCCGAGGTGGAAAACCTCGAGGATTACTTCATGCCCGCAGTAGCCGAGTTTAAGGACGAAGGCATCCTGCCCGACGGACGCAAGATCACCCTGCAGGGCAACGGCAGCTATGATGACTGTGAATATGCCATGGAAGACGTGGATCAGGACGGTCAGATGGAGCTTTTATTCAGATATTCAGGTACCATGCTGGAGGTGTACATCGATCCTGAGCTGGTGGCCCAGACAGGTGAATACATAGAGCCCTATGAACTGGGAACAGACATGTTCACTGCCGTTTATTCATACGACAAGGCCACGGACAACTACGTGAGCGAGCTGTTCATCGATCACGTGTGCTCATTCTATGACAGCGGGCACGTAATGGTCGAAGCCAATGACGGCGCTCTTTTAAGCGACAAAGAGAACTCCTATCAGATTTATGATTATGATCCCGCAACCGACAGTTATTCGTATGCGGGCTTCATCTACGAATGGAATAAAAATATCGCACCCACCACAGCCAAGGGCGCTCCTTTCCCGGCCGCTGCCGACAAGGATGAAAATCAGAGAGTCTACTCTCTCGAATACGGCGAAAAATATGAACCGGGATATATCTACGATGATGATGATATGAAACAGCTTCATTCAGAGCTGTTCGGCAAGAAACAGAGGCTCTTCTGGTATTACCTCTGATCGCCGAATATCTCTTTCATCCTTTGGTCTATTTTATTCCTGATATCCTTCAGGACTTCCTTGGACACCTTGCAGACTCTTCTGTCATACGTGTACAGACCGTTTATCTCTTCTTCCACGTCACAAAGCTGTGTATATATGCACCCTGAAATGCCCATGCTGATATGAGGGATCACTTCCTCCTCATACATGGAGGCTACCCTTTTCGTAAGGACTTCCTTACTATGTATCTCACCATAGCCGTAGGCACGCTTTTCAAAGCAGGCGTTACCCGGTATCAAAAGTGAGAAACCGCCGCATTCCGATACCACAGCCGGCTTTTTCCATTTCGAAACGGGAATCCTGCAAAAATAACAGTGGATGGATTCCACGGGGGAGTTCTTTTGCTTATACCAGCCCGAGGTGGCGTCAAAGATCCTGTCCTTTTCCTTATCCTGCAAAAGATCCAGTACCATATCCGAATCAAACTGTCCCCAGCCCTCATTAAATATGGTGTAATAAACTATGCTGGGAAACTCATGCAGATACTCCAGGGTCTGCTCGCAATGCTCCACGAAAAAGGCCTTCACCCTGCCGTTCACCTTTACATGCTTATCCTTTTTATAATGACCGGCATAGAAAGGTGCCACCGTAGGCATGATGGTATCCCTCATATAATTGTAATCGCCATTATTTACCATGTCCTGAAAGACCACCATCCCCAGTCTGTCACAGTCATAATAAAATCTGGCAGGCTCTATCTTTATATGCTTTCTCAAAGTATTAAAGCCCAGTTCCTTCATGAGCCGGATATCTTTCTCATAGTATTTATATGAAACGGGCGTGTATATTCCGTCGCTGAAATATCCCTGGTCCAGAACCCCGTGGAAAAAGAAGGGCTTATGATTGAGGCATATACAGTTAACCCCGTTTACACGGCTTATCTCTATGGTCCTTATGGCAAAATAGGACCTGACACTGTCCTTGTCACATCGCAGTTCATAACGGTAAAGGTTCGGCTCATCGGGAGACCAGAGCACGGGGTCTTCAATAAGAATTTCATTTGCTCCGTTATTGATCCTGCCGGTGTACAGTACCTGCTTAGGATCATCCCAGGTTCCGGGGGCAAAGATCGTGATCTCATATTCATCGGAGGTACCTGACACGGTAAGCTCCATGATCTTTTTATCCTCACGCCATTTTGACCTCACGCTGTCCACATGCTTTTGGGGCAGGGATTCCAGCCAGACGCTCTGCCATATGCCGGATATCTGGGTATACCACATACCGGAAGGCTTCTTTGACTGCTTACCATAGGGGTAGGTCATATCCAGATCATCCTTTATGCGCACGTCTATGACATTTTCTCCCTCACACAGATACTCCGTTATATCAAAGGAAAAGGGCAGATAGCCTCCCTCGTGAGTGCCCACCTGCTTTTTGTTCACATAGACCCACGCCACCTGGTCCACTGCACCGAAATGAAGCAGGACCGTATCTTTGACAAAGGAATCCTCAAGGGTAAACTTTCTGCGATACCAGAAGATATCTCCCACAGCCTTTTTAACGCCGCTCCTTTTCGCCTGGGGCGCATAAGGAACCCTAATACTGTCATCCCAGTCCGAGGGTATATCCTCACCCTCGCTGTGGGACAGTTCCCACAGCCCGTCAAGACTGAGCCAGGAATCCCTTGCAAACTGCGGTCTGGGATAACCGAAATCCTCCGGATACTCAGTCATCTCAAGATACTTTCTCTCCTCGTTTTTATCCTTGAAAGCATCCCTGATAAATTTGACTGCATAAGTAAAGACGAGTCTGGGTTTCCAAAAAAAATTTTTTATGTCAATTTTTTTGTTGTAAATTATTCCCATATCAAAAAAAATGCGCTATAATATAACCGGAACTAAGTTCTTTAGATGGAGAGGGGCTCGTACGAATGTGCGGGCTTTCTCTCTGTTTTTATAGTTTCGTATTCACTCCATTAAGGTTTATATACTCATCCTCCTCAACGGGTATCACGATGCACTTCTGTCCATCCACGTTTTTGGCTGTCACCTTACCGGCCTTTTGAGGCTTTACTCTGAGGATTATATCATAGGCCTGTGAAAAGCCCGAAGACTCATCCATCTGACTTTCCTTATCGGCCACAGCCTCAAAGGTTTTGTTTACCAGTTCCTCTGAGAGCTCCTTATTTTCCACCACCAACTGCTGCTTTTCGCTCTGAAGATTCTCTATCTGCTGCTGGCGCTCTATGGCTTTTAACTTTTTCTCATCTATGACATCGCATACCTTTAAAGCTTCACCCTCAAGATAGCTTTCCACCTCTTCCCGGATCTGCTGACATACGCTGCCCGGAATGTCATTTTCCTCAAGAGCACCCACAAGCAGTTCGTCGGTGAGCATAAAATCATCCTCAAATACTTCCTCACCGTCTTCATCCACATAAGAAGGTATCTTGTCCTTAAGACTCTCTTGGATGGCGATCATGGTCTCTTCACATTCACTGATCACAGGATTGATGGCGCGTCTGATGACAGCGTGGACTCCGTTCATGTTTTCGGTCCTGGTGCGCTTCGATCCGGTGCCCAGTCCGTCCTCCACGAAGCTGCTATGGGAATCCTTGGGATCCTTTACATAGTAAGTCAGTGAATGGATATCCGAACTCCTGTCAGAAAAGGTCGGGAACATGAAGCCCAGCTGCGGCAGTCCCACTACCCTGTCCCTGATACGTGGACCGATGGTATTGGTCTCCTTTAGATAACCTAATCCCGCCTTTGACAGATCCACGGGACAGATGCCTCCCAGCATAAAGGAAAAGACTTCCTCGGACTCATCCAGCTTCAGGTTGTCCGAAGTCTTAAGAGGAACATCATACACTCCGAAGTATAAAAGGATCAGATAATCATCAGGATGATCCAGAGTTTCTATTATCCTGTCATAAAGCCTGTCGCAAAGCTCATCATTTTTAAGTTCGCTGTCAACAAGTCCCATGAAAAATTGCTGCATGCCGCCGTTTTCGGCCTCAAGGGGAAAAGGAAGTTCCAGGATGTTATCTCCCAGATTACCCGACAGCAGTTTCTTGGATATCTCTATATATTTATGGAGCACCTCATCCTCCAGCGAGTACAGGGACTCATTAAAGGTGGTGACCTTTTCCTTATTCGTGTTCACATAGCAGCCGCATACCCGCAAAAGGGTGCCGTCGTCTTTTTTAAAGCCGCGCTTTATTTCCAAAATATCTCTTTTTTGCATATGTTTTTCCTCTTATAAGATTCTTTAAATCAATCGGATCTGTTTCTGCCAAAAATACCGCTCAAAAATTAACCGAATCATTATATCACAAAAATGCCATGATGTGATATACTTTATTGAGATTATATCATTGGAGGTTTAAGACATGTGGGCTTACGAAAGCGTATTTTATCAGATCTATCCTTTGGGAATGTGCGGCGCTCCCTTCGAAAATGACGGGAAGCTCGAGCACAGGATCAAAAGAGTGGAAAGCTTCATTCCGCATATCAAAAAGCTTGGCTGCAACGCCATCTACTTTTCTCCCCTTTTCGAATCGGATACCCATGGTTACAACACCAGGGATTACAAAAAGATCGACGTGCGTCTGGGAGACAATGAAGACTTTAAAAAGCTCTGCCAAAAGCTTCATAAGAACGGTATAAAAGTGGTGCTGGACGGCGTCTTCAACCATGTGGGACGAGGTTTCTGGGCCTTTCGCGACGTACTGGAAAAAAGATGGGAATCACCTTATAAGGACTGGTTCCACATAAATTTTGACGGGAATTCCAATTACAATGACGGTCTGTGGTATGAAGGCTGGGAGGGTAACTTCGACCTGGTAAAACTGAATCTTCGAAACGAAGAAGTGATATCACACATATTTGAGAGCATTAAATTCTGGGTGGACGAATTCGACATAGACGGATTAAGACTGGATGTGGCTTACTGTCTGGATCATGATTTCTTAAGGAGGTTAAGATCCTTTACGGATTCACTTAAGCCGGATTTCTTCCTGGTGGGTGAGACTCTCCACGGGGACTACAATCAGATAATGAATGATCAGATGCTCCACTCGGTGACCAACTACGAGTGCTACAAGGGGCTCCATTCTTCCTTTAACAGCATGAACATGTTTGAGATAATCCACTCTCTGAAAAGACAGTTCGGACCGGAAAACTGGACACTTTACAAGGGAAAGCATCTGCTCTCATTTGTGGACAACCATGATGTTACCCGCGTGGCTTCGATCTTAAACGATCCCGGACATCTGATCCTCATATACGCTCTGGCCTTTGGCATGCCGGGCATTCCCTGTGTATACTACGGCAGCGAGTGGGGCATGAAGGGGGACAAATCCCAGGGAGATCCTGCCCTTCGTCCCGAGGTGGAAAAGCCCGAATGGAATGAGCTGACCGACGCCATCGCGGCCATGGCAAAAGCAAAAAAGAGCTCGAAAGCTCTCAATTATGGTAACTTTACAGCCCTGGTACTCACAAACAGACAGTGCGTATTTGAAAGATGTGCCGATGATGAAAGGATAATGATAGCGATCAACGCAGACTCAGCGCCCTATACCGCCCACTTTGACGCCAGAGCAGGAAGAGCTCACGATCTGATCACCATGGAAACGGTAGATTTCGGCGGAGGACTGGATATGCCGCCCCACAGCGCGATGATATTAGAGCCTTTTTGAAACTGCCCCCGATTTTACATCATAAACGGTCTTAGAAATCAGCTGATAAATGCGTCCTCGCCGATGTGATCGCCCATCTCACTCTTTTCGATGTCGAGGGCGAAAGCCAGCTCGGAAAAAAGAATATTCTCAGCCTGCTTAAAATAGCGCTCGTCGACTGTGGTATTTTTCTTACCCTGTTCCTCGCGCTCTATATTGCGGCGGCAGATATTTTTGATGATGCTCACCAGCTTATCAGGAGATCCGGAACGGATAGCGGCCTTATACTCCTGCTCGCGGAGCTTGTCGCTCTCGATGACGGCTATGGCGATATCGGGAATACGCTTAATGAAGGCCTCGGCCTCATCAGCACTCATAACCTCGCGGATATTGTCATTTTTACCCTCTACGGGGACATAGAGCTTGGAACTCTTATCATCCCTGGGCACCATGAGATAATAGCGCTTGCCCTTATCGCCTGTCATGCCCTCCAGCTCTACGATATCCTCTACGCGGCATACACCGTGATTCACTTTTACTACATAGTCACCGACCTGATACATGCCGCCCCTTCTCCTTTCTGCTCCCCCTCTTACATCGGGAGCCCGCAACACTTAAATTATAACAACTTTTTTCAATCTTTTCAAATGGAAATAATAAACAAATGACTAAAAAAGAAAGAGCCCT
The DNA here is from genome assembly GCA_017441585.1 of Lachnospiraceae bacterium. GTDB lineage: Bacteria > Bacillota > Clostridia > Lachnospirales > Lachnospiraceae > UBA1753. The sequence goes on from JAFRWW010000058.1 coordinate 15,734, forward strand.
CGAGGTCATAAAAAGACTCAAAAAAGAATATCCGGATAGTACCTGTACCCTTGACTACGACGAGGCGTGGAAGCTGCTGATATCCGTGCGGCTCGCCGCCCAGTGCACCGATGAGAGGGTAAATAAAATAGTGCCACGGCTGTATGAAAAATATCCCACACCGGCGGACATAGCCAAGGCTCCTGTCGAAGACATAGAAGCCATCGTCGCCCCCTGCGGCCTGGGTCATTCAAAGGCAAGAGATATAAAGAAATGCATGACCATGCTCATCGAAGAATTTGACGGCAAGGTCCCCGATGACATGGATGCCCTGCTAAGTCTTCCCGGAGTCGGGAGAAAGAGCGCCAATCTGATCCTGGGAGATATCTTCCATAAGCCCGCCATAGTGACTGATACCCACTGCATCAGGCTGTCAAACCGCATCGGACTGGTGAAGGGCGAAAAGGATCCCTACAAGGTGGAAATGGCATTAAAAAAGATCGTCCCCCCCGAGGAGGGAAACGATCTGTGTCATCATCTGGTGGATCACGGAAGGGCCGTCTGCAGCGCCCGCACCGCGCCTAAATGTGATATTTGCTGTCTTAATGATGTGTGCATGAAAAAGATATAAGATTCTTCGTCGCTTCGCTCCTCAGAATGACAGCGGGAGGGTTACTCCTTTCACTTATCCTGCTTATGAGGGGGAATGTCGGGTCTGATACCGCGGAGCTTCTCCATGCCCCTCTGAATGGCATCCCTGGAATTCTTCCAGTCAGCATCCTTGTTTCTGTAATCAAACTTATCACAGAACCAGGATACATCCTCCTGAACCCTGTTCATATTCTGTTCCATTATGGGAAAGATAAGCGCCGTAAACGCCGGGATATCCTTTTCCGACAGACAGCTTCTGGAAGCCTCCATCAGATATCCGAAATGATGCAGGCAAAAGCCCTTGCAGTTTCTGATCATGTCCACAAAATCAGGTTCCTTTTTATACAGATGGAAAAAGGTGTCAAAATACCTGTCAAAGGTATTCTTCATATAATCACACACATAGCAGCTCTTATCCATGGACACACACCATGAAGCCATGGGATCCGCGGGATTTTCAAAATCAAAACTCTTGGCCACTATGGGAAGCTTTTCCTTAAGGGAAGCCTTGGCAGGCTTGTACTCTCCCATCTTCTTTTTCAGGGTATCGATCATCTTCCTGTAATGTGTATTCAGTATCAGTCCGTTTCCCTGGGCGTTTCCGAATTCAAACATCTTCTTCAGATGATCGCGGCAAAAGCCCGTCTTGTCAGTCTGCTCCCTGATGTCGCTCTGCATGTAGGAATCGGAGCCCACCACAAAGTCGAGAGCCTTGTTCTCCAGATCCCGTTCAATCACACAAAAAGGACATTCACAGTCTGTCTTAAACGCATCGATAAGGGGTATTTTGTATAATGCTTCTTTCATATCATCACCTGCAAAGATTTTCCTTCAGTATCTGCAAATAAGGCAAAAAGCCGCTGATGATCTCAGCAGGCGTGATGCCGGCCGTATATCTGCGCATTTTATATCCGTCCATACACATGGCTACCAGTTCGTGGGTGTCCGCTATGGTCAGTCCCGTCTTGAGAATGGCGGGATCTGATTTCTCATCTATGAGGCTGCTATATATACCCTCACACTCCACATACCACTGTCTGGCCAGATCGGCCACCTCAGGGTCGTCCTCGCGGCCCAGTGATATGAGGAACATATCCAGGTAAGGGTGGAGCATCAGCATATGAAGCTTCGCCTCCTCCACCAGGCGGATGCGCTCAAAAAGATTGGTGTCTTCGCTCTTTACCTGGTCCTCCAGCTCTATGGTCATGTAACGGACACAATACTCCGTCACAAACTCATACAGATTTTTCTTGCTGCCAAAGTAATGGAACAACAGACCCTTGGATATGCCCGCTTCCCTTACAATGGCATCCGTACCTGCCCTCTCATATCCGTTCTCGGCAAAAACCTTCACAGCCGCGTTGATCATGCGGTTCTGTTTTTCACCGGAAAGGGAAAAGAATTTTTCGTTCATGATATACCTCTCAACTTATCCTATGAAAAAATCCTTCGCTGCGCTCAGGATGACAAAAGATATAAAACAATCTTTCGCTGCTCTCTCCTGCGCACTTACCAGCACAGTAATTCACAGCCGTCTTCCGTAACCACCAGCTGCACTTCCCACTGAGCGGAAAGAGAGCCGTCCTTGGTGCGGGCGGTCCAGCCATCCTCTTCATCAATATAGATATCATGCTTACCGGCATTTATCATGGGCTCTATGGTGAAGCACATTCCGGGCACCATGAGCATTTCCTCCCCGGGGTTGCTCACATAGCTGACAAAAGGATCCTCATGAAATTCCTTTCCTATGCCGTGTCCGCCTATGCTGCGCACCACCTCATAGCCGCAGCTTATAGCAAACTCATTTATCTTCGAGCCCATATCTCCCAGCGTCGTCCAGGGCTTTACATTTTCCACCCCTATCTCTACGCTCTTCTTTACGTTTTCCACCAGACGTCTGGCCTCGTCGGAAACATTTCCGATGAGATACATCCTGGAGGAATCCGAATAGTAACCTTCAAAGTATGTGGACACATCCACATTGATTATATCGCCGTCCTTTAATATCTCTTTTTCGGAAGGGATGCCATGACATACCACATCATTTATGGAGGTGCACACACTCTTCGTATAGCCGTCATAACCTAAGGGGGCACAGTGTCCTCCCATCTCCTTCGTGATCTTAACTACCCAATCATCTATCTGCTGGGTACTGATCCCCGCCTCTATATGTTCACCGACATAGTCAAGGACAGCCATGTTTATGACAGCGCTTCTCTTTATTCCTTCAATGTCCTTTTCGGACTTAATGATATCCCTGTCAGGTATGAAAAAGCCTTTATCGGCATACATTATGAGCTTATCGTCAAAGGCACTGTGGCACTGCTTATACTTCCTGCCGCTGCCACACCAGCAGGGAGCATTTCTCTCTAATTTCTTAACCATGATACCAATAATCCTGTCAACAATCATTCATCCTCATGTCATCCCAAGGAACATGGTGACAAAGGATCTTTAAGATTCTTCGCTTCGCTCAGAATGACACTGATCAAAAACATGTGACATAACACAGATATACTCCAAAAACAAAAATTGTCCGTGTCGGTCAACACGGACAATTATATTACGTCATTCTTTAATTGTCAATCGGATCACCCAAAGCAGGATCATATCACCGGATAACACAAACCGATGATCATACAGCCATGGTTCCTGTCATCTGTCAGTGCTTATAAAAAGCCGTCAATCCTATAGCCGACGCTATAACGGAATATACTATACCCAGGATCGCACACTTTAGGGGATTCATGGTAAAGTAAAACTGCAACGCCTGGAACTGCGGAGTGATGAGGATATCCATTATCTTTGTAAAAGGGAAAAGATGTATCTTTTCCGAGGCCAGCAACGTGATCAGTCTCGGTATCACCAGCACGGTCAGGAAATAAAAAATGAATGCATTTCTCTTCCTCTTGGCGGCGAACAGATACATCTGGCCTATGGAGATGCCTGCCAGCCACAGAGGGAAAGCCACCAGCGCCTTCTGCAGGAAATCAAGTATGGTATCCATGCTCACGCTACCGCTGTCACCTATACCAAAGAGCATGGTGACCAGAAGCATGATGACAAAGGATACAAAAAACATGGCTATGCCCACCAGTACGGTGGCGCATAACTTACCGATATACAACTGCCAGCGTTTCAGTTTATTGGTGACTGAATCCTTGATATGAGGATTGGGATACTCCCGGCCGAAGACCATATCGGACAGGAAGATACAACTGTAATAGGGGACTATGAAAGCCCCCTCGGCAAATATGATAAGATTGTATGTAAATGATCCGTCATTCATGCCATAGATGCTTCTGAAGCATGCCATGGCGATATTAGCCAGAAGGCAGATCACAAAGATCCCCAGGATATAATACAGGGAATACTTTTTTCTGACCGCCCTGTAGGCTTCACGTGCTATATAATGAAACATCAGTTATACACCCGGCTCCTTATTCGTCTACGGAATAGTTGGGAGCCTCCTTCGTTATATTGATATCGTGAGGGTGGCTCTCCTTTAAGCCGGCGGAAGTGATCTTCATGAACTTCGCCTTCTCATGCAGGGTAGCGATGTCCGGAGTGCCGCAATAGCCCATACCGGACTTAATGCCTCCGATCATCTGGAATATGGTATCCTCAACGGAGCCCTTATATGCCACACGACCCTCTACTCCCTCGGGAACCAGCTTCTTAGCGCCCTCCTGGAAGTATCTGTCCTTTGATCCGTTTTCCATGGCGGCTATGGAACCCATGCCGCGGTAAACCTTATACTTACGTCCCTGATACAGCTCAAAGGTACCGGGAGCCTCATCACAGCCTGCAAACATGGAGCCCATCATGCAGACATTGGCGCCTGCTGCCAGGGCCTTAGTGATATCACCTGAATATTTGATACCGCCGTCGGCGATCACGGGGATGCCAAGGGGCTTAGTAACTTCATATACATTCATGACTGCGGAGATCTGGGGTACGCCTATACCGGCCACCACTCTGGTGGTACAGATGGAACCGGGGCCTATACCCACCTTGACAGCATCCGCACCTGCCTCTATAAGGGCCTTTGCAGCCTCGCCGGTGGCTATGTTACCTGCGATGACCTGCAGGTCGGGATGTCTTTCCTTAATGGATGAAACCGCATTAATGATATTCTTGGAATGACCATGGGCCGAATCCACTACTACCACATCCACGTGGGCTCCCACCAGAGCGTCCACTCTCTCCATCATGTTTCCGGTGATGCCGACTCCGGCGCCGCACAGAAGCCTGCCCATATCATCCTTTGCGGAAAGGGGATACTTGATCTGCTTCTCAATATCCTTAATGGTGATGAGACCCTTGAGATTAAAGTTCTCATCCACGATGGGAAGCTTTTCCTTACGGGCTTTGGCCAGGATCTCCTTAGCCTCGGCCAAAGTGATACCCTCTCTGGCTGTGACCAGATTCTCTGTGGTCATGGATTCTTTTATCTTTTTGGAAAAATCTGTCTCGAATTTAAGATCGCGGTTGGTGATGATACCTACCAGCTTACCGTTCTCGGTGATGGGAACACCTGAAATACGGAACTTCGCCATGAGATTATCGGCGTCCTGAAGAGTGTGCTCGGGAGAAAGGAAGAAAGGATCTGTGATGACGCCGTTCTCGGAACGCTTAACCCTGTCGACCTCCTCGGCCTGCTCCTCAATGGTCATGTTTTTATGGATGATACCTATGCCGCCCTGTCTGGCCATGGCTATCGCCATGGTAGCCTCGGTGACCGTATCCATGGCGGCGCTCATCATCGGAATGTTGAGCACCACCTTCTTGGTCAGATGTGTCTTAAGATCTATCATATTGGGAGTAACCTCTGAATACTGAGGTATCAAGAGTACATCGTCAAATGTGATACCTTCGCCTATTATCTGTCCCATGTTATTACTCCTTTCTATGATAAATGAATAAGATTCTTCGCTTCGCTCAGAATGACATCCGGACTTCCGAAATAACATCTGAATTTCCGAAATGATATCCGGATGCATATTCCGAACAAAGCATATCCACTAAAAATATTAAGAAAAATTCTATCACAGCAAAAAATGCTTTTCAAGTCGTAACTTTTCAATATTTTACGACGCATTTTTACTGTTTTTCCGTCAAATTTTTTCAATCTTTACGGCACATACCTTATATTCGGGGATACGGGCATACTTATCAAGAGCCGCATTGGTCAGGATATTCGCATTTCCGTCCGGGAAATGGAAGGGCATCCAGGTCTCCTTCGGAGATACCTTTTCCGATACCCTCGCGGTGGTGGTAAGCGTACCACGCCTTGACGATACCCTGATCTTTTCGCCGTTCTCTATTCCGAGCTTTGCGGCATCCTCGGTGTTCATCTCTATAAAGGAATGTCCTTCCTTCATCATGAGTCCGGGAGTCCTGCCGGTCATGGCTCTGGTATTGTAATGATAGAGGATACGTCCCGTCATGAGGATGAAAGGATATTCATCATCAGGCTGTTCTGCGCTGGGAACATACTCTGCGGGATAGAACCAACCAAGACCTCTCGTAAACTTGCCCACATGCATGATAGGAGTTCCGGGGTGCTTTGCATCAAGGCAGGGCCACTGGAGGCTCTCGCCGCGATCCAGTCTCCTGTGACTGATACCACCGAAGCTGGGAGTCAGGGATGCTATCTCATCCATGATCTCCTCACTGGTAAGCTGGGGCTGGGGATATCCCATGCGGTTCATAAGATCGATGAAGATATCGGTATCCAGCCTCATCTCGCCCTCGAGCTGAACCGCCTTCCTGACTCTCTGTACTCTTCTTTCGGTATTTGAGAAGGTACCTTCCTTTTCGGCATAGCTGGTACCGGGAAGGATCACGTCCGCATACTGAGCGGTCTCGGTCATGAACAGATCATCTAATACAAGGAAATCAAGACTCTCAAGCGCCTTCCTTATATGATTCTGATCCGCATCAGTCACCACGGGATCCTCACCGAAGATGAAGAGTCCTCTTATCTCTTTTCTGATGGCCGCACCGAAGACATCAGTAGCATGGGTACCGGGCTTTTTGTTAAGTTCCACGCCCCAGGCCTTTTCAAACTTGGCGATGACGTCGGGATTGGTAACCTTCTGATAGCCGGGGAAATCTCCGGGAAGAGCACCCATGTCACAGGCACCCTGCACGTTATTCTGACCACGCAGAGGATTCACGCCGCAGCCGCTCTTTCCCAGCTTGCCTACCAGCATGGCCATGTTGGACATGGACATAACGCCCTCTGTACCGGTGGAATGCTCGGTGACGCCGAGACAATAAATGATGGGCGCCTTCTTTGCCTTAGCGTACATAAGGGCCGCTTCTCTTAAGAGGTCCGGATCTATATGACAGATCTCTCCCACCTTTTCGGGGGTATACTTCATGACAATCTCTTTGAGCTCCTCATAGCCTTCCGTGCGTTCCTTTATGAATTCCACATCTTCGAGATGCTCATTTATGATGACATTCATCATGCCGTTGGCAAAGGCCACATTGGTTCCGGGCTTTAATTTGATATGGACATCCGCCTGTTTTGACAGTCCTATGTCTCTGGGGTCCACCACTATGAGCCTGGCGCCCCTGGCCACTGCCTGCCTGATCTGCATGCCCACTACGGGATGCGCCTCTTCGGGATTGGAGCCCACCAGCATGATGCAGTCCACATCTCCGGTGATATCACCGATGGGATTGGTCATGGCGCCGGAGCCCAAGGTCATAGCCAGACCTGCCACCGAAGCGGAGTGACATACTCTCGCGCAGTTATCCACATTGTTGGTACCGAAAGCACAGCGCACCATCTTCTGGAGCATATAGCAGTCCTCGTTGGGTGAACGTGAACATGCAAAGCCGGCCAATGCATCGGGGCCATACTCTTTTTTGATCTGAAGGAACTTGGATGCGATGAGATCCAGAGCCTCATCCCAGGTGGCTCTCTCGAATTCTCCGGTCTCCTTATTCTTGATAAGGGGATACTTAAGCCTGTCGGGAGAATGTACAAAATTAAAGGAGCCAAAACGTCCCTTTACGCACAGAAGACCCTTATTTGAAGGTCCGTTCGCGGGTTCCACATCCACTATCACATTGTCCCTTACCACCAGATAATACTGACATCCGGTAGCGCAGTGAGGACAGGTGGTAAGCACCTTCTTTACACGTCCGGGCTGGTACTTGCGTCTGTTCTTGGCTATCAGAGCGCCTGTGGGACAGGCCTCAGCACAGTTGCCGCAGCTCTCACAGTCGGTCTCCTTCCAGTCGGGGCCAAAGGGCGCGTCTATGAGGGTGGTGGTTCCTATCTTTCCATTCTTAAGAGTCCTGTTGCCCGTGACCTTATTACAGGTGGACACACATCTCTGACAGTTGATACAAAGCTCGGGATAGTAGGTGAGGAAAGGATTATCCTTCTTGACCAGATCACCATGAGTGGACTTCTCATATTTGGAAGTCTCAATGCCGTACTCTCTGGTGAGATCCTGAAGAGTACACTCACCGGACTTGCCGCAGGATATGCAGCGCACGTCATGATGTGCCAGGATCAGATTCAGCACTTCCCTGCGGGACTTCATGACCTTTGAAGACATGGTCTCTATGACCATCCCATCCTTTGCCTTTGTGTTACAGGAAGTGACGAGGTTTTCCTTGCCCTCGATCTCCACCACACACATCTTGCACGCACCGATCTCATTTACACCCTTTAAGTAACAAAGAGTGGGTATCCTGATGTCTGCCTTCTTTGCGGCCTCAAGTATGGTGAGGCCCTCTTCTACTTCATATTTATTTCCATCGATCGTAATATTTATCATCAGACTCTGCCTCCAATTATGCTGCCGCAGCCAAAATGATCGCATCGCAGGCACTTTCCGCACTCCTGCATAGCCTCTTCATATGACATGCCGTTTTCTATGGGCTCAAAACTCTTCTTCCTCTCGCGGGCCGAGATATCCGTAAGATGCACCCTGCCGTAATGGGTCCTGTCATTCTCCCTGGGCTCGGGCACCTGAATATCCTCAAGGTACTTATGATGATAGCCCAGATACTCATCTATATTGAGGGCTGCCACCTTGCCTGCACCGATGGCCTTGATAACGGTAGCGGGTCCGAAGACACAGTCACCGCCTGCGAATACCTTGTCATAACCCTTGATCCTGGTGGTATCCTCAGTCTCGAAGGTCTTTCTGTGAGGATTCACGCTGTATTTCTCAAAAGGAGCTGATACTATATCCTGTCCGATGGCCATGAGCACTACCTCACATGGCATCTCCCTCTCGGGAGCATTTGCCTCGGTAACACCGGGCTTGCCGGATCTGTCATACTCAAAAATGCGCTGGGGCTTCATCACAAAGCCTGTGACCTTGCCGTCCCTGGTGCTGATGGCTCTGGGAGCGTTAAGAGTGAGGAGTTCCACGCCCTCTTCGATGGCGCCCTGGATCTCCGAAGGAAGGGCCGTCATATCCACCTGACGGCGTCTGTAGATAACGGTCACCTCGTCAGCCTTACAACGGATGGCTGAACGGGCGGCGTCCATGGCCACGTTTCCTCCGCCTACCACAACTACTCTCTTACCCGAAAAATCAGGTACATTGCCTCTGCCTATATCGCCGAGGAAATCAACTGCGGAATATACGCCCTCGGCCTCTACGCCCTCTATCTTAACGGACTTACCCGTCTGGGCACCGATGGCAACATATACTGCATTGTACTCATTTACCAGCTCTTCCATCCTCTTTTCATCCACTGCGTGATTGAGATGAACCTCGATATTACCGGTGGAGAGAATGGCGTTTATATCCTGATCCAGACGATCCTTGGGGAGTCTGTAATTCGGGATGCCGTAGCGGAGCATGCCGCCCAGGGCTTCCCTCTCCTCAAACACATCCACATGATGTCCCATGAGTGAAAGATAATAAGCTGCGGTGAGACCGGAAGGTCCGCCTCCCACTATAGCCACCTTCTTACGGGTGGCCACGTTACACTCGGGAGTCTTAACCTGGTCTGCGGCGATCTGATCCACTGCGAACTTTTTAAGACCTCTGATGTTTACTGGGCTGTCCAAAAGATCCCTGCGGCACTTTTCCTCACAGGGATGCTCGCAGATAAACGCGCAGGCTGTGGGGAAGGGATTATCCTGCCTGATGAGATTTATGGCGTCGGCATATCTGTGCTCTCCGATGAGGGCGATATAACCGGGGATATCCACGTGTGCGGGACAGTATGATATGCAGGGCACCTTTTGTCCCACATCATCCTGACAGCAATGGTCATTGATATGACTCATGTACTCATCATGGAAAAGGTCGGTGCTCTCAAGAACGATCCTGGCCGCCTCATAACCTATGGCACAATCGGCGGTATCCCTGATCATCTCTCCCAGGGCCACCATATCCTCATATACGGACATATCGGCCTTACCCTCCAGGATGAGACGCATCATGTTTTCCAGCTGCTCCAGTCCGTCACGGCAGGGTACACACTTACCGCAGGTCTGAGATCTGGCGCTCTGTAAAAAGGCCAGCTGGACTGCGATGGGGCACACTCCGGGCGGATTTGCCTTGACGCGCTTGACAAAACGGTCAAGGAACTTTGTCGTCTTGTCATTCATGACATTCTTGTGAATGAGATATTTAGTGTCCATGCGAAAACTCCTTATAAAAAACTTGTAAAAACCTTTTTTATTTTATAATATGGAGGAAACAAAAGCAAGGAAAGTTAATAAAATGACAATATCAGACCGTTTTATACCGCAAACCGGATATACAGAAAATGTTTCTTTTGTCACAGTCAGAAATGACGGTTCAAAAGAAGACATTTCCCGGACACTGTTACGGGAACATCACCTCACGGTGTTCATAAACGAAACCCGGGCCATGGAGATAGCCTGCACCCCCACACACCTGCCTTTTCTGGTGACGGGAAGGCTCATAAGCGAGGGACTTATTTCGGGGGCGGATGATATCAACATTCTGGACATCTGTGAAAAGGGACTGAATGCAAAAGTGTTTTTGAAAGAAGGCTGCGGGATAAAAACGACTGATCTTATCAATGTACAAAGCTGCTGTAACGATAATAAGAATTTTGTAACCGCAGACCGGGGATCGGGGGCGCCAGGGATCAGCGACCCTACGATCATGGATAATGAGATCTTCACACCCGAAGATATCTTCAGGCTGATATCTCACGCAAACAAAGATATGAAGCTGCACCGTGAGACCTCAGGCACCCACAGCTGCTATCTATACCACGAAGGCGAAGTTATCTTTTCCTGCGAGGACATAGGCAGGCACAACGCCCTGGATAAGGTCATAGGGAAAATATATCTGGACGGTCTTTCGCCGGAAAGGTGCGCAGTGTTCACCACGGGGCGGACTCCCCTCGATATGGTCAGAAAAGGAATAAGGGCACGACTGGGTGCCCTTGTGTCAAAATCCGTTCCCACCTATGATGCCGTCATGCTGGCAAAGGAATACGGCCTTAAGCTTTACAGCCGTGCATGGCCGGATTCTTATGAAAAACCCCATGACTTGAAATTCCCTGACATAGGTCCAAACCACATGTAATGATCCTTGGTCGTCACAAAAGACAACCATCTGTCAAAAAATCTGTTAGTTCTCTTAGACTCCGCTCAGCATGCGGATCTTTACTTCATCACCAACGCCCGGTGACCTGCCGGCCTCCAGCTCTATCAGACAGTTACATTCCGTCATATTTGAAATGACTGAGGATGCGTGATTGCGACCCAGACTCACTATATGGCCGTCTTTCACCTTTGCCCTTATCAGTCTGGTACGGACATTTTTCTTTTCATAAGGTATATCCATGACGGCGCGTCCGGTCTGCGGTTTCAGATCATCACAGCCCATGAGTTTTGCCACCATCTCCCAGTAATACACTTCAAAATTTGCCATGGCCGCGAAAGGATTTCCTGACAGGCATAAAAGCAGGGTATCGCCGTAGATAGCGCCGATGGTGGGAGTGCCCGGCTGGATGTCCACATTCCTGAAAAGTATCTTTGCGCCAAGAGCCTTAAGCACAGCGGGGATGATATCTTTTTTCCCCACGGAAACGGCTCCCGTGGTTATGATGATATGGGATCTGCCGGCGGCTGTTTTAATGCACTGCAAAAGTCTGTCCTCATCATCTTCGACCACCTGCATATCGGGAGCATCAAGATGTCTGCTGACGATCGCAGAGGATAGGATATACATGGAATTGTTGTATATTTTTCCGGGCAAAAGAGGATTTCCGGGCAACGTAAGCTCGGAGCCCGTGGAGATTATGGTCGTGGCTATGCTCTTTTTCATCTCTGCCTTTGAGATGCCAAGGCTTGCCAGAACTCCCACATGATAGGCTCCCAGATATGTTCCTTTTTTAAAAATGAGTTCTCCCTTTTTTACATCCTCACCGGTTTTCGCATAATTCATGTAAGGGGTAATGCTCTTATATATCTTCACTTCGCTTTCGCCGTAATCCGTATCCTCCTGCATGACCACGCAGTCGTATCCGTCGGGAATAAAACCACCGGTCATAACTCTGACAGCGCTGCCCTTTTCATAGGTGATATCCTTATGATCCCCTGCCAGTATTTCACCGCAGACTTTCAGAGTAACAGGAAAGTCCTTTGATGCGCCCTTAATATCATCGCTGTTTACGGCATAGCCGTCCATGGCGGAGCGGTTAAACGCGGGAACATCGATATCCGACATCACATCCCGGGCCAGCACCCTGCCAAAAGCATTATTCAAAGAAACAGCCTCACTGCCTGTATCTATGTCAGAACATGTATTTTCCAATAATATCCCAACAGCCTCATCTATGCGCATAGCCACCTCCGCACTCTCTGTCCCTTCCGGTTAGGATATCCATTCCGTGCACTATGGTATCCATGATGAATTCCATACACTCCCGAACAGCCTTCGGACTACCGGGCAGATTTATGATCAAAGTCTTCCCTCTGATGACCGATACGGCCCTTGAAAGCATAGCCCGCTTCGTCACCTTAAGGCTCAGAGCCCTGATAGCCTCGGCTATTCCCGGAGCGTTCCTGTGAGCCACGGCCATGGTGGCTTCGGGAGTCACGTCCCTCATTGAAAAGCCTGTGCCTCCCGTGGTAAGAATAAGATCCACCTTGGCTTCATCACACAGCCTGATCAGTTCTTTTTCTATCATCTGCCTGTCATCCGGAAGTATCTTTCTGTCCGTCACAAAAAAGGCTGACTGATCCAGATACTCCTCTATGGCAGGTCCCGAAAGGTCCTCTCTTTTTCCCTCAAAACCCTTATCAGAAAGGGTGATGATGGCCACCCTATATTTATCTTCCATCTTAAATACCTCATTCTACTCTTTACATTAATCAATATGCCTGCTCTATCAAGATTCTTCGCTAAGCTCAGAATGACATTGCTGAATGTCATCCTCCGATCTCGTTCATACGCCTGTGTTCCTGGCCCAAAATATCCCTGCCAAAGGAATGCCTCTGATTCTTATGACTTAAAACCTCATGGATCGCCGCCAGAATATCCTTATCCGAAGCTCCTGCACGCATCATGGAACATATATTTATCTTTTCATCACTGTACAGACAGGGTTTTATGCAGCCGTCAGCCGTCAGCCTCAGGCGATTGCACCTGTCGCAAAAGCAGTCGGACATAGGTGAAATAAAACCACAGCGACCTTCAAAATCCTTAAACCTCACATACTTTGCCGGTCCGGCAAACTCAGGTTCTTCACCTATCTCCTGCAGGAATTCCGTCTCCTCTCTATATATCCCCAGAGTATTCTTAAGAATGGTCTTTACATCCTCCGTAGGCACACCCTCAAAGGCCTTTCCGCAGCCTATGGGCATGAGTTCAATAAACCTCACATCCACGGCTCTGTCTCTGGCGATATAGGCCACTTCGGGCAGATACCTTTCGTTTATCTCCTTTAAAGGCACACAGTTTACCTTCACCTTATATCCGGTCATCAAGGCTATGTTCACCGCATCCATGACCTTTTTGGCACCATACTGTCCGGTTATGTATTTATATACTTCTTCATTCAAAGTATCCAGACTTATGTTAACCAATCGAAGACCCGCATCGTAAAGTTCATCAGCCATTTCGGCAAACTTTAATCCGTTAGTGGTAAGTCCTATCTGCTCGATACCCCTGATACCGGAAAGCTCTTTTACAAACCAGGTAAGATCACGGCGGACCGTGGGTTCACCGCCGGTGAGCCTCACCTTTTTTACGCCGGCCCCTGCCAGTATCTCCACCAGTCTCAGCATCTCTTCGTATTTCATCATGTCTTCATGACGCCTGAAGGTCACACCCTGAGATGGCATGCAATACTGACACCTCAGGTTACATCTGTCAGTCAAAGATATCCTCAAATATTCTGTCTTTCTTTCAAACCCGTCTTTCATTCTGATCTTTCCCCGATTCTTTTCTTTATCATTTCTTCAAGCACCTCATCAGTCCTCCCGGTCATGACAAAGCCGCCTGCATCCATAACTGCTGTTTCATCACAGATGGCACGGACCTCATCAATATTGTGGGAAACCATGATGACCGGTGCCTCAAATACCAAAAGCTGAGCCATGAATTCACGCATCAGTTTTTCTTTCAAAAAAACATCCATGGCAGAAAAAGGCTCATCCAAAAGAATTAAAGACGGCCTTGTGGCCAGCATCCTGGCCAGTGCCACACGCTGCTGCTGCCCTCCGGAGAGCTGACGCGGAAGATGACTCTCCAGCCCCTCAAGACAAAAGGAAGCCATCAGTTCTTTTACGGTCTCCTTCATTTTAAGAGCATCCCGGCCCAAAGAAGCCACTTTATTGCACTTAAGAGGGACCATTATATTCTGCTCCACCGTCATGTTCGGAAAAAGAGCATAATTCTGAAAAAGATATCCTACCCGGCGCTCCTGAGGCTTTAGATCGATACCTTTTTTACTGTCAAAAAGGACCCGCCCGTCCATTACTATACGCCCTTCATCCGGCTTTACGATACCGGCGATGCATTTTAGGAACATGCTCTTCCCGCAGCCTGAGGCCCCCAGGATCCCCAGTGTGTCAATATCCCCATTATAATCTGTATCAAGAGTAAAATCTCCGAATTTCTTTTTTATTTTTATGTCAAGCTTCATGACCATTAATACCTTGTGATATGTTTTAAGCCACGGTCCGTTATAAGATTCATGATCACGATGACAAAAAGGGCGATCAATATGACTATGGCTGTCCAGACACCTGCAGTCATATAGTCCCCATCCTGGATCACCATGGCGATGCGCTGCGATATGGTAGCGGTCTTTCCCGGGATGTTACCTGCCAGCATGGAGGTGGCGCCATACTCTCCCAGGGCCCTGGCAAAAGTCAAAATGGTCCCGGAGGCTATGCCCGGTCCCGCCGTAGGAAGTATGACTCTCCAGAAAATGGCAGTATCGGACATCCCAAGAGTGCGTCCTGCATATACCAGATTCACATCCACCTGCTCAAAGGCCGCCTTTGCATTTTTATACATGAGGGGAAAAGCTATGACCGTGGCAGCTATTACGCAGCCCAGCCAGGTCTGCACTATCTTTATGTCAAATTCATTATACAAAAAAGCCCCCAGGGGTCTTCTCTTGCTGAAAAATAAAAGCAGGAAAAAGCCCGCCACCGTAGGGGGCAGCACCATGGGAAGTGTCAGTATCCCATCGATGAGGGCCCTTAACCGATCCGGCAGTTTCATCACCTTTCGCGCCGCAAATATCCCCAGAAAAAAGCAGATAAATGTGGCCACCAGTCCCGTTTTAAGTGAGATCCACAGGGGGCTGTAGTCCAGCCCCCCGAGGATACTAATTATTTCCGACATTTTATATCCCCTGTCAAAAATTCAAATTATAAAATGACTACTCGACATCTGTATCAAAATAATAAGAATCAAATACAGCCTTAGCCTCATCAGAAGTGATATAGGCTATAAAATCATCCGCTGCCGCATTCTCGGCATCATCCGCTTCATCATTCACCACCCTGGATACGGGATAGATCACGTTTCCGGTGAGATCATAGCCAACCGTCTGTATTATGTTAACCTGTTTCTCATATCCGTAAGTATCGGAATAATAAGTGGTTCCCACTTCACAGGACCCTTCCACAACTGCCGCCAGTACCTTGCTGACATTTGACTGCTCGGATATTTCCACGCCACCCAAAGCATCCTGCACCTCAGCTGTGGTGATCTTTGACACATCTTCAACCTCAGGTAACTTTTTAAGATTCACAAGCGCCTGTCTGGTATATTTTCCCACAGGAACAGATCCGTCAGCCAGAGCGATGCTCTCTGCCTTTTCTATATCCTCAAGACCTGTAACCTTTGTGGCGGAATCTTTAAGGGAGATTACTACCACCTGATTGTTCACCACATTTTTGCGGGTATCAGGGATCAGGAGATTTTCTTCCTCCAAAGCATTCATCTGCTTCTGGGCCGCACTGAAAAAGATGTCACAGGCCGCGCCCTCTTCGATCTGGGTCTGCAGGGTGCCTGAGGAATCCGCATTGTAAACTATGTTTACGTTGGGATGGGTCTCATTATATTTTGCGGCAAGCTCAGTCATGACCGTATTAAGTGAGGCCGCTATGAACACCTGCACATCCACAGGTTCTTCCTCGCTTTTCGCCGGTTCTGCTTTTTTGGTTTGTGTTACTTCGGCTTTTTGTGCAGGCTCTGTTTTCTGTGCAGGTTTAGTATCCGTTTCACCCTCTGCAGACTGAGCATCATTGAGGGCCGCTGCATCTTTAAGAGCCATCGCATCTTTGACGGCTTTTGCATCATTAACTGCATCCACGGGCGCAGAGGCTTCCGTGCCGCAGCCTGCAAATAATAAAGCGCCCATTAAAAGGGCTGTTGCTGTTGTTAATATTGTTTTATTCTTCATTTTTCTTTTCCTCTCTGACAAAATGCCCCGACTTGCCGCCCTCTTTTTCCATGAGTCTGATCTGTCCTATCTCCATGGTCTTATCAAGGACCTTGCACATGTCATATACCGTAAGAAGAGCCACTGAAACTCCTGTGAGGGCTTCCATTTCCACTCCCGTTTTTCCGCTTAAGGTAACGGTGCACTCACACTCTATCTCGTAGACTTCCAACTGCTTTTCTTTTACCACTTTTCCGGACGTCGAGACATCTTCAATCGTCTGACAGTCCTCCTCCAAAGCCTTCGAAACCACTTGCTGCAGCGGGCTCTTGGGAAGGATAAAACCCACATTTATCCCCGTAAGCATAAGCGGATGACACAGAGGTATCAGCTCGTGAGTCTTTTTTGCCGCCATGATCCCTGCTATGCGGGCGGTGGCAAAAACATCTCCCTTAGGTACATTACCTGACACGATGGCATCATATACTGTTTTGCTCACCCTGATACTTCCGCGGGCAACGGCGCGCCTGTATGTCACGTCCTTTTTTGTGACATCCACCATGTGCGCCTTCCCCTCTTCATCAAGGTGGGAAAGTCTCTTTTCTTCCATATTCTTAATCCGTTATATTGAAATATTTTTTTATCCGGGAACAAATTAAAGAGGTGTCTTCAAAAGATAAGCCTGACTGACTGTCGCTTACATGGGCTATGACAGGATCTGCGAAATCATAGGGTTCAAAGGTTTCACGCCTTTTTACCACCACCTTGGGAAGGGATGTATCCTTGAAGCCTTCACAGATTATGATATCCGCTTCGGGGCACATACTGATCAGTTTTTCATGATCAATGGGCTTTGCCGCATTTATGCTGAATTTGTCTTTGTTATAAATAGCGGTAAAAACAGCCCCTTCCTTATAAAACCTGTCCGTATCGCTGCCCTCATGATCCATGAGATAGTCATGTCCGTCATGCTTTATGACACCTACCGAAAAGCCTTCTTTGATGAACTCATTGATCAGCTTTATGATGAGATAGGTCTTGCCCGAATCCTTTGTGCCGCTGACGGCAAAGACCGCAGGCAGATACAGTTTTTTTAAGTCTTCACAGGTGTTGTAATTTGAAAGCTGCTTTGTGCTGATACAGGTTTTTTCCAGGGAAATGTACTTTGTACGGACCCTGTCCAAAAGCTCCATGAGCTTATATTTCCCTTCAGCAATGAGCTGCTCAATCACGGGAAGGACTGCCTTTGAATAAATGGCGCAAAGAGGATGAAAATGCTTTTCATCCTTTACCACATAGCAGTCATAGTCAGAAGAAATAAACTCAGTAAGATATTCCGCCAGTTCACTTTTTAATAAAGGCATATCAACAGCGCAGATGAATACATACTCACTGTCTGCCACCGTCAGTATGCGGCGGATACCCTCTATGGGACCTATATCCTCATGCTCGTCAAAGACACTTATTACATCTTCACCGGCCTCCAGAACTTCTCTCGGATTTTGGGACAGAATGATCTGTCCCCAGCCTGAGAATTCATCTGTCAGATGTCTGAGAAAAGTCTTTGAACTGTATTCAATTAAAGCCTTGTTCTCGCCCATGCGGCTGCTTTTGCCGCCTGCAAGAATACCTACGCTTAAATCATTTTTCTTCATTTTGTATTACTTCAAACACATCTCCCTTTTTCAGGATACCGCCGTGGATCACCTTTGTGAACACGCCTTCCCTGGGCATGATGCAGTCCCCCACCTGCTTATATATCTCGCAGTGGGAATGGCACTGCTTTCCTATCTGGGTCAGTTCAAGCACCACATCTTTGCATATAAATCTGGTACCTATGGACAAGGTCTTAAGGTCATAGCCTTCCATGAGGATGTTCTCTCCGAAGGCTCCGTTTTCCACCTGGGCGCCGCGTTTCTTAAAAGCCTCCACCTCGTCATAGGACAACAGGCTCACCTGTCTGTGCCAGTTTCCCGCATGGGCGTCATTCTCTATCCCGAAGTTTTCGATGAGTTTAGCCTCAGGGATTTCATGCTTTGCAGTGCCGCGTTTTTCACTTATACAGATTGCTTTGATCTCGCCTCTCATTATTATTCTCGCTTCATTTTTATTTTTTGCCGATTCTTTCAAGATGACAAAAGATGATCAGTTCATGCCATCTCATTTTCCGAAACCGCAGTTCGGGTATACACACACATCGCAGCCAAGGCATAAACCGCCCTCTCCAAGGGCAGCTATCTCGTCTGCGTTTATCATATCATCCGCCATCAGCCTCGGCAGTATCAGATCGAATATGGTGCGCTTTGCATACATGACACAGCCCGGCAGTCCCACTACGGGAACATGGCTTTTAGTATATGATAAAAGCATCATGGCTCCCGGCAGAACGGGGGCTCCATAGGTTACGATGTCCACTCCTGAATTTTTGATGGCAAGAGGAGTCTTGTCATCAGGATCCACGCTCATGCCGCCGGTACAGATCACCAGCCTGGCCCCGATTGAAATGGCAGTGCGGATGGATGCGGTTATCACCTCATGATCATCAGGACACACCTCATGATACATGCATTCGGCACCATACTCCGAAAGCTTTTCTTTTATCACGTCGGTAAAGGTATCCTCTATACGGCCCTTATACACTTCATTTCCGGTGGTAATGACAGCATATTTTTTTGCCTCAAAGGGAAGTATCCTGAAAATAGGTCTGCCCGTACACATATCCCGGGCCCTTTCCATCTTTTCCTTCTCTATCACCAGAGGGATGATCCTGGTGCCTGCCAGCTTATCTCCCGCTTTGACTGCAGTATTTCCATGACGGGACGCTATCATCATCTCGCCGAGACTGTTCACTTTTTTCAAAAGAAAAGAATCCACCTTGAACAGTCCGTCAGTCTTAGCGATAAGTTCTATTTTACCTTCCTTAACTTCGGAGGGACTTATATATGAAGATGAGCCCGCTGCCATCTCATAAAGAACCTTGGCGGCCTCATTTTCATGGAGCATATTCTCATCTTTTTCCCACACATATAGATGCTCCTTCCCCACGGAAAGCAGCACCGGAATATCTTCCTTGGTCACTACATGACCTTTTCTGAAAACAGCGTCCTTGGTGACGCCCTTTATTATCTGCGTGATGTCATGGCACAGTACCTGACCCACGGCATCTTCTGTTTTGATCAGTTTCATAAAAAATACCTCGGCTAAGTATTATATCACATTTCCCAAAAATTTGGGATATCAGTTGCCCTGAGCCATACGTCTTTTACGCCTGACCCTGTTTATATGTCTTTCAAAATCGCCGCTTTTAAGAAGCTCACACAGTACTAACTGGTCAAAGATCGGAACCGTACATGAATAAAAACCCAGTTTTTGATTAAACAGCTCCACCATTTTTTCGGGAAGGATCATATATCCCACTCTGACGGAAGGCGCTATGGTACCGGAAAATGTATTTATATATATGACATCCGCGTCCTTTGAAAGAGCGATGAGAGGCTCCTCATTTTTACGGGAAACCGTCAGCTCTGAATCATAATTATCCTCTATCAGGACCGCATTGTTCTTTTTTGCCCAGCGTATATATTCATTCTTTTTTGAGATGCTTGCACTCACTCCGCTGGGATAACTGTTAAAGGGAGTAACATGTAAGATCTTTGCCTTTGTCCGCTCCAGATCGGCAGAAGCGATGCCGTCATCCGTCATGGTCAGCATATCGCATACGGCACCCATGGCCTCGTAGACTTTGAGTATCTTATGATATGAAGGATTCTCAAGGGCATATATCTGTTCGGTACCCAAAAGCTGTACTATCATACCGTAAATATATTCCGCTCCGGAGCCTATGATGATCCGACTGGGATCAATATGCAGTGAGCGGCTCCTGGCCAGATAAAGACTTATCTCACTTCTGAGTTCACTGCAGCCGTGATTGGGTGACTTAACCAGTATCCTCTCGCCGTAATCGAGCATCACCCGTCTCATGGTCTTTGTCAGAACAGAAAAAGGGAAATCCCCACGCTCAAAATCCGATTCCATTGTCTGAGGCTCCGCAAAAGCAGCAGATACCGGTAACGGTAATGAATTGACCACTCCTGAATCTTCATCCGGATTTCCGGGAAAATCCTCATCTTTGTATATCACAATATTCCCGCTGCGCTGGCGGCTCTGGACATAGCCTTCCTCATTGAGCAGTGTCAGTGCATGTTCCACCGTGATAACGCTCAAATTCGTCTCAGCAGCTATCACTCTCTTTGAGGGAAGCTTTGTACCATAGGGATATACACCTGCGATGATATCCTTTACCATCAGGCGGTAAAGCTGTAAATATGCAGATTCCTGTCCGTTTTTCTCAATAGTATAATTCATCTGGTCTTATCATTTATTTTAATTCTGGTCATTTTTATATGTCCAGTAATATTATATACTCCATTTTGTCGCGAATGTAAAGCACGACGTCCCCCTTCGCTCAGACTTAAAGACCAACTATCACCTGTCTGCGCGGAATATGCAGTTAATGACATTGAATAAATACAGCAATAAACATAAGGAGGCCAAAAATGACTGCAACAAAACAACTTACTGCAATTAGGATCACTACCGCTGCCGTTTTCATGGCGCTGAACATCGCCATGTCATCCTTCGGAATACCGGTTCCCGGCGGACACCTGTATCTATGCGATGTGATCATATGCACCGCCGCTATTTTGCTGGATCCCGTTGACGCCTTCATAGTAGGCGGCGTGGGTTCGTTCATAGGAGACATGATCTTTTATCCCCTGCCCATGTTTGTATCCCTGGTGACACACGGACTGCAGGCACTGGTGATTTCTTATATCTCTCATAACACCTTTAAGCACAACCCCAAGCTGGCAGCCATCATCGGCGTCACAATAGGCGCAGTGATAATGGTAACGGGCTACACTTTGGGCAAGGCATTTATTTACAGCACACCTGAGTATGCGATAATGAAGCTGCCCTATGAGATAGCACAGGGTGCCATCGGCGCTATCCTCGGCGTGATACTTTGCTTCAGATGCGGACTGAACCGTATATTTTCAAAATTTCTCAATAGATAAAAAGGAGTACCGAAATGTTTGAAGAACTGACACAGCAGGCAAAAGCCGTCACCTCGGAACTTTGTGACAAGGCGAAGCTTAAAGAAGGACAGATACTGGTAGTGGGCTGTTCCACCTCAGAAGTCTGCGGAGACAGGATAGGGAGCAATTCAAATCTGGATGCCGCTAAGGCTGTTTTTGCAGGTATCTATGAAGAAACCCAAAAGCGCGGCATATACCTGGCCGCCCAGTGCTGCGAGCATCTGAACCGTGCGATAGTCATCGAAACCGACGCAGCAAAGGGCATGGATATCGTAAACGCCGTACCCCAGCCAAAGGCCGGAGGATCCTTTGCCACCACCGCCTGGAACACCTTCGAACATCCCGTGACCCTGGAAGAAGTCAGAGCAGATGCGGGACTTGATATCGGTGATACGCTGATCGGCATGCATCTTAAAAAGGTGGCCGTGCCCGTGAGACTCGACAATCACACCATCGGCCGGGCACACATCTGCGCCGCAAGAGTACGACCCAAATTCATAGGCGGGGTTAGAGCTCAATATGACGAGTCCATGATCTGAATTTTAGGCTCTTTGATTTCAGACACTTTGATTTCAGATACTCTGATTTCAGATACTTTGATCCTAGATACTTTGATCCCAGATTCTTTGATCACGGATGATTTAATTTCGAATACTTTAATTTCGGATATTTTGATCTCGGATACATTGACAAATACATCTCATCCCGCAGGATCTCCCCGATCCTGTACTATCTCATAACCCGTTTTTGACACACGCATTTTGAGGCAGCGGATACATTCCGCTGCTTCTTCACCTGTACATATCTTATCATCATAAAGCGTATATTTATCCCTCACATTTACAGGAGAAAGATTTGGCATCAGCACATTGGCTCCCGCCATAAGTCCCTTTTCCCTGCCCATGGGATCAAGGGTTCCAAGAGCCGTGGTAGCGGGAAGCAGTACCGCAGGAAACATCAGCCTGATAACACTTAAGAGTCTTAAGGTCAGCTCCACGCTTCCTGCCTTTTCATTCGCATACATCGTATCATGATGAGGAATGAAGGGTCCCATGCCCACCATTTCCGGCCTAAATTTCTGAATGAATCGCAGGTCTTTTATAATGTGCTCCATGGTCTGTCCCGGCGATCCTATCATCATGCCACAGCCCACCTGAAATCCAATTTCCCGAAGATCTTTAAGACACTGCATCCTGTGATCGAAAGACATATCGATGGGATGCAATGATCCGTAATGCTCTTTATCCGCAGTTTCATGACGCAGCAGATATCTGTCGGCCCCCGCATCGAACAGTTTCTGATAGCTTTCCTTTTCCCTTTCACCTATGGACAGGGTGATGGCGCAGTCCGGATATTTTTTCCTGATGGCACTGACTATATCGACCATCCTATCATCCGTGTAATATCCGTCCTCACCGCCCTGGAGCACAAAAGTGCGAAAACCAAGCCCATACCCGGTGTCACAGCATGACAAAATCTCTTCTTCACTAAGACGGTAACGCAGGGCATTTTTATTGTCCCTGCGGATGCCGCAATAATGACAGTTATTTTTACAATGATTGGTAAATTCGATAAGGCCACGGATATATACTTTTTTCCCGTAATACTCTTCCTTTTTCTCCCGGGCCTTTGCAGACAGATATGATATAAACTCCGGATCATCACAAAAGAGTATCCGTAAAAATTCCTCATCCGTAAGATCCCTTTCAGACGCCAATTTATCTGTTAATTTATAAAGATCGTGATCCAATATCATGTTGTCCCAATGAGAATAAAAAAAAGCATCAGAACGATGCAAAAATTTGACCCGCAACAATATAATTTTACTACAGATTTTATTGTTTTTTCAAGCCGGAAATGTGACGATATTTGCCGTTTCGATTTAGATATTATTCCATCTTGTAAAACAAGATCCGGGGTGGTATCATTCATTTATCAACCACAGAGAGCCACCCTATTTTAAAGGCCTCGGTTGTTTGAAATATAGATTAGGAGGTATGGTCCAAAGGAGAATTAAGAGCACCCGCTTCTATCATCAGAAGGAAACCGTGACATTCTTTATAAAAAAGAAAAGGGCATATGAGATGCCGGAGATGAAAGTCATGAGAGATCGATATTCAGAGTGAAGAGGACGGGGAAGGATCGAAGATTAGAAGAATTGGAGGAATTGGACCGATGGGAACATCACATTAGAAGGCCGCTACGGTAGATAAAAACCGCAGCGGCCTTCCTCGTTGTACTATTACTCCTGCCACTAAATATCGCAACTTTATACTTGTCTAAATCCTTATCTTCTTCGTTGTCCAGCAGGTCGCAGTCTCGCATGGCTCGACTAAACGCTCCCCAAAACAGTCCGCCGGACTGTTTTGCACCGTACCGCCCGGTACGACTCATTCGGACGCCTCGAATATGAGAATTTATCCGGCGTAA